>NZ_CP022162.1:1412247-2012247 GCF_003293595.1 Microbacterium sp. PM5 | reverse complement strand
CTCGGGGGTCGTCGCGCTGGGCATCGGATTCGTCGTGGGAATCGTGCTGTTCGTGCCGTTCGTGGCGATCAGCTATCGGCGCCGCGGCCGGCTCACCGTCGGGCGATTTCTGCTGTGGGCCGCCGCGCTGGTCTACTTCTGGGCCATCTGGACGTACACGCTGCTTCCCCTGCCCGACGCCGAGAATTACGCCTGCGCGGGCGTGAACCTGAACATCTGGGCCTTCATCGACGACCTTCGCGGCGCCCGCAGCCTCACCGACTTCGCCGTCCTGCAACTGGCGCTGAACGTGCTGCTGTTCATGCCGCTCGGGTTCTTCCTGCGGGTGCTCGGAGGTCGCGGCATCGTCGTCGCGTTCGCGACCGGTCTGCTGGTGTCGCTGACGATCGAGACCACCCAGCTCACCGGGGTGTGGGGACTGTACCCGTGTGCGTACCGCGTCTTCGACGTCGACGACATGCTCACGAACACGGTCGGGGCGGTGCTCGGCTCGCTCGTCGCGCTGATCGTCCCCCGACGGTGGTGGGTGCGTCGATCGACGGATGCCGGGAGCCGCCCGCATCCGGTCACGCGCGGACGCCGGCTGCTCGCCATGTTCTGCGATCTGCTCGGCGTCGTGCTCGTCGGGTACGGTTCGGCCGTCGCCGTGCAGGTGTTCCTCGAGTACGTCGTTCGCGACCATGCCGCCGTCCTCGACGGTGCCGCGGGTCGCTTCGCGCTCACGGTGACGCCGATCGCGATCTGGGCCGTCGTCGTCCTCGCCACCGGCCGCACGCCGGGAGACCTGGCCGTCGAGCTGCGCTATCGCGGGGGGCCGCTGCCGGCTCCCGTGGCGCGGCCGCTGCGGTTCCTCGCCGGCATCGGGGGCTATCTGCTGCTGGATCTCGTGCCGGAGCCGTGGACGTTCGTGCAGTTCGTGTTCGCCGCGGCATCCGTCGTCCTCGTGTTCACCACGCGCGGCGGCCGCGGACTGCCCGGGCTGCTGAGCGGTCAGTGGCTCGTCGATGCGAGGGAGTCGGCTGCCGTGGTGGGGGACGGCGGGACGGCGTTCACAACTCCGGAGAAGTCGTCCCGAAACGGGTGAACGGCCTGGCGTCGGCTGCGGGCGGCGTCGAATCTCCGGAGTTGTGAACAGAGCGGAAGGGCGCCCGTCCGATCCGCGGCGGCGACCTACTGCGGAGCGTAGAAGTACAGGATCGTCCCGACCGGCCCGTCGGCCCCGTCGGTGTCGGCGAACACGCTGTAGGAGGGCGTGCCGTTCTTGAACGACGAACGCTGCGGGTCGAAGGCGAAGCGGATGCTGCCCGAGGGGCGCGGCGTCTCGCTCGCGGGAGCGGGTGTGAGGGCCCGCACCTCGGCCGCGCTCATCCCGATCTTCAGGCCGAACTCCGCCGTGACCGGAACTCCGCCCACCTCGTTCGCGGTGAACAGCGCGTACGCGGGCTGCGAGAAGTCGGCCCGGGTCAGCGTCGCGGTCGGGACCATCTCGAACAACGAGAATCCGTTCCACGCGTACACGGTGTAATCCGGCAGCGTCGAGCCGTTGCCGGCCTGCGTGCGCTGCGTCGGCGGCGCCCCGAAGGCCGCGGTGAGGGCCGCGACGGCGGCGGTCGGCTCGTCGGCCCACCGGTAGGTGAAGGGCTGGCCGGAGGCGCTCGTGAGTGTGAAGCCGGTGGCCGAGAACGCCACCCCCGTGGCGGCGGCGGTCGTCGTGGGGCTCGGCGTCGAAGAGGGGGTGGATGCCGGCACCGACGCGTCATCCGTCGGCACCGACGGTGCCGAGGGTGCCGGTTGCGCCGAATCGGACGGGCGGGTCAGCGCGAAGCCGACCACGGCGACGACCGCCACCGCCAGCACGGCGGCGACGATTCCGAGGATCAGCGTCATGCGCGAGCCGCCTCCGCCTCCCGGGGTGCGGGGTTCGCGCGGTGGCTTCGGCTGGCGGGGTTCGCGCGGTGGCTTCGGCTCGCGGGGAGGCTTCGGCTCGCGGGCGGGCCGGGGCTCGCGCGGCGCGCGCTGCTCGCGCCCCGCCGCGCGTTCCGGCTCGTCGGGCTGCGGACCGAACAGATCCTCGAGGCTCATCCCAGGAACTCCCGCGCCGCGACGACGAGCGCGTCCACACCCCGCTCGATCGTGGGGTGCAGGATCGGAGCGAAGAACGGCGAGTGGTTGGTGGGGATGTCCTCGTTGACGGTGCCGCGCGCGACGGCATCCGCGAACTGCTGCGGGTCGAGGCCACCCCAGAACCAGTAGACGAGCGGCACGCCGGCTTCGCGCGCGAACCACGAGACGTCCTCGCTGCCGGTGAACATGCCGGGGTCGACGACCGTCCCGTCGCCGAAGGCGCGGTCCCACGCGGCGCTGAGGCGCGCGGTGGCGTCGTGGTCGTTGATCGTCGGCGGCAGGGAGTGGTCGGTCGTGATGACCGGCTCCTTCTCCGCACCGGATGCCGCGGCCTCCGCCCGCACGATGCGCTCGACCCGCGCCAGCACGTCGGCACGCGCCTCGTCGTCGGGGTAGCGCAGGCTCAGCTCGAGCTTCGCCTCGGCGGGGATGATGTTGTTCTTCAGGCCCGCGTGGATCGAGCCGACCGTGACGACGGCCATCTCCCGCGGGTCGATCTCGCGCGACACGACGGTCTGCAGGCGCATGACGGTCGCCGCGGCCATGACGACGGGGTCGATCGTGGCGTGGGGGCGCGAGCCGTGGCCGCCGCGGCCGAGCAGCCGCACGGTGAGGCCGTCCGAGGCGGCCATCTGCGTGCCGGGCCGGACGCCGATGGTGCCCGCCGGAAGCGGCGTCAGGTGCTGGCCGAGCACGATGTCGGGCTTCGGGAACTGGTCGAGCACACCGTCGGCGATCATGGCCTGAGCCCCGGCGCCGTACTCCTCCGCGGGCTGGAAGACGGCGACGACGGTTCCCGACCACTCGTCGCGGGTCGCTGCGAGCCGCTCGAGCGCGCCGAGCAGGGCCGTCACGTGCATGTCGTGGCCGCACGCGTGCATCACGGGCACGTCGGTGCCGGCCGGGTCGATGCCGCGGGCGGTGCTGGCGTAGGCGAGACCGGTCTGCTCGGCCACCGGAAGGCCGTCCATGTCGGCCCGCAGCCACACCACCGGGCCGTCGCCGGCGGCGGTGCCGGTGATGCTCGTGGCGACGCCGGTCGTGCCGAGGCCTTCGACGTAGTCGAGTCCGAGAGCGGCGAGCTCACGGGTGATCACGCCCGCCGTGCGGGTCTCCTGGAACGACAGTTCCGGGTGGCGGTGCAGGTCGATGTAGAGGGCTTCGAGGTCGATGCTCATGCCATCGAGAGTACGCGGCGGTCGCCTGGCCGTCCTCCCCGAGCCCGCCGGCGGCGTGAACCGAGAGGTCAGCGCGGCGGCGCCGTCGAGCCGCGGACCACGAGCTCGAAGGGCAGGGATGCCGGGCCGGCTGGCGCATCCTCGACGCCCAAGGCCGCGAGCACCGCCTGTCCGGCGCGCTCGCCCTGCGCGTGCGGGAACTGCTCGATCGTCGTCAGCGCGAACAGTCCCGCCAGCTCGTGCCCGTCGACGCCGATGACCGACAGCCCGCCGGGCACCTCGACACCGAGTTCCCGCGCGGCCGCGAGCACGCCGAACGCCATCTCGTCCGACGCGGCGAAGATCGCGGTGGGCGCGTTGGGGCCGGACAGCAGCTCGCGGGACACGCGGCGCGCGCCCTCGACGGTGAAGTCGGCCGCGACGAAACGGGGCTCGGCGACACCGGCATCCCGCATCGCCTGGGCGAATCCGCGGCGCCGCCGGGTGGGGATGTCGAGGGTCTCGCCCGCGTCGTCGGCGAGGCTCCACCCGAGGTGCACGATGTCGCGGTGGCCGAGTCCGAGCAGATGCGCGGTCGCGAGGCGCCCCACGGCCGTGTCGTCGACGCGCAGCCCGGCGACGTCGGCGTGGGGGACGCCGAGCCCGACGACGGGAACGGGCAGCGCCCCGAGCTGACGTCGCTCGTCGGCGCTGAGCTCGACCGACAGCACGATGAGGCCGTCGACGCGCCGTCGGCGCAGCGAGGTCTCGAACAGGTTCCGGCGCTGCTCCGGGTCGTCGGTCAGGTTGTACAGCGTCATGTCGTAGCCGCGCGGCGCGAGCTGCGCGGCGATGCCGTCGAGCACCGTCGCGAAGAACCACCGATCCAGAAGCGGAACGATCACCCCGATGTTCTCGGCGCGCCCGGAGGCGAGGGTGGATGCCGCGGCCGAGACGACGTAGCCGAGCTCGGCGGCCGACGCGCGCACCCGCTCGCGCGTCGCCTCCGACAGGCGCCCCCGTCCGCTGAGGGCGCGCGACACCGTCGCCGTCGAGACGCCGGCGGCGCGCGCGACCTCCTCGATGCTGGTCACGTCAGTCCGCGACCATCCATACCGCGACGTCGACGGGCAGCTCCGTGCCGTCGAACGGTGCGCTCGCCACCAGCACGGTGCCCGAGGGCAGCGTCACCGGCGTCGAGCCCGCGTTGGCGAGCACGGTGACGCGACCGGAACGGAACGCGATCACGTCGTCGCCGTAGCCGTCGAGCCACTCCAGCGTCGCCGCTCCGAGGCCCTCGGCGCGGCGGGTCGCCAGCAGCGTGCGGTACAGCCACAGCGTGGAGTCGGGGTCGGACTCCTGCGCGTCGCGGGCGAGCGTGGCCCATTCGGCCGGCTGCGGCAGCCACGACTGGCCCGTCGGGCTGAAGCCGTAGGCGGCGGCATCCGCGGTCCACGGGATCGGCACCCGGCACCCGTCGCGGCCGTAGCGCTCGCCGTCGGTACGGAACCAGGTCGGATCCTGCCGAGACGCGGGCGGCAGCGCGATGACCTCGGGAAGGCCGAGCTCCTCGCCCTGGTAGAGATATGCGGAGCCGGGAAGGGCGAGCATCACGGTCGTCGCGGCGCGGGCGCGACGCAGCCCCACCTCGGGAATCGGCTGGCCGGGGGAGTCGGGACCGATGCCGTGGCCCTGCGGGTTCTCGGCGGTCAGCGCGAGCCGCGATGCGTGGCGCACGACGTCGTGGTTCGACAGCACCCAGGTGGCCGGGGCGCCGACGGCGGGAAACGCCCGCAGCGACTCGGAGATGACCTCGCGGACGGCCGCGGCATCCCACTCCGTCATGAGGTACGGGAAGTTGAACGCCTGGTGCATCTCGTCGGAGCGCACCCACTCGGCGGTGCGGTCGACGGTGGGAAGCCACGCTTCGGCGCAGAGCGCACGGTCGCCGTCGTATGCGGCGAGCACGCGGTGCCAGTCGCGGTAGATCTCGTGCACGCCCTCCTGACCCCAGTACGGCACGTCGTCGTCGGAGCCGCCCATGCTGTCGGCATCCACCGCGGGAAGGTGGTCGGGCAGACCGTCGGTCTTGACGAGGCCGTGCGCGACATCGACGCGGAAGCCGTCGACGCCGCGGTCGAGCCAGAACCGCAGGATGCCGCGGAACTCCTCCTGCACCTCGGGGTTCGACCAGTCGAAGTCGGGCTGGCTCGTGTCGAACAGGTGCAGGTACCACTGCCCCGGCGTGCCGTCGGCCTCGGTGACGCGGGTCCACGCCGGGCCGCCGAAGACCGACTCCCAGTTGTTCGGCGGCAGCTCGCCGTTCTCACCCTTGCCGTCGCGGAAGAGGTAGCGGGCGCGCGCGGTACTGCCGGGGGCTGCGGCCAGCGCCTCCTGGAACCAGACGTGCCGGTCGGAACTGTGATTGGGCACGAGGTCGACGATCACGCGGATGCCGCGATCGTGCGCGCCGGCGAGCATCTCGTCGAAGTCGGCGAGCGTGCCGAACAGGGGGTCGACGTCGCAGTAGTCGGCGACGTCATACCCGGCATCCTTCTGCGGAGAGCGGTAGAAGGGGCTCAGCCACACGGCGTCCACGCCCAGGGCGCGTAGGTCGTCGAGATGCGCCGTCACGCCGGGGAGGTCACCGATGCCATCGCCGGAGGCGTCGGCGAAGGAGCGCGGGTAGATCTGGTAGATCACCGCGGTGCGCCACCATTCGGCGCCGGGGCGGCTCTCGCCGATGTCGGGGAGGGAGAAGGTCAACTGCGACGTCATGGCATCAGCGTAGCGCAAGCGCTTGCGCACATGGCGGGCGAGCATCCGGATCGGGTCGCGTCCGGCGGCGGCTAGCCTTGACCGGTGACTTCCGAGGCCCTCGCCCACGCCGAATCGCTCATCGCCGGCATCCCCGACTTCCCGCAGCCGGGCGTGCTGTTCCGCGACATCTCCCCGCTGCTCGCCGACGCGCGGGCGCTGCGCACCGTCGTGGATGCCGTGATCGAACCGTTCGTCGGGCAGTTCGACGTCGTCGCAGGCGTCGAGGCGCGTGGGTTCATGCTGGCCGGCGCCGTCGCGATCGCGGCGGGTGTGGGCATGGCCCCGATCCGCAAGGCGGGCAAGCTGCCGCGGCCCGCGGCATCCGTGTCGTATGCCCTCGAGTACGGCACGGCCGAGATCGAGATGAGCGACGACCTCGCAGCCGGAACGCGCGTGCTGCTGGTCGACGACATCCTCGCCACGGGCGGCACCCTGCGTGCGGGCCAGCACCTGCTCGACGAGCTCGGGCTGCAGCTGGCGGGGACGGCGGTGCTGATGGAGCTCGTCGAGCTTCAGGGGCGCGCGGTGTGCGGCCCGGTCCATTCCGTCTTCCGGGTCTAAGTCCGGTCGGCGACCGAGGCGCGCATCCGCAACGGCAGCGGAACCAGGTGCGCCGGGGGAGCGGATGATCCGTCCGTCGCGGCACCGCGCTCGATCAGGTCGATGAGTTCGTCCGCGGCGGCGCGGCCGAGCGCGCGCTGCGGGAAGGCGAAGGTCGTCAGGCCCGGCCGCAGCCAGCGGGCGAACGACGTGTCGTCGAACGAGAGCACCGAGACGTCTTCGGGCACACGCACCCCGCGCTCCTGGAGCGCCTGGTAGGCGCCCATCGCCAGGCGGTCGTTGAAGCACAGGAGCGCATCGACCTCGGCGCCACTGTCGAGCACCTCCGACACGAGACGAAAGCCCTCCGGCGGCAGCCACTGCACCGTCGGACGAGCCGACACGATCTGCTGCCCCGTCTCGGCGAACACGGCGAGGGCGCCGCGCAGGCGTTGGGCGGCGGCGAGGCCGAAGGGGTGCGCGGTGGCCGGGTCGTCACCGACGCCGATCAGATGGATGCGCCGGTGCCCGCTGTCCACGAGCAGGCGCGCGGCGTCGGCACCGGCCGCGACCTCGTCCGGCAGCACGCGCACGTAGTCGGCGTCGTCGGTCGGCTCGATGTTCAGCAGCACGGTCGGCATGCGGGTCGCCTCCACAGGGATAGCGCGCGCGTGGGTCATCATCGTGGCCAGCACCACCCCGTCGACCTGCCGGTCGAACATCGCGTCGAGCAGGTCGCGCTCCAGATGCGCGTCACCGGCCGTCTCGCCGACGAAGACCATATAGCCGCGGGCACGTGCCGCCTCGATCGCGCCGCGGATCATCTCTCCGGCCAGTTGCGACGAGGCCACCGAGTCGGAGACGAACCCCAGCGTGCGCGTCGTCCCGGTGCGCAGCCCCGTCGACAGTGCGTTGGGGCGGTAGCCGAGACGGCGTGCCGCGTCGCGCACGCGTTCCTGCGCCGTCGCCGAGATCCGCAGCTCGTCGGCTCGCCCCGCGAGCACGAGCGATGCCGTGGATGCCGCCACTCCGGCCTCCTTGGCCACCTGCGACAGAGTCACGCGCGTGCGCGCCATCGGATCCCCCTTCCGGTCGGACGTCCCTCCGCGATGAGGGGTTGCGCCGACCGATATCTGCTAGTACGTTTTAGCACGCGAGCTGAATCGGTATAGCAGCAAGTATCCTCCTCGCACCGAGAAAACTGCATGGAAAGGCAGACAACGATGTCGAACACGAAGCGCATGCGCGGCTGGGCGGTTCTCGCCACGACCGTGACCGCGGGCCTTGCCCTCACCGCCTGTGCCCCTCCCGGAGCCGACACCTCCGGCACCCAGGCGCCGACCGGTGCCGTGACCCTCAGCTGCGGTACCGACCCGGTCACCCTCAGCGCCTACGTCGAAACCGGCTTCCCGCTGTTCAACGACCTCACCGCGGAGTTCACGAAGCAGTTCCCGAACGTGACCTTCAACACCCGCGAAGACCAGTTCGCGGTCATCACGCAGAACGCGCCCCGCGTGCTCGTCGACTCTCCGCCGGACATCATGCGCCTGCCCACCATCGTCGACCTGGTGAACGACAAGCTGCTGTACAACCTCGACGCCTACGCGACCGGCTACGGCTGGGACAAGTGGCCGTCGTCGCAGCTCGAGCAGCTGCGGGTCAACGACCAGGGTCAGCGCGGCGACGGTTCGCTGTACGCGATGGGGGTCAACTACTCCGTCACCGGTGTCTTCTACAACAAGAAGCTCGCCGCACAGATCGGCATGACCTCCGCGCCCACGACGCTGGCCGAGCTCGACGCCGACCTGCAGAAGGCGAAGGATGCCGGCATCACCCCGATCGCGCAGTTCAACGGCGGCGCGACCGGTGGCCTCGCCTTCCCGCTGCAGGCGCTGATGGCCAGCTACGGCAAGCCGAGCACGATCAACGACTGGATCTTCCTCAAGGACGGCGCCACGATCGACACCCCGGAGAACGTCAAGGCCGCCGAGCACCTCGACTCCTGGATCAAGGCGGGATACTTCGCCGACGACGCGAACTCGATGGACTACTCGCAGATGATCAGCCGGTTCACCAGCGGGCAGAGCCTGTTCATCTTCGACGGCGACTGGGAGTCGGGCAACTTCGACACCCAGATGCCGGGCGACGTGGGCTTCTTCCTCGCTCCGCCGCTGGAGGCCGGCGGGCAGAACGGTGCCATGTCGGCCCCGCTGACGTACGGTGTGTCGGCCAAGGCCGCTCACCCCGACTGCGCGGCGTTCTTCTTCAACTGGGTCGCCACCAACGAGACGGCCCGCACGATCGCCGTCGAGAAGGGCGGCTCGCACCCCATGGGACCGGCCGACGCCTTCATGCCCGCCGTCAAGGACGGCACGGTGACGGCGGAGACGCTCGCCGCCGGTGCGCAGCTGTCGCAGAACAACGGGTCGATGGACTTCATCGCCAACGCCACCGGCTCGATCTACGCGAAGAGCCTCACGCCCAACCTGCAGGAGCTGTTCGCCGGCAAGCAGACCCCCGCCGGCCTGCTCACCCAGGTGCAGACCGACTACCTGAGCAGCAAGAAGGGCTGATCCATGAGCACGTCCACGCGGCCCGGGGAGACCCGGGCCGCGCGGGACCGTGCGACGGCGACCCGCGACCATCGCCCGCGCCGCGCGCGATGGTCGCGGGAGGCTGTCGTCGGTCTCGCGCTCGTCGCCCCCGCGCTGGCCTTCTACGCGCTGTTCGTCCTCGTGCCGCTCGGCTCGACCGTGCAGTACTCCTTCTACAACTGGAACGGCGTCACCACCGCGACCTGGGCCGGCATCGACAACTACGTGCGTATCTTCACCGACGCGCAGCTGCTCGGTCCCATCGTCAACGCGCTGACCCTCATCCTCTACTTCTCGATCATCCCGGTGACGGTCGGCCTCATCGCCGCGGCCCTCATCCGCAAGCTCGGAGGCAGCCGCCTCGCATCGGTGTCGCGCACCGTCCTGTTCCTCCCGCAGGTCATCCCGCTGGTCGCGGCGGGCATCATGTGGACCTGGCTGCTGGCCGCCGACGGCGCGATCAACCAGTTCCTCACGGCGATCGGCCTCGGCGGCATCACCCGCGCGTGGCTCGGCGACTTCGACACGGCGCTGCCGGCCGTCGGCGTCATCGGTGCGTGGGTGTCGCTGGGCCTCTGCATGCTGCTGCTGCTCGCGGGCATGACCAAGATCGATCCCGCCCTGTACGAGGCCGCTCGTATCGACGGTGCGGGGCCCATCCGTGAGTTCTTCACGGTCACGCTGCCCGCCATCCGTCAGGAACTCGGCGTCGCGGTACTGATCACCGTGATCGGGGCCCTGCGCAGCTTCGACATCATCTACATCTCGACGCAGGGCGGGCCCGGCCGCAGCACCATGGTGCCCGGGCTCGAGATCTACTACCTCGCCTTCTTCGAGCGCCAGGTCGGACAGGCCTCCGCACTCGCGGTCGTGCTGACCGTGCTCGTGCTCGCCGTCGTGCTGCCGCTGAACAAGCTCACCCGCGGAAAGGACGAGAGCTGATGAAGACCTCCGCCGTCGAGGTGTGGTCCGGCCGCCTCCTGCTCATCGTCGTCATGGCGCTGACGATCATCCCGTTCATCTCGCTGTTCGTCACCGCGCTGCACGCCCCGGGCACCTATCCCGCCGGTCTGTCGTGGCCCGACGAGCCGCACTGGGACAACTTCGCACTCGCGTTCCAGTCCGCCGACATGCTCAAGATGCTCGGCTCGAGCATGCTCATCGAGCTCGGCGTCGTTCCCGTGAGCCTTCTGGTGGCGACCCTCGCGGGCTTCGCCCTCGGTCACTTGAAGGTGCCCTTCTCGCGTACCCTCTTCGTCGTCTTCGTGCTCGGTCTGACGCTGCCCATCGAGGGCATCATCGTGCCGATCTACTACCAGATCCGCAGCTACGGCCTGCTCAACACCCAGTGGGCCATCGTCCTCCCGCTGATCGGTCTGTTCATGCCGTTCGCCGTCATGTGGATGCGCGCGCACTTCGTCAACATGCCGCACGAGCTCACCGAGGCCGCGCGGACCGACGGCGCCACCACCTGGCAGCTGTTCTGGCGCATCCACGTGCCCCTGTCGGGCCCGGCGATCTCGTCGCTCGCGATCCTGCTGTTCCTGTGGACCTGGAACCAGTTCCTGCTCGCGATCGTTCTCGTCGACGACCCCACGAAGCGCACGATGGCCGGTGCTCTCGGCGCGTTCCAGGGGCAGTGGGGAACCGACATCCCGCTGCTGTGTGCGGGCTCGATCCTCATCCTGCTGCCCACGCTGATCGTGTTCCTGGTGTTCCAGCGGCAGTTCGTCGCGGCGCTGCTCCAGGGCGCGGTGAAGGGATGAGCTCCACCGCCCGGCCGCCACTCGACCCGGGGGTCGCGCGCGCGTTCGACGAACTCGACGACATCGTCGTGTCCATCACCGCCGACGACGTCCCTCGTCTGCGACGCAACGCCGCGCCGGCGACCGAGGCCGAGCTGACCGCCCACGGCGCCTTCGTCCGCACGCTGCACACGGTGGGCGTCGGCTCCTCGGCCGTGCCGGTCGTCGTCAGCGTGCCGGTCGAGGCGTGCCGGCCCGTGCCGGTGCTGCTGCACCTGCACGGCGGCGGGCTCGTCTCCGGCGACGCCGACTCCGAGATGCCCGCCCTCATCGCGCTGGCCGATCGTGTGGGCTGCGCTGTCGTGTCGGTCGAGTACCGCCTCGCCCCCGAGCATCCGTACCCCGCGGCGCTCGAGGACGCGATGGCGGCGCTGCGCTGGGTGAGCGGACCGGAGGCCCCGGCCGCGCTCGATCGCGAGCGCATCGTGGTGACCGGCGTCAGCGCCGGCGCCGGCCTGGCCGCCGCGCTCGCGCTCTACTCCCGCGACCACAGCGGGCCGCGGCCCCTGGGCCTGCTCCTGCAGGCGCCGATGCTCGACCATCGCTCCAGCTCTCCCTCGGCGAAGCAGATGGCCGGTCATGGATCCTGGGACCGCGCTGCCAACGAGGTGGCCTGGGCGGCCTACCTCGGCGACGACGACCGCGATGCTCCGGTGTCGCCGTACGCGTCCGCCGCTCTCGCGGCCGATCTGAGCGATCTGCCGCCCGTGTTCATCGACGTCGGTTCGGCGGAGACCTTCCGCGACGAGTGCGTCGCCTTCGCCGACGCCATCTGGCGCGCGGGCGGAGACGCGGAGCTGCACGTGTGGCCCGGGGGAACGCATGCCTTCGACCTCATGGCCCCGTGGCTGCCGATCTCCCGCGACGCCCGCCGCGCGCGTCGGGCGTGGCTGCGCCGCATCCTCCGCCGAGCGTGATCTGCGCGGCATCCTGATCTCTGGAAGGACCTCTCATGAACAGCACGCCCCCGCAGCTGATCACCTACGTCGACCGCCTCGCCGGCACCGTCACCGGTGTGCGCGACCTGCTCGAGACGCGCCTCGCCGGGATGTTCGGCGGCATCCACCTGCTGCCGTACTTCACCCCGTTCGACGGAGCCGACGCCGGCTTCGATCCCAGCGATCACACCCGCATCGATCCGCGACTGGGCACCTGGGACGACGTCCGCGCCCTGAGCGGCGAGGCCGTGGTCATGAGCGACGTCATCGTCAACCACGTCTCGGCCGAATCGGACGCCTTCCAGGACGTCCGCCGCCGCGGCGACGCCTCGCCCTTCGCGGCGATGTTCCTCACCCTCGACGCGGTGTTCCCCGACGGCGCCCGCGAAGACGACCTCGCCCGGATCTACCGCCCGCGGCCCGGCCTGCCCTTCACGGTGATGGAGCTGGGCGGGCGCAAGCGCCTCGTCTGGACCACTTTCACCGCCGACCAGGTCGACATCGACCTGCGTACGGAGGTGGCATGGGACTATCTCGTCTCGGTCATCGACGCCCTCGCCGGCGCCGGCGTGACCATGCTGCGCCTGGATGCCGTCGGCTACACGGGCAAGGAAGCCGGCACCGACTGCTTCATGACGGCATCCACCGATCGGTACACGCAGCGCATCCTCGCGCTCGCGCACGAGCGCGGCATGCAGGTGCTGCTGGAGGTGCACGGCCACTTCACGCAGCAGATCGACATCGCCCGCAGCGTCGACTACGTCTACGACTTCGCGCTGCCGCCGCTCGTGCTGCACGCGCTGCACGCGCACGACCTCCGCCCGCTCGCGCAGTGGCTCGCCGTGCGCCCGGCGAACACCATCACGGTGCTCGACACCCACGACGGCATCGGCATCGTCGACGTCGGCGAGAGCGACCTCAAGCCCGGGGTTCCGGGGCTGCTCGCGCCCGCGCAGATCGACGCGCTCGTCGAGGCGATCCACGACGCGAGCGGTGGAACGAGCCGGCTCGCCACGGGCGCCGCGGCGTCGAACCTCGACCTCTACCAGGTCAACTGCACCTACTACGACGCGGTCGGTGCCGACGATCGCGCCTACCTGCTGGCGCGGCTGATCCAGCTGATGGTGCCCGGCATCCCGCAGGTGTACTACGTCGGCCTGTTCGCCGGTCGCAACGACGTCGACCTCCTGCGCGCCACGGGGGTCGGTCGCGACGTCAACCGCCATCACTACACTCCCGACGAGATCGCCGCCGAGCTCGACCGCCCGGTCGTGCGCGCTCTGGGCGAGCTGCTGCGGCTGCGGGCCGCGCATCCGGCCTTCGACGGCGACTTCACCGCCGAGCTGGAAGACGCCACCGGGGTGCTGCGCTGGGTGCATGCGGAGCATCGGGTGGAGCTCGTCTTCGACGTCGCGGCGCGTGCTTTCACGCTCACGGCGACCGGCGCGGATGCCGGGACGGATGCCGAGGTGCGCCGCACCGTGGATGACCTGCTCGCCGCCGGGTGAGGCCCCGCCCCGGCGGCGAGCAGCACCGGATGGGATACTCGGAGGCGTGACTTTCGAACCCACCGTGCTCGTGACTTCGCAGACCGCCGCCGAGATCCACCTCGCCGGTGAGGTCGACGAGGTCTTCGCCTCGACGCAGGAGGGCCTGCGCAGCCGCATCGTCGAGTCGATCCGGCTGATGGCCGCGTCGGCGGGGGAGCCCGTCACGGCGACCGTCGTCGATGGTGCGACGCGGTGGGCGCTCGTGGTCAGCCCGGACGGCAGCTTCACCGAGGCCACCGCGTCCGCGACGGAGGTGGTGGCCGAGCCCGTCTCGGCGGCTGCGCCCGCAGCGGCCCCTATCGCCCCGATCTCCGCCGTGCCCGTCGCGGCGGGTGCGAGCGAGCCCGCTGCGACTTCCGAGCCCTCCCCCGCGACGTCCGCGGTGAGTGCGATCGACGGGCCCCTCCGCAGCGGCGGCACCCGCCGCGAGGGTGCGCAGCGCACCCCGGCCCAGCGGGCCACGCCGACGGTCGACGACCTGCTCAACTCTCGCGCCGACCGCGCGCGTCCGCGGGCGACCGAGGGGTGGCGCGGAGCGATCCGTCGCCTCACCGGCGGCGCGATCTCGCCGCGCCCGGGCAAGGCCGAGCAGTCGCGCCTCGACCGCGAGCGACTCGTGCAGCGCCGTCTCGACGCGCCGCGCACGATCGTGGTGCTCAATCCCAAGGGCGGGGCCCACAAGACCACGTCGACGCTGCTGCTGGCGGCGACCTTCGGCACCCAGCGCGGTGGGGCCACGCTCGCCTGGGACAACAACGAGACCCGCGGCACGCTCGGTTGGCGCGCGCAGAACGCGCCGCACCACCGCACGGCCGTCGACCTGCTCGAAGACCTCGACCGCTTCGCCACGCCCGATCGAGCGAGCCTCGCGGCGCTCGACACCTACGTACGCACGCAGGTCGACGCCCGCTTCGACGTGCTCGCCTCGGACGAGGATGCCGCGGCATCCTCCACCATCGACGCGACCGCCTTCGACCGCTTGCACGACGTGCTCTCGCGCTACTACCGCCTGCTCATCGTCGACACCGGCAACAACATGCGCGCCTCGAACTGGGTCGCCGCCGTCGCCGCAGCCGACCAGCTCGTCATCGTCTCGACCGTGCGCGAAGACACCGCAGCCAGCGCCGCATGGCTGCTCGACGGCCTGCGCGAGAAGGGCTTCGACCACAAGATCGACGAGGCCGTCACGATCCTGGCGGCGCCGTCCGCCAAGCCCGATCGCAAGCTCGCCGAGCGCCTCGAGCGCCACTTCTCGCAGGTCACGGCCGAGGTCGTGCACGTGCCCTTCGATGCGGCGCTCGTCGACGGCGGTCCGATCGACTTCGATGCCCTGTCGCCAGAGACCCGCGATGCGTGGCTCACGGTCGCGGCATCCATCGCCCGCCGCCTCTGACGCCGCGCCCTCGCGGGCCGGCCCGCCCTGCCCAGGTGCGCGCACCCGAACGGCAAGGCTCTCGCCCTGACGCGCCGACGGGGTGGGGCGGATGCCGCGGCGCACTCAGTCCGCGAGCAGACCGCCGCCGAGGTTGACGGGGCTGTCTTCGATGTTGCCGACGATGCCGCGGATGATGCCGGCGCCGTCGGTGCCGCGGAGGCTCTCGTACCAGGCGTCGGTGACGGCCGGGTCGAACGCGTGCGTCTCCCACCCGCGCTTTCGCGCCCGCAGCACCAGCTCGCCCGCCCGTTCGACGCGCATGGCGGCGTACCGGCGGAGGGTGTCGGCGACGCTCAGCGTGTTGGTGGCGAACGCGATGCCGAGCGCGAACGCGTCTTCGAGCGCTGAGCACGCCCCCTGGCCGATGTCGGGGGAGGTGTTGTGCGCCGCGTCGCCGAGGATCGCGACCCGGCCCTTCGTCCAGGTGTCGAACGGGGTGATGTCCCAGATCTCGACGCGGTTGAGCGAGGCGGCCGGATCGATCGCGTCGAGCAGCTCCTGCACCCCGGGTGCCCAGTCGCCGAACGCCTCGCGCAGCGGCGCGAGGTCGCCGCGATCGTACGCGAGTCCCGAGGGCTGCGGGATGTCGAACCAGAAGTAGAAGCGGTCGCCGGCGATCGGCATGACCGCGGCGCGCTTGCCCTCGGCGACATACGTCGTCCAGGCCGTGGCGCGCCCGATGGTTTCCGAGACCGGCACGAGTCCGTTGAAGTTCGTGTACCCCGAGTACTCGCGCGCGATCGGCGGCGCGCCCTCGGGCTGCACATAATCGCGGACGATCGAGCGGGCGCCGTCCGCGCCGATGAGCATATCGGCGGTGTCGGTCGTGCCGTCGGCGAACGTGGCGGTCACGCGCGTGCCGTCGTCGGCGATGCCGGTGAGCTTCTTGCCGAGGTGGATGCCGTCGAGTCCGAACCGCTCCATGAGCAGCGCCTGCAGGTCGGCGCGGGCGACGGGGTACGGCTTCTGACCGGTCTGGGTGGTGACGGGTGCGAGCGAGAAGTCGCACATCGTCTCGCCGGTGTGGCCGTCGAGATAGACCATGTCGGCCATGTCGCCGCCCAGGGCTGCGACCTCGGCGCCGAGTCCGAGCCAGTTGAGCACCTTCACGCCGTTCGACCACAGCGACAGCGCCGCTCCCACCGGGCGGTTCTCGCGCATCTGGTCGTAGATGACGACCTCGTGCCCGAGCCGCTGCAGCGCGATGCCCGCGCTCGTTCCTCCGACACCCGCTCCGACGACGATGACCTTCATGCCCGCCACGCTACGGATGCCGTGTCACCGCAACGTTTCCCCGGCGTAACCGCCGGCGCCCTCCCACCCGCCCCCCGCGCCCGGGGGCCCCGCACGCTCGGCCCCGGCCCGCCGCCGCCCGCGAGACACGCGCTGCGCACCGAGACACCGGTGCCCAGCGCGTGTCTCGGTGCGGGGACGGTGTCTCGCGGTTCCACGGGCCGCGCCCGGCCCGTGGCCGCCCCGCGCCGGGTCAGCTGCCGCGGTAGGTGGAGTAGGCGAACGGGCTGAGCAGCAGGGGCACGTGATAGTGACGGGTGTCGGCGACGGTGAAGGCCACCGTGACCGACGGATAGAACGTCTCGGTGCCGCGGGCTGCGAAGTACGGCGCGGTCGCGAACACGAGCGCGTAGGTGCCCCGGGGCAGCTCGTCGGGTCCGAGGGCGAGACGCCCGTCGGCATCCGTCCGCCCGCTCGCGACGGCGACTCCGTCGGCGTCGAGGAGCTTCACGTCGACGCCGGATGCCGGGGCTCCGGCCGCGCCGTCGAGCACATGCGTGGTGAGGTGGGTCATGCGATCGTCGCCTCCAGCCGCAGCAGCGCGATCTCGCGCAGCTGGTCGAGGGCCTCGGCGGCCTCGGTCTCGTCGTCGTTGCCGAGGCGGCGCTCGAGCTCGTCGCGCATCTGCTCGGGCGTGCGTCCGGCCGCGCGGATGAGGAAGACGCGGCCGAAGCGTTCCTCGTAGGCGGCGTTGCCGTCGGCGATCGCGGTCGCCGTCGCGGCCGCGGCCGACGACATCGACGCCTGTTCGCGGCGCGACGCCTCGGCGTCGGCTCCCGCGCCGCGCGGCTTCTCGCCGATGCGCGGGTGGTGGGCGAGGGCGGTGTCGAGCTCGGTGCGCGTCCAGGTGCGCGCGAGGGCGTCCGCCCGGGCGATCAGCGCGTCGCGCGTTCCGTAGGGACGCCCCGCGACGACGGCGTCGACCCAGGCGGGGACGGCGGCCCAGACGCCGACGGTGGATGCCGCGGCATCCACCGGGAGCGCGTCGAACGCGTCGATGCTCATCTCGGCGACCATCAGTGGGCTCCGTGCACGACGAGCCAGCGGGCGACGACCGGTTCGCCGGACGTGTTGTGCAGTCGGTGCGGACGCGAGCACGGGTAGCTGATCGCGTCGCCGGGGCGCAGGACAACGCGTTCGTCATCGAAGTCGACGGTCAGCTCGCCCGAGACGACCGTGCCGACTTCGTAGCCTTCGTGACGGAAGAGCCCGGCATCGCTGTGGGCGGTCGCGCCGGGCGGGTAGGTCGACTCGAAGTAGTCGACGCCGGGAGTCGGCACCGGAGAGATGCGGCGGAAGGTCACGCCGTCTTCCAGCACGATCGTGGTGTCGTGCTCGGCGCGCCGCAGTCCGAAGCTCGTCGGTGTGGCCGGCGCCTGCGATCCGGAAGGGTCGAAGACCGACGTCAGCGGAACGTCGAGCTCGTCGGTGATCGCGATCAGGCGCGAGACGCTCGGCTGCATCACGCCGCGCTCGATCTGCGACACCGCACTGGGCGAGATGCCGAGTCGACGTGCAAGGTCGCGCGCCGACATGCCACGGGCGACCCGCAGCGCGCGCAGCCGCTCACCGACGCCCTCGGTCGCACTGTCGGCGCGATCGGCATCGAGCTCCGGCGGATCGACGGCGGGGGCGCGGGTCATGTCGCGATCGTATCGGGCGCGGATGCCGAGCGGGCGCCGCTCCGGTCGGGGTTCACGCGTTCGTCACATGTGAAGGTCCAACTTCACACAGCCGTTACATGAGCGAAATCGCGCGCGCAGCGTGAAGCAATAACTTCACATTACGCACCACCCAGGCCACGGACTCCATGTCGCGGTCCGCCCCACCTCCGTCACTGCCTCGGAACCCCTGGAAGGTACCCATGACCTCTCTGACCCCAACATCGACCCCGCCGTCGACCGGTGTCTACGACATCGTCGAAGCCGCCGGCATGCCCACGGGCGCCGGCAACATGAAGCCGCAGTACGACGAGCGTCTCGCCAACGAGGACCTCGCGCCGCTGCGCAAGCAGAAGTGGAGCGCGTACAACATCTTCGCGTTCTGGATGAGCGACGTGCACTCCGTCGGCGGTTACGTCACCGCCGGCTCGCTGTTCGCGCTGGGCCTGCAGAGCTGGCAGGTGCTGATCGCGCTGCTGGTGGGCATCGTCATCGTGCAGTACTTCGCCAATCTCGTCGCCAAGCCCAGCCAGAAGACGGGGGTGCCGTATCCCGTCGTCAACCGCGCGATCTTCGGCATCCGCGGGGCGAACATCCCCGCCATCATCCGCGGACTGATCGCCATCGCCTGGTACGGCGTGCAGACGTTCCTGGCCGCCGAGTCGCTGAACATCGTGTTCCTGAAGTTCGTGCCCGGCTCGGCCGCCCTGCTCGACGTGTCGTTCCTGGGGCTGTCGGCTCTCGGCTGGATCTCCTACGGCATCCTGTGGGTGGCGCAGTTCCTGCTGTTCTGGAACGGCATGGAGGTCATCCGCCGCTTCATCGACTTCGCGGGCCCGGCCGTCTACGTCGTGATGATCGCGCTCGCCGTCTACCTCGTGTCGCAGGCCGGCTGGCAGAACATCTCGTTCAACCTGTCGACCAAGCAGTTGGACTTCTGGTCGTCGATCCCCGTGATGTGCGCCGCGATCGCGCTGGTCGTGTCGTACTTCTCCGGCCCGATGCTCAACTTCGGCGACTTCGCCCGCTACGGCAAGAGCTTCGCGGCGGTCAAGCGCGGCAACTTCTGGGGTCTGCCGATCAACTTCCTGTTCTTCTCGCTGCTGACGGTGATCACCGCCTCGGCGACCGTGCCCGTGTTCGGTCAGCTCATCACCGACCCGATCAAGACGGTGGAGGCCATCGACGGCTGGTTCGCGATCCTGCTCGGCGGACTCACGTTCGTCACCGCGACGGTGGGCATCAACATCGTCGCGAACTTCATCTCGCCGGCGTTCGACTTCTCCAACGTCGCTCCGAAGAAGATCTCGTGGCGCGCCGGCGGCATGATCGCCGCGGTGGGATCCGTCTTCCTGACCCCCTGGAACTGGTACTCCAACGACGACGCCATCCACTACACGCTGGGCCTGCTCGGCGCGCTCATCGGTCCGCTGTTCGGCATCCTCATCGCCGGCTACTACGTCGCCGGACGCCAGCGCATCAAGACCGACGCCATGTTCACGATGGACCCGACCGGCCCCTACTGGTACCGCCGCGGTTTCAACCCGAACGCGATGAAGGCGCTGCTGGTCGCCGGCATCCCCGCGGTGTTCCTCGGGGTCTTCCCGAAGCTGTTCGCCGACATGGGACTGTTCGACATCTCGTGGGTCAGCGACTACAGCTGGTTCATCGGCTGCGGCCTGGGCTACGCCGCGTTCGCGCTCTTCGAGCGCATCGACCCCCGGGTGCCGACGTTCGACGGCGAGAGCGACGGCGTCTCCGACGGCACGATCGACGGTGCCGCGGCGACCGCGGCCGCCGAGCCGCCCGCCATCTCGGCCGAGATCCCCGTGGCCGCCGCCACCGGCACGACAGCGGGATCCGGCGCTCCGTGAGGATCCTCCTGATCAACCCCAACACGTCCCGGGCGATGACCGCGACCGTTGCGGCCGCCGCCCGGGAGGTGTCGGGTGCGGATGTCGAGATCGCCGCCGTGTGTCCCGATCCCGGTCGGGGGCCGGCGGCGGTGGAGAGCCATGTCGACGAGGTGGCTGCGGCCGCCGCCGTCGTGGAGCTGATCCGCGCCGATCTGGCCACCGGCGGCAGCGACGCCTACGTCATCGCCTGTTTCGGCGACCCCGGTCTCGACGCGGCCCGCGAACTCGTCGACGTGCCGGTGATCGGCATCGCGGAGGCCGCCATGCACGTGGCGGCGATCGCCGGGCGTCGCTTCGCGATCGTGACGACCCTCGGGCGCACGCTCGGTCGGGCCCGCGACCTCGTCGCCCGCTACGGCATGGAGCGCGCCTGCGCGCAGTACCGCGCGGTGGAGATCCCCGTGCTCGACCTCGAGGAGCCGGACGAGCAGACCCTGGCCCGCATCGAACGGGAGTGCCGCGCCGCGCTCGATCCCCCGGGGAGCGGGGCGGCCGGTGACCCGGTCGATGCGATCGTGCTGGGCTGCGCCGGCATGGCCGACCTCTGCGCGCGACTGTCGGCCCGTGTCGATGCTCCCGTCATCGACGGGGTCGCCGCCGCCGTGGGCCTCGCGATCGGCATGGCCCGCATGGGCGTGCGCACCGGCTCTCGGGGCGAGTATGCGCCGCCGCCGGTGCGGAAACACCCGCGAAACGACGCCTGGGTAGCGTCGGAAGTGCGTGCGGGCGACGCGATGACGTCGCTTACGCAACCGACGGTGAGAGAGGCGATGCTGTGGCAGACGTGAGCGTGATCCGGGCCGAGCGCGCCTGGATCGAGGGGGCCTTCCGGCCCGCCGAGGTGCGGATCGTCGACGGCGTGATCGCCGAGGTCGCGGCGCCCGAGGACCTCGCGGGGGTGGATGCCGCGGCATCCGCCGACGTCGTCGTGCTCGGCGCCGACGAGGTGCTGCTGCCGGGACTCGTCGACTCGCACGTGCACCTCGACGAGCCGGGGCGCACCGACTGGGAGGGCTTCGCGACCGGCACCGCCGCGGCCGCGGCGGGCGGCATCACGACGCTGTTCGACATGCCGCTCAACTCGGTACCCGTCACCACGACGCCCGCGGCGCTCGCCGCCAAGCGGTCGGCGGCGGTCGGCAAGCTCGCGGTCGACATCGGCTACTGGGGCGGCGCCGTGCCCGAGAACCTCGGAAGCCTGGCCGCGCTCGCTGCCGCCGGCGTCGTCGGTTTCAAGTGCTTCCTCGTGCCGAGCGGCATCGATGAGTTCGGTCACCTCGACCGCGCCGGCCTGCACGCCGCGCTCACCGAGATCGCCGCCTTCGACGGCCTGCTCATCGCGCACGCCGAAGACGAGGCGCACCTGCACGAGGCCGCCGTCGAGGTCGGCGCGGGCCCGGCGGGCGAACTCGGACGTCACTACGACACGTTCCTGCGCAGCCGGCCCCCGGTCAGCGAGGAGGCGGCGATCGCCGCCGTCATCGATGCGGCCCGCGCCACCGGGGCCCGGGCTCACATCGTGCACGTCGCCGACGGGCAGGCGCTCGACGCCGTGCGCGCGGCGAAGGCCGACGGCATCCGCCTCACGGTCGAGACCTGCCCGCACTACCTCACGCTGTCGGCCGAAGAGGTTCCCGACGGCGCGAGCGCGTTCAAGTGCTGCCCGCCCATCCGCGATCGCGCCAACCAGGACCTGCTGTGGGAGGGCGTACTCGACGGCACGATCGACGCCATCGTCAGCGACCACTCGCCCGCCACCCTCGCGCTGAAGACCGCCGGCGGCGGCGACTTCGGGCTGGCGTGGGGAGGCATCGCGGGCGTGCAGACCGGGTTCGCCAGCGTCTGGACCGAGGCGGCGCGCCGCGGCATCCCGCTGGAGAGCCTGCTGCCGCTGTTCACGACCGGCCCGGCCCGCATCGCCGGGATGCCGGGCCTCGGCGTCATCGCACCGGGCGTGCGGGCGAACCTCACCGTCTTCGCGCCGGAGCGGTCGTGGACCGTCGACGCGCACCGTCTGCTCTACCGGCACAAGCTGTCGCCGTGGGACGGGCGCGATATGCGGGGCGGCGTCGTCACCACCGTGGTCGGCGGCACCGTCGTGTACCGGGCGGGCGACGACGACGTGCGGGCCCGGCCGGGAATCGAACTGCTGACCGACGGGGCGGATGCCGTCGCCGACACGATGCGCGAGGGAGCGACATCATGACCGAGACCATCGAGATCCTGCAGCCCGGATCGGGCCGCATCGCCGGGGAGCACTACCTCGCGGCATCCCCCGAGACGGTGCTCTGGGGGCGGCTGCCGTGCGCCGTCGACGCGCCGGTGCTGACGATCGCCGCCGGTGAGACGGTGACGATCGACACCGTCAGTCACGAGGGGATCCTGCCCGATCAGGGCCAGGACCCCCTCGGGTATTTCACCGGTCACGGCGTTCCCGCCGCGCACGTGCTGACCGACGCGATCGAGATCGCCGCCACGGTGGCCCGCGACGCCATCGCCGACGGACCGCACGTCGTGACGGGGCCGATCTTCGTCGAGGGTGCCGAGGTCGGCGATCTGCTGAAGATCACCGTCGTCGATCTCGCGGCGCGCGTGCCGTACGGGGTCATCTCCAACAGGCACGGCAAGGGCGCGCTCGTCGGGGTCCTGCCGCGCGGGCCCGAGAACGTCAGCGTGTTCACGCCGGTGTCGGACGGCCGCGGCATCCTGCCCCTGATCGACGGGGGCGAGCGCGTCGTGCGATTCCCGCTCGCGCCGTTCCTCGGCACGATGGGCGTCGCCGTCGCGGGCGACGAGCGCCCCCACTCGGTGCCCCCGGGCGCGCACGGCGGCAACATCGACATCAACCTGCTCGTGGAAGGTTCGGTGCTGTACCTGCCGGTGCAGGTGGCCGGCGCGCTGGCGTACGTCGGCGACCCGCACTTCGCGCAGGGCGACGGCGAGGTCGCGCTGACAGCACTCGAGGCATCGCTGCGCGCGACGCTGCGCTTCGACGTGGTGCCGCGCGCGGAGGCGCTCGCCTCGTTCGGGGAGGTGACTGGCCCGCTCGTTCGCACCGACGAGTACCTCGTGCCGACGGGGCTCGACGTCGACCTCGACGAGGCGATGCGCAAGGCCGTGCGGGCCGCGCTGGATCTGCTGCAGGCGCGCTACGGCATGGCCGAGCACCTGGCCTACGCGTACCTGTCGGCCGCCACGGACTTCGACATCTCGCAGGTCGTCGACATCGTCTGCGGCGTGCACGCGCGCATCCGCGAGTCGGACTTCGCGGCCGTCCGCCCCGCCTGGCTGACCGGCGAGGACGCCTCGTGACCGCGCCTCCGACCATGCCCGACGCGCTGCGCGCGGCGTTCGAGGCGTACGAGCGGGCGATCCTGTCCAACGACCTCGACGCCCTGGATGCCGCGTTCGCTCCCGGTGAGCGCACGCTGCGCGGCGACGGCGCGGGGCTGCTGGTCGGACACGACGCGATCAGCGCGTTCCGCGGCGCCCGCGGCGGGGTGTCGGCCCGCACCATCGAGCGGGTCGAGTACCGGCCGCTCGCCGAGGGGGTCGCGCTCATCGTCGCCGTCTCCCGGTTCGCTGCCGGCGGCACCGGTCTGCAGACACAGGTGTGGCAGCTGATCGACGGGCGGTGGCTCATCACGGCTGCGCACGTCACTCCGCGCTCCGCGGCGTTCGACCGCTCGATCTGGCGCACCGTCGGCGACCCGCTGTATCAGGGCGCCTGGGACGGACCGCTCGCCGGCCTCACCGTCGCGGTGAAGGACCTCTTCGCGATCAAGGGCTATCGCATCGGCGCGGGAAACCCGACCTACCTCGACTCCGCCCGCGCCGAGACCACCAGCGCCCCCGCGGTGGGCGACCTGTTGCGCGGTGGGGCGTCGCTGCGCGGCATCGCGCGCACCGACGAGTTCGCGTACTCGATCGCGGGCGACAACGCGCACTACGGCACCCCGCCGAACGCCGCCGTGCCGGGGGCGCTTCCGGGTGGCTCGTCGAGCGGCCCGGCATCCGCCGTCGCGCTCGGGCAGGCCGACGTCGCCCTCGCGACCGACACCGCCGGGTCGGTGCGCGTGCCGGCGTCGTACCAGGGCCTGTGGGGCCTGCGGACGACGCACGACCTCGTTCCTCGGCAGGGGCTGCTGCCGCTCGCGCAGAGCTTCGACACCGTCGGCTGGCTCGCCCGCGACGGTGCTACGCTGCAGGCGGTCGCGGACTGGTGTCTCAGCTACGACGGGTCGGACTCGACCGCCTCCGTCTTCGGGGCCTCGGCCGACGACCTGCCCTGGCGGTTCCGGGTTCCGATCGAAGCACTCGCCGCCGCCGAGCCGGCCACCCGCGCGGCCTTCGAGGCGATGCTCGCGGCATCCGCTCTGCCCGTCGAGGAGGTCTCGCTCGGCGACCTCGACGACTACCTCGTGCCGTTTCGCACCGTGCAGGGGGCGGAGGCCTGGCGCAACAACGGGGAGTGGCTGCGCGCGCACCCCGGCTCGACCGGACCTGCCGTGGCCGAGCGCTTCCGCGCCGCTGCCGCGGTCACCGCCGCCGACGAGTCCGCGGCGCGCGCGGCCCTGGCCCCCCGGCGCGACGCCCTGCACGCGCTCGTCCGCGACGCCGTGCTGCTGCTGCCGACCGTGCCCGGTCCGGCGCCGTCGCGCACGGCCACCGGCGCCGAGGTGGATGCCGTGCGCACGAACACCCTGCGCCTGACGACGCCGGCCGCCGTGGGCGGCCTTCCCGCGCTGTCGGCCCCGCTGCTGACCATCGCCGCCGCGGGCGGCGCCGCCCCGGTCGGCGTCAGCCTGATCTCGCGCGCCGGCACCGACATCGCGCTCGTGCGCCTCGGCCGCGCCCTCCACGCCCGCATCACCGAAACGGAACCCGTATGAGCACCGACACCCTCCCCGGCCAGATCGCCCCGCCCGCGCGGCTGCTGATGGGCCCCGGCCCCATCTCGGCCTACCCGAGCGTGCTGACCGCCATGTCGGCGCCGCTGGTCGGTCAGTACGACCCCTTCATGACGGCGACGATGACCGAGACCCAGCAGCTGTATCGCGGGGTGTGGAGCACCCGCAACGACGCGACCCTGCTCGTCGACGGCACGAGCCGTGCCGGCATTGAGGCGGCGATCGTCTCGCTCGTGAAGCCGGGCGACCGGGTGCTGGTCCCCGTGTTCGGCCGCTTCGGGCACCTGCTGGCCGAGATCGCCGAGCGGGCGCTCGCCGAGGTGCACACCATCGAGACCGATTGGGGTCAGGTGTTCCCGGCATCCGTCATCGAGGAGGCGATCGCCCGGGTGAAGCCGAACCTCCTCGCCCTCGTACAGGGCGATACATCCACCACCATGCTGCAGCCGCTGGACGAGGTCGGCGAGATCTGCCGCCGCCACGGCGTGCTGTTCTACACCGACGCCACCGCGTCGCTGGGCGGCAACGCCTTCGAGGCCGACGCGTGGGGGCTGGATGCCGCGACCGCCGGACTGCAGAAGTGCCTGGGCGGTCCGAGTGGATCGTCGCCGATCACGCTCAGTGACCGGGCCGTGGAGGTGATCCGCTCGCGCACCAAGGTCGAGGCGGGCATCCGTGAGCCCGGCGACGAGTCGTCGGCCGACTTCGTGCGCTCGAACTACTTCGACCTGGGGCAGATCCTCGACTATTGGGGTCCGCGCCGGCTCAACCACCACACCGAGGCGACGAGCATGCTCTACGGGGCGCGCGAGTGTGCCCGGCTGCTGCTGCTCGAAGGCCGCGACGCGGTCATCGCCCGCCACGAGCTTGCCGGCCGTGCGATGCTCGCGGGCGTCGAGGCGCTCGGCCTCGTCGTCTTCGGCGACGTCGCCCACAAGATGAGCAACGTCGTCGCCGTCGAGATCCCCGAAGGGGTGCCCGGGGATGCCGCGCGATCGGCGCTGCTGGACGACTTCGGCATCGAGATCGGGACGTCGTTCGGACCGCTGCACGGCAAGGTGTGGCGCATCGGCACGATGGGCTACAACGCCCGGAAGGATGCCGTGCTCACGACCCTCGCGGCCCTCGAGAGCGTGCTGCGCCGCTTCGGCGCGGCGGTTCCGGCCGGTGGCGGCGTCGAGGCCGCGGCCGACGTGTTCGCCGCCGCCTCCGGGGCCCTCCACGCGCCGCGCACCGGCGCCGCCGTGCCCGCCTCGATCGTCCCCGCGGAGAAGGCGTGAGTTCGGCATCCCTCCTGCGGGCCGCGCCCGACGTCGTCGCCGCGGCCGCGCGCCGCGTGATGGCGCGGTGCGAGGAGCTCGCGCGGGTGAGCGCGGACGCGGCATCCATCGAGCGGGTCTACCTCTCGCCCGAGCACGCGCGCGTCAACCGGCTGGCGGCCGAGTGGATGCGCGAGCTGGGCATGCGCACGTGGCAGGATGCCGCGGGCAACCAGGTCGGGCGCATCGGTGATCCGGCCGCTCCCGCGCTCATGCTCGGCTCGCACCTGGACACGGTCCTCGACGCGGGCCGCTACGACGGCATCGCCGGTGTGCTGATGGCGTTGGAGGTGGTGCGTCTGCTGCGCGTGCCAGTGGGTCGTGACGGCGACGCGGGCGGAGACGGCTGGACCGTTCGGCTGCCGTTCGCGATCGAGGTCGTGGCGTTCTCGGATGAGGAGGGCACCCGCTTCGGCAAGGCGCTGCTCGGTTCGTCCGCGGTCGCCGGCACGTGGAACGACGCCTGGTGGGACCTGACGGATGCCGGCGGGGTGAGCCTGCGCCGCGCATTCCTCGAGTTCGGACTCGACCCGGCGCGCGTCGGCGAGGCCGCGCGGCGGCCGGATGAGCTCGTCGGCTATCTCGAGGCGCACATCGAGCAGGGTCCCGAGCTGGACCGTGCGGGGGAGCCGCTGGCGGTGGTCTCATCGATCGCGTCGGCGCGGCGGTTCCAGCTGGTGGTGGAGGGCGAGGCCCGTCATGCCGGCGGCACGCCCTACGACATGCGTCGCGATGCGCTGCTGGGCGCGAGCGAGGCGGCGCTGGCGGTCGAGCGCATCTGCTCCGCCGAGCACCACATCGTCGGCACCGTTGGACGTTTCGAAGCGTTCCCCGGCGCGGTCAACGTGATTCCCGGCGAAGTGCAGTTCTCCCTCGACCTGCGCGGCGAGTTCGACGGCGAACGCGATCGCGTGTGGGATGCGCTCGCGCGCGAGCTCGACGAGATCATGGGGCGACGGGCGCTGCGGTGGCGATCCCGCGAGGTGCACAGCGCTCCCGCCGTGTTCTGCGCACCCCTCCTGCGGGAGGTGGTGGCCGGCGGCATCCGGGCGACACTGCCGCCCCGGTCGGACGCGCCGCCGGTGATCTTCAGCCGCGCCGGCCACGACGGCATGGCGCTGGGAGCGGTGACAGACGTCGGCATGCTCTTCCTGCGCAACCCCGACGGCGTCAGCCACCACCCCGACGAGTCCGTCTCCGCGGGCGACGTGGCCCACGGCATCCGTGCCCTCGCCGAGGCCGTGCTGTTGCGCGGCACCGAGCGCGTCTGACCTGCTGACGCCGCCCACGCCGCCCCGAGAAACACCTTCCGCGCCGAGAAACCCCCGCTGCGGAGATGTCTCGGCGCGAAAGCGGTTTCTCGCTCAGCGCCGGATGCCGCCGCCCTCAGGGACGCACGTGCAGCTGCAGGGTGTCGAAGATCGTTGTCCGGCTCCCGGTGGCGATGGTGACGGTGTGCAGCAGCTCGTACCCCATCGCGCCCCACTCGTTCAGCTCCGACCAACGGTGTCGTATCTGATCGGAGTTCTCGGCCTCGGCGTCGGTGCGTGACTGCAGGCGCGTCTCGACGATGACATAGGCGTACTCGTCTCGGGGTTCGGATCGATCGCCCGCCGTGTGCATGCGGGACCGGCGGTCACTGAAGATCAAGGAGCGCCCCCACCTGACGCGAGCCGATGACGACCACGATCCAGAAGACGGGCGAGAAGATCAGCCCCAAGATGATGGCGCGTGCGATGCGGAGGGACTCGTCGCGCTCGCGCTCGAACGACCGGCCCCCTGGGTTCGTCGTCTGCTTCACGGTCATGGTCTCTCCCCTTTCGTGCATCGAAGGCCGTCCCTTCCGTGCACACCGGAGACCACCGCAGCACGAGCGCAGGTGTCTCCCGCGTGCGTGGGAGGCGTCCGAGTGCGGCGCTGAGTGCCGACCCCCCGGGATTTGAGTGGCGCCGGCGATCCGCACCGCCAGATACGCGCCGGCGCGCACCATAGCGGCCCCGCAGGGCAATGTGTGTCATCGCGCGTGGGGACGCGACCACTCCCTGACGCCGCGTCGATCACTCATTCGGTGGGGGCATGCTCCTGCGCGGCGCTCATTCGGCGGCCCGCAGCACTCTGTGGCGATCGCGTGCGGTGGAGTGATCCCGCACTACCCGCATCGTCGACACGACCGCGCACCACACAGACAAGGAACTGATCCCGATGACATCAACGACCGAAACGACAGCTACCGCCCGCGACGATGATCGCCGTGGCCGCAAGAGGGCCTTCCTCGCCCTGGGCGCGCTGCTCGGCGTGGGTGCGCTCGCCACGAGCGCCTACTTCACCGACTCCGCGCTGCTCGATCTCAACGGCGGCGGCGGGTTCGGCAGCACAGACAACAAGTACAACATCCAGGTCTCGACGGGGATGGAGAACACCGTGAGCGACGTGAAGACCTGGGTCGAAGCGTTCCCGAACTCTGCAGCGATCACCGATATCCCGGGCGCGAGCAATCTCCTTCCTGGAGGTTCGGTGGTCGTGAAGATCCCCGTGCTGAACGAGT
Source organism: Microbacterium sp. PM5 (assembly GCF_003293595.1). NCBI lineage: Bacteria > Bacillati > Actinomycetota > Actinomycetes > Micrococcales > Microbacteriaceae > Microbacterium > Microbacterium sp. PM5. Next base: position 1,983,640 of record NZ_CP022162.1, on the reverse strand, counting down.
CGAAGAACTGGAAGTCGACGCTCAAGCTCTCCCTCAAGAACACGACGCCGGCGGCGTCGACGTCGGATCAGGGCGACCGCAACGCCGCCTACATGAAGCTGCTGTCTGTCGATGTGGCCGAGACGGCCGATGCATCGAAGGTCCCGACGACGTGGACCAAGACGGGGTTGACGATCCCCGCCACGGCGGGATCGAGCAGCACCGGGGTGGACCTGTCCACGCTGAGCCCCAAATCAGGAACGGTGCTCTACCTGAAGCTCACGCTGAAGGAGGGCACCACCCAGGCGGCGACCGACGCTGCGAACGGCGGGGCCGTCGCCATCCAGGCGGTTATCGACGGCACCTCGAAGAGCACGGACTGATCGCATGCGGGCACGACGACCCTCGTCCGCAGCGATGCTGGTCGCGCTGGCGGCCGTCCTGCTGGGCGCCGGCGGGGTCACCGCCACGCTCGGGGTGTCGCGAGGGATGGACGAGGGTCTCGTCGTGTTCTCGGCACCCGGAGACGATGCCTTCCGGCTGTCGGTCGCCGCGTCGGCCGACAGCCGGTGGGTCCCGACCGCGGAGGACTGGCGTCCGGGAGGTGGCCGCGCGAGCGCCGTGCCGCTGCGCGCGGACGGCGGGCCGCTGGACCTGCAGCCCGGTGGCGCTGTCACGGTGTACCTCTTCATCCGCAACGCCAGCGACGAGCTCTCCGGCGCGGTCACGATGAGCATCGTGCCCCCGCCCCAGCAGGCGGCACAGGACGAGTTCTTCGATCACCTCTGGTTCCGCGCCGGGACCGAGGGCAGAGAGGTGCTCGAGGGAACCGGCCGCGTCGCGGGACTCGTCGACCGCGACCTGTCTGCCGGTGAGGTCCGCCGCGTCAGCCTGACGGTGGGGCTTCCCGCCGACGTGCCGCCGGCCCTTCTCGATCGCATCACAGGCGTGCGTGTTCACGTGCACGCGGAAAACCGCTGACATCACCGGAGGATGACCATGACCGCCTTCCGCCACGGGACCGAGCGCCCGCGCCTTCGGCGCGGCCCTCTCGTCGTCCTGGCCACCGCGCTCGTGGTGGCTCTGTCGGTGCCACCCGTCGTGGCGACGAGTGCCGCGTTCACCAGCGGGGTGGATGCCGCGACGACTCAGTCAGGCGGTGTTCGCCTCGCCCAGGGACCGTCCGAGGATGATCGATATCCCGATGCGGCCCACCCGCATGAGATCACGGTGGACGCCGACGGTGCGCAGAAGGTCGCCTATCTCGCGAGCGCGCCGGCGGGGCCGCCCTCGGTGGCGACGGCATCCTTCACCGTCACTGTTCACCTGCTCACGCCGACGCCGCACCTGGTCATGCACGCCCGACTGGTCGATCCCGCCCCCGACGCGCCGTGGCTGCTGTTCGACGTCCGTGCGGCGGAGGCGAGCCTGCTGCCCTCCGGCGCACCCCTGTCGGCTCGCGACATCTCCGCGCTGGACGGCGGGGCGGGGCTGCCTCTGCCCGCTCCCGCCGCGGGCGGGCTCGCTCTCACCGTGCGTGTGTGGCTCGCGCCGTCCGCGCCGCCGTCCGCGTTCGCCGCGACGGTCGCGCCCGCCATCGCCATCACCGCGGAGACGACGGGCGGTCGCACCGTCACGCTGACGGAGAAGCTCTCATGACCGCCCTGACGACGACGCGGAGGGCCGGGCGCCTGGCGCGGAGGGCCGGGCGCGTGCGCCGGCGGGCGGCCATCCTGGCGTTGGGGTTCGGCACTGCGCTCGTTTTCGCCGCAGCGGTGCCGCTGCCGGCCGCGGCACAGAGCACCCAGTCGATCGCCGTTCGGGCGCCGGCGCCGGGCCACACGGTCGACGCGCGCTACTGTGCGCCCTCGCCGGGGTTCGCGCGCACCGCCACGCTCACCGTGCCGTCGACGGCGGGGCCGGCGGTGACGGCTGAGCACGGCCTGCGTGTCACCCTGCGAAGTGACCGAGGCGTCGTGCTCGCCGACGGGCTGGGAGCCGACGAGCTGCGTCGCATCCGCATCGACCTCGGCCGCCTCGCCTCCGATGAGAGCGCGTGCGTGGTCCTCACCGCACGGATGCCGACCACCGCCGATGACTCCTTCCGCACGGCGGCCGGCGAGGTCACGCTGCGCGTCGACAGTGAAGGGATGCTGCCCGGCGGTGTCCTCGCGGCAACGGGCATGAACGGCGACCATCTCACCGTGGCGGCCGCGGCGGGCGCGGCGCTCATCCTCGTCGCCGGCCTGCTGCTCATCGGCGGTACCCGGCGCCGGGCGCGGCGCCTCGCGTGCGTCGCCGTGTGCACGTGCGGCGTTCTCGTCGTCGGTGCGCTCGCCGTCGGATCGTGGGCCGCGTTCACCGACAAGGCGGCGGTCGCAGTCGCGGCGTCCGGTCAGTTCGGCATCGCCGTTCGCGACAGCGCGGGTATCGCGCGCCTGCCGCGCGACGGCCGCGTCACCGTCTCCTACGTGGACACCGGCGACCTCGTGCCGGGCAACACCGCCGTCCTCACCCTGGCGGTGTTCAACAACTCGCTGGCCGCGGACGGCCGCATGGCCCTTCGTCTCACCGCGGCCGGCACGCTCGCTCCCTTCGTCCGCTACAGCGTGTCGATGGATGCCGACGGCTCGTCGAGCGTCCTCGCGGGAACGCCCGACACCCCTGCGACCGGTGTCGCGATGAGCGGTGACGGCCTTCGCGCCGACCTCGGTCTCGTCGCCGCGGCCGGTATTCGGCTCGCCGACGGTGACACCGTTCCGAGCTCCGCGGCCCGTGCGGTGCGCACGTTGACCGTGAAGCTGCATCTCCTCGACGATCCCCGCCTTCACGATCTGACCGGCGGAGACCTCGCACTCCACCTGGAGGTCGTCGGGCGCTCGGCCTGACACCCAACCTCCCCCTCCACCACGCTTGAACGGTTGATATCGCATGACTCCTCCCTTCTCTCCTTCGCCAACGACCGTGCGCGATGACGCGGCGGCCGCCGTCGCTGCGGCGCCGCAGCGACGCACGCGTCTCCTGAGGATGCTGCGGGGCGCCGGTCTCTGGCTCGGCGCGCTCATCGGCATCGCCAGCGCGGTGATCGTCATCGTGTGCCTCCTCTTCCAGATGCGCCCCCAGGTCGTCATCTCCGGATCGATGGAGCCGGCATTGCCGGTGGGCTCTCTGCTGCTGGTCGCGCCGACGGCTGCAGACGAGATCCGACCGGGCGACATCGTCACAGTGGACCGGCCGGGCGGTCGCGGCCTCGTCACGCATCGCGTGGTGACGACGTCCGTCGTCGACGGGCGGGCGACCGTCGAGTTGAAGGGGGACGCCAATGCGACGGTCGATCCCGACCCCTATGTCGTCGGATCGGCCGAGCGCGTGGTGATCGCGATTCCCTGGGCGGGCTACGTGGCTGTCGCCGTGAAGTCGCCGCTGATCATGATGGCGCTCGTCGTCGCCGTGGTCGCTGTCATCGGCCTCGGGTTGCTCCCCGCGCGCGGGCGCGCGTCTGGTTGAAATGTTCCCCCGGTGACAGAGTGGGGAGACGATGTTCATGTTCACGTACGAGCTCCGAACTCTCCTCTCCTGTGTGCGTGAGGGGCGATCCGCCCATGTCTGCGGTCCGGGCGGCGTGGGCGCGACGACGCTGCTCACAGAGCTGCGGACGACGCTCGAAGCGGAGGGCTTCACTCTGCTCGTGATCACCGGAACGCCCTACATGCGTGATCGGGAATTCTTCGCACTGCAGCAGTCCCTCCTCACGCTGCCGGCTTCGCGCGCTCCCGTGTCGTACGCCGGTCTCGTGGATGCGGCATCCGCTGCCCTTCTGGGCGCTGCGCAGCGCGCCGTGATCATCGACAGCATCGAGAACGTGGACCGGAGCACGTTGAGCGTGATCCAGGCGGCCGCCGACCGCACGGGGGCACCGGTCGTGCTGTCTCGAGCGTGGAGCATCGGGGCGCTCGTGCGCAACGGGGTGCGCTACACGAGAGACCCGGGCCGGCGCGTCGACCTGCGCCCGCTGGACTTCGTCGCTACTGCGGCGCTGCTCCAGGATCGCCTGGGTGGGCGCCCCGACACCGAGATCGTGTCGCGCATCTTCGCCAAGTCGCACGGCATCACCGGCCTCGCGCTCGCGACCCTCGACGGCGCCCGCGACAACGGCCTGATCGAGCTTCGCGGGGACCGATGGGTCATGACCGGCCAGAACCTCCGCAACCCCCATACGGACGCCTGGCTCGAAACGCGGCTCGCCGGCCTCGATCCCGCATCGTTCGACGGGTTGGAGCATCTGGCCGTCGTCCACTCACGCCCGCAACCCGAGGCCTGTACTCGGGTGGACGAGCAGACCGTGAAAGACCTCGAGGGGCGCGGCCTGATCTCGATGACCACCACATCGGCAGGCCACAGCATCGCCCTGAACCCGCCCGCGCTGAAGGACTTCTTCCTCGACACCTCGGGTCATGCTTTCGCGGGACTGCAGGCCGATTCGGAGACCGCGTCCTTCACTCCGGGCGTTCTCGCCCCGACAAGCGTGGCGCTGTCGGTGCGGGGTTTCCGGGAGCACGTCGATCAACGTCTTCTCGAGCTCGCTGCGGCGTGGGAGGAGGCTCCCACCGTGCGCACGGCGCTGCCCTACGTGCAGACGCTGCTGGACGTCCCCCGCAGCGAGCGCACCCTGCGCACCGTCTTCGACGTCACCCCCTTGGCCTCGGCCGCAACGCCCGAGGAGGGCTTCGACTTCGCCTTCCTCCATTCGTTGTGGGCGGGGCGCAGTCGTCGCGGCGATGCGCGATCGTCGGAGATCTTCCGCGAGCTGGTCACGCTCTTTCCCGTCTGGGCGCGTTCGCTCGAGATCTTCGGTCGGCTTCTCACGCACGGCGCCGACAGCATCGGCGACGATCCGACGCGGGTCTTCTCCGACGTCGGCATCGTCGGAACGGCCGGTGAGGCGCTCTGCATCTCCACCTTCGCCTATGCGAGCCTCGTCGAGGGGCGCTTCGCGGTCGCGGCACAGTGGGTGGCGCGTGTTCCGGACTCGGGCTTGCAGATCGTCCGGCGCTTCGTCGGTTTCGTCGAGGCGCTCACCGAACTCGTCGGGGGCGAGGCGCAGCGCGCCCTCGAGCGCAGTCTCGCGCGCTTCCAGGACGCGCAGGACGCTCGCGATCACGCCGGGATTCTGCTGCACGCCTACGTCGCATCGTTGTCGCTGCTGGGTCTCGCCCGCTGGGATGAGGCTCTCGACGTCGTCGACTCGGCGCTGTCCTACGGGCCGTCGGGCACCGTCAACAACGGCTTGTACCGATCCCTGCTGTGGATGGGCTCCTTCATCAACCTGTGGCTCGGGGACACGAGCATCGCGGCCTTCTTCGAGGCGGAGGCCGAGAGCCTCGACGTCTCCGACGACGCTCTGCCCGGGATGCAGGGCGACCTCGGCGGCATCCTCCGCCTCCTCATCCAGGATGCTCCGACGCGCGCGATGGAGGCGATGCGCGGCTTCGCCGAACGGCTGAAGGGTGAGCGTCGCCTGTTCGCCGCCCTCATGACGGTGCGGATCGGGCTTGCGATCTGGCCGGACATCTCCTCCCTCGAGCTCTTCCGCAGCTACATGATGGAGGCGTACGGACAGGATCCGGAGAAGCTGTTCGCACTGGGGGTGGCCTCCTTCAGCGATCCCGAGCGCCTCGTCACGCTCGCGAGAGACTTCGGCGACGACCGCACCGTGCCGTTGGCCGTGCTCCTTCTCGCGGCGCGCAGCAGGCAGGAGCGGGAGAGCCCGTCGTCGGAGCTCGGCGTCGCCATCCGGGTCGCGTTCGACGCTCTGAAGGCGGATGCCGACATCCCGCTGACCGCATCGGCCTCTCGAACAGCGGCGGCAGACGACGGCGCCGACGCGCTGTCCGCGCGGGAGACCGAGATCGCGTTGCTGGCTCGCACGCACTCCAACGCGGCGATCGCCTCCCGGCTGGGGCTCAGTGTCCGCACGATCGAGAATCACATCCACAGCGCCTTGAAGAAGACGGGCGCCACGAATAGGCAGGAGCTCTTCCAGCTGATCAGCCGGTGAGCGCTCACGGTGCCGCGCCGTCACTTCACTCGAACGGTCCCCGTTGCGACCTCGGCCAGCGGACGGGAGTAGACAAGTGACGGCGTGGTCGGGTCGGTCACGCCGACGAACGAGAACGACTGGGCGCCGGAGGGGTATCTCCCGCACCACGCGTAGTCGAAGGCCGCGACGTTCTGCGTGCCTCCCCACGTGTACAGGCCGCCGCCCCGCGTCACCGCCCAGGTCGTGCAGGCCGCCGTCCTGATCTCGCGGACGGCGACGTCGTCGAGCCCGGCGACGCGCGTGGGCAGCAGCACGCGTTCGCGGGAGATCTCCCGCGTGCACGGGATGGAACCGTCGAGGTGGCGGCCGATGGCCTGGCAGTAGTTGTTGACACCCCAGCCGTACACGTCGCCGGCGGCGGTGATCGCCGTCACGCTCGTCAGGGTGGCGTTGTAGGAGCGGAACGTGGTCTGCTGCCCCGCGACGCTCACACGTCCGGGGGCGTATCGATAGGTCGGATCGAGACTCCACGTCGAGTCGGTGGTACTCGCGCGGCCGAGGAAGGCGTACCCGTTGCGTGCGTCGTTGACGGCCCAGGTGAACAGGGCGCCGTTCTGGAGCAGGAAGCTCCCGGCCAGATCGAACATCGCGGCTTGGCGCACGGGGCAGGTGTCGTCGACGCGGTCGAGCTGGCCGAGGGTGCCGTCGCAGCCGGGCAGCACCTTGTCCTTCATCGCCGTGACGATCGCAACGTACGTGCGGTGTCGAGCTTGCGCCGTCGTCTGCACCTTCGGGTCGTAGACGAGGCCGTCGCCGGTGCGGTAGAGGTCGGGATAGGCGGCGAAGAGTGTGAGGTTTGCGCCCTCGTTCAAGGTCGGCGCGTACGTGTGTACCTGTCCGGAGCTCAGTCCGTTCGAGTTGTCCCACCCCCAGGTGTAGATCAATCCATTGCGCCCGACGCCCAGACCCAGGTTCGCCCCGTTCCACACCGAGCGCCAACGGATCTTCCCCGCCGTGTCGGGACTGTCCGGCGTGCACCGCCCCGACCCAGGCGTCCAACACGTGTCGTTGGACACAATGGGCAAGGGCGTGGCGACGTTGCGACCGTCCGGGCGGGCGATGTTGTCGATGCTTCCCCAGGTCCAGAGGTTGCCGTCGGCGTCGAGGGCGAGAATCTGGTTCTCGGTGCGCGCGATTCGCACGATTCCGCTGAGGACACGTCGGTCGGAGGTCACCACCAGCCCCGCGCGGTACTGCTCCCCCGGGGAGAGGCGCCCTCGACCGATCGAGTCGCGTCCTTTCTCGCCGTTGAACGCGTTCTGCGCGGTGCCCCAGGTCCAGACCCGCCCCCGATCATCGAGTGCGGCGTACCAGCTCTCGCCGATCGGATAATGGAAGTCGGTGCTCCCCCCGACGGCGTCGATGATCCGGACGTCGTTCGGGATGGCGACCTTGGTCGGCGCGGAGCCGTTCGAGGTCGTACCGCCCGCCCCGTCTCCCGCGCGGCGATCACCCGACAGATAGAGCTCGCCCGACTGTGTGATCCACAGCCCCGAGCCGCTGGCGGAGTTGAAGTACACCGGAGGCTCGTCGAGGCGTGCGGATGCGGTGACGAGACGTGACGCGGCATGGGTCGTGTCGGTGAAACCGGCGGAGGTCATCGCCACGGGTGTCAGCACCGCGACCGCGACGGCAGCCAGGACAACAATTCTCTTCTGCACGGGATCTCTCTTCCTGAAGATCGCGTGGCCGGCGACGCGTCGCCGGCGGGCACCTGTCTGGCCGCGATCTCCCGGCGAATCTAGGGGTGGTCATCGGGCGCTAGGTGCCGCCGGGCGCCGCCGCGATCGACCAGAGGCCGCGGGCTCGAGAAGATGAGTGGCGACCGCTACGCCCGCTGAGTGCTGTGAGGTGCCGGGGAGCCTCCACCCGTCGCCGCGCTCCACACCGCGCCGAGAAACACGTTCCGCGCCGAGAAACCCCCGCTGCGGAGATGTCTCGGCGCCAGAGTGGTTTCTCGCTCAGCGCCGCCCGCCGCCGGCGCGCTCAGGGGCGCACGGGCAGCGCCATCGCGCCGGTCATCTCGGCGCCCGGGGAGATCTCCGACCGCGCCGGGGGCACGTAGTCGCGCAGTCGCGCCAGTGCCTCGGTCGCCGCGGTGGCGACGACGAGCATGTCGGTGTAACGGGGGTGTGTGAAGCCGCGGTCGCGCATGTTCGCGACGAAGGCGAGCAGCGGATCGAAGTAGCCCGCGACGTTGAGCAGGCCCACCGGCTTCTCGTGGATGCCGAGCTGCGCCCACGTCCACTGCTCGGTGAGCTCTTCGAGCGTGCCCGGCCCGCCGGGAAGGGCGAGGAAGGCATCGGCGCGGTCGGCCATGAGCATCTTCCGCTCGTGCATCGTGTCGACGATGATCAGCTCGGTCAGATCCTCGTTGACGGCTTCGCGCGCCTGGAGAGCTCGCGGGATGATGCCCGTGACCTCCGCCCCCGCGGCGAGCGCGGCATCGGCGACCGTCCCCATCAGCCCCACGTGGCCCCCGCCGTACACGAGCGCCATGCCCGCCTGGCCGATCGCCGTGCCGACGGCGCGCGCCGCCTCGACGTAGACCGGGTCGAATCCGGGCGAGGATCCGCAGAAGACCGTGACCGTGAAACGCGACATGCACAGACGCTAATCGGCGCGTGTTTCCACGACGTGCACGGGTGTTTCCATGCCGTGACAGGTCGGAAACATGGCCTGATTAGCGTGCAGAGCATGTCGCTCCTCGTCACTCACGCTCGTCTGATCACCGTCCCCGCCGGCACCGAGGACCCGGGCTACGTCGAGGACGGGTGGATGCTCGTGGNCGATGACGGCCGCATCGCCGCCCTCGGCGCGGGCACCCCGCCGGTCGGCACCGACGCCGACGAGACGCTCGACGTCGCGGGGGCGTTCGTCGCTCCCGGATTCGTGTCGAGCCACTCGCACCTGTTCACGAGCGGTCTGCGTGGGCTCGGCGTGGCCGACACCCTGTACGGCTGGTGCGACGCGATGCTCGGCACCACCGCCCACATGAGCGCCGATCAGCTCTACTGGGCGACGCTGCACGGCTCCCTCGACTTCCTGTCGAACGGTGTGACGACGGCGTACAACTTCACCGACCCGTTGCAGGCGTGGGAGCCGATGGTCGATGGCAAGCGCACGGGCACCGCGGGCCTGCGCGGGCTCGAGTACCACTGGCGTCAGGCGGAGGGCACGCGCGACTCCGGCATCCGCTTCGTGGATGCCGCCGGCATGGATGTCACCGCCGGAACCCCCGACGAGGTGTTCGACCGCTTCGCCGCCGAGGTCGCCCACACCCGCACGTTCGATGCGGACTACGCGCTCGGCTCGTCGATCATGGGCCAGGTGCAGTGGTCTCCCCACCCGGATGCCGCGGCCTTCGAAGTCGAGGCGATGCGCCGGTACGGGGTCACGAATCAGGCGCACTTCCTCGAGTCGCCCGAGGCCGTCGAGCACCAGCAGTCGAAGTTCGCGCTGTACCGCGACGCCGGAGCCCTCGAGCTCGGACTCGTGTTCGGCCACTTCATCCAGACGACGCCGGAGATCATCGCGCAGTCGGTGGCCGGGGGTGCGGCGATGTCGTGGCAGCCGGCATCCAACGGTCGTCTCGCCTCGGGCACCGCGCTCGTACCCGAGATGCTCGCGATGGGGATGAAGGTGGGGGTCGGTCTCGACGACCAGGCCTGCACCGACGTCAGCGACCCGTGGCAGAACATGCGCATCGGCATCTACGCGCAGCGGGCGCGGACGAAGGACCCGCTGTCGATGATGCCCGAGCAGATGCTCCGGCTGCACACCCTCGGATCGGCCGAGATCATGGGTGTCGCCGATCGCGTCGGTTCGCTCGAGGTCGGCAAGTTCGCCGACTTCGTCGTGGTGGACCCCCGCCGTCCCGACGTCGGGCCGCTGTGGCACCCCGTGCGCTCGTACGTGCTGGCGATGAGCCCGCGCAATCTGAAGGCCGTCTACGTCGGCGGTCGTCTCGTGAACGCGGAAGGCGTCTCGACCAACCCCCTCGCCGAGGAGGCGTCGGCGAAGGTGCACGAGCTGCCCGCCGCCGTGATCCCGCTGCGCGGCCACCCGCACTGAGCCCCTCTGCGCTGTCGCCCCCGCCCCGGCGAACTGCAAGGGATGCCGTGTGACGCGCGGCGCGGGCCCTCAGCGCCCGGTGGCCATGCCCATGCGGGCCAGCACGATGTTCTCCACGATCTGCACGAGGTTGTAGAGCACGAGCGTGATCAGGGTGATGAGGGCGATCGAGGTCCACAGCTGGGCGAACTGCGCCTGCGCGTTGAACTTCAGGATCGATCCGCCGATGCCGGTGCCGGTCGAGAGCCACTCCGCCAGCAGGGCACCGGTCACGGCTCCCGGCACCGATACGCGCGCTGCGGCGAACACCGACGGCAGCGCCCCGGGCAGGTTGACCTTGCGCAGCGCCGTGAACCGGCCGCCGCCGAAGACGTGCACGACGTCGAGGCTCTGCTGGCTGGCGCGGCTCAATCCGAACAGCACGTTGGCCAGGGCCGGGAAGAGCACCACCACGGTGCCGATGACGGCGACGGATGCCGGGGTGCCGCGCCCGGTGACGAGGATGATGACCGGAGCGATCGACACGAGGGGAATGGTGCGCAGCAGCAGTACGAGGGGCATGACGCCCGCCTCGATCGCCTTCGACAGGCTGAACGCGATGGCCAGGATGATCGCGACGATCATGCCGACGACGAATCCGATCCACGCGTCGAGCAGCGTCTGGCCGACGAGCGGGAACATCTGCGCCCGGTTGGCCTCCGCCTTGGGCGCGGTGACGAGGAACGTCCACACGTCCAGCGGACCCTTCGCGATGTAGGGCGAGATGCCGGTGAGGCTGACGATCGCCTGCCAGAGCAGCAGCAGGACGAGCAGCGTGATGCCGGCGTTGCCGAGCGAGCGTCGCAGGGTGCGCCGGAGCCCGCGCCGCCGCTCCGCGCGCAGGCGCGCGACGGCGATCGGGTCGGCCGTGCCGACGTGGGATGCCGCGGGTGTCGCCGGGGACGCGTCGATGACGTTCACACTCACACCGCCTTTCCGGCCACCCACGGGGTGACGAGTCTGATGAGAAGACCGAACAGTCCATAGGCGACGAGGGCGAACACGGCGCACAGGAGGAACACCGACCAGACGCCGGCGGAGTCGAGCTGGCCCTGCAGTCGGATCAGCGTCGGTCCGACGCCGGCCGTGATGGCGCCGAGGTATTCGCCGAGCACTGCGCCGAGGAAGGCGGTCGGCACGGCGATCTGCAACGCCGTGAGGATGGCGGGAAGCGCGGCGATGAGCCGTACCTTGCGCAACTGGGTCCATCGTCCGCCGCCGTAGACGCGCACGACGTCCAGCGCCGCCTTGTCGGCGGAGGTGAATCCGAGGATCGCGCCGACGACCGTCGTGAACACGCACACCAGGGCGGCGAGGAAGATCGCGGTCGCCGAGGGGTCGCCGGGGTTCTTGGCGCCGCCGAGGACGACGATCGAGATTCCTCCGACCGCGACGATCGGGAGGCAATAGGTGACGACCGCGATCTGCGTGATCACCGTCTCGGTGCGCGGGAAGACGAGCACGACCGTCGCCAGCAGCAGGGCGATGCCGTTGCCCCAGAGGTAGCCGATCGCCGCCGCGGTGATGGTCGGCTGAAACACGCCCCAGGCGCCCGCGATGTTGCCCTGCACGAACAGCCAGTCCACGACCGCCCACGGCGAGGGGACGGGGGTGTAGCTCGTGCCGTCCGCCGGACGGAAAGCGGTCAGCGAGAACAGCCACCACACGCCCACCAGGACGACGGCGCCGACGAGTCCCGCGACCCAGCCGGGCACGCGCACGCGAGCCACGGCTACGCCTCGGCCTCGGCGCGGCCGTCGTGTCCGAACAGCAGCTCGGAGGCGCGGTCGACGAGCGCGTGGAACTCGGGCGTGCGCATCATCTCGGGCGTGCGCGGGCGCGGCAGATCGACCTCGATGATCTCCTTGACCCGCCCGGGCCGCGGCGACATGACGGCGACGCGGTCGGCGAGGAAGATCGCCTCGCTGATGCCGTGGGTCACCAGCAGCGTCGTCGCGGGCTTCTCGGTCCAGATGCGCAGCAGCTCGAGGTTGAGGTTCTGCCGGGTCATGTCGTCGAGCGCGCCGAACGGCTCGTCCAGCAGCAGCACCGACGGCTTCAGGACGAGGGCGCGTGCGATCGACGCGCGCTGGCGCATGCCGCCCGACAGCTGGGCGGGCTTCGCGTCGGCGAAGTCGCGGAGGCCCACGAGGTCGATCAGCTCGTCGACGTAGCCGCGGTCGACCTTGCGACCGGCGACCTCGAAGGGCAGCTCGATGTTCTTGCGGATGCTGCGCCACGGCAGCAATGCGTGGTCTTGGAAGGCGATACCCAGCTCGCTCTTGGCGCGCAGCTGGTCGGGGGTCTCGCCGTCGACGAGCGCGACGCCGTCCGTCGGGTGATCCAGGGCGGCGAGGATGCGCAGGATCGTCGACTTGCCGCATCCCGAGGGGCCGAGCAGAGCGAGGAACGACCCCTTGTCGGTGTGGAGGTCGGTGCCCTGCAGCGCCTGCAGCGAACGCCCGCCGCGCAGCGTGAACGACTTGGAGACTCCGGAGATCTGGATGCCGGTGCCGGCGGCAGTCGCGCCGGCACCGGCATCCATCGTGGATGACACGGACATCTCGTTAGGGCAGGTACTTCTTGAGCTCGGGGTGCTCGGCGTAGATCTCGTCGATGATCGACGTGTCGAACAGCTGGTCGGCCGTCAGCTCCCAGCCCGAGGCCTTCAGCGACGCGAGGGTCTGGCTCTTCAGGTCGTCCGAGATCGTGAACAGGCCGTTGGCCTGGGTCTCATCGGTCGAGATGAGCTTCGCCTGCGCCTCGATGCCGGCCTTGACCTTGGCGGGGTTCAGCTCGCCGAAGGTGAGGTCGCCGGCCGCGGCCGAGTCGTTGTAGTGCTTCGTGACGACCGTCACGGTGTCGTCGACGGGCTTGGTGAACGTGTCGGTCCAGCCCTTGATCTCGGCGATGAGGAAGGCCTTCAGCAGGTCCTTGTGCTCGGCGAGGTACTGGTCGGTGACGGCGTACGACTCGGCGACGTAGGGCAGACCGTTCTCGGCATACGCGAGGTTGGTGGTCTGGTAGCCGGCCATCGAGACCGTGATCGCCTCGTTGGTGAGGTAGGCCATGAAGCCGTCGACGTCGCCGTTCATGAGGGGGGTCGGATCGAAGTCGACGGGCACGATCGTCAGCTGGCTCTCCGAGATGCCGTTCGCGGCGAGGAGCGCCTTGAACACCGAGGCGTTGGAGTCCTGCACGCCGATCTTCTTGCCGATGAGGTCCTTCGGCGTCGCGATGTTGCCCTTGTCCTTCAGCGACAGGATCGTGAAGGGGTTCTTCTGGAAGGTCGTCGCGATGATCTTCAGCGGGGCGCTCTGCTCCGACACGGCGGCGCCGACGGACGCGGCATCGGTCAACGCCACCTGCACCGAGCCGGAGAGGAGCTTGGCGACACCCGTGTCGGGGCCGGCGACACCCGTCACCTTGGAGAAGCCCGCCTGGTCGTAGTAGCCGTTGTCGTAGGCGTAGAACTCGCCCGCGAACTCCTCGTTCTTGATCCACGAGTACTGCACGCTGATGTCGCCGTAGCTGGCGGCCTCACCGGATGCCGAGGGGCTCGCCGCCCCTCCGGACGAGGAACAGGCCGAGAGGGCGAGGGCTGCGGCGGCGGCGACCGCCAGGATGATTCCGCCGCGGCGGCGACGGCTGGAGCGTGAGTGCATCGGGTCTCCCGGGTGCTGTGTCTTGTGCTGTGGATGCAGAACGGGCTGCGGTGATTCTGGAGACGATAGGTGTCTCACATTTCCGGCGTTTGCCCGTTCGTGTTTCGGTGGTGTGACGCGAGGCGCCAGACACGGTCGCGGCGAAACGGCTGCTCGTAGGGTCGAGCGCCGAGTGCGCGGGCGATGGCATTGCCGATCGCCGGCGCCACGGGGTTGTACGGCGACTCGCTCATCGACTTCGCGCCGAAGGGTCCGAGGTCGTCGGCGGTGTCGGCGAAGTACACCTCGGTGTCGGGGACATCGCCGAACTGGGGCACCCGGTACAGCCGGAAGACGGGGGTGGTGACCTTGCCGTCCTCGACCATGACCTCTTCGTACAGGGCGCTGCCGATGCCCTGCGCCACCCCGCCCTCGATCTGTCCGCGGCACTGCGCGGGATTCATCACGAATCCGGCATCCGCCGACTGGATCGACTGCAGAATGCGGACGACGCCGGTGCGCGGGTCGACGGCGACGCGGACCGCGTGGACGTTGAACGCCAGCGAACGGTGCTCACCCAGCTCGCTGCCGTCGGCGGTGAGCTCGCCCTCCGCCGTCAGCTCGCCGAGTCGCACGACGCGAACCGGCGTGTATACGCCGTCAGGCATGAGTCGGGCCGCCGCGGCATCCGTGCCGGTCAGCTCGGCCGCACGGGCACGCATTCGCGCGGCGAGCGCGAGGCAGGCGGCGTGCAGCGCCTTGCCCGCGACGGTGATGCCGGCCGATGCGAACGCGCCCGTGTCGTGGGCGACGGCGTCGGTGTCGGCGTGCCAGAGCTCGATGCCGTCGGGGTCGGCACAGAGGTCGGTGACCGCGATCTGGCGGAGCACCGTCGTGGTGCCGTTGCCGAACTCGGCAGTGCCGGCTCGCAGCAGGTACGTGCCGTCGGCGCGGAGGGTCACGCTCGTGTGCGCGATGTGGCCGAAGGGCGCCATCGTGGCGATCATCGCCGCCGCGACCCCTTCGCCGACGAGCCATCCTGCAGGGGCCTGGACGCCGTTGCCGCGACGCAGCGCGGACTCGGCGAGGTCGAGGCACTGATCGAACCCGTAGCTGCCCCACACGAGGTCGTCGTGGCCCGGGTCGTCCTGCGGGGTGACGGCGTTGCGCCGGCGCAGCTCGAACGGGTCGATGCCCAGACGCTCCGACAGCTGGTCCATCGCCGACTCCACGCCGAGCACCACCTGGCCGAGCCCGTATCCGCGGAACGCGCCCGACGGCACGTTGTTCGTGTACACGACCTCCGCGTCGAGCCGTTTGAGCGGAACCCGGTAGATCGTCGTCGACTCGGCGAGGGAGTGGAACATCACGCCGCGCGAATGGTTGCCGTACGCGCCCGTGTCGCTCAGCAGGTCGATCGCCATCGCGGTCAGCCGCCCCTCGGCATCCGCGCCGAGCGTGACGCTCACCCGCATCGGATGCCGGACGGCGGCCCGCTGGAACTCGTCGGCGCGGCTGAACTCGAACGCCACCGGGCGGCGGGTGCGCAGCACCGCGAGTGCGACGAGGTCCTCGGTGAACATCTCCTGCTTGCCACCGAATCCGCCCCCGAGGCGGGCCGTGTGCACGCGCACGCGGTCGCGGTCCAGGCCGAAGATGTGCGCGATCTCGTCGCGCGCCAGAAACGGCACCTGCGTCGAGGAGCGCAGCACCAGGCGGCCGTCGTCGTCGAGCCAGCCGATCGAGCCGTGGGTCTCCAGCTGCGCGTGCGTGACCCTCGCGGTCTGCCACGTCCCGGTCACCGTCACGGCGCTCGCGGCCAGGGCGGCCTCGAGCTCGGCGGCGTCGGGCCCGGCGTGCACGCTCGCGATGACGTTGCGCTCCGCTTCGTCGACGCGGTCGGCCGGTGTGCGGTCGGGGTGCAGCAGCGGAGCGCCGGGGCGGCGCGCCTCGTCCGGGTCGAAGACGGCGGGGAGGGGCTCGTAGTCCACACGGACGAGCCGGCACGCCTCGTCCGCGGCCTCGGCGGTCTCGGCGACCACCGCGGCGACCCGCTGTCCGATGTGGCGGACCACGTCGTCGAGCATGCGCGTGTCGTCGGGATCGTCGGTGCGGTGTTCATGCCGTCCGGTGGAATAGCGCACGTCGGGGACGTCGGCGTGCGTGAAGATCGCGACGACGCCGGGCACGGCGAGGGCGGCCGCGGTGTCGATCGCCGTGATGCGCGCGTGCGCGTGAGGGCTCGTGACCAGCCGCAGCACGAGGGCGTCGGCCGCCGGGTGACCCGGCTCGAGATCGAAGGTGAAGCTCTCGCGCCCCTGCGTCAGCCGCGGGCCGGCGGCAGGCACGACAGAGCGGCCGACGACGCCCGGTTCGGATGCCGCGGCATCCGCCCCGCCTCGCTGTGCCGACCGCCCCGTCTCGCGCACCGCGGTCATGATCGCCTCGCGGATCGGGCGATACCCCGTGCAGCGGCAGAGGTTGCCCTTCATGCGACGGTCGAGGTCGTCGAGGTCGCTCTCGCAGAGCGTCGACGCCGTCACGCTCATCCCCGGCGTGCAGAACCCGCACTGGAAGCCGAAGCCGCTGGCCAGCGCCTTCTGCAC
Source organism: Microbacterium sp. PM5 (assembly GCF_003293595.1). Taxonomy (NCBI): domain Bacteria; kingdom Bacillati; phylum Actinomycetota; class Actinomycetes; order Micrococcales; family Microbacteriaceae; genus Microbacterium; species Microbacterium sp. PM5. The sequence goes on along the minus strand of NZ_CP022162.1, from coordinate 1,967,198 downwards.
CGGATGCAGCTCATCGCCCGGCGCGAGTCCGGCCGCCGTGGTGACGTGTCGACCCTCGACACGACCGGCGGGAATGAGGCAGGAGTGCACGGGCTCGCCGTCCAGCAGCACGGTGCAGGCGCCGCAGTCGCCCGCGTCGCAACCCTTCTTGACCTCGGTGTGGCCCGTCTCGCGCAGGAGGGTGCGCAGGCACTGGCCCGGACGCGGCTCGGCATCCACCTCGGCGCCGTCGACGACCCACTTCATGCGAGCTCCCTCCGGATGTCCTCCGCGAGCGCGGCGGCGACACCGCGACGCCAGTCGGCCGACCCGAGCGGGTCGGTGTAGTACCCCGGGGATTCCTCGATGGCGGCGGCGAGGGTCGCGGCATCCGGCAGCGCGGTGAAGCGCAGCACCGTGGGACGCCAGGTCGCCGCCGTCACACCGAAGACACTGGCGCCGTCGGGGTCGACCCGGCCCGTGACGACGGCTCCCGAGCGGCCGTGCTCGGCCAGGGCGATCTTGCGCAGCGCGGCGCGCGAGCGCAGCGCGTGGGCGGGCAGGCGGATCGCGCGCAGCACCTCGCCCCGCGCGAGAGACGTCGTTCCATTGCCCGTCACGAGCTCGGCGACGGGCAGCTCGCGGTCGCCGTCGTCGCTCCAGATCTCGGCGACGCCGTCGAGCCCGGCACACAGCGACACCATCGCGCCCGCCGCGAAAGCGCGGCAGACGTTGCCGCCGACGGTGGCGGTGTTCCAGATCTTGAACGAGGCGAGGAGGGCGTTCGCGGCATCCGGGATGATCGAGGCGGCCGTCCACGGTGCCGGGGCCTTCTGCGCGAACGCGACGAGGCGTGCGATGGTGCACGTCGCGGCGATGCGCAGACCCTCGGCATCGGCGTCGAGGTCGGCCCAGCCCATGCCGGTGAGGTCGACGAACCCGGTCGTTGCGGGCTGCGGCTCGCTCATCAGCCAGGTGCCGCCCGCCATGATCGTCTCGCCCTCGGCGAGCCGGAGGTCGTCACGGGTGCGCGCCGTCCGGAACGAGCGCACGGTGGTGATGTCCATGTGTCGCTCCGATCTGGGTCACGTCCCGTCCGCGGCGTCGGGTGCGCGGGCCGGATCGGGTTCGAGTGAAACAGAGTGCCGTTTCGCCCGTGTTTCACGCGCACGCAACAGGCCCGCAACGAGCGGCGATTACGGTGACGACCATGCGCGAGATCCTGTCCCCGGCAGCCCAGTGGGTGCGCGAGGGGCGCGTGTTCGCGATCGCGACGGTGGTCGCGGTTTCCGGCAGCGCGCCGCGGCCCGTCGGGGCGAGCATGATCGTCTCGGATGCCGGGGTGTTCGGGAACGTGTCCGGCGGCTGCGTCGAGGGGGCCGTGCACGAGCGCTGTCTCGACGCGATCGCCACCGGCGCGGTGTCCATCGACAGCTTCGGCTACAGCGACGGCGAGGGCTTTGCCGCGGGATTGACCTGCGGGGGAGCGGTCGACGTGCTCGTGCGCCCCGTGTCGCCCGGCAGCGCCGCGGCGGCCCAGCTCGCACTGCTGGCCGAGCGGGATGCCGCGGGCATCCCCACCCGCTTCCGGCTCGTCACGTCGGGGGCGCTGCGCGGACAGGGGACGGTGCGGGACGGGTCCGCGCCCGCGTTCGACGCGGATGCCGACGCGATCGTCGTCGAGGTCGGCGCGCGCCCGCGACTCATCGTGGTCGGCGCCGTGGAGTTCGCCGTCGCCCTCGCGCGGCTCGGCACGGCGATGGGACACCGCGTGAGCGTGGTCGATCCCCGAGATCTCTTCGCCACCGCCGACCGCTTTCCCGGCGCGGAGGTCGTGGTCGACTGGCCCGACCGCTATCTCGCCGCCGAGAGGCTCGAGGCGGGCACGGCGATCTGCGTCCTGAGTCACGATCCGCGACTGGACGTCCCGGCACTCCGGGTCGCGCTCGGCTCGCCCGCCGATTACGTGGGAGCCATGGGCAGCCGCCGCACCCACGACGATCGCCTCCGCCGCCTCCGCGAGGCCGGCGTGGGCACCGCCGCTCTCGCTCGCCTGCGCTCGCCGATCGGGCTCGATCTGGGTGGCGTGTCGGCGGAGGAGACCGCGCTGTCGATCCTCGCCGAGATCATCGCCGATCGTCGGGGCGGGTCGGGTGCACGGTTGTCGGGTCTGGCCGGACCCGTCCACGCCGCCGCTCGCGGCGGGGGGCAGGCGGTGACCGTGCCGGCGAGCCCCGCGGTCTGCGCGCCGATCAGCGCTGTCGGCCGGGCGCCCGCCGGGCGTTCATGACGGTCTGCGGGGTCGTCCTCGCGGCGGGCGCCGGCACCCGCTTCGGTGGCCCGAAGGCGCTGGCCCGCACCGCCGCGGGAGAGTCGTGGCTGGTGCTCGCCGTCGCCACGCTGCGCGCCGCCGGGTGCGTCCCGGTCGTCGTCGTGCTGGGCACCGGCGCCGACGAGGCGGAACCGCTCGTCCCGACGGGGACGGTCGTGGTGCGCGTCGCCGACGGGTACCGCGAGCTGTCGGCATCCGTCCGTGTCGGGCTCGAGGCTGCCGCCGGCTCGAGCGCCGTCGCCGCGCTCGTGGTTCCCGTGGACGTGCCGGAGCTGCCGGCATCCGCGTGCCGTCGGGTGATGCGGCGTGCCGACGGCGACGCGCTCCGGCAGGCCGCGTACCGTGGCCGCCCGGGTCATCCGGTGCTGATCGGCCGGGCGCACTGGCCGCGGGTCGCCGGCGAGCTGGCCGGTGACAGGGGTGCCGGCGCCTACCTGCGCGCGCACGGCGCCGAGCGCGTGGAGTGCGCCGACCTGTGGCATGGCCGCGACCGGGATACCCGCGACTGACGCCGCGCCCGCGGTCCACCCACCGTCGCCATTGCCCTGTACGCCGCGCCGAGCGAGGCGGTAGCCTCGCGGCACGGCACCGGCTCACCCACCAGGAGGCGTCATGATTCCCGAGATCAACTATTGGGCCGTGCTCATCGGCACGGTTCTCAGCATGGCGCTGGGCGCCGTCTGGTACTCGCCGGCGCTCTTCGTCGACCGGTGGGCACGCCTGGCCCGCATCGACATGAGCGCACGTCGCGGCTCGCCCGCGATTCCGCTGATCGTGTCTGCGGTCGTGACGTTCCTCACGGCGTGGGTGCTGGCGGGCTCGGTCGCGATCGCGTGGCACTTCTACGGCGGCGGCTATCTCGCGTCGGCGCTCGTGACAGCGGTCACGCTCTGGGCCGGTTTCACCGCGGCGCGGGTCATCACCCACGACGCGTTCGAAGGGCGCCCGTCGCAGCTGACGGTGCTCACGATCGGATTCGAGCTGACATCGGTGCTGCTGATGGCGCTCGTCATGGGACTCTGGCCGCCGATCGGAACCGTCTGACTCAGGCGGCGGCGCCCACCACGGCGGCGATCGCCGAGGTGAAGAAGCCCAGGCCGTCCACGCCCGAGCGCATCGCGTCGGGGGTGTTCGGGCCGAAGCCCGGCTCCACCGCGTGCTCGGGGTGGGGCATGAGGCCGACGACGTTGCCGTGCTCGTTCGTGAGACCCGCGATGTCGTCCAGCGAGCCGTTGGGGTTCACGCCGAGGTAGCGGAACGCGACGAGTCCGTCGCCCTCGATCCGCTTCAGCGTCTCGGCCGAGCAGATGTAGCCGCCGTCCGCGTTCTTGAGGGGGATCGTGATCTCCTGGCCGGTCTCGAACGCCGAGGTCCACGCGGTCGACGCGTTCTCCACGCGCAGGCGCTGGTCGCGCCGGATGAACTGCTGGTGGGCGTTGCGGATCAGACCGCCCGGCAGCAGATGAGCCTCCACGAGCATCTGGAAGCCGTTGCAGATGCCCAGCACGGGCATGCCCTTGGCGGCCGCGTCCTTCACCTCGGTCATGATCGGGGCGAGCGCGGCGATCGCACCGGCGCGCAGGTAGTCGCCGTAGCTGAAGCCACCCGGCAGGACGAGCGCGTCGACGCCCTCGAGGTCGTGCGACCCGTGCCAGAGGGCGACGGGCTCGGCGCCCGCGAGGCGGATCGCCCGCTGGGCGTCGCCGTCGTCGAGCGAGCCCGGAAAGGTGATGACGCCGATGCGTGCGGTCATTCGACGACCTCGATGCCCACGACGTCCTCGATCACCGCGTTGGAGAGCACCTCGTCGGCCAGGGTGCGCACCGTCTCGAGGGTCTTCTCGTCGGCGACGTCGACGGTGAGCTCGAAGCGCTTGCCGATGCGGACGGCCGAGAAGCCCTCCACGCCGAGGCGGCCGAGGGCGCCGGCGACGGCCTTGCCCTGCGGGTCCAGCAGTTCGGCCTTGGGCATGACATCGACGACGATGGTGGGCATTCGGTCCTCCTGAGGGCCGCCTGACGGCCGCGGGGTCGTCCCGCCGACGGATGCCGGAGTCGGCGCGCCACGGGAGGGAAGGGGTCGCCCACAGTCTACGGGCATCCCGCCCTCGGCATCCGTTGCCAGCGCGACGCCGGGCGACGCGGACGCCAGCGAATTGCCACGGCCGCCGTTACGCAACTGTGATCGGCTCATGGGAGCGCTCCCTTGCATTCCTGGGAGCGATCCCATAACGTCGTCGGTGTCCGGTGAGAGCGCTCCCATTCCGATAGCGACGCGGCAACGCGGGGAGACGGGAACGCAACCCACGCACCTGAAACACATCCACAAAGGAGTGACACGTGAACACACGCGCACTGCGGCGCATCGGCCTCGTGGCCGGCGTCGCGACCACCTCCGCCCTCGTCCTCGCCGGCTGCGCCGGTGGCGGCGGCGGAGCAGCCACGGCCGACCCCAACGAGAAGGTCACCCTGACCGTTGCGACCTTCAACGACTTCGGATACTCGGACGCCCTGTTCGCCGAGTACACGAAGGAGCACCCGAACGTCACGATCGTGCACAACAAGGCGGCCACGAGCAACGACGCGCGCGCCAACTACTTCCAGAAGCTCGGCAAGACCGGCCTCGCCGACATCGAGGCCATCGAGGTCGACTGGCTGCCCGAGGTCATGAAGTACTCCGACCTGCTCGCGCCCGTTCCCGCCGACCTGAAGAGCCGCTGGCTGGACTGGAAGACCAAGGCCGCCACCGACCCCAAGGGCAACCTCATCGGCTATGGCACCGACATCGGCCCCGAGGGCGTCTGCTACCGCTCCGACCTGTTCGCCGCGGCGGGCCTGCCGACCGACCGCGAGTCGGTCGCGAAGCTGCTCACCGGCGACTGGAAGACCTACTTCGACACCGGTGCCAAGTACACCGCCGCGACCGGAAAGGCGTTCTTCGACTCCGCCGGCGGCACCTACCAGGGCATGATCAACCAGGTCGAGGCCGCGTACGAGAACCCCTCGGACGGCAAGATCACGATCGACCCGCAGGTCGAGACGATCTACAACCAGGTGCTCGACGCCGCCAAGACGCAGTCCGCCCACCTCAGCCAGTGGTCCGACGACTGGATGGCCGGCCTGTCCAACGGCTCGTTCGCGACGATGCTCTGCCCGGGCTGGATGCTCGGTGTCATCTCCGGCAACGCCAAGGACGTCAAGGGCTGGGACATCGCCAACGTCTTCCCCGGCGGCGGCGGCAACTGGGGCGGTTCGTACCTGACCGTCCCCGCCAACGGCAAGAACGTCGCGGCTGCCCAGCAGCTCGCCGACTGGCTGACCAGCCCCGACACGCAGCTCAAGGCGTTCGAGGCGGCCGGCACGTTCCCGAGCCAGGTCGACGCGATGAAGTCCGACACGCTGCTGAGCTCGAAGAACGAGTTCTTCAACAACGCTCCGGTGGGCCAGATCCTCACCGACCGCGCCAACGCGGTCACCGTCTCGCCCTTCAAGGGCCAGTTCTACTTCCAGATCAACGACGCGATGCAGAAGGCTCTGACCCGCGTCGAAGAGGGAACGCAGGACAAGGCCGCCTCGTGGGCGCAGTGGCAGACGGAAGTCGCCGCCATCAAGTAAGGACGACGGCAGACATGTGACAGCGGGCCCGGGGGACCCTCCCGGGCCCGCTCCCTGCCTCAACCACGAGATCGAAGGACTGAAGAGTGGACACCACCAGAACCTCCACGCGCGTGCGCGGCACCGCCGCCATCGCCGCGCGTCAGCCGAAACGGATCGGCTTCGGCAGCCGGCTGAGCTCGTGGGACCTCAAGCTCTCGCCGTACCTGTACATCTCCCCGTTCTTCATCCTGTTCCTCGTCGTCGGGCTCTTCCCGATCGGGTACACCGCGGTGATCTCCTTCATGGACTGGGACCTGGTGCGAAACTCCGGCACGTTCGTCGGGTTCGACCAGTACGCCACCGTGATCTCCGACCCGAAGTTCTGGGCGGCGCTGCGCAACACCTTCAGCATCTTCCTGCTGTCGTCGGTGCCGCAGCTCATCGCCGCCGTGTTCATCGCGGCGTTGCTGGATCAGAACATCCGCGCCAAGACCTTCTGGCGCATGGGCGTGCTCGTCCCGTACGTCATGGCCCCGGTCGCCGTGGCCCTGATCTTCTCGAACATGTTCGGTGACCAGTACGGCATCATCAACACCTGGCTGAGCAGCATCGGGCTGCCTCCCGTCATGTGGCATTCCGACACCTTCGCCAGCCACATCGCGATCGCCACGATGGTGAACTTCCGCTGGACCGGATACAACACCCTCATCCTGCTGGCGGCGATGCAGGCCATCCCGCGCGACTACTACGAGGCCGCGACGGTGGACGGCGCCGGAAAGGTGCGCCAGTTCTTCGCGATCACCCTGCCGAGCCTGCGCCCCACCCTGATCTTCGTGATCATCACGTCCACCATCGGTGGCCTGCAGATCTTCGACGAGCCGCGCATGTACGACCAGACCGGCACCGGCGGCGCGAACAACCAGTGGCTGACGATCTCGCTCTGGCTCTACGACCTCGGCTGGGGCCAGTGGAACCTGGGCCGCGCCGCCGCGCTGGCCTGGATCCTCTTCATCATCATCCTGGTGATCGGCGTCATCAACCTCTTCATCACCCGCAACCTGGTGCGCGACGAAGGAAGCCGCAACACCCTCACCCGGGCACAGATGCGCGCCGCCCGACGCGCAGCCCGTGCCGCGGTCGCCGCCGATCGCGCGGCGGCATCCGAACCCCGTCGCACGAACGAATCAGCGGAGGTGACGCGATGAGCGTCCTCAACGAACAGGCCGTCCCCGTCGTCGACGACGCGCTGCCGACCCCGGGCCGGGGCGAGAAGAAGCGTCGTCCGCGCCACGTCAAGGGCACCCGCCCGGGCTGGATCGTCTACGCCTGCCTCGCCGCCGTGCTCGTCGGCAGCCTCTTCCCCTTCTACTGGTCGCTGCTGATCGGCTCCGGCGACTCGTACACGATCCGCGACCCCAACATGTCGTGGATCCCGGGCGGCAACTTCTTCGCCAACGCCGCGAAGGTCATGAACGATCCGGCCGTGAACTTCTGGGTGGCCCTGTGGAACTCGATCATCAGCTCCGGCCTGATCGCCCTCTCGGTCGTCTTCTTCTCGACGCTCGCCGGGTGGGCGTTCGCCAAGCTGAAGTTCAAGGGATCGAGCTGGCTACTCGTCTTCGTCATCGCGACGATGGCCGTCCCCACCCAGCTCGGCGTCGTGCCGCTGTACATCCTGTTCAGCGAGATGGGCTGGACCGGTCAGCTCGGCGCGATCATCGTGCCCGCCCTCGTGAGCGCGTTCGGCGTGTTCTGGATGACGCAGTACCTGCGCCAGGCGGTGCCCGACGAGCTGATCGAGGCGGCCCGCGTGGACGGGGCGAGCTCGTTCCGCACCTTCCTCACCGTCGGCCTGCCGGCCGCGCGGCCCGCCGCTGCCATGCTTGCGCTGTTCACCTTCGTGTCGGCGTGGAACAACTTCTTCTGGCCGTTCATCGTTCTCGACCGGCAGAACCCGACGCTGCCCGTGGCGCTGTCGCTGCTGCAGTCCAACTACTTCATCGACTACTCGATCGTGCTCGCGGGCGTGCTTCTGGCCACGATTCCGCTGCTGATCTTGTTCGTCTTCGCCGGCAAGCAGCTGGTCAGTGGCATTATGCAAGGCGCGGTCAAGGGCTGAGCGCCCGACCGCTTCAGAAAGGTCGACTCATGACAGAGTTCTCCCGCTCCTTCCCGGAGGGCTTCCTCTTCGGCGCGGCCACCGCGGCGTACCAGATCGAAGGCGCCGCCTTCGAGGACGGTCGCACGGCATCCATCTGGGACGCGTTCAGCCGCGTGCCCGGCGCCGTGATCGCCGCCGACAACGGTGATGTCGCGTGCGATCACTACCACCGCTTCCGCGACGACGTGTCCCTCATGAAGGACCTCGGGCTCGACACGTATCGCTTCTCGGTCTCGTGGTCGCGGGTGCGTCCCGACGGGGGGCCGGTCAACCGCAAGGGGCTCGACTTCTACGAGCGCCTGGTCGACGAGCTGCGGGCCAACGACATCCTGCCGTGGCTCACGCTGTATCACTGGGACATGCCGCAGGCGATCGAGGAGAAGGGCGGCTGGACCGTCCGTTCCACGAGCGAGCAGTTCCTCGAGTACGCGCTGGGCGTTCACGACGCGCTGGGCGACCGGGTGCAGAACTGGACGACGCTCAACGAGCCCTGGTGCTCGTCCTTCCTGAGCTACACCGCGGGCATCCACGCGCCGGGCCGCTACAGCGTGACCGATGGCGTGCTCGCCGCCCACCACCTCATGCTCGGCCATGGGGCGGTCGTGCGCGAGCTGCGTGAGCGCGACGCCGATCTGCGCCTCGGCATCACGCTGAACCTCACGGTGGCCGACGCCGTCGACCCCGCGGATGCCGCGGATGCCGATGCCGCCCGCCGCATCGACGGGCAGTTCAACCGGTGGTTCCTCGACCCGATCTTCCGCGGCGCGTACCCCGCCGATGTGATCGAGGACATCCGCGCCGTCGCGCCCGAGGCCATCGACGCGCTCGAGGCGGCGAATCAGCCGGGCGACCTGAACACCATCTCGCAGCCGCTGGACGCGCTCGGGGTGAACTACTACCACGGCGAGTTCGTGGGTGGCGCACCCGACCCGCAGCCACCGCTGCCGGGCGATGCGCCGACCGACCGGCCCGCGGCATCCCCCTTCCCGTCGCACGAGGGCATCTACTGGCACGATCGCGGTCTGCCGCGCACCAACATGCACTGGGAGGTGCAGCCCGAGGGGCTGACGCGTCTGCTGCAGCGCGTCTGGGCCGAGTACGCCCAGCCGGCCGGCACCGCCCTGTACGTCACCGAGAACGGCGCTTCCTACGACGACGAGCTCGTCGTCGAGGACGGCGTCGCCCGCGTGCACGACCTCGAGCGCACGCAGTTCCTGCTCGCCCATCTGGACGCGATCCTCGACGCCGCCGATGCGGGCGTGGATGTGCGGGGCTACTTCTACTGGTCGCTCCTGGACAACTTCGAGTGGGCGTGGGGATACGCCAAGCGCTTCGGGATCGTCCACGTCGATTACGACACCCAGGTGCGCACCGCGAAAGACAGCGCGCTGGAGTATCGTCGGGTCATCGCCGCCCGCGCACTCGACGACGCGGCGGTTCCGGTCTCCGGGGCCGTCCCGCATCCCGGCGCACCGATCTCGACTCTTCAGAGGTAGCCCGTGACCATCGACACCCCGCGCGTCGCCCCGACGATCGAAGAGGTCGCGGCCGCCGCGGGAGTGTCGCGGTCGACCGTCTCCCGCGTCGTCAACGGCTCCACGGCCGTGAGCCCGGCGGCTCTGGAAGCGGTGCGGCGCGCCATCGCGGACCTGAACTACGTGCCCAACCGTGCCGCGCGCTCGCTCGCGAGCCGCGCCACGATGGCGATCGCACTCGTCGTGCCCGAGGACACCACCCGGTTCTTCGGCGACCCGTTCTTCGCCTCGGTCGTGTCGGGAATCAACACGCGGCTCAGCCGGTCGGAGTACGTGCTCAACCTGATCATCGCGAGCGACGATCCGGGTGACAAGACCTCGGCATACGTGCGCAGCGGCGCCGTCGACGGTGCGATCGTCGTCTCGCACCACACGAGCGACACGTTCATCGACCGCATCGCGCACGTCGTGCCGGTCGTCTACGGCGGCCGTCCCGTGCGGGAGCGCGAACGCGACTACTACGTCGACGTCGACAACGTCGCCGGCGGACGCGAGGCGACCGAGTATCTGATCGGTCGAGGCTTCCGCCGCATCGCGACGATCGCCGGCCCTGTCACGATGCCGGCCGGCATCGACCGTCTCGTTGGCTTTCGCGATGCGCTCTCCGCCGCCGGGCTCGAGCCGGTCGCCGAGGAGGACGGCAACTTCACGGCCGACGGCGGCTCGGCCGCGATGCAGCGGATCATCGAAACGGGAGTGGAGTTCGACGCGCTCTTCGTCGCGAGCGATCTGATGGCTCGCGGTGCGCTCGCGGCGCTCGGGCGCGCGGGCATCCGCGTTCCCGAGGACGTCGCGATCGTGGGCTTCGACGACTCGCCCGTCGCGCGCACCGTCAGCCCGCAGCTCACGACGATGCGCCAGCCCTCCCACGAGCAGGGGGAGCGCATGGCCGACATGCTGCTGTCGATCCTCTCCGGCGGCACGCCCGACCGTGTGACGATCCTGCCGACGGAGCTCATCGTCCGCGACTCCGCCTGACCTCGGCATCCGCGGGGCGCCGCGTCGCTCGGCGCCGCCCCGCGTCCGTCGATCCGGCGCCGAGCGTCAGCCGACGTTCTCGGGATCGCCGCCGAGCGGGCCGATGGGCACGATCGGCCCGCCGTCATCCGCGCCGGTCTTGCGCGCCCGGGCGATGGCGTTGCCGAGGTGGTAGATGACGAGAGCGGCCACGGTGCCCAGGACGATGGCGCCGAAGCTGAGCGTTCCGAGGTTCATCGTGAAGCCCGCGATCGCGATGACGAAGGCCACGGCGACCGTGTACTGGTTGACCGGGCGGGAGAAGTCCACCTGGTTGTCGACCCAGATCTTGATGCCGATGACGCCGATGAGGCCGTAGAGCGCGGTCGTCACGCCGCCGAGCACGCCCGCGGGCATCGCGAAGATCACCGCGCCGATCTTCGGGGAGAAGGCCAGCAGGATCGCCACGGTGCCGGCGACCCAGTACGCGGCCGTCGAGTAGACGCGGGTTGCGGCCATGACGCCGATGTTCTCGCCGTAGGTGGTCGTGCCCGAGCCGCCGCCGAGGCCGGCGATCGTGGTCGCCAGGCCGTCGGCGATCAGCGCGCGACCGGTGCGCTTGTTGATCGAGGGGTCGCCGGTCATGGTGGCGACACCGCGCACGTGGCCCACGTTCTCGGCGATCAGCACGAGGATCACGGGCAGGAACATCGGCAGCATCGCCCAGGCGTGCGCGTCGCCGAACGCGGGCAGGTGGAACTGGGGGAGGCCGACCCACGCGGCATCCGCGACGCCGTCCCATTTCACGCGACCCATCAGCGCGGCCACGACGTAGCCGACGACGACGCCGAGGAAGATCGAGATGCGCCCCAGGAAGCCGCGGAAGAACACGGCGAACAGGATGCAGGCGGCCAGCGTGATGCCGCCGAGCAGCGCGTCCTGCTGGAAGTTCGTCCACGCCACGGGCGCGAGGTTCAGGCCGATGAGCGCCACGATCGCGCCGGAGACGACCGGGGGCATGAGCTTCTCGATCCAGCCGGTGCCGGTGGCCTGCACGAGCAGCCCGATGCCGGCCAGCAGCACGCCGGCGACGAACACGCCGAGCAGGGCCTGACTGATCTGCTCGCCGGTCGCCAGCGCCTTTCCGCCGCCCGGGCCGAGGGCGAGGATCGGCGCGATGAACGCGAACGAGCTGCCGAGGTAGCTGGGCAGGCGGTTGCCGGTGAGGACCAGGAACAGCAGGGTGCCGATGCCGGAGAACAGCAGCGTGGTCGAGACCGGGAACCCGGTGAGCAGCGGCACGAGGAATGTCGCACCGAACATGGCGACCACGTGCTGGGCGCCGATCGCGATCGTCGCCGGCCAGCCGAGGCGTTCGTGCGGCTTGACGACGGCGCCGGGCTCGACGGTGCGGCCGTCTCCGTGCTGAGTCCAGATGGGCATGGTCGTGCTCCTTCTTCGGCGGTGCGGTCGGCGAAACGGCGGGGGATGGGGCGGGCGGCGGATGCCCAGGTCAGGCTACCTGGGAGCGGGCTGTGAGCCGCGCACGCGCGCCGTGAAAGAGCGCTCCCGTCTCAGTTGCGCTCGCCCCGCGGCAGATGCTGAGGTGTCACGGCCTGTCGAGTGGCGTCCAGCACCGATCCGAGATCGTCGAAACGCAGCTGCCCGACCCGCAGGAAGAGGAAGTCGACCACGGCGAGCTGCGCCATGCGGCTGGCCAGCGCCGCCGCGCGTAGCGTCGCCTCCCGGGCGGGCGTGCGCAGCACGAGGTCGCAGGCGCCGGCGAGCGCCGAGTCGGGGTCGCCGGTCACGGCGACGGTCAGGGCTCCCGTGCGGGCGGCGACCTCGACCGCGTGCAGCACGTCGCGGGTGCCCCCACTGAACGAGAAGGCGATGACGACGGCGTCGGTGCCGGCGAGCGCAGCGTGCACGAGCTGCAGATGCGTGTCGGGCGCGTTCAGGCAGTTCACGCCGATGCGCTGCAGCTTCTGCGACAGGTCGCCGGCGGCCAGACCCGACGCGCCCACGCCGACAGCGATCACGCGCGCACCCGCGGCGATGCGCCCGGCGACCTCCTCCAGCGCCGCGAGGTCGATCAGCCGCGCCGTCTGTTCGATCGTGCGCGCCTCGTGGAAGGCGACTTTGGAGACCATGTCGGACAGCGAGTCCGACGGGTTCAGCTGCCCTTCGGCGATGTCCGAACGCTCGAGGTCAGCGGCGTTGCGCGACAGCTCCTGCGCCAGCTGCATGCGCAGTGCCGGAAACCCGGCGAAGCCGAGCGCTTTGGAGAAGCGCACGACCGAGGCCTGGGAGACGCCGGCGTGGTCGGCGAGCTCGGCCACGGTCGCGTTGACGACGGCATCCGGATCGTGCAGCACGATCGTGGCGACCCGGGACTCCGCTGGACGCAGACGCGGCACGGCCGTGCGGATCGTCTCGATGACGTCGCCATCCATGTCGCCTCCCGGGTCTGCGTCAGTCTCCCACGCTTCATGAAATCATGCTTCACATTTGATTGGCTTTGTGAAATAGTCATTCACACCCACGAAACCGCGCGGGACCGCCATCGACGAGGAGGCCGCATGACCGCTCCCGTGTCCGCCGTCACCACGGAACAGCAGAACCCGCGTACCCGGGCGCTCGACGCCATGAGCGTCACCGAGCTGCTCACCGCGATGAACGACGAGGATCGCCGCGTGCCCGTGGCCGTTGCCGCCGCGATCGGACAGATCGCCCGTGCGGTCGATCTCGCCGTCGCCGCCCTCGGCGCCGGCGGCCGGCTCATCTACCTCGGCGCCGGCACGAGCGGACGGCTCGGGGTGCTGGATGCCGCGGAGTGCCCGCCCACCTTCGGCACCGATCCGGGACAGGTGCGGGGGGTGCTCGCGGGTGGGCGCGCCGCCATGTTCGAGGCCGTGGAGAACGCCGAAGACTCCGTCGCGTTCGCCGTCGCCGACCTGCAGGCCATCGAACTGAGCGCTGCCGACGTCGTCGTGGGAATCGCCGCCTCCGGCCGCACGCCCTACGTCATCGGCGGCCTCGACCACGCGCGCGCGATCGGCGCGGCGACGGTGGCCCTTGCCGCCAACCCGAATGCCGAGATCAGCGAGCATGCCGACGTCGCGATCGAGATCGACAACGGTCCCGAAGTGCTCACCGGTTCCACTCGGCTGAAGGCGGGCACGAGTCAGAAGCTGGTGCTGAACATGATCTCCACGGCGACGATGGTGCGCCTCGGCAAGGTCTACGGCAATCTCATGGTCGATGTCCGCCCGACCAACGAGAAGCTCGTCGACCGCGCAGTCCGCATCGTGCAGGCCGCCACCGGATGCGACCGCTCACGCGCCGAGAGCGCACTGGCCGACGCCGACGGCCACGCGAAGACCGCCATCGTGGCGATCCTCTGCGGAATCGGTGCCGGCGCCGCCCGCGAACGACTCGCGGACGCGCACGGCTTCGTCCGCGCCGCCATCGACGACGCGGCCCCCGCCGGCGCCGCCCCCACCGATCAGCGCTAGTCGCCCCGGACATCACGAAAGGAATCACCGTGGATTACCCGAAACTCAGCCGCGACATCCTCCCGCTCGTCGGCGGCGGCGAGAACATCTCGTCCTTCACCAACTGCATGACGCGTCTGCGACTCGAGATCATCGATCCCTCCCGCGTCGACGTCGATGCGATCAAGAAGCTCGACGGCGTGATGGGCGTGGTCGACGGCGACCAACTGCAGGTCGTCGTGGGCCCCGGTCACGCCCAGCGCCTGCGCGACGCGTTCGCGGCGGAGAGCGGGCAGCAGGGCACCGCGCCGGTGGATGCCGACGATGAGGCCCCGCTGAGCGCGGCGGCCGATCTGCGCGCACTGCAGACGAAGAACACCCAGAAGGTGAAGGCGCGCCAGAAGACCGGTGTGCACTCGCTGTTCCGCCACATCGGCAACATCTTCATCCCGATCATCCCCGGCTTCATCGCGTGCGGTCTCATCGTCGCGATCGCGAACGTCTGGAAGCTGATCGCCCCCGGCGTCGCCCTGAACCCCTGGTTCCTCGCGTTCGCCGCGCTGGGCTCGATCGTCGTGGGGGCCCTGAATCTGCTGGTGGGCTACAACACCGCGAAGGAGTTCGGCGGCACCCCCGTGCTCGGCCTCATCGCCGGCGCCGTGTCGTACATGCCCGCCCTCGCCGGCATCCCGGCCTCGAAGGCGGCCGACGGCACGGCGATTGCCGCACAGCCCCTGGTACTGCCCCTGTTCGGCGAGCTCAAGCCGGCACTGGGTGGCATCATCGGCGTGATCGTGACCGCCTGGCTGTTCACGGTGATCGAGAAGTGGGTGCGCACGCGCGTTCCCGCGTGGCTCGACCTGTTCGTGGTTCCCGTCGTCACCGTGCTCGTCGGGGCCGCGGTCTGCATCCTCGTGATCATGCCCATCGCGGGACTGCTGATGCAGGGCATCAACTGGGTGCTGATCGATTTCGCCCTCGAGCGCGGTGGCGTCATCGGCGGGTACCTGCTGTCGTCGCTGTTCCTGCCGCTCGTCATGCTCGGCATCCATCAGGGACTCACCCCCATCCACGCGCAGCTGATCGCCGACCACGGCTTCACCCAGCTGCTCCCCGTGCTGGCGATGGCGGGGGCGGGCGAGGTCGGTATGGCGATCGCGATCTACGTCAAGACCAAGAGCACGCGCCTGAAGAGCATCATCCGTGCGGCGCTGCCCATCGGCGTCCTCGGCGTGGGTGAGCCGCTCATCTACGGCGTCTCGCTGCCCCTGTTCTACCCCCTCATCACCGCCTGCCTCGGCGGCGGTTTCGGCGGCGCGTTCGTGGCCTACGGCATCCAGGCGACGGGCGGGTTCGGCGCCGGCGCGCTGGGACTGTCGGGCGTGCTGATGACGGCCGTCATCACCAACGGGCAATGGCTCTGGTACGTCGGGGGCCTTCTGATCGCCTACGTCATGGGATTCGTTCTGACCTACTTCTTCGGCTTCAAGGAGCACATGGTCGAGCGGCTGAGCTGATGCTGTTCTCGATCTATCCCACCGATACGCCCGAGGTCCGCGCGGACGTCATCGACCAGGCGTGCGCGGTCGCCGCGGCGCCGATGCTCTTCACGTCGCTGCACCAGCCGGAGAGCGACGGCCTGCGCGGCTTCGCCGCCGAGCTGGCGGACGCGCACCGGGAGCGGGGTGTGACGTTCTGCGCCGACATCTCGCCGCTCGCCCTCGAGCGCCTGGGCGAGGGGTTCGACGGGCTGGGGCGGCTGCGCGACGGCGGTGTCGAGATGCTGCGGATCGACTTCGGCTTCGCGCCGGAGGAGATCCGCCGCATCGCCCGCGCCTCGGGATGCCGCATCGCGGTGAACGCGAGCACGGCGACCGCGTCGTTCCTCGACGAGCTGGACGGCATCGACGTGGTCGGATGGCACAACTTCTATCCCCGGCCCGAGACCGGCATCGGCACGGAGTTCTTCCTCAGCCAGAACGCGTTGTTCGCCGAGCGGCAGAGCCCCGTGTACGCGTTCCTTCCGGGCGAGAGCGCGCTGCGCGCACCCCTTCACCTCGGTCTGCCCACGCTCGAGGAGCATCGTCATCGCACCGCGTGGCGCAACTATCTGCACCTGCGTGCGATCGCGCCCGGTGTCGAGATCGTCTGCGCCGAGGGCACCGTGCGCGCGGAGCATCTCGAATGGATCGCCCACCACGAGCGCACCGGGGAGGTGACCGTACCTGTGTCGGGACTCGACCCGGCCGCGGCATTTCTGCGGGGCGCCGCCTGGCGGCTGCGTGTCGAAGACAGCGCGGCGTCGTTCCGGCTGGAGGGAACGCGCGGGAGCGTCGCTCCGGATGCCGCGCGCAACGCCGACCGTCGTGCCGCCGGGTCGCTGCAGATGGATCTCGACAGCCTCGGTCGCTATC
The DNA here is from genome assembly GCF_003293595.1 of Microbacterium sp. PM5. NCBI lineage: Bacteria > Bacillati > Actinomycetota > Actinomycetes > Micrococcales > Microbacteriaceae > Microbacterium > Microbacterium sp. PM5. The sequence goes on along the minus strand of NZ_CP022162.1, from coordinate 1,950,727 downwards.
GGGGAGAGATCCACCTGATGCGTCGGGATCTGCCGCTCACGGGTCTGCAGGCCCATGTCGGCGAGATCGCGGCGCCCGCCCGCGGCATCGTCGAGAGCCTGCGTCCGGGCGACACGGTGCGTTTCGTCTGACCGTTGGGGCGTCTCTACGACGCGCCCCTCTCCCCGGTCGCCCCGCGAGCGCAGCGCGTCGAGACGCGTTCGCGTCAGTCGGTGAGCATCTCGAGCAGCTCGCGGTACTTCGCCGCGGTGCGCTCGACGATCTCGGCCGGCAGCTCGGGCGGCGTTCCCTGGCCGTCCCAGGCGGCGGCGAGCCAATCGCGGACGATCTGCTTGTCGAAGCTGGCCATCCGCTCGGCCGCGCTCGTGCCCTGCGCCCACGCCGCGGCATCCCAGTAGCGCGACGAGTCGCTCGTGAGCACCTCGTCGGCCAGGGTGAGCACCCCGTCGGCATCCACGCCGAATTCGAACTTCGTGTCCGCGAGGATGAGCCCCTTCGCTTCCGCGGTCGCGGCGGCGCGGCGGTAGATCTCCAGCGAGAGATCGCGCAGCGCGGCCGCGCGTTCGGCCCCGACCAGTTCCTCGGTGCGGGCGAACGAGATGTTCTCGTCGTGCTCTCCCATCGGCGCCTTGTACGCCGGGGTGAACAGGGGCTCGGGGAGGCGATCGCCGTCCTGCAGGCCGGACGGCAGCGGGATGCCGCAGACCGTCCCCGCGGCGACGTACTCCTTCCAGCCCGAGCCGGTCAGATAACCGCGCACGACGCACTCGATCGGGAGCATGTCGAGGGTGCGCACGATCATCGCCCGACCCGTGACGGCGTCCGGGACGAGATCAACCGCGTCGTCCGATCCGGAGGGGAGCGCGTGGGTCGCGGCCAGGTGGTTCGGGATGCGGCGGCCGCCGTCGGCGCCGGAGAGCTGGTCGAACCACCACAGGCTGAGGGTGGTGAGCAGCTCGCCCTTTCCCGGGATGCCGGGGCTCAGGACGTGATCGAACGCGCTCACCCGGTCGCTGGCGACGACGAGCATGCGCTCGGCCGGTGCGGGGCTGTCCGACGCGGGGCGGTAGAGGTCGCGGACCTTGCCCGAGTAGACGTGGGTCCAGCCGGGCAGATCGGCGGGCGCGGCGGAGGGCGAGGAGGCGTCGGTCACGCGTCCATTATCGCGGGGACGGTGCGGCTGTGCCGCCGCCTGCGCGCGGGGTGATCTCGTCGACGAAGGCGTAGGCCTCCGCCACGACGTCGGGCCAGAGATCCACGGCATCGGTCCCGACGAAGACCCACTCGCGCATCGCGCGGCCGCGCATGGTCATCCGTTCCGCCCTGCCGGTCTTCTCGAGCGCGCTCACTCTGCTTTCGGGCAGCTTCGCGATCAGTCCCGACCGATAGCCCATGAACGCGAACACCTTCCCTCGGATGCGCAGGCCCTCGCTCCCGAACATCGGGCCGATGTCGACGCCCGGGAGCACCATGTACTCGGCGGCGATGTCGTCGAACACCGCGCGCGCCTCTGCCGTCATGAGCAGACCGTAGCGCGCCGTGACAAATCAGCGTATAGTCCATGTGGACTAGTCAAGATGGAATAACAAGCCGTGGAGGAGAACAGTCGTGAAGAGCGCCGTGGACCGGCTCACACCGTTGGGAGTGATGGTGCTCGCGCTGCTGCGCGAGGACGACATGCACCCCTACGAGATGATCCGGCTGATGCGGCACCGTCACGACGATCGCATCGTGTCGGTGACCAACGGCACGATGTACCACACCGTCGCACGTCTGGAGAAGTCCGGTCTGCTCGCCGAGGTCGGCGTCGATCGGGACGGCAACCGGCCGGAGCGCACCACGTACACCCTCACCGATGCCGGCCACGAGGTCGTCCAGGACTGGGTGCGCCGGGAGCTTCCGCTCCTGGACCGGCCCGTCGAGTTCCGCGTGGCGCTGGCCGAGGCGCACAATCTCCCCCGCGAGGACGTCGTGGCGTTGCTGTCGACCCGTCGGGAGCATCTCGCCCGTGCGCGCGACGAGCTCGCCGACGGCATCGCCCATGCGCGCGAGAGCAAGACCGGCCCGGCATCCGTCATCGAGCAGTACCTCATCGAGATCGATCGCGAGCGGGCCCTGCTCGCCGCCGACCACGACTGGCTCGCCGACCTGCTGGAACGGCTCGCCCACCCCGACTTCGTGTGGGGATCACACGAGAAAACCGATCGCTATCTGGCACAGAGAGAAGCTGCTCGCTCATGACCGAACAACGCACGCGCGATGTGACCGCGCCCGCACCCACCCCCGAACGCAACCCGTGGCCCGCCCTCTGGGCGCTCGTCATCGGGTTCTTCATGATCCTGGTCGACACCACGATCGTCTCGGTGGCCAACCCCGCCATCAAGGCGGCCCTCGACCCGTCCACCAACAACCTCGACAACGTCGTGTGGGTCACGTCGGCCTACCTCCTGGCGTATGCCGTGCCCCTGCTGATCACCGGCCGTCTGGGTGATCGATTCGGACCGAAGCGCATCTACCTCATCGGCCTCGCGATCTTCACGCTCGCATCCCTGGGCTGTGGCCTGTCGGGATCCCTCGAGATGCTGATCGTCTTCCGCGCGATCCAGGGCCTGGGTGCCGCACTCATGACCCCGCAGACGATGGCCGTCATCACCCGCACCTTCCCGCCCCAGCGCCGCGGTGCCGCGATGGGCCTGTGGGGAGCGACCTCCGGGGTCGCCATGCTCGTCGGGCCGCTCGCCGGAGGCCTGCTCGTGGACGGCCTCGGCTGGGAGTGGATCTTCTTCGTCAACCTGCCCGTCGGTGTGATCGGCTTCGTCCTCGCGTGGATGCTCGTCCCGAACCTCGAGACGCACCCCCACCGCTTCGATCTGGTCGGGGTCGTCCTGAGCGCGGTCGGCCTGTTCCTCATCGTCTTCGGTCTGCAGGAGGGTGAGCACTTCGACTGGGCCGCCTGGGTCTGGACGATGATCGCGGGCGGCGTCGTGGTCATGGCGCTCTTCATCTGGCAGCAGGCGAAGACCCGCAGCGAGCCGCTCGTGCCGCTCGGTCTGTTCCGCGACCGCAACTTCTCGGTGTCGAACTTCACGATCGCCACGGTCGGCTTCACGGTGACGAGCATGTCGCTGCCGCTCATGTTCTTCGTGCAGCTGGCGCGCGGTCTCACGCCCACCGAGTCGGCGCTCCTGCTCGTGCCGATGGCCGTCGCCGCGGGTGTGCTCTCGCCGCTGACCGGCCGGCTGCTCGACCGGGTCGACGCCCGCGTCCTGCTGGTGCCGGGGCTGCTCCTGGTCGCCGGATCGCTCTTCTGGTACTCCTCGCTGATGCACGCCGACACTCCGATCTGGATGTTCCTGCTGCCCTCGTTCCTGATGGGCGTCGGAAACTCCGGCATGTGGGGGCCGCTGGCCACCACGGCGACCCGTAACCTCGAGCCGCGCCAGGCCGGCGCCGGCGCGGGCATCTACAACACGACGCGCACGATCGGTTCGGTGCTCGGCTCGGCGGCGATCGCCGCGTTCATGCAGTCGCGTCTCGAGGCGAACCTGCCGGGCGCCTCGAACGCCGGCGGCGACTTCGGTGCGGGACAGCTGCCCGCGTTCGTCGTCGACGGCTTCTCGAACGCCATGGCGCAGACGATCCTGCTGCCGGCGATCGTGCTGCTGATCGGCGTCGTCGCCGTGCTGTTCATGCAGCGCCCGCCGCACCTCGTCAAGCGCTGAGCGCGAGCGGCATCGCCCATCGCCGCCCGGTGAGGCCCGACGACGACACGACCCGTCAGTCGAGCGCCACCCGGGCGGCGATGTCGCGTCGGTAGTGCGAGCCCTCCAGGGCGATCCGTTCGAGAGCGGCATACGCCTGGTCGCGCGCGGCGCCGAACGAGGAACCGGTCGCCACGACATTGAGCACGCGTCCCCCCGTCGCCACCAGCTCGTCGCCGCTCACCGCCGTCGCGGCGTGGGCGAGGTGCACTCCCGGGACGGATGCCGCGGCCTCCAGTCCCGTGATGGCACGCCCCGTCCGCGGCGCCTCGGGGTAGCCCTCGCTGGCGAGCACGACCGTGATCGCGGCCGTGTCGGCGAACGTCGGTGCCGGCTCGTCCTCGAGGGTTCCGGATGCCGCGGACATGAGCAGCCGCGACAGCGGGCTCGTCAGACGCGCGAGCACGACCTGCGTCTCGGGGTCGCCGAAGCGGGCGTTGAACTCGATGACCTTGATGCCGTCGGCAGTCAGGATGAGGCCCGCGTAGAGCAGACCGATGAAGGGGGTGCCCTCGGCATCCAGCGTGCGGATGACCGGTTCGGCGACCGTCCGGGTCACCTCGGCGACGAACGCCTCTTCGCTGCCGAAATCGTCGCTCAGCCATGGCAGCGGCGAGTAGGCGCCCATCCCACCCGTGTTCGGACCCGCGTCGCCGTCGTAGGCGCGTTTGAAGTCCTGTGCGGGGCTGAGCGCCCGCACGGTGTCGCCGTCGCTGACGAAGAAGAGCGACACCTCCGGCCCGGAGAGGAACTCCTCCACCAGCACGGGGCCGGTGGGAAGGTAGGTGTCCGCGTGCGCGAGCGCCGCCTCGCGGTCGTCGGTGACGACGACCCCCTTCCCGGCGGCCAGCCCGTCGGCCTTCACGACGTGCGGCGCGCCGTAGGCGTCGAGGGCGGCTTCGACCTCTGCGCGGGTCGTCGCGCGCGTCGCCCGGCCCGTGGGCACGTGGGCGGCATCCATGATCCGCTTCGCGAACGCCTTCGAGCCCTCCAGCTGCGCGGCTGCCCTGCCGGGGCCGAACACCGGAACGCCGTGCTCCCGCAGGGCGTCGGCGACTCCCGCGACCAGCGGCGCCTCGGGGCCGATGATCACGAGGTCGATGTCGTGGTCGTTGGCGTACTCGGTCACTGCGGCCGGGCTGTTCGCATCGAGGTCGGCAACGATCGTGGCGTCCGCGGCGATGCCCGCGTTGCCCGGGGCCGCGAACAGATCGTGCCCCGCGTCCTCCCCCTTCAGAGCGAGGAGGATGGCGTGCTCGCGGGCACCGGAACCGAGGACGAGAATGCGCACCCGGCCAGCCTACCGACGGCCCGCCGCGTCGTCGGTGCGGGCTAGCGTGAAGGCATGGCCCGCAAGATCTCCACCGCCGACGGTCGTGACGCGCTCGCCGCTGTCGCCGCGGCGACGGATGCCGACGTGACACCCCCGCGCACGGCGCTGGCGACCGCCGTGCGCTACCTGCTCCAGCTGCTGGCAGAGAAGGCCCCCGGCAACACCGTCGAGGTGCGCGTGCCGCCGTTCGGCGCGGTGCAGGTGGTCGAGGGCCCGCGGCACACCCGCGGTACCCCGCCGAATGTCGTCGAGACAGACGCGACCACCTGGATCGCGCTCGCGACCGGTGTCGAGTCGTGGGCCGAGGCCCGGGCCGCCGGTCGCATTCTCGCGTCCGGAACCCGGGCCGACCTCGCGCCCCTTCTGCCGCTGCGGCCGTGAGACCGCCGCCGCGAGGCGGGGGCGATCAGACGGTGACGACGATCTTGCCGCGAGTGTGGCCCTCTTCGAGAGCGGCGTACGCGGCGGCGGCCTCGTCGAGCGGATAGGTCGCGGCGATCTCGACGCGCAGCTCACCCGACGCGACGAGTTCAGCCAGCTCGCCCAGCTGCGACGCGTTCGGGCGGACCCACACGTAGTGGCCGCCGAACTCGGTGCGTGCGCGGGCATCGGCGATCGAGGCGACGACGCCGCCGTCGGCGAGCAGATCGGGCGTCGAGTCGAGCGTCGAGCCGCCGACGAAGTCGATGATGACATCGAACCCCTCGGGGGCGATCTCGCGGGCAGCGGGGACGAGGCCCTCGCCGTAGACGACGGGCTCGGCGCCCAGATCGCGGAGGTACGCGTGGTTGCGCTCCGACGCCGTGCCGACGACACGAGCCCCGAGCCGGCGTGCGAGTTGCACGCCGAACGAGCCCACCCCACCGGCGGCGCCGTGGATCAGCACGGTCTGACCCGCGCCGACACCGGCGCGCTCCAGCGTCTGCAGCGCCGTCAGCCCGGCCAGCGGCAGCGCGGCGGCATCCTCGAACGACAGACCTTCGGGCTTCGGAGTCGCGGTGCGCACCGGCACCGGCATGAACTCGGCGACCGAGCCGTTCTCGACGATGTCGGCGCGGGCGTAGGCGAGCACCGCGTCACCGACGGCGAACTCGGGGGTGTCCAGACCCGTCTTCTCGACGATGCCGGCGACGTCCCAGCCGGGCACGACCGGAAGGCGGGTGTCGATGAGGCCGCGCAGGTAGCCCTCGCGGATCTTGTAGTCGACGGGGTTGATCCCGGCCGCGACGACCCTCACCACCAGGGTGTCGGGGCCGACGTGGGGCTCCTCACGGTCGGTGAGCTCGAAGCGGTCGTTGCCGCCGAAATCCGAATAGACGAGTGCCTTCATGCTGAGTTCCAACCGTCGGCGGACACCATCCATTCCTCGAGGCAGGCGCCGCGCCTATTCTGGGGGCGTGATCAGACTCGCCACGATCGGCACCAGCACCATCACCGAGAAGTTCGCGGATGCCGTCGCGCAGACGCCCGGCATCCGCATCGACGTGGTCTTCTCCCGCGACGCAGCGCGCGGACGCGCGTTCGCCGATCGACTCGGCGTCGACGGCGTCAGTACCGATCTCGAGGCGCTGCTGGCCTCCGGCGAGGTGGATGCCGTGTACGTCGGTTCGCCGAACGGCGCCCACGCCGCGCAGGCCGAAGCGGCCATCGCGGCGGGCGTGCACGTGTTCCTCGAGAAGCCGGCGACGCCGACGGCCGACGAGTTCGCGCGCCTCGTGGAGGCCGCCCGCTCGCGAGGTGTCGTCGTGTTCGAGGGCATGCGCAACGCCTACGACCCGGGCATGGCCCGCCTCCGTACCCTGCTGCCACAGGTGGGAACGGTGCGGCTCGTGTCGTTCGGGCAGAGCCAGCGCTCGGCGCGCTACGACCTCGTGCTGGCCGGCGAGACGCCGAACATCTTCGACCCGGCTCTGGCGGGCGGGGCCCTGTTCGATCTGGGCGTCTATCCGCTCAGCGCCGCCATCGAGCTGTTCGGCCCGCCGCGCGCGGTGGTCGGGGCGACGGCGACGATCGCGACCGGTGCCGACGGAGCGGGTGCGGCCGTGCTCGCCTATGACGGCTTCGTCGTGCAGATCGGCTTCTCCAAGATCGGCGCCTCGCGTCGGCCGAACGAGATCCAGGGCGAGCTCGGCACGATCGAGATCGACGAGATCACGGCGCCGCGCCGGATCACGCTCGACCTCTTCTCCGGTGTCCACGAGGAGATCGAGATCGACGGGCCCGACAACAACATGCGCTTCGAGGTGGCGCGCTTCGCGCAGCTCGTCCGCGCAGGCGCCGACGCGTCGGCCGACCAGCAGCGCAGCCTCGAGGTGCTGCGCGCGGTCGAGGCGATCCGTGCCGATGCCGAGACGCTGCGCGCCGGATCGGGACGCGCCGCGCGGTGAGCGCCGGGGTCGAGCTCGACACGCTCGTGCGGATGCGACGCGTGCGCGACATGATGGACCGCGATTTCGCCCAGCCCCTCGACCTGCCCACCCTTGCGCGGGCCGTGCACGTCTCGCCGGGTCACCTGTCGCGACAGTTCCGGCGGGCCTACGGCGAAACGCCCTACTCGTACCTGATGACGCGTCGTGTCGAACGCGCCATGACCCTCCTGCGGACGACGCAGCTCGCCGTCACCGACATCGCGCTCGCCGTCGGCTGCCCGTCTCTGGGTACCTTCACCACACGCTTCACCGAGCTGGTGGGCGTGTCTCCGGGACGCTATCGCACCCGCGGCGCGCCCTTCCGCGTCGGTATGCTCCCCTGCATCGCCCGTCGGCTGACCCGACCGGTCAGGAATCGAGAAGCGCTCCCGCGCGAGACCGGCCTATCGTGAGGCCCATGAGCATCAGCATCCACTCCTCCTTCCTGCCGCACATCGACGCCGAGGCGTCGCTCGCGTTCTACCGCGACGTGCTGGGATTCGAGGTGCGCCTGGATGTGGGCTACGAGCACCTGCGGTGGATCACGGTCGGCCCCGCCGGCCAGCCCGACACCGCGATCGTGCTGCACCCGGTCGGTGTGGGACGCGACATCAGCGACGACGAACGGCGGACGCTCGCCGAGCTCGTCGCGAAGGGCAGCTACTTCGGGGTCAACCTGGCTTCCGACGACCTCGACGGCGACATCGCCCGCCTGGCGGCGGCGGGCGCCGACATCGTGCAGTACCCGACCGATCAGGACTACGGGCTGCGGGATGCCGCGGTGCGCGATCCCGCCGGCAACCTCCTGCGCATCCAGCAGTCCCACTGAGAGGAGACACCCATGAGTGACACCAAGAGCGGCTTCAGCGCCGATGAGCGTGCGGCGATGGCGCAGCGCGCCGAAGAGCTGCGATCCACGAAGGGGCTGAAGGGCGCCGCCAAGCTGGCTGCGGAGTTCGAGGCGTGCATCGCGGCGATCGATGCCTTGACCGGCACCGACCGCGAGGTGGCCACGCTGCTGCACCGGGTCGTCACCGAGGAAGCGCCCCAGCTCGCGCCGAAGACGTGGTACGGCTTCCCGTCCTATGCCCGCGACGGGAAGGTCGTCGTCTTCTACCAGCCGGCGTCGAAGTTCGACACCCGATACGGCACGGTGGGCTTTCAGGAGCATGCGCTGCTGGATGATGGGGACATGTGGGCGACGTCCTTCGCCGTCGTCGCCGTGACACCGGCCGTGGAAAAGACGCTGCGGGAGCTCGTCGCCCGCTCGGTGGGCTGAGCGCGCACCGCCGGCGTCCGGCGAAGGTCGGCGCCGGATCGGCGCGGGCGACGACCTAGACTGGTGGGGTTCCACCGTCCCCGATCCGATGAGTCCGACGTGTCCGACGACGCCCCCGCTCCCAGCCGTACCCACGGTGCCGGAGCGACCCGCACCTTCGACGTGCGTCATGTGCAGCTCGGTCGCGCCCTGCTCGCCGCTCTCGCCGCCGTGATGGTGACCTTCTCGCCCGACCACTCGGCATCCGTCGGTCTCGCCGTCTTCAGCGGCTGGGCGATCGCCACCGCGCTCGTGCTCCTGATCGGCGCCTGGCTCGCCTTCCCGCGCGAGCGCCGTTCCGTTCCGATCCTGCTCGGAGTGCTGACTCTGCTCGCGGGAATGGCCACCGGCATCCCGGGGCTGCGTTCGACGGCCCTGTTCTTCGTCGTCGTCATCGCGTGGGCGCTCATCGCGGGTGTCGCCGAGCTCGTCGGGGGCGTTCGACTGCGCCGCGGCGCTGCGTCACTGGACGGCGTCCTGCGCAGCGAGCGCAGGGACGAGGGGCGCGACGGCGTGCTCGCGGGCGCGCTCACCATCGCCCTCGGTATCGGTCTGCTCCTGGTGAACCCCGCATACAGCCTGGAGTACTTCATCTCCGAGGCCGGGCGTTCCTTCACCCTCACCGGCATCACCATCGGTGTCGGCCTCTTCGGCGGCTACGCCGCCATCATCGCCGTCTTCCTCGGCATCGCCGGCTTCTCGCCGCGACGCTCCGCTGCCGAGGACGGCACCCGTTCAGGAGGATCCGCATGAGCGAGCCGCGTCCCACCCGTCGTGATCTGCTCAAGCCGGTGCAGCTGCTGGGCTTCGCCTTCGCCGCCGCCGTGTTCTCCGGCCTCGTCACTCTCGTCTCGATGGGGTTCTTCCAGGACCTCACCGGCGATGAGCGCGTGCACGTCGTCGTGGTCTCGCTGGTCGTCGCCGGCGTCGCCTTCATCGCGACCCTGGTGATCATCGCCCTGTGCATGCTCGCGATCGACCCGGCCAAGATGGGCGGCGAGATCGACCACGGTGTGCTGATGGACGACACGGATGCCGTCGCGTCGCCCGACGCGACGGACGACGGCGCCGCGCCGCGCGTCTGAGCCCGTCGAACGCGGTCAGACCCGGTCGACGAGCTCGTCCGCGAGGCCGGTGTAGCCGGCCGGGGTGAGGGCCAGCAGGCGCTCCTTGGCGTCGTCGCCGATGTCCAGGCCGCGCACGAACTCCGCCAGCTCGGCGCCGCCGACGCGGCGCCCGCGCGTGAGTTCCTTCAGCAGCGCGTAGGGGTCGGTGATCTGCGACCGACCCGCGACGATCTCCGCGCGCACCACGGTCTGGATCGCCTCGGCCAGCACTTCCCAGTTGGCGTCGAGGTCGGCCAGCAGCACGTCGCGCGACAGTGAGATCTCGGTGAGCCCGCGCTGCAGGTTGTCGAGAGCGAGCAGCGAGTGGCCGAACGCGACGCCGATGTTGCGCTGCGTCGTGGAGTCGGTGAGGTCGCGCTGCATGCGGCTCGTGACGAGGGTCGAGGCGAGGGTCGTGAACAGACCTCCCGAGATCTCGAGGTTCGCCTCGGCGTTCTCGAAGCGGATCGGGTTGATCTTGTGCGGCATGGTCGACGAGCCGGTGGCGCCGGCGACCGGGATCTGGGCGAAGAAGCCCATCGCGATGTAGGTCCAGATGTCGGTCGCGAGGTTGTGCAGGATGCCGCCGGCGTGCCGCACGCGGTCGTACAGCTCCACCTGCCAGTCGTGCGACTCGATCTGCGTCGTCAGCACGTTGAAGTCGATGCCGAGGCCCTCGATGAACGCGCGGGAGAGCTCGGGCCAGTCGACGTCGGGCGCGGCGGCCAGATGGGCCGACCACGTGCCGGTGGCGCCGGAGAACTTCGCCAGGTACTCGCCGTCGGCGATCTGGGCGGCCACGCGCTCGAGCCGCCAGGCGAAGACGGCGAGCTCCTTGCCCATCGTCGACGGAGTGGCGGGCTGGCCGTGGGTGCGCGAGAGCATCGCGGCATCCCGGTGCTGGTGTGCGAGCGCCGACAGGGCGTCGATCACGGCGCGCAGCTTCGGCAGCCAGACGCTCTCGACGGCGCGCTTGACCGTCAGCGCGTACGAGGCCGAGTTGATGTCCTCGCTGGTGCACGCGAAGTGGGTGAGCTCGGCGACGGCGTCCAGGCCCAGCGTCCGCAGGCGGTCGCGCACGAGGTACTCGACGGCCTTCACGTCGTGACGGGTCACCGACTCGGTGGAGGCGAGCCACTCGATCTCCGTCGAGCCGAAGGCCAGGTAGAGCTCGCGCAGGGCGTCCTTCTGTTCGTCGGTGAGCGCCGTCGACCCGAAGAGGCCGCGGTCGGTGAGCGTGATGATCCACTCGACCTCGACCTCGACGCGCGCGCGGTTGAGCCCGGCCTCGGACAGGTACGCCGACAGGTCGGCGACGGCGCCGCGGTAACGGCCGTCGAGGGGGCTGAGGGGCTGGTGGGCGAGGGTGTTCGCGGTGGTCACGACGTGGGCTCCGATCACGGTGTCTGTCGACGCGCGGCCGATGCGCACGACGACACGCTCACAACGGACGGATGGCCGGTTCGAGCTGCCGGAAGAGCGCCCGACTCGCGCTCTCGATCATACCGAGCACGTCGTCGAACATCTCCGGGCCGGCGTAGTACGGGTCGGGAACGTCGAGGTTGCCGTGGGCCTCGGGGTCGAACGAGAGCAGGAGCGCGAGCTTGTCGGCATCCGTCGTCGTGCGCGCCCAGCTGGCGAGGATGCGCTCGTGCGAACGGTCGAGGGCGACCACGAGGTCGTTGCGTTCGAAGTCGTCGAGGGTGAACTGGCGCGCGCGGTGGCGCGCGCCGTCGTAGCCGCGCCGCGCGAGCGCCTCGAGGGTACGGCTGTCGGCGCGTTCGCCCACGTGCCAGTCGCCCGTCCCCGAGCTGGTCGACACCACGCGTGCGCCGAGGCCGGCGCGTTCGGCGATCTCGCGGAAGACGATCTCGGCCATGGGGGAGCGGCAGATATTGCCGGTGCAGACGAACACGACGCGAAACGGTGCGGCGTCGGCAGTCACCTCCCCATTGTGGTGCAGGTCGCCGGCCGCACGAAAGACCTCCTCCCCACGCGGCTGCGCGCCGAGACGGTCCACGGATGCCGGGATCACCGCCCGGGGCTGCGTCGCCCGGGGCGACGATCGTCGCGTGGACCGACTCGCCGACATCGCCGATGCCCGAGCCGGCCTGCGTCACGCGCGCGACCTCCTCGCGGCGGCGAATCTGCGGATGCTCGGGCTGGGGGTCGACGCGCAATGGGAGACAGCGGCGGCAGAGCCGGTCCGGGAACGTCTCGACGCCAGCGCACGGCTGAGCGCGATGGCGATCGACGAGATCGACGAGTGGGATCGTGACCTGGCTCACGCGGCCGAACGGGCACTGATCGAGGCGGACGGATGAGCGATGACGTCGATATCCGCTCCGGCGGGCTCATCGCGGTCGACACCGACGCCCTGCGAGAGCTCTCCGGCGCCCTCGGTCTGATCGCCGCGCATCTCGACGAGGCCGCAGACGCCCTCGCGGCCGCCGGTGCCGCATCGCTGGCGGCCGGGCTCTGGGTCGCCGATCCCGCCGGGCGGGCGCGGGGGGCGCAGTCGATCGTGACCGAGCTGTCGCGCACGCTCGAGGTGCTCGCCGAGGCGTACGACCTCGCCGAGACGGAGGCGCTTCACGCGCTCCACGGCCCCCGCGACGTCGACGCGATGCGGCTCGCCGCCGCGCGGATGCAGGCCGAGGCGGATGTGGCGGCGGCGGCGAGGCGGCTCGCGGCCGAGTGGATCGACGGCCGTCACCGCGACATCGAGGATCAGATGCGGGCCAGCGCCCTCCTGCTCGGTGTCTACGCGCCGCTCGGACCCGCCCTGACGCTGCTGACGGCCGCCGTCCGCCGCGCCGATCGGGGGACGGTGCCCGCCGCGGCGCCCCCGCTGCGGCGCGGGGCCGAGACGGCATCCGTCGAGGAGATCAGCGTGCATGTCGCGACCGGCGCCGCGGCCGCGCCGCGCGGACTGGTCGACGCCATCGACCGGATGCCGGGAGCGGACGGCCTGGACGATGCACGGGTGCGCGTGGAGGAGTACCGCTATGCGTCGGGCGAGCGGGAGTTCGTGGCGTATATCGCGGGCACCCGCGCGGCGTTCGCGCCGGACGAGCCGTGGGACATGACCTCCAACCTCCAGCTCTACTTCGGCGAGCAGTCGTCGTCGTACGTCGCGGTGGAGCGCGCACTGGCGGCGGCCGGGGCGGTCGCGGGAAGCCGCGTGCATCTGTTCAGCCACTCGCAGGGCGGCATGATCGCGGCGCACCTGGCGCGGGACGGCCGCTTCGACGTCGTGACCGAGGTCAGTTTCGGCAGCCCCGTCCAGGCCGACCAGACCGACCATGTGCTCTCCGTCGCCGTCCGCCACACCGACGATCCGGTCGCGGCCTTGGCGGCGGGCGGCATCCCAGGGGTGTCCGGCTCTGCCGACAGCGTCGTCGTCGAACGCGAGGTCGACCCCATGCCGCGCTGGAGCGACGCGACCTTCTCGGTGCACCAGCTCGGCGCCTACCGCGAGACGGCGGCGATGGTCGACGCTTCGGCCGATCCGCGCATCGCGGTGCTGCGCGAGCGGCTCGCACCTCTGGCGGGGGCGGCTGTCGTCACCTCGACGGTCTACGGCGCCCACCGCGAGCCGAACCGCTCGGCGGATCGGCGCCGGCGCTCGGGAGGAGGAGGGCTCTGACGAGGAGGCGCGACCGTCAGCTGCGGCGCTTCTTTTCCTGCGGGCGCAGCAGAATGCCGAACACCCAGTTGATCAGCGAGATGAGAATCGCGGCAACGACGCCGAGCCAGAAGCTCTCGACGGTCAGGCCCCAGCCCCATGAACTCGTGACCCATGCCGTGATCCACAGCAGCAGCCCGTTGATGACGAACGAGATGAGCCCGAGCGTCAGGATGTACAGCGGGATCGCGACGATCTTGATCACGGTGCCGATGATCGTGTTGACCAGCGCGAAGATCGCGGCGACGGCGAGCAGGGTCAGCACGAGCTGCAGGGTCTCACCGGGCGCGAACGGCGTCACCCCGACCCGGAGGGCGGGGATGAGGGTCACGACCCAGATGGCGAAGGCGTTGACGACGACGCGGACGATGAAGCGCATGGTGCTCACAGTCTTCCACGCGGATGCCGCGCTCGAAAGGTTCACGCCGGCCTCGCATCGCCCCTCGTAGACTCGACGCGTGACCGATCTGCCCGTGCGCATCCGCCCCGAGATCGCCGCCCTCCCCGCCTACAAGCAGGGCAAGCAGGCCGGCGCCGAGGCGTTCAAGCTGTCCAGCAACGAGAACCCCTTCGCGCCGCTGCCGAGCGTCGTGGCCGCGGTGCAGGCGGCCATCGCCGTCAACCGCTATCCCGATGCCTCGTCGCCGCGTCTGCGGGCCCGCCTCGCGGAGCGCTTCGGCGTCGGTGACGACGCGGTGCACATCGCGGCCGGGTCGGTGTCGATCCTCTTCCAGCTCGCCCAGGCCACGAGCGGACCGGGCGATGAGATCCTCTTCTCCTGGCGTTCGTTCGAGGCCTACCCGAGCCTGGCGACGGTGGCCGGCGCGACGGCCGTCACCGTCCCGAACGATCCGGCGGGCGGTCACGACCTCGACGCGATGGCCGACGCCGTCACCGAGCGCACCCGCATGATCATCGTCTGCAGCCCGAACAATCCGACGGGTCCGGTGGTGACCCAGGCGGGCTTCGATGCGTTCCTCGCCCGCGTCCCGGATGACGTCCTCGTCATCCTCGATGAGGCGTACGCCGAGTTCGTCACCGATCCGGATGCCGTGGCCGGCGCCGACGTCATCGCGGCCGGCCACGCGAACGTCGTCGTGCTGCGCACCTTCTCGAAGGCCTACGGTCTCGCCGGCCTGCGCGTCGGCTACGCCGTCGGCGACCCGCGCATCCTGGCGGCCGCGCGCAGCACCGGCATCCCCCTGTCGGTGACGGCCGCCGCCGAGGAAGCGGCCCTGGCCAGCTTGGATGCCGAGGAGGAGCTGCTCGAGCGCGTGCGCACCCTCGCCGCGCACCGCGACGACCTGGCCGCACGGCTGCGCGCGGCGGGGTGGGACGTTCCCGAGGCGCAGGGCAACTTCGTCTGGCTGCCGGCCGGCGCGCGTGCCCTGGAGGTCGCGGCGGCGTTCGAGGAGGCCGGCCTGATCGTGCGCCCCTTCGCCGGTGACGGGGTGCGCATCTCCATCGGCGAGCACGAGGCGATCGAGCCGATCGTGCGGGTGGCGGCATCCGTCGCAGCGCACCGTTAGTTCCTGCCCGTTGTGGTCGGCACACGGCGGATCGCGATTCCCGTTGTCGATCCCATGCAGTCGGACGCATGCGCGGGGCGTTAGCGTGGGAACATGACCCCGCCTGACGACCCGGCCCTCGTGCGCGTTCTGGCGGCGGACGGGACGTTCGCCCCCACACCCGAAGCCGAGCGCTACCTGCCGCTCATCGACGCGCTCTCCGACGCCGAGCTCGAGACGTTCTACCGCGACATGGTGGTCGTGCGCGCCTTCGATCGGCAGGCCACCAACCTGCAGCGGCAGGGCCAGCTCGCCCTGTGGCCGCCGTCGCTCGGGCAGGAGGCCGCCCAGGTCGGATCGGTGCGTGCCGCCCGGCCGCAGGATCACCTGTTCCCGTCCTATCGCGAGCACGTCGTGGCCACCGCCCGCGGCGTGGACCCGATCGACATCATCCGCGTGATGCGCGGTCTCACGCACGGCGGGTGGGACCCGACCGACCCGAAGAACGGCAACGTGCGCATCTACACGCTCGTCCTCGGATCGCAGACGCTGCACGCGACCGGCTTCGGTATGGGGCTCGTCTTCGACAAGAGATGCGCCACGGGCGATGCGAACCGCGACGAGGCCGTCGTGGTCTACTACGGCGACGGCGCATCCAGCCAGGGCGACGTGCACGAGGCGATGGTGTTCGCCAACACCTACCGGACGCCCCAGGTGTTCTTCCTGCAGAACAACCACTGGGCGATTTCGGTGCCGGTCGCCACCCAGTCGCGGGCTCCGCTGTACCGCCGCGGCGCGGGGTACGGCATGCCGTCGACCCTCGTCGACGGCAACGACGTGCTGGCCAGCTACGCGGTCTCCAAGCTCGCGCTCGACGAGGCGCGCGCCGGCGAGGGGCCCCGCGCGATCGAGGCGATGACCTACCGCATGGGCGCGCATACGACGAGCGACGACCCCACCAAGTACCGCACGTCCGACGAGGAGCAGTCGTGGGCGCGGCGCGATCCGATCGCCCGCATGCGTGCTTACCTCGAGGCGCGGGGGGCGGCGGCATCCTTCTTCGACGAGGTGGATGCCGCGGCGCAGGCCTACGCGGACGATGTGCGCGTACGCACCAACGCGCTGGGCGCGATCGAGCCCGAGTCGATGTTCGCGCACGTCTACAGCGAGGACCACCCGTTGATGGTGGAGCAGCGTCGCTGGCTCGCCGATTACGAGGCGTCGCTGGAGGGAGGAGTCTGATGGTGGAGTCCATGCCCCTCGCGAAGGCGCTCAACGCGGGTCTTCGCGCCGCGATGGCCGCCGACGACCACGTCCTGCTCATGGGCGAGGACATCGGTCGCCTCGGCGGCGTGTTCCGCGTGACGGAAGGTCTGCAGGCCGAGTTCGGCGAGCAGCGGGTGCTCGACACCCCCCTCGCCGAGTCGGGCATCGTCGGCACCGCGATCGGTCTGGCGATGGCCGGGTTCCGTCCGATCATCGAGATCCAGTTCGACGGCTTCGTCTTCCCCGCCTTCGACCAGATCACGACGCAGCTCGCCAAGCTCACCAACCGGCACGAGGGCGCGCTGCAGATGCCGGTCGTCATCCGCATCCCGTACGGCGGCCACATCGGAGCCGTCGAGCACCACCAGGAGAGCCCGGAGGCCTACTTCACGCACACCGCGGGCCTGCGCGTCGTCTCTCCGTCGACGGCGAACGACGCGTACTGGATGATCCAGGATGCCGTCCGCTCGCCCGACCCGGTGATCTTCCTCGAGCCCAAGGCCAAGTACTGGATGAAGGGCGACGTCGACAGCGCCGAGCGCCCCCTGCCGCTGCACGCGTCGCGGCTCGTGCGCCGCGGCACCGACGTCACGCTCGTCGGCCACGGCGCGATGGTCACGACGCTGCTGCAGGCGGCCGCGCTCGCCGAGAGCGAGGGCACCTCGTGCGAGGTGATCGACCTGCGCTCGCTCTCGCCGATCGACTACGGTCCCATCCTCGACTCGGTGCGCCGCACGGGCCGCATGGTCTACGCCCAGGAGGCGCCCGGCTTCACGTCGGTGGGTTCCGAGGTGGCCGCGACCGTCATGGAACGGGCGTTCTTCGCCCTGGAGGCGCCGGTGCTGCGCGTGTCGGGCTTCGACGTGCCGTTCCCACCCGCCAAGCTCGAGGGCACCTACCTCCCCGATGCCGACCGCATCCTCGAGGCCGTCGACCGCGCCCTGGCCTACTGACCCGCCCCGCCCCGCCCCGCCCATGACCGCGAGACACCAGCCCCGCACCGAGACACGAGTTGTAGCCCCGTGTCTCGGTGCGCATCACGTGTCTCGCGGACTCAGGCCCTGAAGGAGAACGACATGAGCGAGCAGATCTTCCACCTGCCGGACGTCGGCGAAGGCCTCACCGAGGCCGAGATCGTCCAGTGGCGCGTCGCGCCCGGCGACACCGTCGAGGTCAACGACGTGCTCGTCGAGATCGAGACGGCCAAGTCGCTGGTCGAGCTGCCCTCGCCCTTCTCCGGCACCGTCGGCGAGCTCCTCGCCCCCGAGGGTGAGACCGTGACGGTCGGGGCCCCCATCATCACGATCGGCGGCGCGGCGGCGGATGCCGACACCCCGGCACCCGCGCAGCCCGAGGCGGCCGCGGCATCCGACGACGGCGGCGCCGTGCTGGTCGGCTACGGCACGGGCGCCGGAGCGACCTCGCGCCGCAAGCGCCCCGCCGAGCGCGGTGAGACCGTGCGGGCGTCCGTCGGGGTCGTCGCCAAGCCGCCGGTGCGAAAGCTCGCGCGCGATCTGGGCGTCACGCTCGCCGAAGTGACCCCCACGGGGCCCGCCGGCGAGGTCACCCGCGA
This sequence comes from Microbacterium sp. PM5, assembly GCF_003293595.1. Classification (NCBI taxonomy): domain Bacteria; kingdom Bacillati; phylum Actinomycetota; class Actinomycetes; order Micrococcales; family Microbacteriaceae; genus Microbacterium; species Microbacterium sp. PM5. The sequence goes on along the minus strand of NZ_CP022162.1, from coordinate 1,932,766 downwards.
CGACGTCGTGCGCCATGCCGAGCAGGCCAGCGTCTTCCGCAACATCGCGACGCCCGCCGCCCCCGCCGAGCGGGAGCAGACCATCCCGGTCTCGGCCTCGCCCGTGCCCGCCCCGCCGGTCGGCGAGCGTGAAGAGGCGATTCCGGTCAAGGGCGTGCGCAAGGCCACGGCATCCGGCATGGTGCGCTCCGCCTACACCGCGCCGCACGTGTCGGTGTGGACCGACGTCGACGCGACCCGCACGATGGAGCTCGTCAAGCGCCTGAAGGCCTCGCCCGACTTCGCCGACATCAAGGTCTCGCCGCTGCTGATCATGGCGCGCGCGGTGATCTGGGCGGTGCGACGCACGCCGCTGATCGGCGCCGCGTGGATCGACAAGGAAGACGGCTCGGCCGAGATCCGGGTGCGCAACTACGTCAACCTCGGCATCGCCGCCGCGACGCCGCGGGGCCTGCTCGTGCCGAACATCAAGGACGCCCAGGACCTCAACCTCCGTGAGCTCGCCAAGGCCCTCGAGAAGCTGACGCTGACGGCCCGAGAGGGAAAGACCACCCCGGCCGACCAGCAGGGCGGCACGATCACGATCACGAACATCGGCGTCTTCGGGATGGATGCCGGCACCCCGATCATCAACCCGGGCGAGTCGGGCATCGTCGCGATGGGCACGATCCGCCAGAAGCCGTGGGTCGTCGACGGCGAGGTGCGTCCCCGCTTCGTCACCACGGTCTCGGGCTCGTTCGACCACCGCGTGATCGACGGCGACGGGATGAGTCGCTTCATCGCCGATGTCGCATCGATCCTGGAGGAGCCGGCGCTGCTGCTGGACTGACCCCCGGCATCCGCTGCGACACAATGAAGGCATGCTGACCGTCTTCGTCGCCGCGCTCGCGGCGCTCGTCCCGATCACGAACCCGATCGGGGCGGTTGCGGCCTACGCCGGGCTGTCCGCCCACCTCGACGAGGCCGACCGGCGCCGGCAGTCGTGGCTCACGGGCATCTACGTCGCCGCCATCCTGACCGTCTTCGCGCTGCTCGGAACCCTGATCCTGCAGTTCTTCGGCATCTCGCTGGGCGCGCTGCAGATCGCCGGCGGCCTCGTCGTGATGCACTCCGGGTTCGGCATGGTCGTGCCGCGCGCGCTGGGTGCGGGGGCCTCGGATGCCGAGAAGGAGCATGCCGCCACGAAGACCGACATCAGCTTCTCGCCGATGGCGCTGCCGCTCATCGCCGGCCCCGGTGCGATCGGCGTGATCGTGGGACTCGCGGCGCGCAATCCCGGCATCCTGGACCGCGTCGGGATCGTGCTCGCCGTCCTCGTCATCGCGGCGGTGATCGCGGTGCTCCTGCGCTACGGCACGCCGCTGGCCGAGAAGCTCGGTCCGACCGGTGTCGGCGCGATCACCCGCGTGATGGGGTTTCTCATCCTGGCCATCGGCGCCGAGATCCTCGTGCACGGCCTGACCGCCGCGCTGCCGGGCCTCGCCTGAGCGGACGGCGCCTGGTCCGCGCGACCGCGGGTCAGCGCGACCGCGGGTCGTCGACGGGGTCGACGACGGGATGGAAGTTGCCCGACAGGTTCGCCGGTTGCAGCACGTCGCCGAGGCCACCACGCTTGCCCGTCCAGAGCGACGGGCCGCGCACACCGGGAAGCTGCGTGAGCATACTGCCGGTGAAGCGGCCCTCCGGCGGAATGTACGGGTTCGCCTTGCGGTTCGCGCGCCACGTGCGGAACCGATCGATCAGTCGCGTCATGACACCCTCCTCCTGTTCACGGTAGGTCCTCGCCGCGTCGCGGGCAAGGAGGGGGCCGTCAGGCGGTGAGGTGCTCGATGAGGATCTGCGTACCGATCCCGATCAGCACCAGGCCACCGACGATCTCCGCCGGGCGGCGGAAGCGCGTGCCGATGCGGTAGCCGATGAAGACGGCGAGAAACGACAGTGCGAAGGTGACGAGACCGATCGTGGTGACGGCGATCGCGACGTCCACGTTCAAGAAGGCGAAGGACACCCCGACGGCGAGCGCGTCGATGCTCGTCGCGACCGACAGGAGCACCACCTCGCGCACGCTGAAGGCCTCGATATCGTGCACGTGCTCGGGGTGCTCCGCGTCCACCGGGGCGTCGGGGCTCAGCGCCTCCCACAGCATCTTCCCGCCGACCAGCGCGAGCAGGCCGAACGAGATCCAGTGGTCCCACGGTGCGATCGCGTCGGCGAACGTCGAACCGAGCAGCCAGCCGAGCAGCGGCATGATCGCCTGCGACACCCCGAATGCGGTCGCGAACACGAGCGCCGTGCGCAGCACGTGCGCGCGCAGTTGCAGGCCCTTTCCGAGGGCGACGGCGAAGGCATCGGCGGAGACGCCGAGCGCGAGCAGCAGCAGAGTCCAGGGGGAGATGACGGCTCCTCGAGAGGCGAAGGCGACAGCGGAGGGGTCGCAGAGAACGTGACACGGTCGTTCGCGAGCGCCGTCGGACGCGAGGACCGAAGAACAGCCTGTCGGCGGCGCGGTCTCGACTTCAAGCGGAGGCTATGAATTGACAGCATTTCGGCCACCCTGGTTTTGATAACGATTATCAGTAGTCCTAGGCTGGGCGGTATGAAGCGTCCCGTCGTCCTCCTGTCCGCCCTCGTCGCGGCATCCGCCCTCGCCCTCACCGGCTGTTCCAGCTCCGCTACCTCGTCGCCCAGCGGCTCCGCGTCCGCGGGCGGCAGGATCTCGGTCGTCGCCTCCACCAACGTCTACGGCGACATCGTCAAGACGATCGGCGGTGACCACGTCGAGGTCACCTCGCTCATCGCCGACGAGAGCAAGGATCCGCACGAGTTCGAGGCGACCGCGGCCGATCAGCTCGACGTCCAGAACGCGCAGCTGCTCATCGAGAACGGCGGCGGCTACGACCCGTTCATGGCGTCTCTGAAGGATGCCGCGAAGTCGACCGCCCCGCTGATCAGCGCCGTCACCTTCTCGCCCGAGTGGACGGGCTCCGACCCCACCGTGGCCGTCGACGGCTTCAACGAGCACGTCTTCTACGACCCGCAGACCATCGCCGCCGTCGCCGACGAGATCGCGAAGCAGCTCGGGACGCTCGACCCCGCCGACGCGAGCGCGTTCACCGCCAACGCCACAGCGTTCCGCAGCGACATCGATGCGAAGGTCACGCCGATCCTGGGCGACATCTCCAAAGCCCACAGCGGCGCCGAGATCTTCGTCACCGAGCCCGTGCCGCTGTACCTCGCCGAGGCCGCCGGACTGAAGAACGTGACCCCGCCCGCCTTCAGCGAAGCCGTCGAAGAGGGCCAGGACGTCCCGCCGGCGACACTTCTCGACGCGCTCACGCTCATCGGTGGGGGATCGGTGAAGATCCTCTTCGTGAACGCCCAGGCCGCGGGTGCCGAGACCACGCAGGCCGAGGCGAAGGCCGCGGCGGCGAACGTGCCCGTCATCAAAGCCTCGGAGCTGCTCCCGGAGGGCCAGAACTACGTATCGTGGATGACTGACATGGCTACGCAGATTAAGACCGCGCTGGGTTCGTGACCCCCGCCTCCGCTCTTCCCCTTCGCATCATGGCCGCTGCGCTCTCGCGCAGCGGCCATGAGCTGTGGCGCGGCCTCGACCTCGAGTTGCAGCCGGGCGAACTGGTCGCGGTGCTCGGGCCCAGTGGTGCCGGCAAGACCACGCTTCTTCGCGCCGTCCTCGGCCTCGAGCGCCTCAGTGCGGGCTCGATCGAGGCGCTCGGAGAGCCCGTGCGCCGGGCCGGGAATCGTCGCATCGGCTACATTCCGCAGCAGCGCCCGCTGCCCCGGCACACGGCGATGCGCGGCCGCGATCTCGTCCGTCTCGGTGTCGACGGCCACCGCTTCGGCTTCCCGGTGCGCCGCCGCGGCGACCGCGAGCGCGTGCAGACACTGATCGACGCCGTCGGAGCCACGGCCTTCGCCGATCGCCCCGTGGGCCTGCTCTCCGGGGGTGAGCAGCAGCGGCTGCGCGTGGGACAGGCGCTCGCCGACGAGCCCGGTCTGCTGCTGTGCGATGAGCCGTTGACCAGTCTCGACCTGGCCAATCAGCGTGACGTCATCGACCTCATCGACCGCTACCGCACCGCCAGCGGCGCCGGCGTGCTGCTGGTCACGCACGACATCAACCCCGTGCTGGAGAAGGTCGATCGCATCCTCTACCTAACCGGCGGCCGGTTCACCCTCGGCAGCCCGGACGAGGTCCTGACCTCCGAGACCCTCACCGCCCTGTACGGCACCCCGGTGCATGTCGCCCGTGTCGGCGGGCGCCTGGTCGTGGTCGGCGCCCCCGACTCGGATGCCGATCACCACCATCACGGCGACGCCGTCGCCGCACCCGCGGGAGGTGTCGCGTGAGCTGGGGAGACATCGGCAACGCGCTGTTCGGCGGGATGGCGCGCTACGGCGACATCCTCGCCCTGGTGCAGAACTCCGTCTGGGCCGGCGCGGTGCTCGGAATCGTCGGCGGACTCATCGGCGTGTTCGTCATGCAGCGCGACATGGCCTTCGCCGTGCACGGCATCAGCGAGCTGTCCTTCGCCGGCGCGGCCGCGGCGCTCCTTCTCGGCGTCGACGTCGTCACGGGGTCCATCGTGGGCTCGCTCATCGCGGCGGGTCTCATCGGCTGGCTGGGCGCGCGCGCCCGCGACCGCAACTCGATCATCGGCGTGCTCATGCCGTTCGGGCTGGGTATCGGCATCCTGTGCATCTCGCTCTACAACGGCCGCAGCGCCAACCGCTTCAGCCTGCTGACCGGTCAGATCGTGTCGGTGCAGAGCGATCAGCTGACGGTGCTGATCGTCTTGAGCGCGATCGTGCTCGTGGGACTGCTGCTCATCTGGAGACCGCTGAACTTCGACTCGCTCGACCCGCAGTCGGCCGCCGCGCGCGGCGTGCCGACGACCGTCGTCTCGTTCGCGTTCATGATCCTGTTGGGCATCGTCGTGGCGGTGGCGGTGCACATCATCGGCGCCCTCCTGGTGCTCTCGCTGCTGGTGACGCCGGCGGCGGCGGCGATGCGGGTCTCCACCGGCCCCATCGCCGTGCCGCTGCTGGCCGCCGGCTTCGGTGTGACCGCCGCCGTCGGCGGCATCCTCCTGGCGATTGCGGGGACGCTTCCGGTGAGCCCGTACATCACGACGCTGTCGTTCCTCATCTACCTCGTCTGCCGCGTCATCGACGGGGCGCGCCGACGCGGGTCCGTCGAGGCGTGATATCCCCCCGCGAAGGCATCCAGCCCGCTCCTAGCCCTCGCGGGTAGACTCCCGGCATGGCCCAGCGCAACACCTGGCAGCGCGATCGCGTGCGCGAGGCGTTGACCGACGCCCCCGGTTTCGTCAGCGCGCAGACGCTGCACGCGACCCTGCGCGACGAGAACACGGGCATCGGACTGGCCACGGTCTACCGGGCGCTCGCGACGCTCGCCGCCAGCGGCGAGGCCGATCAGCTGCAGAGCCCCGACGGCGAGGCGATCTATCGCGCGTGCTCGACGACCGGTCACCATCACCACCTGATCTGCCGCTCGTGCGGTCTCGCCGTCGAGATCGAGGCCCACGAGGTCGAGGCGTGGGCGCAGCGCACCGCCGCCGCGCACGGGTTCACCGCCGCGGAGCACGTCGTCGACATCTTCGGCCTCTGCGCCTCGTGCTCCGCGCTGCGCGCCGCCGATCCGGTCGGAGAGCGTGTCGACTGAGGTGCGCGTCGCGCCGGCCCGTCCTCTGGTGGCCGTCGGCATCGGCGCGCTGGTGGTGGCCGCGCTCATCGCGGTCGCTTTCCTCGCCCCGGGGCCTGCCTTGCCGACCCGGCTGCAGGACGGTCTCACCCTCTCCATCAGCGTCCTGATCGAGTCGCTCCCCTTCGTGATCCTCGGCGTCCTGCTGTCGATCGTGGTGCAGGTGTGGGTGCCGGCCGGTGCGATCGAACGATGGATGCCGCGGGCGCCGTGGGCGCGGCGGGCGGTGCTGTCGCTCCTGGGCATGCTCATCCCCGTCTGCGAGTGCGGAAACGTCCCCTTCGCGCGCGGTCTCATGATGCGCGGGCTGGGGGTCGCCGAGACGCTCACCTTCCTGATCGCCGCGCCGATCGTGAACCCGATCGTGATCATCACCACGCACCAGGCGTTCGGCTTCGACGACGGCATCCTCATCGCGCGCCTCCTCGGCGGCTATGCGGTCGCGAACCTCATCGGGTGGCTCTACAGCCGGCATCCCGACCCCGATGGCCTCATCACGGATCGCTTCCGGGCCAGCTGCGAGATCTCGCTCGAGAACGCGGCGCACGGCCGCGGGCCGGGCAAGGCGCAGCAGAGCCTCGCCCAGTTCGTCGTCGAACTGCGCGCCGTCATGCCCGCGCTCGTGATCGGCTCTGCCCTGGCCGGCGCCGTGCAGGTGCTCGTGCCGCGCTCGGCGCTGCTGGCGATCGGATCGAACCCCGCGCTGTCGATCGTGGCCATGATCACGCTCGCGATGATCGTGTCGATCTGCTCGAACGTCGACGCCTTCTTCGCGCTCTCGTTCGCCTCGACCTTCACGCCCGGCTCGATCGTCGCGTTCCTGCTCGTGGGTCCGCTCGTCGACGTCAAGATGCTCGCGCTGCTGCGCACCACCTTCCGCTCGAAGGTGCTGGTCGGGCTCGTCGTGATCGTCGTGCTGTTCGCCGTGGCCGTCGGATCGGTGGTGAACCTCCTTGCGTGAACTGATCGGATCGCGCCTGCTCGGGGTGGGACTGGCGGCGGGCCTGGCCGCGGTCACGGTGGTGCTGTGGCTGAACGGCCAGCTGGCGCTGTACATCAACCCCTCGTCGAACTGGTTCGCGGTGCCGATGGCGGTCATCGCCCTCGTCGGTGCGGTGATCAGCTTCGCGCTGCCGAAGGGCGCCGAATCCGACCACGGGCACGATCACGGCGATGGCGTCGAGGTCGGCGCCGGCGTTTCGACGCGCTCCGCTCGCTCGACGACCGGGGGTGCCCACGACCACGGGCGTGACCACGACCACGGCCACGAGCGCCGCAGCGGCTGGGGCACCGCCGCGACCGTGACCGGCGGTGTGCTGTCGGTCGGCGTCGTCGCGGCGATCATGCTGACGCCTCCGGCGACGCTGTCCGCCGAGCTCGCGATGCAGCGCGACACGGGTGCCCCACCGCTGTTCCAAGGCTCCGACACCGTGGCGCTGGCCTCCACGGGAGACACCTCGAAGTTCGGCGTCGGGGAGTGGGCGAGCGTGTTCGCGACGGCGACGAACCCCGAGGCGTTCGACGGCGACACCATCACGCTCACCGGGTTCGTGACCCCCACCGACGGCGGTTTCGGACTGACGCGCCTGGTCATCACGCACTGCGTCATCGATGCGCAGCCGGCGAGTGTGCCGGTTGCCTCGGGCGACATCCCGGCCACCGGAACGTGGGTCACCGTGACGGGCACGATCCGCGATGCGGGGGGACGACTGCAGATCCAGCCGGCCTCCGTGCAGACGGTCGATCAGCCCAAGGACCCGTATGAGTACTGATCGTGCGACGCGTCGCGAGCGGACACGTCGCCGCCGCGCGCGCGCGTTCCTCGCCGGGTTCGCGATCGTCGTCGCCGCGCTGGCCGTCATCGGACTCGCCGGCGCCGCCGTCACGGTCGCGCAGGGTCCGCGCGTCACGAACGTGAGCGTCGACCCGGATGCCGCGGTCAGCGCGGCCGGCTCGCGGCTGATCATCACGACCACCCAGTCCCTCGCCAAGGTCACGCCGACCCAGGTCACCGTCTCGCCCGCCGCGCCTTTCACCGTGGACACGTCCGGACGCAGCGTGGGCATCCGCTTCACCCAGCCGCTGTGGGACGACACCTCGTACACCGTGACGATCAATGGGGTCAGCGGCATCGGCGGCGGCCCGACGGCATCCGTCTCGCAGAGCTTCACCACGCCCGCGCTGCAGGCCTTCGTCCTGCAGCGCGGCGACGGCGGCGATCGGATCCTGCGCACCGGCCTCGCCGGTCAAGACCCCGAACCGGTCTACACCAACGCGCACATCGAAGACTTCCGTGCGACCGCCGGCCATCTCGTCATGTCGACGCTCGACGACGACAAGAAGTCGCACCTCGTGGTCACCGATCTCGACGGCGGCAACGTGCGCGAGCTCGCCCTCCCCGGCGACGGCACGGTCACCGACCTGCAGAGCGCCGATCGGGGCGATCTCATCGGCTACACCTACACGGATGCCACCGTCGGCACGCCGGGCGCTCGCGAAGCCCGGCTGTTCACGGCCTCGCTCGCCTCCGCGCAGAGCGATGCGCAGCCGACGATGATCCAGCGCAGCGGCGGCGAGTCCCGCGTCGACGACTGGCGGTTCGTGCCCGGCACCGACAGCATCCTCATGCTCACGTACGACGGAGCTCTCACTCTCATCTCCCCGTCCGGCGGCGACCCGGTCACCCTCGGCAACGCCGTGTCGATCGACGGCATCGCGCGCGGCACGACCACCGCGATCGTCGAGCGTGTGGAGGGGCCCGCGGCCATCGACCTGGCCACGGCCAAGCAGGTCGACCTGCCGCCGACCGACAAGGCTCTGGGCCAGACGAACAAGATGGTGCCGATGACCAACGGCGACACGCTGCGGGTGCTCGCCGTCGTCGACGGCTTCACCGTGCGCTCGACCACCGTCAACGTCGTCGACACCGCGGGTCAGGCGACGCCGGTCTTCTCCGTCGACCCGAAAGACATCCTCATCCAGTCGTGCGTGTCCCCGAGCGGGAGATACGCCGCCTTCCTGGTGGCCCCGGATGCCGTGTCGAACCCGTATGACGGGTACAAGCTGCCGATGCCGACGCACCTGCGCACGCACGTCGTGGCTCTTACCGGCGCGGAGGCCGGCACCGAGGTCGGCGCCCTCGCGGGCTTCGACATCTCGTGGTGCCAGACGCCGCCGCGCACATGAGCGAGCGCTCGGGCCTGATTCCCGCGACCCGGGCGGCGCTCACGGCGCTGCCGGTGGAGGTGGCGCCGCGCCTGCTCGGCGGCGTGCTGGAGGTCACCGTCGGCAAGGCGCGGGTGGCCGTGCGCCTCACCGAGGTGGAGGCGTACCACGGCGCGGGCACCGGGCCCGAGCCCGATCCCGGATCCCACGCGCGGATGGGGCGAACCGCCCGCAACGCCACGATGTGGGGCGAGCCGGGCCACCTCTACGTCTACTTGAGCCACGGCATCCACTCGTGCGTCAACGTCGTCTGCGCCCCCGAGGGTCAGGCCGGCGGGATCCTGCTGCGTGCGGGGGCCGTGATCGAGGGCGAGGATGTCGCCTTCGCCCGCCGCCCCGCCGCGCGGGTCGCGCGGGATCTGGCTCGCGGCCCCGGCCGCCTCGGGGATGCCGTGGGCCTGCGCCATCCCGTGCACGACGGCATCGACGCGGTCACCGCTCGTCCGCGGGCCGGCGCGTCCGCTCGACTGTGGCTGCCGGTGGTGGCCCGCGCCGACGTCGAGGCGGGTCCCCGCGTCGGAGTGGCGGGCGTCGCGGGGACGGCCGCATTCCCGTGGCGGTTCTGGATCTCGGGGGATCCGACCGTCTCGCCGTTTCGCTGGGGGCGCGGAGCCGGTCCGACGCTCTGAGCTCTCAGTCGACGGCGAACCGCTGCACCATGACCTCGCGCAGTGCGATCGCGGCCGGACCGGCGTGTGGTCGGGTGCTCACGCTCAGCGGCCACTCGATCACCGGTGTGACGGGCACCGCGATCGTACCGGCCGTCGGAACGACGAGCCCCTCGGGCACCAGCGCCACGCCGAAGCCGGCGGCGACGAACGACGGGATGTCGCCGACGGCGGAGACCTCCGTCGCCACCTCGCGCACGAGGCCGGCGCGCGCGAGTGCTCGCTCGAGGAGCACGCGGTGACCGAAGCCGTGCGGTGCGTCGATCCAGGCCTCGGTCGCCAGACGCTCCAGAGGAATCTCCGCCAGCGCGCTGAGCTCGTGAGCGTCGGGGAGAAGCGCGACGAAGGGCGAGCGCACGAGCTCGACCGTCTCCAGATCGGGCAGCTCCGTCGACGGCAGCCCCATGAAAGCGAGGTCGATCCGTCCGCGCTGCAGCTCGTCGGCGAGCCCGGTGGAACCGGACGGCGACGAGACGAGTCGTAGGCGCACGAGGGGATGCTGGGCGCGGAAGGCGGCGAACAGCTCGGGCATGCGCAGGGTCGGAAGGTTGACGAAGATCCCGACGCGCAGCAGGCCCTCGATGCGACCGGTCACTGCGCTCTGCAATCGGCTCGTCGCATCGACGATCTCCCGAGCGGGCTCCAGCAGGTGCTCACCGGCGGCCGTCAGCGCGACGCGGCGGCCGGAACGTTCGATGAGCCGGGTTCCCATGCGCTGCTCGAGAGTCTGGATGCCGGCCGACACCGTCGACTGCACGACGTACAGCCGAGCCGCGGCGCGCGTGAAGCTCGACTCCTCGGCGACGGCGACGAAGTACTCCAGCAGCCTCGTGTCCATGGAGACAAACTATCGATGATGTCGATGAATAGCATCAATCGAATTCGTTGGACTCGATGCGACGGAAAGCGCATCCTGAGGTCATGACCACCACCAGCCTCCCCGCCGCCGGGTCGCCCGCCTCGGCATCCGCGTCCTCCCCGCGCCGCTCGCGTGCGGCGCACTCCGCCGGCTTCTGGACGGCCGTGCTCGCCTTCGCCATCGCGATGGCGTTCTCGACCATTCCCACCCCGATCTACGCGCTCTATCAGCAGCGCGACGGCTTCTCGCCGATCGTGGTGACCGTCATCTTCGCCGCATATGCCGTCGGTGTCGCCGTGAGCCTGTACCTCGTCGGCCACGTCAGCGATTGGTGGGGCCGCCGCGTCGTGTTCATCGCCGCGCTCGCCGTCGAGATCGTCGCCGCCGTGATGTTCCTGCTCTGGCAGGACGTCACGGGACTCATCGTGGCCCGCTTCGTCTCCGGCGTCGGCATCGGCGGGTTGACCGCCACTGCGACGGCGCACATCGCCGAACTGCGCGCCGTGGCGGTGCCGTCGTCGACGATCGCCCCGGTCGTCTCCAACTTCGCGAACATCGGGGGACTGGCCGTCGGGCCGCTCGTCGCCGGTGCGCTGATCACCTGGGTGCCCGCTCCGCTGGAGACGCCCTACGCGGTGTTCCTCGGGCTGCTCGTCCTCGCTCTCGTGGCGACAGCGGTGATTCCCGAGACCGTCGACCGCGGGCAGCAGCGCCGGAGCTACCGTCCGCAGCGCGTCGCGATTCCGGCCGCCGCGCGGGGCGCGTTCTGGGCGGCGGGGACCGGCGCCTTCACCGGCTTCGCTGTCTTCGGTCTGATGATGGCGCTCACCCCGACGGTGCTGGCGCAGGCCATGGGCGTCACGTCGCGACTCGCCGCCGGAGCCGTGCCGTTCGCCGTCTTCATGTCGGCAGCGGTCGCCCAGGTGGTCACCGTACGACTCAGCCTGCGTCGTCAACTGCTGCTGTCGTGGATCCTGATGGGTGTCGGGATCGTGCTCGTCGCGGTCGCCGTCGCGATGGGCGCCCTGGCCGCGTTCGTGATCGGCGGTGTGGCGGCGGGAGCGGGCGTGGGCGTGATGTTCCGTGCGTCGCTGGGTGTCGCCGGCTCGCTCGCGCCGGCGGGCTCTCGCGGCGAGGTGCTCGCCGCGATCTTCCTGATCGCCTACGTCGGACTCGCCGTCCCGACCCTGCTGATCGGAGCCGCCCTCGCGTGGCTCGCCCTGCCCGTCGTCCTCGGGGTCTTCGCCGGTTTGGTGCTCGTCCTGATCTCGGTGGCGACACCTCGCATGGTGCGCCGCCTCGCCGCGTGATCGGCGACGGCGCGACGTCAAGCCGACACGCCCGGCCGTGCTAGACTGACTCTTTGTCTGCGCGCACTCCAGCACGCAGTTCGTATCCCTGTGTTCTCAGAGGGATGCAGACAAGGGATCTTGGGTGGCACCGTCCGGTGTCACGGTACTAAGGAGAATCACTATGGCAGCAGTGTGCCAGGTGACCGGAGCAGTTCCCGGCTTCGGTCACAACATCTCGCACTCGCACCGCCGGACGAAGCGTCGCTTCGACCCGAACGTGCAGAAGAAGACCTACTACGTTCCTTCGCTCGGTCGCAAGATCACGCTGAACGTGTCGGCCAAGGGCATCAAGGTCATTGACGCCCGCGGCATCGAGTCGGTCGTCAAGGACCTCATCGCGAAGGGTGTGAAGCTCTAATGGCGAAGAAGGCTCAGGACGTTCGTCCGATCATCAAGCTCCGGTCGACCGCCGGCACGGGGTACACCTACGTGACGCGTAAGAACCGTCGCAACAACCCCGACCGCATCGTGCTCAAGAAGTACGACCCGGTGATCCGCAAGCACGTCGAATTCCGAGAGGAGCGCTGATCTCATGGCCAAGAAGAGCAAGATCGCGCGCAACAACCAGCGCGAGGAGGTCGTCGCCCGTTACGCCGAGAAGCGTGCCGAGCTGAAGAAGACCCTCGTCGACCCGAACGCGACCGACGAGGCCCGCGAGGCCGCCCGTGTCGGCCTGCAGAAGCTGCCCCGCAATGCGTCGCCCGTGCGCCTGCGTGGTCGCGACGCCATCGACGGTCGCCCCCGCGGCTACCTGTCGAAGTTCGGCATCTCGCGTGTTCGCTTCCGCGACATGGCGCACAAGGGCGAGCTGCCCGGTGTGACCAAGTCGAGCTGGTAAGCACCGACGCACACGTCTCGAAGGCCCGTCCCGTCAGGGACGGGCCTTCTGCGTTCCCACCCGACGCCGGATTCGGAGACCGTCATCGGATGCGGACGGGGCGGCCCTCGGCATCCGATTCTGGTGTCGATGTCCGAATCCGCGGCCGCGCGGCCAGCGGATGCCGTAGTCACACCAGCCCCATCCGTCACCGTACGACGCCGACACGCCGGGGAGAATGACGTCTGGAGGGCGTAAATCCGCGGATTTCCGCGGATCGTGGGTATATTCGGGGGCGGTCCCATCGACCAAACCGGGCGCTCGTCGTCCGGTCCGATCTCACTGAAGGCGGCATTCGCTGCCGTCTGGAGGACAACCCCAATGGCTATCACCAAGACTGAGCTCGTCGCAAGCATCGCCAGCGCCACCGGCGAGAGCCAGGCCACCGTCGGCCGCGTCGTCGACGGCCTGTTCTCGGCTGTCTCCGAGGCCGTCGCCAAGGGCGAGAAGGTCACGATCCCCGGCTTCCTCTCGTTCGAGCAGGTCGCCACCGCCGCGCGTACGGGCCGCAACCCGCAGACGGGCGAGGAGATCAAGATCGCCGCCGGCAAGCGCGTCAAGGTCACCGCGGGCTCCAAGCTCAAGGCCGCCGTCAAGTAAGTACGGCCCTGCACGAGGGGGGATGCCGTTCGGCATCCCCCCTTCGGCGTGTCCGGCGCCGCGTAGGCTGGACGGGTGATCCCGACCCGTGTGATGCGTTTCGTGGGCCCGGCGATCCTCGTCGCGGCCGCCCTCGTCTCCCTCGTGCTCGGGCTCGTGTTCGGCGGGGGTGCCGCCCCGCTGCTCGTCGGTGACGCCGGCCCGGTCGTGCGCTGGGGGCTGCCGATCGTCACTCTCGGCGTGAACCTGTCGGCGGCGGGCATGATCGGATCGCTCGTGCTCGCGCTGTTCGCGCTGCGCGCGGGGGAGCGCCCCTTCGACACGGCGCTGGACGTGGCATCCATCTCGGCCGCCCTCTTCACGGTCGCGAGCGGGTTCACCGCCTTCTTCACGTTCGTCAACATCTTCAATGCCACCCCGAACGCCGGCGCCGAGTTCGGTGGCCAGTTGGGGCGCTTCCTGGTGTCGACCGACCCCGGTCGCGCCTGGGCGCTGACCACCCTTGCCGGAGCCGCGCTGACGGTGCTCACCTTCGCCGTCCGTGGATGGACCTCGACGTTGTTCGTGGCCGCCCTGGCGATCGCCAGCCTCGTGCCGATGGCCACCCAGGGCCACTCCGGCGACGACGCCGGCCACAACATCGCCGTCTCCGCACTCGCTTTGCACATCATCGCCGCCGCCGCCTGGCTCGGCGGCCTGCTGCTGTTGATGGTGCTGCGACCCCAGCTGCGGGGAGCCGAGCTGGGCGACGTCCTGGCGCGGTACTCGAGCATCGCCCTCGTGGCCTTCGTCGTCGTCTCACTGTCGGGCGTCGCACGTGCCGCCGTCGGCGTCGTCGAGCCCAAGTATCTGCTGTCGGCCTACGGGGCCCTGCTCGGCGTGAAGGTCGTCGCGCTGCTGCTGATGGGGGCGCTCGGCGCGCGGTACCGCACCGGGCTGATCTCGCGTATCCAGCGGGACGAGAAGCCGAGCGGCGAGCGCTCGTCGCGCCGGTTCTGGGGTCTGGTCACGCTCGAGCTCGTGTTCATGGGCATCGCCAGCGGGGCGGCGGTCGCGCTGTCGCGAACTCCCCCACCGGTCGACACGCGCCTTCCCGACGTCAAGACGCCCGCGGAGATCCTCACCGAGGTGCCGCTGCCGCCCGAATTGACCATCTCGCGCTGGTTCACGCAGTGGGACATCGACATCCTGTGGGTGTTCGCCGTCGGCTTCGGCCTCTTCTTCTACCTCGCCGGCGCGTGGCGCCTGCATCGCCGCGGCGACCGCTGGCCGGTGTACCGCACGCTGCTGTGGGTCCTGGGCATGCTCTCGCTGCTGTGGGTGACGAGCGGTCCGATCAACGCGTACCAGGACTATCTGTTCAGCATGCACATGATGGGCCACATGCTGCTGACGATGGCCATTCCGATGATGCTCGTCTTCGGTGCCCCCGTGACGCTCGCCTCGCGGGCCATCGCCAAGCGCGACGACGGCTCGCGCGGCGGGCGCGAGTGGATCCTGTGGGCGGTGCACACGCCGTTCGCGCGCGTCGTCACCCATCCGCTGTTCGCGGCCGCGATGTTCGTCGGATCACTCTGGGCGTTCTACTACACCGATCTCTTCCGCTGGACGCTCTACGATCACCTCGGACACGAGTGGATGGTCGCCCACTTCCTCATCTCGGGCTACCTGTTCGTGCAGTCGCTCGTCGGCATCGACCCGGTGCCCCTGCGCTACCCCTACCCGTTCCGGCTGCTCACGCTGATCGGCGTCATGGCCATGCACGCGTTCTTCGGCATCTCGATCATGATGTCGTCGGGGCTGTTCGTCGCCGAGTGGTTCGGTTCGATGGGACGCACGTGGGGAGAGCCGCCGCTGGTCGACCAGTACACCGGGGGTGGCATCGCGTGGTCGATCGGCGAGATCCCGACCCTGATCCTCGCGATCACCGTGGCGATCCAGTGGAGCCGCACCGACGAACGTGCCCAGCGTCGCGGCGATCGCCACGCCGATCGGACGGGGGATGCCGAGCTCGAGGCCTACAACGCGAAGCTCGCCCAGCTCGCAGCCCGCGATGCGCGGGAGGCCCGCCTCACACGCTGAGGGCGGCGGCCCGTCGGGATCAACCGGCGGACTGCACCTGGATCGAGGCGGTGCCGTCGGGCAGCATCGTGATCGTGCCGCCGACCCGGAACGGCACATCCTCGTCGACGTGGGTCACCGTGCCGTCGAAGATCGACTTGATGTCGACGACCACGTGCGCCGCGGCATCCGCGGGGACGATCGACCATCCGGCGCCGTCGGGCCGCAGGGCGATCTTGGGCGGGGTGACCATCGACCACACGGGCGGCTCGAGGATCCGGTTGCGTACCTGCAGACCGAAGGGGCAGCCGGTGGGCTGCAGCACCTGCTGCGTCGTGCACGCGGTGAGGAACGACTCCACACGTTCCTGCACGACGTCGACGAAGGTGGAGGTCGGCTGAGTCTGGATGTCCACGGGCACCTCGGCCTGGGGCGTATCGGAGAGAACCGCCACCCCTGGGCTGGACGAGACCGGCGTGTCGACGGAGATCGAGTAGAGGCCGGGCGAGAACACGAGCAACGCGACCGGTGCCAGAGGATCGGCCTT
Source organism: Microbacterium sp. PM5 (assembly GCF_003293595.1). Taxonomy (NCBI): domain Bacteria; kingdom Bacillati; phylum Actinomycetota; class Actinomycetes; order Micrococcales; family Microbacteriaceae; genus Microbacterium; species Microbacterium sp. PM5. The sequence goes on along the minus strand of NZ_CP022162.1, from coordinate 1,916,831 downwards.
CGTGCCGTCGGGCGAGACCTGGCGGGTGTCGACCGCGAACCCGTTCACGGAGAAGGCGGTCGCACCGCGCAGGGTCAGATCGATCACCGCCAGCGGGCTCTGCGCGAATCGCCAGGTGGGGGCCAGTCCGACCCATCCCGCCCGCTCCACGCGGAACGTGGAGGTCCCGGCGTGCGGGCCGGCCTGGTACGACACCGTCACGAGCTCGACGCCGTCGGACGCCTGCTCGCCCACGACACGGATGTCGCTGAGCGGAGCGAGCGCCGCGCGGCGCAAGAGCGCTTCGCTCGCGTCGCCGGGAAGCCCGGCATCCGTGAGATCGGAGGATGCGATCGGCACCCCGGGCAGGGCGAGCGCTTCGGGGACCCGCCCCTCGCTGAGCAGGCTGAGATAGCGCGTGACGAAAGCGCCGGGGCTGTACAGGTCGCGGTACACCGTGACGGTCGCCGCCCCGATCGCGCCGACCAGGAGCAGCCCGACGACGGACAGGGCGGCCAGGTCGAACGCCAGCCGACGGCTTCTGCGACGGGCCGGGGAAGGGCGCGTCGCGGCATCCGTACCCGCCTCTGCGGCGCGCGCCTGCTCACCCACCACCCCGTCCACAGCTCCAGTCTAGGAAACCCTTCCTGATGGCTAGCATGGATCCGGTGACCATCCCCTCCCTCTCCGCCGAGCAGGAGGAGCTCTTCCGCCTCATCGAGGACACGCGGGAGCACGTGTTCGTGACCGGGCGCGCGGGAACGGGGAAGTCCACCCTCCTCCAGCACCTCGCCTGGAACACCGAGAAGCAGATCGCCGTCTGCGCCCCGACAGGAGTGGCCGCCCTGAACGTCGAGGGGCAGACGATCCACTCCCTCTTCCGGCTGCCGATCGGACTCATCGCCGACAGCGAGCTCGAGCAGTCCGAGCCTGCGCGTCGCGTGCTCAAAGCGATAGACACCCTCGTGATCGATGAGGTGTCGATGGTCAACGCCGATCTGATGGATGCCATCGACCGCTCACTGCGTCAGGCGCGGGGGCGCCGCTCCGAACCCTTCGGCGGCGTGCAGATCATCATGTTCGGCGACCCCTACCAGCTCTCTCCCGTGCCGCCGCGCGGTGATGAGCTGCGCTACATCCAGGACCACTACCGGTCGTTCTGGTTCTTCGACGCGCAGGTGTGGGCGGGCCCGTCGACGGACGGCTCCGCGATCCGTTCCGACGGGCTGCTCGACCTCGGCCGGGTCGGGGCGCCGCTGCACATCCGCGAACTGCGTCAGATCCATCGCCAGGCCGACGACGGGTTCAAGGCGATGCTGAACGCCGTGCGCCACGGGGTGGTGACCGCAGAGATCGCGGGCATGCTGAACGCGGCGGGAGCACGCCCGGTGCCCGAGCCGGTCGAGGGCGAGCCTCCGATCATCACGCTCGCGACGCGCAACGACATCGTCTCGCGCATCAACCAGCGTCATCTCGACGCCCTGCCCGGTCCGGTGCAGACGGCGCGCGCCGACGTCAGTGGCGACTTCGGGCGCGGTGAGGCGTCGTACCCCGCCGACACCGAACTGCAGCTCAAGGTCGGCGCGCAGGTCATGTTCCTCCGCAACGATGTGGGCGGTCGTGGGGACGGCCCGCGGTGGGTGAACGGCTCGATCGGCACCGTCACGCGCATCGCCGGAGGCACGGTGCGCGTCGAGCTCGACGGCGAGGAGGTCGACGTCGAGCCGGCCGTCTGGGAGAGGTTCCGCTATGCGTACGATCCCGGCTCGCGAAAGCTCACCCGCGAGATCGTGGCCGAGTTCACTCAGTTCCCGCTGCGACTGGCATGGGCGGTGACGATCCACAAGTCGCAGGGCAAGACGTACGACCGCGCCGTCATCGACCTGGGCTCGGGGGCGTTCGCGCCGGGGCAGACCTACGTGGCGCTGTCACGGCTGACCTCGCTCGACGGCCTCTACCTGTCGCGCCCGCTGCGTCCGAGCGACATCCTCGTGGATGCCGACGTCCGCCGGTTCATGGCCGGGGTCCGCGCCGCCGGCTTCTGACCCTCGGGTGAAACGCGGGGTCAGGCGGATGCCGCGGCGGCGGCCTTGGCGGTGGCGAGATCGACGAAGAGGTCGGTGTTGAACTGGTACGCGGCGAGCACCTCGTCGATGACGCGCTCGCGCTCCGCGGCATCCCAGGCGACGGCGTCGAGCTGCTCGCGGTAGACGTCCTTGAAGGCGGCGGGGTCGGCGATCTCGTCGAAGAGGTAGAAGCCGATGCCGTTCGTCTCGAAGCCGAACTGGCGTGCCATCAGCTTTCCGATGAACAGGCCTCCTGACAGGTCGCCGAGATACCGGGTGTAGTGGTGGGCAACGAAACCGCCCGGCCAGCTCGCGCCGACTTCTCGGATGCGCTCGACGTAGCGGGTGGTCGTCGGAAGCGGCGCGATCCGTTCGCGCCAGTCGTCGCCGATCAGGAAGGCGAGGTCGGACTCGATCGCGGGCAGGCGCGTGAGCTTCTCGCTGATGAACGGCGCCGCGATCGGATCGTCTCGCATGGTCTCGGCGGCGGCCTCGAGTGCCTCGTAGATGAACCAGTGCTGTGCGACGAGCGCGACGTAGTCGTCGCGCGTGCCGCGACCGCGCATCAGATCGTCCATGAATCCGGCGTGCTCGCTGCCGGAGTGGGCGGTACGCGAACGCTCGCGCAGGGCGGTGGAGAACGGGATCGGCTGGGTCACAACCGTCAGTGTAGTTGAAACTAAGGCTCACCTAAACTGAAGGTTGCCTGCGGGATCGCTGAGCGCCCGGTCCGCCCCGACTACCCGTGCGGGCGTGGCGTGATCCCCAGACGTGCACACGCCTCGTCGTACAGGGCGACGATCTCGCGGCGCACGTCCCGTCGCTCGCTGATCTGGCCGCCAGGCCAGGGGATGCGGATGACGTCGTCACCACCGTCGGCGCGAGTGACATGCCACTGGCCGGCCTCGCCGTCGAACGTGACCATCTCGGAGGCGACGACATCGGCATCGGGGGAGAATGCCCGCGCGATGAGCAGGTTGTCGTCGGAGTGGTCGTCGTTCATGTGGCCGAGAACGCCGGTCAGAGTGTCGTCGTCGAAGGTGTGCGCCATGGCACCCACCTTAGGGGCGGGTGCACGGGGCGCGACGGCCCCCCTCCCGGGGCAATGGCCCCGCGACGCAATCGTCACAGGAGCGTCACGGCGGTCGGGTCGTATGCGCATCGTGATCTACGCTGAGAGGACTGACCAGGGGGTGAGGATGCGGGCTCTTCGTCGATCGCGGCGTCTTGCGGCGATGGCCGGTACGCTCGCGCTGGCGCTCGCGCTGGCTGCGTGCTCGTCGAGCCAAACGGTGTCGTTGCCGTTGCCGGACCAGGTGGATGCCGCCATCGGTGGCGATGTTCAGGCCCAGCTGCAGACGGCCGTCGAGCGCGCCGTGGCCGCGTCGGGCGCGTCGGCCGCGATCGTGGGCGTGCGGGTCCCGTGGGCGGGTGTCTGGGACGCGGGAGTAGGTACGGTCGCTCCCGGCGGCGCTGCGGTGAACGACGCCATGACCTTTCACGCCGGCGCGGCGACGCGGTCGATGACATGCGACGTGCTCTACGGCCTCGTCCACGACGGCGTGGTCTCGTTGGACGACCCGGTCGGCAAATACGTGACGGGTCTGGGCGATCAGGGTGCTCGGGACGGCCTGACGCTCGGTCAGCTCTGCGATTCGACATCGGGTATCGGCGCGTACGATCCGACCGTCGATGCGCGCATGCGTGCCACGCCCTCCCGCGTCTGGACTCCGCGGGAGCTGATGGCTTTCGGAATGTCCCAGGCATCGAACGTGCAGCCGGGCACCGTGTTCGCCGACTCCGACACCGGTTACGTGCTGCTCGGGTTCGCCCTCGAGCGCGCGACCAGCAAGACGGCGGCGCAGCTCTATCAGCAGTACGTGTTCGGCCCGAACGGGATGACCTCCACGTCGTTGCCCGACAACGGCACCGCCGACCTGAACGGCCTGTGGACGGGCGCGGCGGCCGACGGCACCGCCGCGTGCACCGCGCCGACCCCGATCGTCGGCTTGTCCTCGAGCGCCGGCTTCACGGCATCCGGGGTCATCAGCGACCTCGCCGATGTGGGCCGATACGTGCAGGCGCTGGCGATGGGGCTGCGTCCCTACGACGCCCCCGGCCGCTTCGAGAACCCGCTGCCGGCGGTGGCGAACGGCCCGTCCTGGTTCACGGCGCGCGGGGGGAGCTACCAAGCCGGCAGCCTCATCGGGCAGTACGGCTCGGTCCCCGGCGCGCTGACGGCGGCGTTCGCCGACCGCACGACCGGCATGAGCGTCGTCGTCACCTTGAACAACTCGCGGGCATCGGCCGACCTCGTCCGCAGTCTCGCCTGGGAGCTCGCTGCCATCGCGTCGAAGGCGCCGGCGGCGGCGGGACGCACCGCCCCGCAAGCGGGGCTGCCCTGGACCGCGGAGGACATGGCCGCGCAGGTGACGGCCGCCGCGGTCTGCCCGATCCCGTGAGTCCGAGCGCCGCGTGAGCCGCCGATGAGCGCCGCGCGACCACCTGCTTCGGGGGCGCCGGGCGCGGTCGGCCTCGTCGTTGCCGGCCTCGTGTGTCAGGAGGGCGGCGCCGCGATCGCGGTCACGCTCTTTCCGCACGTCGGCCCGCTCGGCATGATGATGCTGCGCCTCGCGTTCTCCGCGCTGATCCTCCTCGCCGTCGCGCGGCCACGGCTGCGCGGCCACGCGGCGCGGGCGTGGCGCGACGTCATCGTGTTCGGGGTCGTTCTCGGCACGATGAACGGGTTGTTCTACCTCGCGCTGCAGCGGCTTCCGCTGGGAGTGACCGTGACGATCGAGGTGCTCGGACCGCTCACGCTGTCGATCATCGCGGGGCGACGTCGCTCGTCCTGGCTCTGGGCCGGCATCGCGCTCGTCGGCGTCGTCGCCCTTGCCGGCGGCGGATGGGATCGACTCGACGTCCTCGGGGTGCTGTTCGCCCTCGGAGCCGCGGCGAGCTGGGCGATCTACATCCTTGCGTCGGCGCGTGTCGGCGCGGCGTTCCCGCGCCTGGACGGTCTGGCCGTCGCGATGGCCATCGGCGCCCTCCTGTCGCTGCCGTTCGGCATCGTCCAGGCGGGCGCAGCGCTGCTGCGACCGGAGATGCTCGGGCTCGGCGCTGCGGTCGCCCTGCTGTCGTCGACCCTGCCGTACGCGTTCGAGCTGATCGCCCTGCGCCGGCTTCCGGCGGCGGCGTTCGCCATCCTGATGTCGCTCGCCCCGGCAGTGGCGGCGTTGGCCGGGTGGGCGCTGCTCGGACAGCACCTGGCGTGGCTCGAGATCGTGGGAATCGTGATGGTGATCGCGGCATCCATCGGAGCCGTGCGCGCCGCTGGACGCCGTGTTCGCGCTGCCGTCGAGCCCATCGGTTGAGTCGAAAGCCTCCCCGCTGCCGGAAGCCCTGCGGGCGGTGATCAGCCGACGTTCGGGTGACGGATAGTCGCGCGTGACAGGATGCCGCGGTGACCTCGCGCTCCTCGACATCCGGCCGCGGCGGCTCGACGAGGCGTCGGCCCGTTCGTCGCCGTCCGGCCCTCAGCGCCCGGCGGCGACGTCAGCTGCGACGTCGCCGGGCACTCGCGTGGGCGGTCGTGGCGGTGCTCGCCACCGGTCTCGGCGTCGCGGGGGTGGCGATCGGTCAGGCCGTCCGTCATGCCGCGGTCTGCGCGGAGGCGGAGGGATTCGGACGGCAGCAGCTGGACAACGCGCGCAGCATCGTGGCGGCCGGACGCGACGCGGGGTTGCCTGCGCGCGACCAGACGATCGCAGTGATGACGGCGCTGGGGGAGTCCAGTCTGCAGAACATCGACTACGGCGATTGGGAGACGAGCGGGGTGACCAACCCCGACGGCTCACGCACGACCTCGATCGGTCTCTTCCAGCAGCAGGACGGCTGGGGAACGCGGGAGCAGCGGCTCGATCCCTACACGGCGGCGAGCCTGTTCTACCGCGCCATGGTCGAGAAGGTGCCCGAGCCCGAGCGGTCGGCGACGGCGCCCACGGAGGTCGCCCATCGGGTGCAGATCAATCGCGATCCGACGCACTACGCCCCGTACTGGCCGCTGGCCGAGCGGATCGTCGCCGTGCTCGACGATCAGACCGTCGTCGACACCTGCCTCTGACGGGCGTGCCTCTGGGGTCGTCCTGTCTCGACCGCGACGACCGCGGCCACGGTTCCTGCTGCGGCGGTGAGCAGCATGCCGAGTGTCGAGGGTGCGAAGGTGGCGCCCACGATCGCGGCGGCCCCGAGCAGCAGGATCGTGTTTCCGGTCGCGGTCAGCTGGCTGCGCAGGTTCAGTGCCCAGATGCCGAGAACGAAGAGCACCACGGGAACCGTCAGGGTCGCATGGGCGGCGATGCTCGACAGGTGCGCCTCATGACCGATGTCGTCGACCGCGATCTCGATGCCGGCCGAGAAGGCGCCGGCGGCGGCGAAGATCGCGTAGTGGAAGTATCCGTAGCGGATCGAGGAGCCGAGGGTGCGGATGTGTCCGGTGTGCTCGCGGGAGAAGTACACCCACCACATGCCGGCGGCGATGACGAGGCCCGCTGCCGACACGACGATCAGCTCGGTCAGGTGCTCCTGCTCCTGGAGCGCGGCGATGATGGCTCCCGCCGAGGCCAGGATCGACTCGCCGAGGAGGATGAGGGTGAACAGGCTGTAGCGCTCGGTGATGTGGTGGGCGTTCCACGGCGCGTGTTCGCGATGCTCGGCCCAGACCGGCACGAGCACCTCGGCCGCCACCAGCACGAAGAACGCGACGAGGCCCGCCGTCGGCGGGAGCAGCAGCCGCAGCACCCATGCGAGCTGCACGACGGTGATGCCGGCGGCGTAGCGCAGGCAGACGCGACGGAACTCGGGCACGGATGCCGCCGCGCGCAGCCATTGCCCCACCATCGCCAACCGCATGATGACGTAGCCGAGAGTGACGATCGTGAAGTCCTGATGTTCCATCGCGGCGGCGCTGCCGCTGGCCAGGACGAGCACTCCCGCCATCTGCACGATGGTCGTCACGCGGTAGGCCCAGTCGTCCACCGCGAACGAGGTGCCGAACCAGGTGAAGTTCATCCACGCCCACCAGATGGCGAAGAAGAGCATGAGGTAGCTGCCCACCCCCGCGCCGAGGTGGCCGTGCGATTCCATGTGGTGCAACTGTTGGGACGACAGCGACACGGCGACCACGAACACCAGGTCGAAGAAGAGCTCGAGCGGGCTGGCGGCGCGGTGTTGCTCGCCCGCGTCGCGCGCTGTCATCCGTCGCAGGCCCCAGCGTGTGCGGTGCGGAGCGGCGTCGTGCGTCATGATCCCCCGATCGCCGCCTCCGTGCGGTGCGCGGCACGGGGAAAGATACCAGGCGCGTCGACGTCGGTGGGGCCGGGGAGCGTGTCCCCGACCCCACCGGGTCGCGGTGGCTCAGGCGCGGCGGCGCCGCAGGAGCACCGCGCCCGCGGCGATGAGCAGCACGGCGATGCCCGCCAGGGCTGTCCAGGGGCGGGCGTCGCCCCCGGTGCTCGCCAATGCCGCCGACGTCCCGGTCGTTCCCGTGGCCGTTCCTGCCGTGCCCGTCCCGGCGCCCGGATCGGTCCCGCCGTCCACGACCGCCGTCACGGTGGGGGCGAACGTCGAGGAGACGACCGTGCCACGGGTGTCGGCCACCCGATAGGTCACGGGAGCCGGGCTTCCCGTATAGCCGGCATCGGGGGTGAAGACGATCCGGTCGCCGACGAGGTCGTACCGGCCGCCGGTCACGGTGATACGGCGGACGATCCCGGCATCCGCCGCGGTGACGCTCGCGCGGGCGAACGTCTCGAACTCCTCCGATTCGGCGAGGGTGAGGGTGGCGGGGTCGAACGGGACGTCGGGATCGCCCGGTTCGTCGTTCGCCAGCGGTGCGATGCTGATCGGTGCGCCCGCGGGGCCGCTGGCCGTGTCGGGGCGTGCGATCGGGGTCACGGCGACGTAGCCGTCACCGAGATCGCCGACGAACGAGGCGACCCAGGCGAGTGCCGAGTTCCAGTTGACGGTGATCTCGTTGACCGACCACGCTCCGATGTCGTCGACGTAGCAGGCCTGCGCAGCGCACCCCTGCAGCCAGGCGCCCGCCACCGGGTCCTGGATGGAGGAGTTCGGCCCACCCGCCACCGTGCCCTTCGGGGGGTGCGGCAGCGACGGATCGAGCGCGTGGGCGTACCACCGGCTGTGCTGGTTCTGCGAGTACTTCGTGCCGTAGCCGGTGACGTACGACTGTGCGAGCACATTGCGCCCGAACAGGTAGTCGTAGCCTTCGATGACGGCGTCCGCGTAGCGCGGCCGGTGCGTGAGGTCGAACGCCGTCGCGATGACGACCTGGTTGTTGAGCACGGCCGAGTTGGATCCCCAGTCGTAGAGGCCCTCCTTCGGCGCGTAGGGCTGACCGAACGGCTGCGCCTTCTGATCCGCGATGAGCGCGTCGGCGGCATCCACCACCGACTGGCGGATCTGCGCAATGTCCGGCAGGTCGGTCCCGAAGCGTGCGAGCTGCATGCGTGCGAGCGCCGCGACATCGCCCCAGAAGAACCCGCCGGCGGTGAAGATGTCGGCATCGGTGTTCATCGCGAGGTGCAGGGGGTTCGTCTCGACGTCGGCGCGGTAGTCGCCCGCGCCCGTCGTGAGGTACAGCTCGGCGGCCGCCCAGTAGAACTCGTCGGTCACGTCGTCGTCGTCGTACGTGCCGCCGCCGGTGCCGTCTTCCGCCGGGGCGAGCAGCACCGGGTTGGTGCGAGCCGCCTCGTACGCCGTCTCGGCCGCGGTGAGCAACCGGGCCGCGAACGCGGGGTCGAATTCGGCGAACAGGCGCGAGCCCTGTGCCGCGACCGCGGCGAGGTTGAGCGTCGCCGCGGTCGACGGGCGGTGCAGCAGGCGCTCCTGCGGATCCTGGTCGGGCAGCAGCGGCAGTCCGGTCCAGTTGCGGTCGGTCACCTTGTGCCACGCCATACCCGCGAGCGGGTCGCCGGCCGGTACCTGCATCTTCAGCATCCACTCGAGCTCCCACCGGGCCTCGTCGAGGATGTCGGGCACGCCGTTGCCGTGCTCGGGCACCGCGAGAGTGCCGTCGGCGAGGGATGCCGTCGTGCCGGCGGCCTTGGCGCGCTCCCACGCCGACAGCAGCTGCGCGACGGCGATGCCGCCGTTGACGACGTACTTGCCGTGGTCGCCCGCGTCGTACCAGCCGCCGCTCACGTCGTGGCGGTCGGTGCACGTCCAGCCGTCCGACCAGGTCTGCGGCTCGAGGCAGGCCACATCGGTGTCGCCCTGGTTGGGAGCGACGCCGAGGTGACCGGCCGGACGCGCGTACTCGGCGCCGGCGATGGCGCCGTCGATCGCGATGCCGGACCGGTTCGTGTAGAAGAAGCGCAGCGAGTCTGCGCGCAGCGACTGGAACACGTCGTCGGAGATGGTGAACGGGAAGCTCTGCTGATCGCCGACGTGGAGGGTGTACCCGGCGCCGGGGGCTTGCACGCCGCTGAAATCGACGGTGTGCACGTTCGTGCCCGCGCTCGGATCGAGGCCGGCAGGGGTGGTCGTGCCGGTGGCGACGACCGCGCCGCCCGGCGCCTGCAGCGACCACTCCAACGGCGTGGTGGCCTCGGTGACGACCGTCGCGCGCTTGGGCCCTCGTGTGAGGTAGCCGACCTGGTTCACCTTCACGGCGGGGCCGGTGTCGGCGCGGTAGGTGTACTTCGTTCCGGTCAGGGTGACGTCGTCGACGCAGACGACGGTGCCGCTCGGCATCCCGCCGATGCGGAACTGGATCTGCCCGAGGTGGAAGGTGTCGACCGCGGTGGTCGTGAAGGTGAACGCCTGCGTGGTGGGCGTGGCGGTGAGCTCGAACGACTTCTGCAGCCACGACACCTGGTCGGGGCCGGAGTACGTGCCGACCTGCGTCGAGGCGTTCAGCGTGGCGGGCGATCCGCCGGGGGCGACGGCGGATGCCGTGAAGCTCAGCCGGAAGGCGGTGTCGCCGGGCATCGGGATGTCGTTGTGGCCGAGTAGCAGGTCCCACACGTTGGCGGTGTCGGCGCCGATGGTGGCGCACATCTGCTGATCGGGGTTGGAGAGGGTGACCGCTCCGGCCGTCCACCAGGGGCTCGTCCCCGTCGCGAAGGTGGGGTTGGGCAGCAGCTGATCGGTGCCGACGGTCGGTTCGGTGGGCTCGGTGGGGCCGGTGCCGCCGCCGTCTCCACCGCCGGTGCCGGTCGCGACGATCGAGACGTCGTCGAGCCAGAACGTGCCGGCGGCGTTGCCACCAAGACGGAACTGCACGTCGGAGGCGGTGCCCTGCCCGAAGTCCTCGGCCGTGAACGTCGCGGTCACCTGCTGCCAGTCGGCGGTGAGCGGCGTCTCGATCGCGGTGTAGGTGCTGAAGGTGGCGTTGGGCGTCGTGGGCGCGACCTGCGTGCGTAGCGTGATTCCGGCGCGGTCGGCGCGGACCTTGGCCGAGAACGAGTATTCGGTGCCGGCGACGAGCGCGACGCCGCCCTGCCCCACGATCACCTCCCAGGGGTTCGTGGAGGCGGGGAAGTCAGCGCGCAGGGCGCCGTCTTCTGTCGTGAGGGAGCCCGCGCTCGACCACCAGTGATCGGTCGTGGCGGCGATGTCTCCGTTGAGGACCAGGTTCTCGACGCCCACCGCCGACGCCGCTGCGGGAAGCGCGGCAGCGGCTCCTCCGATCAGGGCTCCGACGACGAGGACGGCCGTCAGGCGCCGGAGGCGCCCTCTTCTCGCATGCATGCAGGCTCCTTCGCTCTGTGATGACGCCGCCGTCGTTGCGACGCGTGGGAGCGCTCTCAGAGAGCGCTCCCACGAAACATAGCAGAATCTATGCGAACGCATCAGGGAGGCCGGTGGCCCGGGTGTGAGGGGTCGACGGTGTTACGCGGCGCGCACGGCGACGAATGCCGAGGGCTCGAGATCGCCGGTCGGCGAGACGAAGATGCGCTTCGCATTCGCCGGAGTACGGGGGTCGAACACGAGCGGACGCGTCTCGCCCTCGGCGGGTACTTCGCGTGGCGGCAGGAGGGCGAGGCACGTCACCCAGCGCCGTGAACCCTGCCCGTCGTCGAACGCGAACGTGAGGGAGACGGCCGCGCGCGAGGCGGTCATGGCCTCCGCCGACAGCAGCGGCGACGAGGTGACCTCCGCGTCGACGAGGCGGCCGCTGGCGAGGAGTTCGGCGGCCAGGTCGGTGTTGCGCCGGCGGAAGCGCTGGGCGCGCAGGCGGCCGATGATGCTGGTGAGACCCAGGGCGATGAAGATGCCCGGCAGCCACCAGATGCCCGCGTACATGATCCACGCGCCGACGCCCCAGGCCTCGTCCTCGTGGAAGACGGGGTCGACGGCGACGCCCACGGCATCCGGCGTCGCCCACATCGGCAGCGAGAGGAGCACGCCGGTCGCGAGGCCGAGAAGGACGATCGATGCCGGGCCGAGAAAGGCGTAGTACGTGCGCCGGCCCGTGTAGCGGTGGTTCCACGCCGAGTAGGCGCCCATCGTGATGATGCTGCCGATGATGCCCACCGGCAGCGCCGTCGATCGGACGGCGACGGGGATGCCGCCGTCCCAGGTGCTGAACACGCTGTTGAGTGACACGATGCGCACTTGGTCGAAGAAACCGCCGATGCCGAAGCCGACGATCGCCGCCGCGGCGAACCCCGCGAGCCCCCACACGATCGTTGCGGTCAGTGCGCGTCCGGAGCCGACGAGCTTTCGATCCCGCTCGGCGGCCGCGGCTTTCGGGTCGGTGAGGCTCATGACGTCCAGCCTATGAGGCCGGTGGGGGAGCCAGTGGAGGGGCTGACGGGAATCGAACCCGCGCTGTCTGCTTGGGAAGCAGAAGTTCTGCCATTGAACTACAGCCCCGTGACGACCTGACGGCCGTGCCCGTCCAGCATACCCACGAAAGCCGCAGCCCCGAACGTCTGTACAGATGTAGGAACACGTCGGCGGATGCCGCGGTTAGCGTGAACACGCTCAGATCGAGCGCACCCATCCACACGACCCGGAGGACCGATCATGGCCTACGTCACCACCGAAGACGGCGCGGAGATCTACTACAAGGACTGGGGCAGCGCCGACGCCCAGCCCATCGTCTTCCACCACGGCTGGCCCCTCTCGTCCGACGACTGGGACGCGCAGCTGCTCTACTTCCTCGACAAGGGCTACCGCGTCGTCGCCTCCGACCGCCGCGGCCACGGGCGCTCGTCGCAGATCGGCACCGGTCACGACATGGACCACTACGCCAGTGACGTGAGCGCCGTCGTCGAGCACCTCGACCTGCGAAACGCCGTCCACATCGGCCACTCCACCGGAGGCGGCCAGGTCGCGCGCTACGTCGCGAAGTACGGCGAGCCCCAGGGGCGCGTCGCCAAGGCCGTGCTCGTCGCCGCCGTGCCCCCGATCATGCTGCAGAGCGACAGCAACCCCGAGGGCACCCCGCTGGCGGTGTTCGACGGCTTCCGTGAGGCTCTCGCAGCCAACCGCGCCGAGTTCTTCGAGGCCGTGGCGTCCGGCCCCTTCTACGGATTCAACCGCGAGGGTGTCACGCCGTCCCAGCCCGTCATCGACAACTGGTGGCGGCAGGGAATGACCGGTAGTGCGCAGGCCCACTACCTCGGCATCAAGGCGTTCTCCGAGACCGACCAGACCGAAGACCTGAAGGCCATCACGGTGCCGGTGCTCGTGCTGCAGGGTGACGACGACCAGGTCGTGCCGTATAAGGCCGCGGCCCTTCTGCAGCACGAGCTGCTACAGAACTCGACCCTCAAGATCTACGAGGGCTACCCGCACGGCATGCTGACCACGCACGCGGACGTCATCAACCCCGACATCCTCGCGTTCATCCAGTCCTGACCACCCGGTCGCGAACCGCCCGCTGCGCGCCGGGCGCCGCACTCCCCGTCACTCCGACAGGTGCTGAACCGTGTTCGTGTAGGTGATCGAATCGGCCGTCGATCCGACGAGGCCGAGGGTCACGCCGAACATCGAGTCGAGGCCTTCGGCGGGCGGCGGGGTGTCGGCGCCCAGCGTGAGCAGCTTTCCGCCCGGAAGCGTCGCGCTGAGCGAGTTGATGTAGACGGCCACGTGCCCGTCGAGGGTCATCGTGTCGGCCGTCGTCGTCAAGATGGGGCCGGTGTCGCGCCGGACGGTCAGGCTGAATCCGGAGATCGTGATGCGGTCGGCTTCGAGCTTCAACGCCGTCGTCCGCGACCCGTCCGCGAGGGGAACGGTCACGACCGAGATGCCGCGCAGCCCGCTGAACGACAGCGACTTCGACCCGAGCTGGGCCGACGGCTGCGTGAAGACGGGACCCTGCTCGTCGGCGATGGGCGCCACCGCCGGCGGGGTGGTGCCTTCCGACGGCGACGGAGACGGCGAGGGCTGCCCGGGCTCCGGAAGACCGGGGATGGTCGGCAGGCTCGGGATGCCGGGAACCGACGCGCTCGCCGACGGTGACGGACTGGGCGTCGGGGACGGCGACGAGTGGCAGGGCATGATGATCGGAATGCACCACTCGGTGGGTCGCGCACCGGAGGTCTCGGCGGCGGCCGCGGGCAGGGCTGCGGCACCCACCGCGCTCGGCGCGAGCGCGAGGAGCGCGGCCGCCAGCAGCGCGGAACGAGCGCGCCGCGTGGTCATCGCGTGACCGCCTCGTCGGAAACGATCGCCTCCTCGGCATCCGCCTCAGCCGTCGGCTCCGACTCGGCGGTGCGCGCGGCTCTCGGCATCCACGACACCGCGAGGATGCCGCCGACCGCCGACAGCACGAACCCGATCAGGAACCCGCCGAGGTTCACCCCCACGATCGAGTAGACGCTCGTCGCCAGCGCGATCACGCCGTACAGGATGCGGTGCGCCGGCGTGGCGATCACGAGGGCGCCCAGCACGATGAGCAGCAGCGGGATCACGACCGCCTGCAGTCCCTCGATGCCGAGGTGGATGTGCAGGCGTCCGAAGTCGAGCTGACTCGAGCCGAACATCGCGAGGCCGCCGACGATGAGCAGGATGCCGCCCACGAGCGGCCGATCCTTCCGCCACGCGCGCGCCGGTCGATCGGCCGTGGGCGTCGGCTCTGTCCGGTCCTCGGGCTCGGATGCGGGCTCGGCAGTGGGCTCAGCGGTGCGCGCGGCCCGGCGTGTCAGAAGCATCCGCTCGACCCGTCCGTCAGCTTCAGCGACATTCCGGTGAGCGTGAAGACCGAAGCCTGCGTGCTCCACGAGATCTGCTGGAGGTTGTTGATCGTGACGCTGTCGGCATCCTGGGCGAAGTCTCCCGCCGAGCCCTTCGCCGCGGTGTTCACGGTGGAGGCGTCGACGCCGATGCGGATGTTGGAGAACGATGAATCGCCCTTGAGGTCGGTCATGCCGATCTGCAGGTCGCTGGCGGTGGCGGGGTTGCCGCCGCCACCGGCCGTGATGAGCACACCCACCTTGCCGAGCGGGGTGTCGGAGATCACGGATTGGCAGAGATCGTAGAGCTGCGCCGACGCGATGTTGGCGATCGCGACGTTGTGCGAGCCGCCCGCCGTGTCTTGCGTCACGCCCGCGTACTGCGAGAACCCGGTGCCCTCGAGCTTGGACGCGCTGATCTGGAACTGGCTGCCGGAGACGGCGAAGGAGACCGGAACGGCGCCCTGCGCGACGCCGCCGAGGAGGAACGTGGAGGCGAGGACGACGGGAATGGTGGCGAGGGTGATGCGTCCCGCGCGGGAGCGAGTCGGGTTCGAGAGTCTCATCGATCCTCCGGATGCCGGGGCGCCGGCTCCGCTGCCGACGCGTTCGATCATCGACTGTGCGCCTCAATTGACAATCAGTCAATAAGGGAGGCGCCTCTGTGAGAGAACTCTCACGAAAAGTGGCCGTGGGACCGCGCCCACCGCCTCGGTAGGGTCGAGGACATGTCCACGGAGCAGCGGCGTCGTCTGTCGCGCGAGGATCGGCGTGCCCAGCTGATCGCCTCGGGCGTCGCGTTCCTCGCGTCGCAGCCGCTGGACGAGCTGACCATCGAGGCGCTCGCCGAGCGCGAGGATGTCTCGCGCGCACTCGTGTTCCACTACTTCGGCACCCGGCAGGGCCTGCACACCGCGGTGGTCACGACCGCCCGCGACGCGCTGATCGCGGCATCCGCCCCGCGCGCGGAGCTGGCTCCGCGCGCCCGCCTCGACGACACGATCGAGCGGATCGTCGCCTTCGTGCGCGCGCATCGCGGCACCTTCTATTCGCTGGTGCGAGGTGTCGCCAGCGGCGACCCCGTCGTCCGCCAACTCGTCGACGAGGCCCGCGACGAGAACGCGCACCGCATCGTCGACGTGTTCCACGAGCTGGGTCACGCCGACTCGCCCATGCTGTCGGTGGCCGCACGCGCCTGGGTCGCGTTCGCCGAGGACGTGCTCATCGAGCTCGGGCTCGAATCCGACCGGCCCGCCGGTGAGATCGTCGCCTTCCTGTCGCGTTCGGCGCTGGCGATCGCGGCATCCGTCGACCGCTGAGCGCGCCGCGCTGTCGCCGTGCGGCCAGTAGGCTGGCCGCGTGCTGCTCAGTGACCGCGACATCCGCACCGAGATCTCCTCCGGCCGCGTCGGACTCGACCCGTGGGATGCCGCGATGGTGCAGCCGTCGAGCGTGGACGTGCGTCTGGATCGCTACTTCCGGCTGTTCGACAACCACAAGTACCCCTTCATCGATCCCGCCGAGGACCAGCCCGATCTCACCCACCTCATCGAGGTGCGCCCCGACGAGCCATTCATCCTGCACCCGGGCGAGTTCGTCCTCGGCTCGACGTTCGAACAGGTGACGCTGCCCGACGACATCGCCGCGCGCCTGGAGGGGAAGTCCTCGCTCGGGCGCCTCGGACTGCTGACGCACTCGACCGCGGGCTTCATCGACCCCGGATTCTCCGGTCACGTCACCCTCGAGCTGTCGAACGTCGCGACGCTGCCGATCAAGCTGTGGCCGGGGATGAAGATCGGTCAGCTGTGCTTCTTCCGTCTGTCCTCTGCGGCAGAGAACCCTTACGGAACGGGCCCGTACCTCAACCGCTATCACGGTCAGCGGGGTCCGACCGCGTCGCGGTCGTTCCAGAACTTCCACCGCACCGATGTCGGCGCGACGGACGCCGGGTCGCGGGGGGCCTGAGCGCACGACGGGCGGGCCCGTCGCTCTAGCAGAGTGGCCGCGCGGAGGCCAGGTCTCGGTCGTCGCCGCCGGCCTGGCTACCCTGGAACGATGACGGAGATCGCCCCGGCCGCCGACCCGCTCGCTCCTCGTCCCCTCGCCCGCTGGGTGTTCTGGCCGGCCGTGGTCATCATCGTCGCCGTCGCGGCCTTCGCGGTGCTCTTCCCCGCGGCGGCGGAGGCCGCGTTCGCCACCATCCAGGGGGCGATCATCCGGACCTTCAGCTGGTACTACGTCCTGATCGCCGCGTTCTTCGTCGCGTTCGCGCTCGTCCTGGGCTTCAGCCGCTTCGGCGACATCAAACTCGGCAAGGACGAGGACGAGCCCGAGTTCTCCCTGGGAGCCTGGTTCTCGCTGCTGTTCGCGGCGGGGATGGGCATCGGTCTCGTCTTCTACGGCGTCAGCGAACCGCTCAGCCACTACGTCACACCGCGTCCCGGCGTCACCGGCACCGACGCGCAGCTGGCGCAGAGCGCGTTGACCCAGACCTACCTGCACTGGGGTGTGCAGGCGTGGGCGATCTACGTCGTGATCGGTGTCGCCCTCGCCTACGCGATCCACCGCCGGCGCCGTCCGATCTCGATCCGCTGGGCGCTGGAGCCGCTGCTCGGCCATCGCGTGCGCGGGGCATGGGGAAACGCGATCGACACCCTCGCTCTCGTCGGCACCGTCTTCGGTGTCGCGACCTCACTGGGGCTGGGCGTCATGCAGATCGGCGCGGGCCTGTCCAGCGCGGGCCTCGGTACGCCCGACACCGCGATGCAGATCGTGATCATCGGCGTGATCACGGTCTTCGTGCTGTTCTCCGTGCTGTCGGGCGTCGGCAGGGGCATGAAGTGGCTGTCGAGCTTCAACCTGATCCTCGCCGCGGCGCTGCTCGTGTTCATCCTCTTCGCGGGGCACACCGAGTACCTCCTGCGGGAGTGGGTGCAGTCGATCGGCGCCTACCTGCAGAACTTCGTCGGGCTGAGCTTCACGGTCAGCGCCTTCCAGGGCGCAGCCGGCGAGCAGTGGCAGGCGTCGTGGACGTCGTTCTACTGGGGCTGGTGGATCTCGTGGGCGCCCTTCGTCGGCATCTTCATCGCCCGGGTGAGCAAGGGGCGGACGGTCCGTGAGTTCGTACTGGGCGTGCTCATCGTTCCCACGCTCGTCGGCATCCTCTGGTTCGCCGTTCTCGGAGGCTCGGCGCTGTACCAGGAGCTCACCGTGCCCGGCTCGATGCTCGCCGCCGACGGCACGGTCGATCTGCAGGGTGCACTCTTCCAGCTGTTCACCCACCTGCCGGCCGGACCGGTGCTGACCGTGGGCGCCATCCTGCTGATCGGCATCTTCTTCGTCACCTCGGCAGACTCGGGTGCGCTCGTGATGGGCATGCTGGCCACCGGCGGCGACGTCGAGCCGAAGCGGTGGGTGCGGGTGTTCTTCACGCTCGCGACGGCGGTGCTGGCCGTCGCCCTGCTGCTGGCCGGGGGGCTGTCGGCGCTGCAGACCGCGGCGGTCACGATCGCCCTGCCGTTCAGCGTCGTGATGCTTCTCATCTGCTGGTCGACGGTGATCGCCTTCCGGCGCGAGCGACGGGTCTACGACCGTGCGCAGCGTGCTCAGCTCGTCGACTACGTCGGTGAGCACTACGGGCTCGACGTCGAACACGGCAACGAGCAGGGCGTACGGATGCCGGGATGGTGGCGCCGCCCGCCCCGCTGACCGCGCGGGCAGGCGGTCAGGCGCTCGCAGCGGAGCGCCCTGCGCTGAATCCGGCGGCGAAGCCGCGCTCGTAGGCGCCCTCGGCGGCGCGCTGGCGGGGTGAGTGGTCGCGGCATCCTTCGCCGTCGGGTCCGGCGTGGTGGTGGATGCCGCGTCCGAATCCCGGTCCGCCGGGTACGAAGCCGTGCTGGTGGGGGCCGAAGCGGTGCCCGCGGGGGCCGAATCCACGACGGTGGCGCGGGTGGCCGCCGTCATCGAGGTCGTCCGGCGCGCCGAGCGCGCGGGCGACGGCGTCGAGGGTGGCGCCGGCGGCGGCCAGCTCCTCCGCGGACGCGGCCTCGTGCAGGCGGGCGTCGAACTGCTCGGCGTGCCGGCGCAGCCCGTCCGCGGCGTCGCGCCCCGCATCGGTGAGCGACCAGGTGCCGTCGGTCTCGGCGATCCAGCCGCGTTCGGCGAGTCGACGCAGGCCCTTGCCGCCATGGGGGTGCTGGCGAAGGCGCGTGAGCAGTTCCGCCGCCTGTTCGGAGGCGAGAGCACGCAGAAGGCGCGCCTCGCGCGGACGGATGCCGTCGGCGGCGAGGGCCCGGGCGCGATCGTGCCAGAGGGCGCGATCGACCGCGCGGACGCTGCGGACGAAGTCGCGGGGGTCGGGGGTGGTGGGGGTGCTGTCAGGGGTGTCGGTGGGGGTCTCCATGGGAGGTCCTTTCATCGGGTGATCGCCGGGCGATCTCATTTGCATGTCAAAGTGCATGTGCATGTAGTGTGACATGCAGTCTGAGAACATGTCAAGCGACATGTAAATTTGAGGGATGACGGATGCCGACTCCCCCTCCTCCGCCACGGACCTCGACGCGATCGATGCGGCCCTCGGCCGGCTGCGCGGGCGGGGACCCCGGCCCGGTGGCGCCGGAGGCCATCGCGGCGCTCCGCACGGGTTCGGCCCCCGCGGGCACTGGCCCGCTCCGCCGGAGGGCGGCCCCGCGATGCGGATGGGCGGCGGCCCCGCGCGCCTGCGTCTGATCGAGGCGCTGCACGCGGCATCCCACCCCCTGAGCGTGAGCGAACTGGGCGAGGCGATCGGTGTCGATCAACCCCGGGCGTCGCGGCTGGTGCAGCAGAGCGTCGAGATGGGCCTCGTGCAGCGCGAAGCCGACCCCGACGACGCCCGTCGCACCCGGATCGCTCTCACGCCCGTGGGAGAGCAGTTCGCGCGCGGGTTCCGGGGCCGGCGCCGCGAGCATCTGACCGCGGCGTTGAGCGATTTCAGCGCGGACGAGCGTGCGGAGCTGGCCCGCCTGCTCACGAAGCTCGCTGCGGCCTGGCCGCGCGACTGAGGCGGGGACTCACCCCTCGGGCCAGATCTCGTCGACCTCGAGCGTCAGATCGATGATCTGCTGAAGCAGCCCGCCCATGGTCGTTGCCCGCAGCAGGCGCTGCTGGTCGTACTCCACCAGGGGCGCGATCGCGGCGACCTGCCAGGCGGCGGCGACGGGATCGGACGACAGCTCGATGTGCGCGCCCCAGGGGGCATCGGGAAAGCGGCCGAGCACGCGGCGCACGATGGCCTCGGCCTCGGTGCGCAGCGGCGTCAGTGCGTCGTTCCAGGCCAGCGGCTCCTGCAGCGAGACCTCCGCCCGGGGGTACGGGTCGTCGTCGAGCCAGCGGTCGACGGTGAAGCGGTCGGTGCCGATGGCGACCACCTGGAGGGCATCGGCGCCGGCGGCGACATCGACCAGGCGGGCCAGTGTGCCGATGCCGGAGCGCTGGTCGCCGCCGCCGGTCTCGTGCCCGCGGTCGATGAGGACGACCCCGAACTGCGGATCATCGCTGTCGAGCAGTTCGCCCATCAGGCGCAGGTAGCGCGGCTCGAAGACGCGCAGCGGCAGGGGTGTGTGGGGAAAGAGCACCGATCCGAGAGGGAACATCGGCATGACGGTCATGCGCCCAGTCAACACCGACGGACGTACAGTGGGCGCGTGCCTCGCCTTCCCGCATCGATCCGCCCCGACGTTCCCGGCCCCGGACAGGAGTCGGTCTGGGACTATCCGCGCCCGCCGCGCGTCGAGCCGGTGCCCGTGCGTGTGACCATCCGTCTCGGCGGCCAGCTCATCGCCGACACCCACGATGCCGTGCGCGTGCTCGAGACGAGCCACCCGCCCGTCTACTACCTTCCGATCGCCGACTTCGCGCCGGGCTCCCTCGTGGATGCCGAGGGGTCGTCGTTCTGCGAGTTCAAGGGCGCCGCGCGCTATCTCGACGTGGTCGGCGGCGGCATCACGCGGGCACAGGCCGCGTGGAACTATCCGCATCCCGCGCCGGGGTACGCGGCGCTGAGCGATCGGGTGGCGGTCTACGCCGCTGCGATGGACGAGTGCACGGTCGATGGGGAAGTCGTCACGCCGCAGCCGGGTGGCTTCTACGGCGGCTGGATCACGGCGAACGTGCTCGGCCCGTACAAGGGCATCCCGGGTTCGATGGGGTGGTGACGGCGCCGGACGGCTACCGTGGGTGTATGGCCTCTGACAGCTTGACCGATCCCCTCGAGGCCGCGCCCGCGCCCGACACCCAGACCGACGCCGACTCCGCGGCATCCACCGACATCCCGTCGACCCCCGGCTTCGCCGATCTCGGCCTCGACGCCGCCGTGCTGAAGGCGCTGAAGGATGTCGGCTACGAGACGCCGTCGGCGATCCAGGCGGCGACGATCCCGCCGCTGCTCGCCGGCCGCGACGTGCTGGGCACCGCGCAGACCGGCACGGGCAAGACGGCGGCCTTCGCGCTGCCGATCCTCTCGCAGCTCGACCTCGCCCAGAAGACGCCGCAGGCGCTCGTGCTCGCCCCCACGCGCGAGCTCGCGCTGCAGGTGTGCGAAGCCTTCGAGTCCTACGCGGGGCACCTGCGCGGCGTGCACGTGCTGCCGGTCTACGGCGGCCAGGGCTACGGGCAGCAGCTGTCGGCGCTCCGCCGCGGCGTGCACATCGTCGTCGGCACCCCCGGTCGCATCATGGACCACCTCGACAAGGGCACGCTCGACCTCTCCGAACTGCGCTTCCTCGTGCTCGACGAGGCCGACGAGATGCTGAAGATGGGCTTCGCCGAGGATGTCGAGACGATCCTCGCCGACACCCCCGCCGGCAAGCAGGTCGCACTCTTCTCCGCGACCATGCCTGCGCAGATCCGCCGCCTCGCCGGCACGTATCTGAAGGATGCCGAGGAGATCAACGTCAAGGCGAAGACCTCGACCGCGACGAACATCACGCAGCGCTACCTGATCGTGTCGTATCCGCAGAAGGTCGACGCGCTCACCCGCATCCTCGAGGTCGAGAACTTCGAGGGCATGATCGTCTTCACCCGCACCAAGAACGAGACCGAGACCCTCGCCGAGAAGCTGCGCGCCCGCGGGTACGCGGCTGCCGCCATCAACGGCGACGTCGCGCAGGCGCAACGCGAGCGGACGGTCAATCAGCTCAAGGACGGCAAGCTCGACATCCTGGTCGCGACCGATGTCGCCGCGCGCGGCCTCGACGTCGAGCGCATCAGCCACGTCGTCAACTTCGATCTGCCCATCGACACCGAGTCGTACGTGCACCGCATCGGCCGCACCGGCCGTGCGGGCCGCTCGGGCGACGCGATCAGCTTCGTGACGCCGCGCGAGCGCCGCATGCTGGCGTCGATCGAGAAGGCGACGCGCCAGCCCCTCACCGAGATGGCGCTGCCCAGTGCCGACGACGTCAACGCGACGCGTCTGACCCGCTTCGACGACGCCATCACGGCGGCGCTCGCCGAGACCGAGCGCATCGACCGCTTCCGCGACATCATCAACCACTACGTCACCCACCACGACGTGCCCGAGGCGGATGTCGCGGCGGCGCTCGCCGTCGTCGCACAGGGGGAGACCCCGCTGCTGCTGGACGAGGACCCGCCCGCTCCGGCGCGCCGCGAACGGTTCGAGCGCGACGATCGCGGACGCGACCGCAGCGACCGCGACCGCGACGACCGGCCCCGCCGCGACGATCGCCGTCGCTCGGGAGGCCCGACCGCGACCTACCGCATCGAGGTCGGTCGTCGGCACAAGGTCGAGCCGCGTCAGATCGTGGGAGCGCTCGCCAATGAAGGCGGTCTTCGCCGTGAGGACTTCGGCGCGATCCAGATCCGTCCCGACTTCTCGCTGGTCGAACTGCCCGCCGACCTTCCCCGCGAGACGCTCCAGCGGCTGGAGGGCACCCGCATCAGCGGTCGCCTGATCGAGATCAAGCCCGACCGCTTCCAGCGCTCCGCCAAGCGTCCGGACCGCGACCGTGACGACCGCGGCGATCGGCGCCCGCGCCGCGATTGAGCGCGGCTCGGCATCCGGGCCGTGCTCGAGTCGCGAGCGCAACTGCAAGGGATCCCCGGCGACGCGCCGAGCGTATGAGCCGCGCGGCGGGGTGTCGCATTGCTCACCTTGCAGTTCGGTTGGGCGGCGCCCTGGGGTGGTGATCAGCGAGCCGGCGAGCGGACTGGCAGCAGCAGCGCCAGCCCGACGAGCAGCACGGCGACGAGCCCGAGAACGCCCCAGTACTGATCGCCTCCGAGCGTGACGAAGACGCCGAACATCATCGGAGCGAGGAAGACGGCCGCGCGGCCGGTCGTGGCATAGAGGCCGAACACCTCTCCCTCGCGACCGGCGGGGATGCTGCGGGCCAGGAAAGTACGCGACGCGGACTGGGCCGGGCCGACGAACATCGCCATCGCCAAGCCGAGCCCCCAGAACACAGCGGGCCCTCCGTCGTGGAGCACGAAGATCAGGATGCCGCCGACAACGAGCGCGACGAGCGAGACGATCATGACCGGTTTCGGTCCGAACCGGTCGTCGAAGAAGCCCGACGCCATGGTCACGATGCCCGCCACGACGTTGGCGGCGATGGCGAAGATCAGCACGTCCGCGGCGGTGAGCCCGAACGTGCCGGTCGCCAGCACCCCGACGAACGTGAAGACTCCCGTGAGGCCGTCGCGGAAGATCGCGCTGGCGAGCAGAAACCACACGGTCGTGCGGCTCTCACGCCACAGGGAGGCGACCGTTCCGAAGAGCACACGGTACGACGCGAAGAAGCCGATGCGCGCCGCGCCGGGCGTCGACGGCGTGTTCTCCGGCACCGTGAACAGCAGTGGGAGGGCTGACAGGGCGAACCAGATCGCGGCGAGGAGCATCGACACGCGCACAGCCATGCCGTCCGCCCCCGTGACCCCGAACAGTCCTACGTCGGGCTTGATGAGGCCGAAGTAGAGCACCAGTAGCAGCACGATGCCCCCCAAGTAGCCCATCCCCCAGCCGAAGCCGGAGATCTTGCCCACCGTGCGCGGTGTGGAGATCTGGGAGAGCATCGCGTTGTAGTTCACGCTCGCCAACTCATAGAAGACGGTGCCGACCGCGAGCAGCGTGAGTCCGAACCACAGGTAGGCGGTGTCCTCGCGGACGAGGACCATCAGGGCCAGCATGAGCACGACCACGCCGGTGTTGATGCCCAGCCAGCGCTTGCGATGCGCCGAGGCGTCCGAGCGTTGTCCGGTGATGGGCGCCGTGACGAGAACGACCAGTCCGGCGAGGGTGAGGGCCAGCGAGAGCGCTTGCGACGTGGTCGCCGCGTCACCGAAGGCGCTGCCGGTGAGATACACGGTGAACACGAAAGATGTCGCGACCGCGTTGATCGAAGCCGAGCCCCAGTCCCACAGCCCCCACGCGATGACGGCGCGACGAGGGGCCGCCATCGGGTGAGTGGTCGTCGGGGATGCCCGGCGCGCGGGCTGGTCGGGCAGTGACATGTTCGTCACGGTATGTCCCTTCGGTGAACACCGGGTGGCGCGTCGTCGCGCGTGCAGGTCACGTTACTCGCGGCATCCCGCCGTTCTGCGCTAAGGAGCGGGGTGGCGAGCCGCGGCATCCGCTGGGGCGTGTCCCACTTACTGCTGTCCACGGAGGCCAGAAGGGACAGCAAGTGGGACGCTCTGCGCCGCAAATGGGACAAGGGATGTCGCAAGTGGGACAAGGCGCGCGATCGAAAGTTGAGCCTATTCATATCAACTTGCGTTTGACACCCCGAAGCGCCGCGGCTATCGTGGAAGTCATTGAAGTTGAGCCGTCAAGACTCAACCCCGCAGACTTCTCAGAGCCGTTTCACGAAAGGGAACAGACATGGCACGTGCAGTGGGTATCGACCTCGGGACGACGAACTCCGTCGTCTCCGTCCTCGAGGGCGGCGAGCCGAAGGTCATCGCCAACGCCGAGGGCTTCCGCACCACCCCCTCGGTGGTCGCCTTCACGAAGGACGGCGAGGTGCTCGTCGGCGAGACCGCCAAGCGCCAGGCCGTCACCAACGTCGACCGCACCCTCTCCTCCGTCAAGCGCCACATGGGCACCGACTGGAAGACGCAGGCGATCGACGGCAAGCAGTACACGCCGCAGGAGATCTCCGCGCGCATCCTCCAGAAGCTCAAGCGCGACGCCGAGGAGTACCTGGGCGACAGCGTGACCGACGCGGTCATCACCGTCCCCGCCTACTTCAACGACGCCGAGCGTCAGGCGACCAAGGATGCCGGTGAGATCGCGGGCCTGAACGTCCTGCGTATCATCAACGAGCCGACCGCCGCGGCCCTCGCCTACGGCCTCGACAAGGGCAAGGAAGACGAGCTCATCCTGGTCTTCGACCTCGGCGGCGGCACGTTCGACGTGTCCCTGCTCGAGGTGGGCAAGGACGACGACTTCTCCACCATCCAGGTGCGCGCCACGGCCGGTGACAACCGCCTCGGCGGCGACGACTGGGACCAGCGCGTCGTCGACTACCTCATCAAGCAGTTCAAGGACACCACGGGCGTCGACGTCTCGGGTGACAAGATCGCCCTGCAGCGTCTGAAGGAGGCGGCCGAGCAGGCGAAGAAGGAGCTCTCCAGCTCCAGCAGCACGTCGATCAACCTGCCGTACCTCTCGCTGACCGATTCGGGCCCCGTGTCGCTGTCCGAGACGCTGACCCGTGCCAAGTTCGAGGACCTCACCAAGGACCTCCTCGACCGCACGAAGAAGCCGTTCAACGACGTCATCGCCGAAGCGGGCATCAAGGTCGGTGACATCGACCACGTCGTGCTCGTCGGCGGTTCGACCCGTATGCCGCAGGTCACCGAGCTGGTCAAGCAGCTCACCGGCGGTAAGGAGCCCAACAAGGGCGTCAACCCGGACGAGGTCGTCGCCGTCGGCGCCGCCCTGCAGGCCGGCGTCCTCAAGGGTGAGCGCAAGGACGTGCTGCTCATCGACGTCACCCCCCTGAGCCTCGGCATCGAGACCAAGGGCGGCATCATGACCAAGCTCATCGAGCGCAACACGGCCATCCCGACCAAGCGCAGCGAGACCTTCACGACCGCCGACGACAACCAGCCGTCGGTCGCCATCCAGGTCTTCCAGGGCGAGCGCGACTTCACGCGCGACAACAAGCCGCTCGGCACCTTCGAGCTGACCGGCATCGCGCCCGCGCCCCGCGGCATCCCGCAGATCGAGGTCACCTTCGACATCGACGCCAACGGCATCGTGCACGTGTCCGCGAAGGACAAGGGCACGGGCAAGGAGCAGTCGATGACGATCACCGGCGGCTCGTCGCTGCCGAAGGACGACATCGAGCGCATGGTGCGCGAAGCCGAGGAGCACGCGGCCGAGGACAAGAAGCGCCGCGAGGCCGCCGAGGTCCGCAACCAGGCCGAGACCCTCTCGTACTCGATCGAGAAGCTCATCAAGGACAACGAGGACAAGCTCCCCGACGAGGTGAAGACCTCCGTCCAGGCTGACGTGGATGCGCTCAAGACCGCGCTCGCGGGCGACGACGAGGATGCCGTGAAGACGGCGTTCGACAAGCTCAACGCATCGCAGCAGCAGCTCGGCGAGGCCATCTACGCCTCGGCGCAGGCCGCCGGCGAGCCGGCCGACCCGACGGTCGCCGACCCGGGCAACGGCAGCGTGCCGAACCCCGAAGAGGACGTCATCGACGCCGAGGTCGTCGACGACGAGGACGAGAAGAAGTAAGAGAATCGAGCCATGACGAACAAGGACTTCGAAGAGCCCATCGACGAAGTCCCCGGTGACGAGGGGTCGGAGGCGCACGCCTCCGGCCCCGACTCGCAGGGGGACGCGCGCGAGGGCGACGACCTGACCGTCGACGACATCCTCGACGCGCCGCAGACCGACGAGGCCGCCGTCGCAGAGGCTTCGCCCGAGGACCGCGACCTGCTCCTGGACCTCAAGCGGGTGCAGGCCGAGTACGCCAACTACCGTCGTCGCACCGAGGACCAGCGCGAGGTGGAGATCGCCCGCGCCAAGGGATCGGTCGCCAAGGGGCTGCTGCCGGTGCTCGACGACCTCGACCGTGCCGAGAAGCACGGCGACCTGGTCGAAGGCTCGCCGCTGGCGGCGATTGCGGAGAAGCTGCGGGGCGTGGTCGCACGCCTCGGTGTGGAGACCTATGGCGTCGTGGGCGAGGTGTTCGACCCGCAGCAGCACGAGGCCATCTTCCACGCCCCGAACCCCGGAGGGGTCGAGGACGGCACGATCCTCGACGTCGTCGAGGTCGGCTACCGCCTGGGCACGATCGAACTGCGACCGGCCAAGGTCGTCGTCGCCGGTTCCGCTGACTGACGGGAGGAGGTGTCCATGGCCAGTCAGGATTGGTTCGACAAGGACTTCTATAAGGTCTTGGGCGTCTCCAAGGACGTGTCCGAGGCCGACCTGAAGAAGGCGTACCGCAAGCTCGCCCGGACGTATCACCCCGACTCGACGCAGGGTGATCCTGCCAAAGAGGCGAAGTTCAAGGAGATGAGCGAGGCGTACGCCGTGCTCTCCGACAAGAGCCAGCGCGAGGAGTACGACCAGATCCGCGCGATGGGCGCCGGTGGTGCGCGCTTCCAGGCGCCCGGCGCGGGTTCCGGCGGGTTCGAGGACGTCTTCAGCCGCTTCGGTCAGTCGCGCGGATCGGCGCAGTCGGCCGACTTCGACGACCTGTTCTCGATGTTCGGCCAGGGCGGCGGCTTCGGCTCCGGACGGTTCGGGCAGTCCACCGGTGGATTCCGAGGCTACGGCGGCCCGCAGCGCGGCGCCGACGTGACCGCACGGACCACCCTCGACTTCCAGACCGCGGTCAAGGGCGAGACGATCACCCTCGCGGGCGAGGACGGCAAGCCGTTCAAGGTGAAGATCCCCGCCGGCGTCGCCGACGGACAGAAGATCCGCCTGCGTGGACGCGGGCGCCCGTCGCCGGACGGCGGCGAGTCCGGCGACATCGTCGTGAGCGTCTCGGTGCGCCCGCACCCGGTATTCGTCCGCGACGGGCTGAACCTGCGCGTGACGGTTCCGGTCACCTTCACGGAAGCCGCGCTCGGCGCCACGATCGAGGTGCCGACTCTGGGGGGAGATCCGGTCAAGCTGCGTGTGGCGCCGGGTACGCCCTCCGGGCGTGTGCTGCGCGTCAAGGGTCGCGGTGTGCACACGGCGAAGGGCGCCGGCGACCTTCTCGCCGAGGTGCAGGTGGCGGTGCCGTCGCATCTGGACGACCAGGCGAAGGAGGCACTGCAGCGCTTCCACGAGCTGGAGCCGAAGGAGAACCCGCGCGCCGACCTCATGGCCAAGGCCCGGGAGTGAGCATGGTCGACGAGCACCCCGATGAGGAAGCGCCGATCTTCGCGATCGCCGTCGCGGCGGAGCTTGCCGGCATGCACCCGCAGACCCTCCGTCAGTACGATCGGCTGGGCCTCGTCGTTCCCGGGCGCACGCAGGGCGGGTCGCGGCGGTATTCGCTGCGGCACGTGAAGCAGTTGCGCGAGGTGGCCGCCCTCTCGGCCGAGGGTATGAGTCTGCCGGCGATCTCGCGCCTGATCGAGCTCGAGAACGAGGCGCGCGGACTGCGCCGTCGCGTCGCCGAACTCGAGCAGCGTCTGCAGGAGGAACTGGCCCGTCGCTCCCGCGTCTTCGCGGCGGGGGCGACGGGATCGGTCGTGACCCTCCGCCACGGCACGCGCGTGCGTCGGGCGACCGAGGTGGTGCTGTGGCGTCCGCTTCCGTCGGCGGATGCCGAGTCCGACGACTAGCCGCTACGAGGCGGTGCCGGCGGCGACGGCATCCACGAACGCGCCGTAGTCCGCCCGCGAGAGGGCGGCGTAGCCGTAGGCCCACTCCACGATGGCCTCGGCGCACGCGCGCCCCTCACCGAGGTACCCGATGACCTTCGCGGCGTTCGGGGACTGGCCGTGGGCCCGGGCCAACACCGTCGCGCACGCCTGCGCGTAGAGACGGAACGGGCCGTCCTCGAGCGTTTCGGCGTCGATGCCGCCCTTCATGTCGCGGAACTGGCGCACGTAGTAGTCGGCGCGCTCACCGCGGAAGTGTCCGAGGAACGGGTCGGACGACCCCTGCAGGATGCGCTGTAGCGCCACGACACGCCCGCCCTGACCGTGGCGGTCGACGAACGCCGTGAGCTCCTCCGGCTGTGCGCAGCCGCCGTACTGCTCGAGCACGCTGCGCCCCGCCTCTTTCACCTGCATCAGCAGTGCGGCGCCGTCTCCGTCGACGAAGACGGCAATGTAGCAGCGGGTGCCCACGCTGCCCACCCCGACGACCCGACGCGCCACGTCGGAGAAGGTGTAGTGGGAGAGCACGAGCTGCACATCCGCGCGCGTCGTCGCGATGTACTGGGCCAGGGACGCATCGACCGCGGCCGCCACGTCGGGCGTGACGCGCGTCAGCGTCGGAGGCTGCTCGACGAAGCGCAGTCGCCCATCGGCATCGGCCTCCGTGATCTTGCGCACGGCCTTGTCGCCGGTGCGCTTCTCGGCATCCGCGATCGCGGCGCGCAGCACCTTGCGCGACGCCTTGTCGCTCGTGACGAGCGCGCCCGCGGCGTCGAAGTGCTGGTAGAACCGGGCGAGCGGAGTGACTTCCTCGCCGACGGCCAAGGCGCGAGCGTAACGGCGGACGGCGGCGCGCGCGGCATCCGCGGTCACCGCATCGTCGCGCCCGGTCGCTTGACCTGCCACGACGATGCTCGTCACGAGGCGCTTGAGATCCCACTCCCAGCTCGCCCACGCCGACTCGTCGAAGTCGTTGAGATCGAACACGAGCGTGCGCTGCGGAGACGCGTAGAAACCGAAGTTGGCAACGTGCGCGTCGCCGCAGGAGGCGACGAGGATGTCGCTGCGCGGTCCGGCGGCGAGGTCGTCCGCCATCAGCGCCGCCGTGCCCCGGTAGAACGCGAAGGGGCTGGCGGACATCCGCTCATCGCGGAGGGGCAGGAGCTCGGCGACCCGCGTGGCGGCCTGCGCGGCCAGGATGCCGAGGGGATCACGCGGACGTGTCGGCAGCTCCGCCAGCATCCGGCGGGGCAGCTCCCTCCGCAGCGCGCGGCCCTGGTCGAAGGCGACCTGGCGAGAGGCGGGCGCGGTCCAGGCGGCGGTGGTCATGCGCTCATGATGGCACCGAATCGGGGCCGCCCGCGGCGTCTGCGTCCGCGCGGTCCGGGGTGGGGGCAGACGCCGACGCCGTGCCGCGTCCGATCGCTGCCGCCCGGTCGTCCTCGAGCCGCTGCCCCACGCGCTGCATCTGGTCGGTGAGGGCGGAGATGACCGTGGCGCTGGTGACGCCCAGCACGACGAGCCCGCCCATCATCAGCCCGACCGCGATCGTGCGCCCGAGCGGGGTGACAGGGACGTAGTCGCCGTACCCGACGGTCGCCAGAGTCGAGAAGCCCCACCAGATCGCGTCGCCGAGGTCGACGATGTTCGCATGCGCGTCCTGCCGCTCCGCGAGCCAGACGAGAGTCGAGGCGGTGAACACGAACAGCAGGGTGAACAGGGACACGAGAATGACCAGGCGCACGCGTTGGCGAGACGGGCGTAGGCGAAACCAGGGCAGACGCCAGAGGTAGGCGAGGATGACGAACGGGCGGAGGTACACGATCACCAGCGAGACGGCCTCGAACCAGCGCGTGCGGAAGAACTCGTGCGGAGACCCGCAGATGCTCAGGCGCACGAGGAAGTCGGCGATGAAGACCGCCCACAGCACACCGATCGCGCCCAGCAGGAGGCTCTGCTGACGGCCATCGAGCTTCGTGTCGGCGAGGCTCCAGACCCATCCCGCGAAGAAGAGCAGGGAGAGAGCGAACATCGGCCACGCCGTGCGATCCTCCCAGCGCAGCACACGCGGTGACAGGGTTCGCCGGGGACGCTCCCGCTCGCTCATAACGCCACGATAGCGGCCGACGCTCGCGCGATCGGAGGACGCGATCAGTGGTCGGCGTCGAGGTCGAACAGCTCGATCTGGCGCACACGCACCGCGCGCGCCGCTCGGACGCGCACGGCGCGCGCGGCGAGAGCGTCGGTGAAGCGGAAGGGGGTCGTCCGATCGGCGGCGAGCGGCGTCGGAGCCGTGACCTCGGCCGCATGCCACGACGTCCCGTCGGCGGACCACTGCCACTCCAGCGCGTCGTCGCCCACCGCGTCCACGGCGGTCAGGGTGGCATCCGTCACGGACGTGATCTCGGGGAACAGCCACCCCACCCAGGCCCCCGGCCGCAGGCGCACGCCGCGGTCGCC
Source organism: Microbacterium sp. PM5 (assembly GCF_003293595.1). Lineage (NCBI taxonomy): Bacteria > Bacillati > Actinomycetota > Actinomycetes > Micrococcales > Microbacteriaceae > Microbacterium > Microbacterium sp. PM5. The sequence continues at coordinate 1,886,275 of NZ_CP022162.1, read as the reverse complement.
GCCCGCAGCGCCGTCGTCGACGAGTCGGCGGGCGTGGCGCACGCCGGGCGCGTGGACGATGCGACCCGACCCGCCCGTCAGATCGGGGTGCCACGGGCGCACGGGGGTCGGCTCGTCGGCGCCCAGGCTCTCGGCGGGGTCGTCGCCGAACTCGAGCTCCAGGTCGACGTCGGCGCCGAGCGCATCCACCTCCAGCACGGCACGGGTGAGCGGCGCACCGTTGACCCGGACGGCGCGCAGCACATGGGCGTCCGCGTGCGGTCGCTGCGAGCGGATGCGCAGACGCGACCCGTCGCTGCGCGCGACGGTCACGTCGTCGAGCAGCGGCGAGCCGATGAGGAGCTCGCCGGAAGCCAGCTCGAGCGGATACAGTCCGATCGCCGCCCACAGCCACCACGCGCTCATCTCGCCGTTGTCCTCGTCACCGGGAAAGCCCTGCCCGATGTGGCCGCCCGCGAACAGGCGGCGTGCCAACCGATGTGCTGTCGCGCCGGCGAGCCAGGGCTGATCGGTCCCGGTGTACATGTACGGGATGTGATGCGCCGGCTGATTGGAGATCGCGCACATGCCGCTGCGCAGCGCCCGCGCCTCGCGCTGCTCGTGGATGACCTGACGGTAGGCGCCGGCGAACGCGGCATCCGCGGTCTCGGGCTCGGCGAACAGGCGATCGAGGTGGATGCGCAGGCCCTGTCGGCCGTCGTAGAGGGCGGCCAGGCCGGCGCGGTCGTGCACCGCGCTCACCGACATCCCCCAGGCGTTCGTCTCGACGTAGTCGCCGCCCCAGACGCGCGGATCGAAGCGCCCGCCCGCCGTCCGGCCGTCGGCGTCTCGTCCGCGGAAGAAGCCGACGACAGGATCGAACAGCTGCCGGTAGGCGAGGGCGCGGTTTCCCAGCCAGCGCGACAGCGCCTCAGCGCGCGCGGCGTCGTCGCCCGCTGACGCCGCCGACAGTCGGTCTGCCAGCCGCGCCAGCGCGGCGTCGCTGACGGCGTTCTCGATGCTCCAGCTCATGCCCTCGTGGATGGCCCGCGGGATGAAACCCAGGAAGCGTCCCCGCTCGATGCCCTTGCGTCCGCGGCGAGCGTCGGGTGCGCGCTCGGCGGCGTTGCGCCATCCCGACGACAGGGCGGTGCGCGGGTCGTCGAGCAGTCCCCACCTCTCGCCGTCGGCGAGGATCTGATCGCTGGAGGTGCCCACCATCGCGTCCACGTATCCGGGCGCCGTCCACCGCGGCATCCAGCCGTGACGTCGCTGCGGCTCCAGTATCCCGTCCAGCAGCTCCCGGGCCCGCACCGGGTCGACCAGGTTCATCATCGGCCACGCCGTGCGGTAGGTGTCCCAGTACCCGTTGTTGACGGGGAGGCGCCCGGCCGCGATCGGCGCTCCGGTGCGCGTGTCGGTGTGCGCCCCGGCGGGGATGAACGGATCGGCGTACGCCCACCGCGCACTCTCAGCGGATCCGACGTTCTCCTCCGCCGCGTTCGGGTAGAGGTGCAGGCGGTACAGCGCCGAAGCGAGCTGCGCACGGAGGTCGGTGTCGGCGAGGCCGCGGAAGGGGCGCTCGGATGCCGTGAGCTGCGGGATCTGCACGCTGTCGAGTACCGCGTCCCAGGCGCCGCGGGAACGATCGCGGATCTCGTCGAACGTCATCTCTTCCGGTGCCTCCAGGGCGAGCGCGCGCTGTGCCTGCTCGAGGGAGATGAAGGAGATCGCGATTCGCAGCTCGAGGGCGCCCGAGCCGGCGACGAAGCCCGCGCGTTCGCCTCGCCCGTCGTCATCGAGGCGACCCGAGCGGGCCGCATGACCTCGCACGACACCCGCGAAGAACGTCCGTGGCCCGTTGCCCCACCACGGGTCGGCCTCGCCCACCCAGCCCCGCACGCTGTCGCCCTGCGCGATGACGGTGCCGTGGGCTCCCGGCTGGTCGATGATGAAGCCGACCTCCGCGTCGGAGTCGTCGCCCTCGACGCGGAAGAGGCCCACGTGGTCGGTCGCCGTCGTCTCGATGCGCAGGCCGCCGTCGAGCATCGCCGACCAGACGTGCGGGTGGGCGCGCTCGCTGCCCGGGGCGATCCAACGTCGCCGCGCGGTCGGCGCCGAGACCGGGATGCCGTCGAACGGCATGACCTGCAGCACGCCGCGGTCGCCGATCCACGGACTCGGCTGGTGGGAGAACTGCACGGCCTCGACGCGGCGACCCCGCTCGTCGTCGTGAACGAAGGGGCGGTACGGCCAGCGCTGGTCGCGGGCGTCGGTCGCCGGGGTGAGGAAGGTGAACCCGTGGGGCACCGCGACCGCCGGCACCGTGTTGCCGCGCGAGAACCGGTCGCCGGCGTGCGAGCCCCGCCGGGTGTCCACGCGTTCGGCGGGTGAGGGGGTGGATGCCGACAGCTCCTCGACACGAAGCTCGACGAAACCGGTCACCTCGTCGGGGGTGCCGGCATCGGTCGCGAGCGCGCTCGTTCCCAGGACGATCTCGACCTCCGCGATCCGCCCTGCGAAGGGGGCGAGGCTCACGGTGTCGGCGTTCCACTGCTCGGGCATGCTCCAGGCCGCCGCGAACTGGCTGTCCGCGTCGAGGCGAAAGCCGTAGCGGTCGCGCACGCGCGTGTCGTCGCTGAGCCGCTCTTCGCCGGCGCGGGCGTCGACCGTCACGGCCAGCGGTGCCCAGGGTGCGCTGACCGCGGCATCCCCGTCGGCGTAGAACGCCCAGTGCAGCACCGTGTCGGGTGTGCAGCGGAGCGCATCCAGTCCCGGCGCGCAGAGGCGCTGTTCGCCGTCCGCGGGGCGGAACGCGAAGCGGTGCACCTGGCCGCCGAGCACACCGGCATGGGGGCGCGAGGAGGGCGGATCGGCGGGGCCGTCCGCCGGCTGCAGAAAGATCATGCGGGGTCGATCCGCAGCACCGGCCCCGCTTCGCCGCTGATGACGTCATCGACGACCCGGAGCGATCGGGCGAGCTCGTCGACGGCGGGGATCACCGTGCCGAAGCGCTCGCGATCGCCCCCGGTCGCCGTCACGGTGATCAGATGCGTCCCGGTGTCCCAGGTGTAGGTGGCGAACGGCGGCGGCGTCGCGGTGCCGCTCCGGGCCGGCGGCGTCGGCATGACCAGCCGTTCTCCCGTGCCCAGGTACGTTCCGCGGAAGTCTTCGGTGTCGTCGTACTCCATCGGCATCATGGCTCGCGCGGTGCGCAACTGCGGGGTGAGCTGCTGGATCTGCGCCATGACGACGACCAGCTCGGGGTCGGACCTCCACACCCAGACCAAGACGCGGCCGGCGGCCTTGCGCATCAGTGCGGGCGCGGCTTGGCTCATGGCCCAGGCGGCGAACGCCCCGCCGGGGCGGGGCTCGGCGCCCAGCATGCCGTTGGCCTGACCCAGCAGCATTCGGATCGCCTTCTTGCGCGCGCGGCGGCCCCGCAGCCCGAAGGAGTCGGTGACGGGAACCCAGCGTGTCGGGTCGGCATCGGCGGTGAGTCGGGCCATGACACCACGTTACGCGGGGCGGCTGGTTCCCGGCGGCAACGGGGCCCTCGGGTAGACTCCTCGGGGTGGCTCCGCGATCCGCGGTCTTGCCGCCGCCGCACAGATAGGCCTCGCACCCCGTGACCGACTCCGCGACACCCGACGACCCGCACCCCGCTCATCGGCCGCTCACGATCGTCATCGCCGCCGACACCTTCAGCCCCGACGTCAACGGCGCTGCGCGCTTCGCGGAGCGCCTCGCGGCCGGCCTCGCCGCTCGTGGGCACGACGTGCACGTCATGACGCCGAGCGTGAAGCACTCTGTGCACGGCACCTTCCACGAGATCATCGAGGGCCAGCGGATCACCGTGCACCGTCCACCCGGGTGGCGCTGGCCTCCGCACGACTGGCTGCGCTTCGTGCTGCCGTGGATGGCCAAGCACTACTCGCGCAGACTTCTCGACGAGGTGGCCGCCGACGTGGTCCACAGCCAGTCGCACATCGTGCTCGGACGCGCCCTCACGCGCATCGCGCGACAGCGCGGCATCCCCGTCGTCGCGACGAACCACGTGATGGCGGAGAACATCCTCGACTTCACGACCCTTCCCCCTCTGCTGGACAAGGTCGTCGTCAAGCTCGCGTGGGACGACGCCAAGCGCACCTTCGACATGTCCCGCGCAGTGACCACACCCACCCGCAAGGCCGCCGAGTTCCTCGAGAACACGATCGACATCGAGGGCGTCATCCCGATCAGCTGCGGCATCGACAAACGCAACTACACGCCCAACCTCGAGCCGCGCACGCACAACCGGGTGCTGTTCGTGGGGCGGTTGACGACCGAGAAGCACGTCGAGGTGACCCTCGCCGCGGTCGCCAAGCTCGCGCCGGAGATTCCCGAGATCACCTTCGACATCGTCGGCGGCGGTGATCAGCGGCGCGCGCTCGAGCAGGCCGCGCAGCGCCTCGGCATCCAGGATCGGGTCACGTTCTACGGGCGCGTCGAGGAAGACGAGCTGCGCGCTGCGTACACGCGCGCCGACGTCTTCGCGATCGCCTCGATCGCCGAGCTGCAGTCCATCGCCACCATGGAGGCGATGGCCTCGGGGCTGCCGGTCGTCGGTGCGAACGCCGTGGCTCTGCCGCACCTCGTCCACGACGGCGAGAACGGCTACCTGTTCGAGCCGGGCGATGTCGACGATCTCGCCGACAAGCTGCGTCGCGTGCTGACGGCGACGCCCGAGGAGTACCGCCGCATGCAGCAGGCGTCGCTCGACGGCGTCGAGATCCACGACATCGAGAAGACTCTCGACACGTTCGAGAAGCTCTACCGCGGCGAGCCCCTCGACGGCTGACATGCGCCTGCTGTTCGACGCGCGGTACATCCGCACCGACTTCCACGACGGCATCAGCCGATACTCGGCCGAGCTTGCGGCGGCCGTCGCCGCGGCGGCGCCCGCTCGGGAGGTCGACGTCGCCTTCCTGATCCACGACGAGGCGCAGCGGGCGTTTCTGCCCGGCGGTGCCCGCGTGGTGCGCATCCACGCCCCCACCTCGGTGCGCGAGCCGTTCACGGCGCTCCTGCTGAACCGGTATCGTCCGGACGCCCTGTTCTCACCGATGCAGACGATCGGGGTGCTCGGCCGTCGCTTCGGTGTGATCCTCACCCTCCACGACACGATCTACTACCGGCATCGCACGCCCCCGCGGAACCTTCCCTGGTACGTCCGCGTCGGCTGGCGGCTGTTCCATCTCTCATACGTTCCGCAGCGCCTCACGCTCAACGCCGCCGATCTGGTCGCCACCGTCAGCGAGACGAGCGCGGCCGAGTTCGCCCGCGTGCGCCTGACGAAGCGGCCCGTCATCGTCGTCCCGAACGCGCCCCAGCGCCTCGGCGACCTGCTGCCGGCGGGCGTCCGGGTCGAGCCCGGTGCCGAGAACCTCGTCTACATGGGCTCGTTCATGGGGTACAAGAACGTCGAGACCCTCATCCGCGCCATGGCGGAGCTTCCCGGACGTACGCTCCATCTGCTGTCGCGCATCTCGCCCGACCGTCGCGCCGAGCTCGAGCGTCTCGTCGATGGCCGCGGGGGTGCGGTGCGCTTCCACAACGGTGTGACGGATGCCGAGTACGCCGGGCTTCTGGCCGAGCGGGCCGTGCTGGTCTCGGCATCCCTCGACGAGGGCTACGGGCTTCCGGTGGCAGAGGCTCTCGCGCTGGGCGTTCCCGCTGTCGTCACCGACATGCCGATCTTCCGAGAGGTCGCCGGCGACGGTGCGCTGTACGCGCCGGGCACGGATGCCGCGGCTTTCGCCGCCGCGGTGCGTGCGATCGACGATCCCGAGCGTCGTGACGCGCTCATCGCCGCCGGATCGGCGCACATCGCGCGCTTCTCGTGGCAGCGATCGGCCGACGTGCTGCTGGATGCGCTCGACCGGTTGCCGCGACGGCGCTGACCGGGTCAGAACTGGCTCTTGACACCGCAGTCCCCGACGGTGTTGCATCGATCCAGTAAACACGTGCAAGCCTGGCGGCCGGTACGCACTCCGACAGCGAAGTCGTAAGGAGTCCACCGCATGATCCGTGAAGACACCACCGTTCCGACGAAACGCCGAAAGGCGCTCGGCCTCGGGGCGATCGCCACCTTCGTGGCCGCTCTGCTCATCACCCCCGCGCTCAGTGCACCCGCCGCCGCCACCACCGCGGTCCCGTCGCCCGGCCCGCTGGCGGAAGGCGACGTCATCTACCAGGTCCTCGTCGACCGCTTCTCGGACGGCGACTCGACGAACAACAACCAGGGCGCCGGCGAGTACAACCCGTCGGATCTCGGCTTCTACCACGGCGGAGACTGGAAGGGCCTCACCCAGAAGCTGGACTACATCGCCGGGCTCGGCGTGACGGCCATCTGGATCTCGCCGGTGTCGGAGCAACAGCCGTTGTCGCGCGACGGGCTGGAGGCCAGCTACCACGGCTACTTCACCAAGAACTTCGCCACGCCCAACCAGCACTTCGGCAGCACCGCAGAACTTCAGACCCTGATCGACACGGCGCACGCCAAAGGCCTGAAGATGATCCTCGACGTCGTCCCGAACCACACGGCGGACTACCTCGCGGGTACGGCGACGACCTACTCCCCGAGCACCTACAAGCCCGCGTCGCCGCTGGACAACCCGGCCTACTTCCATCACAACGGCGACTGCCTGTTCAACGGCACAGAGACCCAGACGCAGATCGAGAACTGCGACCTGGGTGGACTCGACGATCTCGACCAGTCGAACCCCACCGTGTCGAACTACCTGATCAACACGTACAAGGACTGGGTCGACATGGGCTTCGACGGCATCCGTGTCGATGCCGCGCGCTCCATCCCCCAGTCGTGGCTGGCAAGTTTTCAGACGGCAATGGGCGTTCCCACGTTCGGTGAGGTCTTCGTCGGCGATGTCGACTACGTCGCGCCTTATCAGAACTACGAGTGGGGCGTCCTCGACTTCCCCTACTTCTTCGCCGCCCGCAGCGCCTTCGCCGCTGACACGAGCATGACGGGACTGAGCACCCTGTTCGCGCAGGACTACAAGTACCAGAATCCGAACCGGCTCGAGACCTTCCTCGACAATCACGACCGGGCGCGCTTTCTGACCTGGGCGGACGACAACTATCAGCGCCTGCGCTCCTCGCTCACGTTCCTGCTGACGTCTCGCGGCGTGCCGGTGATCTACTACGGCACCGAGCAGGCCGATAACGGCAACGGGAATGCGAGTGAGGTGCCGATCGCCAACAAGGACAACCGCAAGGACATGTCCAGCTTCAGCCAGACCTCTCCGATCTACACGCACATCCAGCGTCTAACCGCGATCAAGAAGGCGTACCCGGCCCTGCAGGTCGGCACCCAGCGCGAGATGTGGGCGGACACCAACGTCTACGGGTTCTCGCGCCGTGTCGATTCCACGGGCGCGGAGGCCATCACGATCTCGTCCAACTCATGGAACACGCAGACCCGCACGATCCCGCTGCGCGCCGAGAGCTCGCTGCCCGTCGGCACGGTGCTCACGAACCTCATGAACACCTCCGACACGGTCACGGTGACCGCCGGTGGCACCACGGGCAAGCAGATCACCGTGAGCCTCGGTGAGCACGAGTCGAAGGTGTACGCACCGGGGACGCCCGTATCGGCCTACGCGCCCGCCGCGCGCAACACGACGAAGATCCGCGTGCATTACAACACCGGGCTCGGCCACTCGATCGCGATCCGCGGGGATGCCTATCCCTTCACCTGGACCGCGGGTCGCGGCGCCAGGAACGTCGCCAGTGACGTGTGGGAGTTCGAACTCGAGCGCATCCCCGCAGGACAGACGTTCCAGTTCAAACCGCTGATCGACGACGCGACCTGGTCCAGCGGAGGCAACTTCACCGGCACCGGCGGAAGCACGATCGACATCTATCCCACCTTCTGAGCGGAAGGACACAGCCGCCCGGGCGGTGCGGCCGCCATATGCGCCGCCCGGGCACCACCTCAGGAATCTCCATGACTCTTCTCGAACCACGCGTCGTCACCGACACCGTCACCGTCACCGACACCGACACTCCCGCTCCTGCCTGGTGGCAGGGGGCCGTCGTCTACCAGGTGTACCTGCGGTCGTTCCGCGACAGCGACGGAGACGGCATCGGTGACCTCCGCGGACTCATCGCCGGTCTCACCGACATCGCCGCCCTCGGCTGCGACGCCATCTGGCTCAACCCCTGCTATGTCTCGCCCCAGGCTGATCACGGCTATGACATCGCGGACTACCGTGCGATCGATCCCACCTACGGCACGCTCGAGGATTTCGACGCGCTGGTGGCGCACGCCCATCGCCTCGGCATCCGCGTCCTCATGGACATGGTCGCCAACCACTGCTCCGTCCGGCATGCCTGGTTCCAAGCGGCCCTGCGGGCGGGGCCGGGCAGCCGAGAGCGTCGACGCTTCCACTTCGCCGCCGGCGCCGGGCCCGACGGCGAGCTTCCGCCCAACAACTGGCTGAGCGTGTTCGGCGGATCTGCGTGGACGCGCATCGTCGAAGCCGACGGGCAACCGGGCCAGTGGTACCTGCACTCGTTCGACTCCGCGCAACCCGACCTCAACTGGCGTAACCCCGACGTTGCCGAGGACTTCCGCGACGTCATGCGGTTCTGGTTCGATCGCGGGGTCGACGGCTTCCGGATCGATGTCGCGCACGGCCACGTCAAAGCGCTGGGGCTGCCCGATTGGCCCGGAGCCGACGACGGCACCGGCGGTCACAATGCAGCGATGTGGGACCAGCCGGAAGTGCACGAGATCTACCGGGACTGGCGGGCGGTGGGCGACGCCTACCCCGACCCGAAGTACTTCGTCGGTGAGGTCTGGGTGCCGTCGGCGAGCCGACTCTCGGCCTACCTCAGACCGGACGAGCTGCATCAGGCGTTCAGCTTCGATCTCCTCGTCCAGCCGTGGGACGCGGCCCGCCTCCGGGAGGCGATCTCGACGGGGCTCGCCGCGTCCGAGGGTCCGCCTGCCTGGACGCTGTCCAACCATGACGTGCACCGCACCGTCACCCGATATGGGCAGACCCAGCTGCTGGACGCGGTCGATCCGTCAGACATGATCTCGGCGGCGCGCCGCACCGGATCGGTCGACATCGCTCTGGGGTCTCGCCGCGCTGCCGCGGCGGTCGCGATGCTGCTGGCGCTGCCCGGCACCGTGTACCTCTATCAGGGCGAGGAGTTGGGGCTTCCGGAGGTCTTCGATCTGCCGCAGGCATCGAGACAGGACCCGATCTGGCTCCGCTCTGCGGGCGCGGATCTTGGCCGAGACGGATGTCGCGTCCCGCTGCCCTGGACGAAGGATCCCGGCGACTTCGGCTTCGGAAGCGGGGCGAGCGCCACCTGGCTTCCGCAGCCGGCGTGGTTCGGAGCCTACGCGCGAGCGGCGCAGGACGTGGACCCGGATTCGATGCTCTCGCTCTACCGCACGCTTCTCCGGCGGCGCCGCGAGCGGTTTGCGCCGACCGACCCGCTCCTCTGGCTCGAGACCGGCGTGAGCAACGTGCTCGCGTTCCAACGCGGTTGCACGCTGTGCGTCGTCAACACGGGGCCGGACGCTTTCGTCATCCCCGAGATCTGGCCCACCGGCGAGCTCATCCTCGCCACGGCTCCGGCCGCACCAGACAACGTTGCCTCGGACAGCACGGCCTGGTTCGCGCTGCCCGTGCGCGCGCCGGCGTCGTCCGATCCGACCTCCCCCGAACACCACTGAGAACACCACCCGATTGGAGCAATGATGCACCGCAGAATGACCGCCGCACTCGCCGTGGGGGTGGCCGGCACCCTCGCCTTCGCCGGCTGTTCCCCGTCGACCGGCGCGGCCACCGACACCACCACCGTGACGATCTGGCACTACTGGGACGGCACGAACGCCGACACCTTCGATGCCATGGTCGACTCCTACAACGCCTCTCATCCGGGTGTGAAGATCGTCACCACGAACGTCCCAAACGCCGACTTCCTCACCAAGCTCCGGGCGTCCGCGACCTCGAAGACGCTTCCCGATGTCGCAATCGGCGATCTCGTCTGGGTCCCACAGATCGCGCAGATCGGATCGCTTGCGAATCTGTCCCCTCTGCTGCCCGCCGACACGCTCTCGGACATCAATCCGGCGCTCACCGGATTCGGCACGATCGACGGGTCGCAGGTATCCGTTCCTGTCTCGGCCAACAACCTCGGCTACATGTACAACAAGACCCTCTTCCAGAAGGCGGGCCTCGATCCGGACAAGCCCCCGACCACGTGGGATGAGCTCAAGGCTGATGCGAAGAAGATCCTCGACGCCACCGGCATGCCCGGGTACGACCTGTATACGCAGGCCGGCGACAACGGCGAGGGTCTGACCTGGAACTTCCAGGTCAACCTGTGGCAGGCGGGCGGCGAGTTCCTCACTGCCGACAATTCGGCGGCGGCCTTCAACACCCCAGAGGGTGCGAAGGCCCTGCAGTACTGGGTCGATCTGATCTCCTCCGGCGCCAGCCCCTACGCCCGGTGGGGCGAGTTCGAGAAGGGGCAGGGTGGGTCCGCGCAGGAGGGCTCGTGGATGGTCGGCATCTGGGCCGCCGACCCACCGTTCGAGTTCGGCGCCGCGCAGGTGCCGTATCCGAAGGATGGTGCCCCGGCGACCAATCTCGGCGGCGAGCAGGCGATGGTCTTCCAGAACTCCGACGCCAAGACGAAGGCGGCGGCCGACTTCCTGGGATGGTTCCTCCAGCCCGCGCAGGTCACCGATTGGAGCGAGAAGACCGGCATGCTCCCCGTGCTGAACTCGGTAGCCACCGGCTCGGATTACCTCGGCTGGGTGGATAAGACTCAGCCCCTGCTGCGACCGTTCGTCGAGCAGATGGCTGTCGCTCACGCCCGGCCCAACACGCCCCTCTATCCCCAGATCTCGCTCGCGTTCGCGCAGCAGATCGAGAAGGCGCTCGCGGGCGAGGCGACGGTGTCTGACGCGTTGGCAGCGGCAGAGAAAGCCGTCAACGCCGTCATCGCAAAGGGCTGAGCACTGCGGTGACGATCACAACCCGAGGGACCCGTCCGACGTCTGCGACGTCGGGCGGGTCCCACCCCCGCGTCAGACATCGCTACGACCGCGAGCAGGTGTTCACGGCGGCGCTGTTTCTCGCGCCCGCCCTCGTCGTGTTGGCGATCTTCGTCCTCTACCCGATCGTTTCGGCCGGGTACATCAGTCTCACGGCCTGGAACGGCTTCGACCCCACGAAGGAGTTCATCGGTGTCGGCAACTACCTCCGGCTGTCGCAGGATCCCGAGTTCTGGAACAGCCTCTTCGTCACCGTGCTCTACGCGACGGGTGTCTGCGTCCTGAGCGTCGTCACGGGGCTCGCGGTGGCCCTGCTGCTCGACGCGCCCTTGCGCGGGCGCGGTCTCTACCGGGGGATCTACTTCCTTCCGGCGGTCACGTCTTCGGTCGCGGCCGCCATCGTCTGGCGCTACATGCTCGACCCGTCGGGCTTCGTCAATGCGCTCCTTGCTCAGATCGGCATTGACGGGCCGGACTGGTTGCAGGACCGCTGGCTCGCGTTGGGGGCACTCACCCTGTTGACGGTCTGGAAGAACATCGGGTTCAACGCGGTGTTGTATCTGACGGCGATGCAAGCCCTCCCGCACGGCATCTACGAGGCCGCACAGCTGGACGGTGCGTCGGCACGACAGCGGCTGAGGTTCCTGACGATTCCGCTGCTGTCGCCCATGACGTTCTTCGTGGTGGTCCAGGCGCTCATCACCAGCTTCCAAGCGTTCGACCTGGTCTACGTCCTCACCGAAGGTGGCCCGCGCGGCGGCACGGATGTGCTGGGGATGTTCATGTACCGCACGGCGTTCCGGCTCGGGGACTTCGGCTACGGCACGGCTATCGCGTTCGTGACGCTGCTGCTCGTGCTCGGAGTGACCCTCGTGCAGTGGCGGGTCAGTGGCTCGGGGAAGGACGCGCGATGAGGCAATCGCTCGGTGCACGCGCGGCGCGCCACATCGTCCTGATTCTGGGGGCCGTGGTCGTGGTCGTCCCGTTCCTGTGGATGTTCACGACGTCGCTCCTCAGTCGTGCGGAAACCTACACCAACACATCGATCCTGCCGACGTCGTGGCACTGGGAGAACTACGTCAGAGCCTGGCAGGCTGCGCCGTTCGCCCAGTACTACCTCAACAGCATCATCATGACCGTGGGCATCGTGCTCGGACACCTCGTCCTCGACGCGCTCGCGGCCTACGCGTTCGCGCGCCTGCGTTTCCCTCTTCGCAATACGCTCTTCGTGGTCCTGCTCGCGATGCTGCTGATCCCGACGTTCGTGACCGTGATCCCCGCGTACGCCATCGTGGCCGATCTTGGATGGATCGACTCGTACGCCGGATTGATCGTGCCGCGCCTGGCCGACGTGTTCGGCATCGTGCTGCTGCGCCAGTACTTCTCGACGATTCCGACCGAGCTCGAGGATGCCGCGCGCATCGATGGTTGCAGCCGGATCGGCACCTTCTTCCGCATCATCGTGCCACTGTCGAGGCCCGCGTTCGCCACCCTCGCGATCTTCAGTTTCCTCTTCGCATGGAACGACTTCCTTTGGCCGCTGCTCGTCACCAACACCGATGACTTCCGCACGATCCAGATCGGACTCTCGTCGTTCGTCGGTCGCTACGGCACGAGCTGGAACTATCTGATGGCCGGCACGTTGACGGCGACGATCCCGGCCATCGTGGTGTTCCTCGTCTTCCAGCGCGCGCTCGTTCGCGGCATCTCCACCACCGGATTGAAGGATTGACCATGCCCGCTCCCGATTGGCTCGCCGATGCCGTCTTCTACCAGATCTTCCCCGACCGCTTCGCCAACGGGGATCCGTCGCTGAACCCGCCGGACGTGGTGGCCTGGGATGCCGAGCCGACGCGCGACAACTTCTTCGGCGGGGATCTTGCTGGCATCCGCGCACGCCTGGATCACATCGCCGCAGTGGGAGCGAACGCGATCTACCTCACGCCCATCTTCGAGGCAGGTACCAACCATCGCTACGACGCGATCGACTACTTTCGTATCGACCATCGTCTCGGCGACCTCGATGCGTTCCGATCGCTCATCGACGATGCTCACGCGCGCGGCATTCGCGTCGTGCTCGATGCCGTGCTCAACCATTGCGGCGATGGACACTGGGCATTCCGTGACGTCGTCGAACGTGAGGCGGCCTCCCCCTACGTGAACTGGTTCTCCGTCGAAGGCTTTCCGGTGAACGTCGAAGAGGGCAACCCCAACTACCGCACGTGCTCCGGCTGCTGGTACCTCCCCAAGTGGAACGCCTACAACCCCGAGGTGCGCGCGCACCACGGCGATGTGGCGCGCTACTGGATCGACCAGGGAATCGACGGGTGGAGGCTCGATGTCCCGTACTTCATCAACCAGAGCTTCTGGCGCGAATTCCACCGGATCGTGAAGGACCGCGACGATCAGCTCTACATCGTCGCGGAGGAGTGGCGCGAGCCCGAGCAGTGGCTCACGGGTGACCTCGCCGACGGGACCATGAACTACACCCTGCGCGACCTGGTGCTCGGTTTCACCGCGGATCGTACGATCGACGGCTTCGCGTTCGCGGAGGGGATGAATCGCCTGCGTGCTCGCATCCCGGAGGGATTCCATCGCGGAATGCTCAACCTGCTCGGCAGCCACGACACGGAACGCCTGCTGACGCGACACGGCGACGACGAGCAGTCGGCTCTCGCTGCGTTCACGCTGTTGTTCGCCGCCGAGGGAGCGCCCATGCTCTATTACGGCGACGAGGTCGGCATGCGCGGGCAGAACGATCCGGGATGCCGGGCGGGCATGGTGTGGGATCGCAAGCGCTGGTCGACGGCCTTGTACGAGGGTGTCCGTGCGCTTGCGCGACGGCGAGCGCAGTGGCCGGCGCTGCGTCGCGGAACGCAGCAGGTGTCGGCGCTGGATGCCGACACCGTCCTCGTGTCGCGTCTCTGGGAGGATGAGCAGGTGGTGGCGATCGTGCATCGGGGACAGGGCATCGACGTCGACCCGGCGGCGCACGCCGAGCTGCGCGGAGATCAGGACTGGACGGTCGTCGACGTCGACGGAGACGCCTCGGCCCGGAACTGGCGCATTCGCGCCGGCGGCGCGCTGATGGCACGCCGCCCATTCGGCGGGGCCGGCGCATGAACCGGCGACCGACGATGCAGGACGTCGCGGACCGCGCAAAGGTCTCGAAGTCGGCCGTCTCTTTGGCCTACAACGACCCGCGGAAGCTCTCTGCGACGACGCTCGAGAACATTCTCGCCGCGGCGTCCGAGCTCGGGTACTCCCAGGACCCGGCCGCCCGGATGCTGCGTCGGCGCCGTACCGACAGCCTCGGTCTGCTGCTGCCGCAGCAACTCGACCGCGTTCTGGAAAACCCCTACTACACGCTCTTCATGCAGGGGATCGGGCAGGTGTGTCAGCGCGAGGGCTTCACTCTGCTGCTGGCTCCGCCCCTGCGCGGATCGATGCTCAAAGCCATCCCCTACGCGGCCGTGGATGGCTTCATCGTTTGCGGTCTGGAGTTCGATCGGGGCGAAGTGACGGCGCTGCAACAGCGGGGAGTGCCTTTCGTGCTTGTCGACAGTGAGGATCACGATGGTGTCTCCCGCGTCGACATCGACGATGGTGCGGCGATGGAGGAAGTCGTCGACTACCTCGTCGGTCTCGGACATCGCCGATTCACCTTCGTCGCCTTCGAGACGGAGGCCGATGGGGGCCGCGCGGCGTGGCGGGGCGCCGTCCGACAGCGTTTGGACGGGGCGGTCCGCGCGTTGGCGAAGGTCGGTATCGACTTGTTGGACGACGGGATCGACATCGTCGAAGCGCCCAACACGCGTGCCGGCGGCGCGTCCGCATTCCGTCGCGCATGGGAGGCATCTCGTCGTCCGACGGCCATCGTGGCGTTCAGCGACATCCTGGCCGTGGGCGTGCTCGACGGTGCGCGAGAGGCGGGGGTGGACGTTCCGCGCGACCTGTCCGTCTCGGGATTCGACGACCTCATCGAAGCGGGATGGACGCGACCGACTCTCACGACAGTGCGCCAGCCGATCGTCTCGAAGGGCCGGTTGGCGGCGGAGTATCTCGTGGAGGCTATCGCCGCGTCAGACGAAACGACGATCGATGTGCATCAGCGGCGGTTGAGCACGGCGCTGCTGGTTCGCGAGTCCACGGGCCCGGCGCCCGCCGGGTAGGCGGCGTCCTCACGGCAGGCGTGACCGGTCGGTCCGCACCGGCCGGTAGTCGTCGGTGATGAGGGCGCGAACGGTCGCGCCGACCGATACGACGATGACGAGTGCGAGAACAAGGAAGAAGATGAGCATGGCAGAAAAGCTATGCCCGTAGCCGGAGAGTCACGAGTGGCAGAACTGCTCAAAGGAGTAGGATTCCTGCCATGAAGACCATCGCCTGCGTCGTCCAGCCCGGTTTCGCTCCCTTCGAGTTCGGTCTGGCCTGCGAGGCGTTCGGGCTCGATCGGTCGGACGACGGCATCCCGAACTTCGACTTCCGCGTCGTCGCGCCCGACCCGGGCGCGGTGCCGAGCAACCTGCGCTTCTCGATCAACGTCGACGACGATCTGTCGTTCGCCGACGAGGCCGATCTCGTCGTGATCACCCCGATCCCGCGCGACCAGTGGGCGCACGTGGACGAACGCGTGTCCGCCGTGGTGCGCCGCGCCGTCGAGCGAGGCGCCTGGGTGCTCACGGTCTGCAGCGGCTCGTTCGTGGTGGCGGCTGCCGGGGTGCTGGATGGCCGGCGTGCGACGACCCATTGGCGCTACGCCGACACGATGGCCGAGATGTATCCGCGCATCGACGTCGACCCCAACGTTCTGTACGTCCAGGACGGGCGCATCATCACCAGCGCCGGCACGGCAGCGGGGCTGGACGCATGCCTTCACCTGCTGCGCCTCGAGCTCGGCGCCGAGATGACCAACACGATCGCGCGCCGCATGGTCGTCCCTCCCCAGCGCGACGGCGGCCAGGCGCAGTTCATCGCGAAGCCGCTGCCCGAATCCACGTCGCTCTCGCTCACACCGGTCACC
Organism: Microbacterium sp. PM5; assembly: GCF_003293595.1. Classification (NCBI taxonomy): domain Bacteria; kingdom Bacillati; phylum Actinomycetota; class Actinomycetes; order Micrococcales; family Microbacteriaceae; genus Microbacterium; species Microbacterium sp. PM5. Next base: position 1,870,190 of record NZ_CP022162.1, on the reverse strand, counting down.
GAGTGGATGCTCGAGAACCTCACCCTCGATCTGTCGGTGGATCAGCTCGCCGCCCGTGCTCACATGTCACCGCGCACCTTCGCGCGTCGATTCAAAGCCGACTACGGCACGACGCCCGCGGCCTGGCTGGGACGCCAGCGGATCATCCACGCACAGCGTCTGCTCGAGCAGACCGACCTGGGCCTGGACGCCATCGCGTCGGCGTGCGGCTTCGGGTCGGCGGCCGTGCTGCGGCAGAACTTCGGGCGCACTCTGGGGCTGACGCCCACCGCCTACCGCGCGCGCTTCACGTGCACGACGCCGGTGCCTGCAGATCTGGAGGCGATGGCCTCCTGATCGCGGCCTCAGGCCAGGCGGATCGTACGGGCCAGTTCGTCGACCACCGGGTCGAGAGCCTCGGCGAGAGGGAGGTCGGAGCTGGCGGTCATCACCACGATGTCGCGCTCGCCGGTGCGCCAGACCCAGTTGGTGGCTCGGGCGATCGCGTCGGCCTCGGTGCGCACCCATCGCGTGGATTTGATCCCCGCGCCGAGATGCTCGGAGTCGAACGGGACGACCTCGGGCTCGCGCACTGCAGGTCCCTGCTTCTCATGCGTGAGGTCGATCAGTGCGACGTCGTCGCGATGCGGCATGTCGTAGACGTCGACGATGGCGTGCGGTGCGGTGATGTTCGGTAGATGCACGAAGCGGATCGTTCCCGATCGGTTGCTGCGCACGGCGCCGACCAGGTAGGCCCGCAGCCAGTCGACCAGCTCTGCGGGTGCGGCCGTGCGGCCTTCGCCGCCGAAGGCGCGTGCGACGGCATCCGCCCACTGCTCCTCGTCGCCGAACGACTCCCAGGGGAAGAGGTTCGGCACGTAGACCCAGCGGTCCAGGTCGTAGTCCATGTCGATGGCCATGAAGTTCCTCTCAGTCCCAGCGAAGCGTCTGCAGCAGCAGATCGCCGAGCTCCGCGAGGGCGTCGACGATCGGCGCGAGTTCGGGGTCGACCGTGCCGCTGATCGTGCAGATCGCGACCAGCTGCCGGTCGCTATCGGGAATCGGCCATCGGAAGCGCACTCTCATCAACGGTGCCATCTCGTCGGCTCTTGTGGGCACGGCGAACCTCTCGGTCGCTCGAACGGCCTCGCCTGCGGATGTCGTCACGGTCTCGCTGATCTCGGATGCCGAGGGCTCCGGGTCGTCGACGGCGGGTGCCGTGCCGGTGCTGATCGCGATCGCCAGCGACACCGGCGCGCGCCACGGCACGCCCATCGGCACGATGAGGTCGAGTACGCCGGCCTCGCGGGCGCTGCGCGCAGCGGCGACCAGCTGAGCGGCGGTCCGGTCGATCTGCGGGCCGTAGCTGTCGCGAGGCAGGTCGCGATAATGCCGACGGACGAGGGCGGTGATCTCGTCGTCCGTGGAGTGGCCGACGGGGATGAGCAGGAAGCCCGGCGGCAGCACGAGCCGGTAGCGCGGGGGCGCGATCTCGTTCATGGTGTCCTTCACTGCCCCGGCGGACGGCGCTGCATCCGGTTGCGATTCCAGTCCCACGGGCGGCGCGGGGCGCGACGCACGATCTCTTTCGGCGGCACCACGGTACCGTCGTCGTCTCTGTACTCCCGCCACGTTCGCGGCAGCAGGCGCAGTCCGCTCAGCAGCATGCGTGCGACGGTGACGAGGATCAGGAAGAACTGGATGAACACGAGGTTGTCGACCCCGAAGAAATTGACGCGACCCTCGTGGGCTTCCGCCGCCCCGGCGGCTGCGGCGATGTAGAGCGTCGTGCTGAAGGTCAGCACGAGCACCGTCAGAAGTGTGCTCCGCGTGGTTGCCCGCGGACCCCGCAGGGGCAGTGGCAGCGACCCCAGGGCCAACACCACGAGCAGCAGGGTCATGGGGTAGGCCGCCCACCACGGTGGCATGAAGGCGGGAAAGCTGTCGGGCACGATGCCTTTGCTCACGAACGAACCGGTCACGAGCTGTCCCACCAGCAAGCCGATCGTCGGGAGTGCACCGAAGACAATCCAGAGGATGGTGGCGAGGAAGAGGCCGTCCCCGAAGCGGGCCTCCCATGCCACGCGGCGCTCGAGCGTCACGGGGTGGAGGCGGAGCGCCAGTCCGCTCCCATCGGCGCCTCGAACAGCCCCGGAACGAATCCGTACACCTCGTTGAGGCCGGTCGTGAGGGTACCCAGCGGTGTCTGGACCCCGGTCTGGTCCTGAACCCAGTTGACCAGCTGGTCGCTGCGGTTGATCCCGATTCCGACCAGGTTGTAGGAGTCGAGCGACGAGCCGATCTTGCCCATCGTCCCGACGACTCCCTTCAGGCTGTCGACGCCGCTCGTCACGAGGTTGTCGATGGCGCCGCCGGCGCCGAGCCGCGCCTGCGACGCGATCTGGTCGAACTCGGAGATGATGATGCTGTCCGACTCGCGGATGCCCTTGATGGCGTCGTCGCCCCAGTGCGTGACGACCTGTGCGAAGTTCGGCCGTGCCGACAGGACGCTCGCGCTCTCGTCGGCCACCATCCGCAGCGGCTGGCGGATCGATCCCACCAGGCCCCGATCGAGCAGATTGCCGATGACCTGGCGCGCGCCGTTGCCCCACACCATCCCGGGGCTGCGCACCGCGAGTGTGGCCGCGCGGCCGCCGCGCAGGGCGACGGTGCCGAGTTTGATGCCGGCCAGCGCGGCGCTGCCGACGCCGAAGGTCAGCACGCCGATGGCGTCCAGTGCGAAATCGAACCACGACCCGTCGCCCGACGAGGCCAGCAGGAAGCTGAGCCCCATCGACAGGACGGCGAGCCCCAGGGCGATGGGTGCGAGCACGGGGAAGAAGATCGACAGCACGCCGACGATGGCGGTGACGACCGTCAGAATGTCCTTGACGACCTTCAGCCACTCCGCGTTCTGGTTCACCCAGTCCAGGACGTTGTCCCACCACGAGTCGTTGAGCGAATCGCTGGACACCGTCTGCGAGATGGTGGATGCCGCGGCGTCGCCGGCCCGCTGCACGCGCTGGAGCGCGGCATCGTAAGCGGCCTGTGCCTGCGACAGATCACTCGCGGCCGTCGTGCTCATCGAGGAGTAGCGACGCGCGGCATCCGTCGCCTCCGCGAGCTCGTTCGGGTCGACGGTCTGCTGCGTGGCCTCGCGAGCCTCCGAGAGGTTGCGCTGCGCGTACATGTGCCGACGCTGGGCGTCGTCGTGCGCGGCGATGGCCCCGGCCGCCTGCTGCTGCGCCTGCTCGAGTTCGTTCGCGAAGTCGGACAGCGCGGAGCCGGCCACTTCGTACCGCTCGCGGATGCGGGAGAGGTAGGTCTTCGTGTCGCCGATCGTCCCGGCCAGCGCTTCGACCGCGTCGCTCGTCTCCTGCTGCGACGCGTCGATCACCGCCTGCAGCATCTCGACTGCTTCCGACACCGCGCGGGCGGTGGAGCTGTAGCGCGAGGCGTGCCCGCGGATGCCGGCGACGTCGCCGCCGATGGGTGCCATGGTCATCCGTTGCTTCCCTCCGTGAGCTTGTCGGCCAGCTGGCCGTCGACGCCTTCGAAGGCATCGGCGGCGCCGTCGGCGCGCTTCTGCAGCTGGTCCACGCGATCTGCGAGATCTTTGCGGCGCCGGTCCCACCCCGAGGTGAACTCGTCCACGGCGGAGGCGAGCCCGGCGTGCGGGATCATCCCCGCCAGGTCGCGCGCATCGCCGTCCGCGGCGGTGAGGGTGCCGTGGACGGTCGCGAGCTGGTTCGCGAGATTTCGGAGGTTCTCCGTATTGACGACGAGATCGGCCACGTCGTCACTTTAGGTGAGCCCCGGCGTCGTCGCGATGGGGAGGACTGCCCATCGCGCGGCCCCTTGCCGCCCGCATCACGTTTTGATAAAGTTGAGTCCAGATGGCTCAAGTTTGAGCCTCGCAGATTTCCTCATGAGTGTCAGGGAGAAACGATGAACGCACAGCCCCAGCCCGGGCAGGAGGAGCAGCAGAGCGCGCTCGAACAGTTCGGGATCAATCTCACCGACCGCGCCCGGCAGGGCAAGCTCGATCCGGTGATCGGACGCGACAGTGAGATCCGGCGCGTCAGCCAGGTGCTCACCCGTCGCACGAAGAACAACCCCGTCCTCATCGGCGAGCCCGGCGTCGGCAAGACGGCCGTGGTCGAGGGCCTCGCCCAGCGCATCGTCGCCGGCGACGTGGCCGAGTCGCTCAAGGACAAGGAGCTCGTCTCGCTCGACATCTCCGCGCTCGTGGCCGGGGCCATGTACCGCGGACAGTTCGAGGAGCGCCTCAAGAGCGTGCTCAAGGAGATCACCGAGTCCGAAGGTCGCATCATCACCTTCATCGACGAGCTGCACGTGCTCATGGGCGCCGGCGGCGGCGAAGGATCGGTCGCGGCCTCCAACATGCTCAAGCCGATGCTCGCGCGTGGGGAACTGCGCCTCATCGGCGCCACGACGCTCGACGAGTACCGCGAGTTCATCGAGAAGGATGCCGCGCTGGAGCGTCGCTTCCAGCAGGTGTACGTCGGTGAGCCCAGCGTCGAGGACACCGTCGCGATCCTGCGCGGCCTCAAGGAGCGCTACGAGGCGCACCACAAGGTCGCCATCGCCGACGGCGCGCTCGTGGCCGCGGCATCCCTCTCGAACCGCTACATCCCCTCGCGCCAGCTGCCCGACAAGGCGATCGACCTGATCGACGAGGCCGCCTCCCGGCTGCGTATGGAGATCGACTCCGCACCTCTCGAGATCGACGAGCTGCGCCGCCACGTCGACCGCCTCAAGCTCGAAGAGCTGGCCCTCAAGCGCGAGAAGGATGCCGCGTCGAAGGAGCGGCTGGCGACGCTTCGCGAGACCCTCAAGGTCGAGCAGGCGCGCCTCGACGAGCTGCAGGCGCGATGGGAGCGTGAGCGCGCTTCGCTGAACGCGGTCGGCGACCTCAAGACGCGCCTCGACCAGGCGCGCGTCGAGGCGGAGCGCGCCCAGCGCGAGGGCAATCTCGAGAAGGCCTCGCGGCTGTACTACGCCGAGATTCCGGCGCTGGAGCGACAGGTCGCGCAGGCCGAGAACGCGGAGGCCGCCGAGGGCGGCGAGCGGATGGTCGGAGACCAGGTGACGGATGCCGACATCGCCGCCGTCATCGCGGCGTGGACCGGCATCCCCGTCGGACGCCTGCTGCAGGGCGAGAGCGAGAAGCTCGTGCACCTCGAGGCCGAACTCGGCAAACGGCTGATCGGCCAGAAGGACGCCGTGAAGGCCGTCTCGGATGCGGTGCGCCGCTCGCGCGCCGGCATCAGCGACCCGAACCGCCCGACGGGCTCGTTCCTCTTCCTCGGGCCCACCGGTGTCGGCAAGACCGAGCTGGCGAAGGCGCTCGCCGAGTTCCTGTTCGACGATGAGCGTGCGATGGTGCGCATCGACATGAGCGAGTACGGCGAGAAGCACTCCGTCGCGCGGCTGGTCGGCGCCCCTCCCGGCTACATCGGCTACGAGCAGGGCGGTCAGCTCACCGAAGCCGTGCGGCGCCGGCCGTACTCGGTGGTGCTCCTCGACGAGGTCGAGAAGGCGCACCCCGAGGTCTTCGACATCCTGCTGCAGGTGCTCGACGACGGCCGCCTCACCGACGGGCAGGGGCGCACGGTCGATTTCACCAACACGATCCTGATCCTGACGTCGAACCTCGGATCTCCGATCCTCATCGACCCGACGCTCACGCTCGCGCAGAAGCGTGAGCAGGTCATGGCGCTCGTGCGCACGGCGTTCCGCCCCGAGTTCCTCAACCGGCTCGATGACATCGTGATGTTCCAGGCGCTCAGCCAGGACGACCTGGCTCAGATCGTTGAGCTGTCGGTCGATGCTCTGCAGCGACGGCTGCGCGATCGTCGGCTTACTCTGGCGGTCACCCCCGACGCGCGGGCGTGGCTCGCCGAGCGCGGGTACGACCCGATCTTCGGGGCCCGTCCGCTGCGTCGCCTCATCCAGTCCGAGATCCAGGACCGGCTCGCGATGGCGCTGCTCTCGGGCGGTGTGCGCGACGGCGACCTCGTACGCGTCGACGTCGCCGCCGACGGCTCGAGCCTCGTGCTCACCAGCGCGGGAGCGGCGCCCGACGAGAGCGGGGATGCCGCGGCATCCGACGACGACGACGTGATCGAGGCCGAGCTGCTCGACGACTGACGACCTGCGAAAAACCACTCCGCATGCGAAAAACCACTCCTGCACGTGTTTCTCGTGCGGGGAGTGGTTTCTCGCGGGGCGGGGCGGGGGAGGCGCCGCGCGTCAGTCGTTGACGATGAGCGACTCCGCGATGGGGCGACGCGCGCGCGGGGCCAGCTCGCGCTCGCGCAGCGCCTCGGGAGCGGCGTCGATGTCGCCGAGGGCGCCGACGGCCATCACGGTCACGGCCACGAGGTCGTCGCCGAAGCTGAACGCCGCGGCGATCGCGTCACGGTCGAAGCCGCCCATCTGGTGGGTGTGCAGGCCCGAGGCGTGCGCCTGAACCGTGAAGTGGGCGGCCGCCTGGCCGGTGTCGTACGCGGCCCACGGCAGCGGCTTGCCGTCGAGCGCGGCGGCCGATGCGAACACGACGAGAGCGGCGGCGTCTGCCGCCCACGACTGGTTGAAGCCCATCAGGGCGTCCACGATCTGCGCGTGCGCGGCCGAGCCGCGGCGGGCGACCACGAAGCGCCACGGCTGCGTGTTGTTGGCGGACGGTGCCCAGCGGGCCGCCTCGAGGGCGCTGGCGAGCGCATCCTCGTCGATCGGCGTCGCGGGGTCGAAGATACGGGTGCTCCAGCGCTCGGCGAGGACGTCGAGAATCGGCGCGTCGGTGTCGGCGGGGTGTGCGGCGATGGTGCTCATGGTCGTCTCCTGAAGAAGGATGAAGGACGGTTTGTCGGTGGGACGCCATCGGCCCGGTCGATGCAACCGTATGGAACCGACGTCTTGTTCCCATGAGGACCTATGAGTTTGCTGGCGGCGGAAGGATGCCGGAACTTCCGCGCTCATGACGGCGCCCCGCGCCCCCGCGTCTCGTTAGCGTGGCGTCATGACCACCATCGCGACGGCCGACCTGTACGACGAGCGCAGGGACGCGCTGGACTCGCTCGCCCTGCAGCTGCACGACTTCGGCGGACGGGCGGCGTTCGACGGCCCGGTCCGCACGATCCGCTGCCACCGTGACAACGCGCTCGTCAAGGCGACGCTCGCGACCCCGGGCGAGGGCGCCGTGCTCGTGATCGACGGCGGCGGCTCGCTGGAATCGGCGCTCGTGGGCGACCTGATCGCGGCATCCGCGGTCGCGAACGGTTGGGCCGGCCTCATCGTGCACGGCGCGATCCGCGACCGGGTTGCGATCGCCGCGCTCGATCTCGGTGTCAAGGCCCTCGGCTCGAACCCCCGCAAGAGCGCCAAGGCGGGCGTCGGCGAGCTCGACGTGCCGGTGGAGATCGCCGGCGTCGTGTTCCGTCCCGGGGCCCATGTCTGGGCGGATGCCGACGGCGTGCTCGTGGAGCGCTGACACGCGGCGGCGGCATCGACTGGCAGACTGATCCCGGAAACCGGGGCCCGTGCGCCCGAGACAGCCGAGGAGAGGTGAACGGTGCCGCTGATCTTCCTGCTGGGCTTCGTCGTGATCGGTCTGTGGTCGGTCGTCGCTCATCGTTTCGAACGCACCGGCGTGGCCGGTCCGGCCGTGCTCGCTCTCGCCGGAGCAGTGCTCGTGCTCATCGACGTCACCGGCTTCTCCGATGCGGTGGGCAGTGACGCCGCCGAGCACGTCGTGGAGCTGATCCTCGCCGTGCTGCTGTTCGTCGATGCGTGCGAGGTGAGCGGGGGCGTCTTCGGCGGCGAAGGGCGAACGATCGCGCGCCTCGTGCTCGTCGCCCTGCCGCTGTCGATCTTGGCGGTCGTGGTGAGCGGACTGTTCCTGCTGCCCCATCTCAGCGTCTTCATCCTCATCGTCGTCGCGTGCGTCATCATGCCGACCGACTTCGCGCCGGCGGCGACGCTGCTGCGCTCGCCGCGCATCCCCGCCCGGGTGCGCCAGATCTTGAATGTCGAAAGCGGCTACAACGACGGGTTGGTCTCGCCGGTGTTCGCCATGGCGCTGGCCGCGGCGATCGCCTGGCCGACGATCCTGGCGGCCGTCAACTCCGACACCCTTTCACCCGAGAACGAATCGCAGCTCGAAGAGCGGCTGGGGGAATTCTTCGAGGCCTTCTTCGGGGCCGTTCCCGCCACCGCGATCGCGATTGTCGTCGGCGCGGTCATCGGCGGTGTCTTCGGCGTATGCGTGCGATGGGCCTCGCGCCGCGGCTGGGCCGACGCCCCCGGCATCCGCTACGTCATGCTTCTCGTTCCCCTCATCGCCTTCGGCGTCGCGACACTCAGCAGCGTCGCGGCGAACGGCTTCGTCGCAGCGTTCGTCGCCGGCATCGTCTACCGCATCGCACGGACCAAGCGCACCGACGAGCGCACGATCCCGCACCCCGAGATCCTTCTCGTCGAAGAAGCCGGCACGCTCGCCGCCAACATCGTGTGGTTCGTCCTGGGAGCGATGACCACCGTCGTCGTCATCAACGGCGTGGACTGGCGCCTGCTCGTGCTCGTCGTCCTGGCGTTGACGTTGTTCCGCATCGTGCCGGTGTACCTGTCGATGCTGGGATCGCCCGTGCCCTGGGGGTCGCGCATCCTCATCGGGGTCGTCGGCCCCCGCGGCACCGCGACGATCGTGTTCGGGCTGCTCGCCTTCAACAAGCTGCCCGACGCGGAGGCCTACGACGTCCTCGCGATCATGGTGTTCACTGTCGTCGGCAGCATCCTGCTGCACGGCATCGCGGTTCCCCAGTTCGTCAATCGACGGATGCCGGTGCTCGCGCCGCCCGCGAAGGCACCGGCATCCGCCGATCACTGACCCGTCTCGGGGCGCGTCCTCGTCATCCGGCGAGCGCCTCGGAGAGCTTGACGCGCGCTCCCATGCGCAGCAGCGAGTTCTGATAGATCTTCGCGCCCACCCAGATGGCCGCCGCGCAGGTGACCAGCATGACCCCGAGCGACAGCAGCGGCTCCCACCACTGCGCGTCCCCGAGGAAGATGCGCACGGGCATGCCGACGGGGGCCGAGAACGGCACGTAGGACATGATCGTCATCACCAGCGGATTGTCGTTGAAGAAGATGACGAGGAAGTACGGCGCCATCACCAGCATGGTCAGCGGTGTCGTCGTCGAGCCGATGTCCTCCATCCGCGACACCATCGCCGCAGCCGCGGCGAACAGCGCGGCGAGCAGGATGAATCCGAAGAGGAAGAAGACGGCGAACCAGGCGATGGGGGCGCCGAGCCCGGCGAGCAGACTGCTTTGGCCGGTCACCGTGAAGCCGATGATCGCGATCGCCGCGAGGCCGATGATCTGGCCCATCGCGAGGATCGTGTTGCCGATGACCTTGCCGGCGAGCAGCGCCCGCACGGGTACGGCCGAGATGAGCAGTTCGACGACGCGGGTCTGCTTCTCCTCCACGACCGACTGCGCGATCGTCGAGCCGAAGGTCAGCGCCGCCATGAAGAAGATGAGCCCGAATCCGAGCGCGACCAGGTACCGCAGTCCCGGGTTCACGCCCGACGGGTCGAGCAGCTCCACCTGGGGGGTGAGGCTCAGCGCCTGCAGGAGGGACGAGGGAGCTGTGTCCTTCGCGACGACGGTGTACTCGAACGGCGCGGCGCCGCCCGGGATCAGTGCGGCGTCGACCGTGCCGTCCTGCACCAGAGCGCGCGCCGCATCGGCGTCGGCGACCTCGGTCGACTTCACGAGCGGGTTCTCGGCGACCGAAGCCGCGGTGTCGGCGGTGACGGCGACGGGGGTGCGGCTGTCGGACTGTGCCGAGAAGCCTCCCCACAGCACACCGACGAGCGCGAGCACGAAGAGGATGCCGGTGGAGATGAGATAGGCCTTGCTGCGCAGCTTGGATCCCACCTCGCGTTCGGCGACGAGCCACGTGCTCTGGGCGAAGGACGGAGCGCTGACGTTCACTGGATGACCTCCTTGAAGATCTGGGCGAGAGAGGGCTGCTGGGGGGAGAAGCTCGCGACATCGCCGGAGGAGACCGCGCGCTGCAGCACGCGCTGCGCCGCGGCATCCCCGTCGACGTCGAAGAGTGCATAGCCGCCGTCGAAGGAGAGCACATCGACTCCGGGCTCGTCACGGAGCCAGCCGAGATCGCCCCCGGAGATCAGTTCGTAGCGGTGCTGGGCGTGCTCGGCGCGGAGGGCGTCACGCGTGCCCGCCGCGCGGATCGTGCCGTCCGCGATGATGACCAGGTCGTCGCAGAGCCGTTCGACGACGTCGAGCTGGTGCGACGAGAACAGGACGGCCGCGCCCTGAGCCGCACGTGCCTGCAGCACGCCCGCGACGACGTCCACCGCGAGGGGGTCCAGACCCGAGAAGGGCTCGTCGAGGATGAGCACCTGCGGGTCGTGCACGAGAGCGGCGGCGATCTGAGCGCGCTGCTGATTGCCGAGCGAGAGGGTCTCGACGTTGTCGCGGAGGCGCTCGCCGAGACCGAGCTCCACGAGCAGCGCCTCGGCGCGCGCGGTGGCCTCGGCCTTGTCGAACCCGTGCAGGCGGGCGAGGTAGACGATGTGCTCCAGAACCCGCATCTTCGGGTACAGCCCGCGCTCCTCCGGCATGTAGCCGAACAGGCGTCGGTCGGACGCGGTGACGGGCGCGCCGTCGAGGGTGACCTCGCCGCTGTCGCGGCCGAGCACGCCGAGCACGATGCGCATGGTCGTCGTCTTGCCCGCGCCGTTGCCGCCCACGAATCCGGTCAGACGTCCCGACGGAACCCGGAAGCTCACGTCGTCGAGCACTCGCTTTACGCCGTAGCTCTTGGTGATGCCGTTCAGTTCGAGCATGTTCTCCTCCTCTGCGTGCCGATGACTCCACGTTAGGAAGGGCGGATGCCGCCGACCTCCCCCCTGGGGCGGGAATCCGCAGCGTGATCCGGTGCGCGGCGGCATCCGCCGGATGACCATCTCCCCCGTGCGGGGGAGCGGTCGGGCGGAGTAATCGCGGCGCAGAACCGCGGCGCACTCGGCGAACTCCCAGGAACGGGTAACACGGCGTCCACCATTTGCTCAGGCGGCTTCTCCTAAACTCTGTCGAGTGACGAGCGCTCCTGAGGTGACCCGCGCCCTCGGCGCCCGTGTATCCGACCGTGCCCGCGAGTGGTGGCCCCGCGCCCTGCACTTCGCGTTCACCCGTCGAGGCCTGCTCATCGGCTTCGCCGTCGTGCACGCCCTGTTCTTCCTCGCCCTGCTGAAGGTGATGATCTTCGGCGGAACCGAGGGCGACCTGCCGCTGTACCGTCTGTGGGCGGAGCAGGCGGCCCACGGGCACTGGCCCGTGATCGACATGCCGTGGGTCTACCCGGCCGGCGCTCTGGCGCCGATCATGGCCGCGATCGTCGCCGGCCCCTGGAACTACCAGCTCGTCTGGCTTCTGATGATGGTGGGAGCGAACTTCTTCGCCGTCCTCGCGCTCACCGACAATCTGCGCAACCGCAAGGGCTACGTCGCCGCCTGGTACTGGCTGGCCATCCAGGTCTTGCTCGCGCCCGTGTCGATGCTGCGTCTCGAGGGCTTCGCCGCGCCGCTGGCCATCGCCGGTCTCGTCTGGCTCGTTCGTCGGCCGTTCATCGCTGGCGTGCTGATCGCCGCCGCGACCTGGATCAAGGTCGCCCCGGCTGCTCTGGCCGCCGCCGCGGTTGCGGTCTCGTCGTTGCGTATGCGCATCATCGCCGGTGGACTGGCCCTGAGCGCGGCGATCGCCGGTGTCGTGGTCGCCTTCGGCGGTGCGTCGAACCTCTTCAGCTTCGCGACCATCCAGGGCGACCGTGCGCTGCAGCTCGAGGCTCCCGTCGCGACGCCGTGGGTGTGGGCGACGGTGCTGGGTCTTCCCGGTGCTCAGATCCACCAGAACTACGTGCTCGCGACGCGTGAGGTCGCCGGTCCCGGCGCCACCGCCGCGGGCGTGCTGGTCGGCTACGCCATGCCGATCGCCTTCATGGTGATCCTCGTGCTGCTGTGGCGTGCGCGTCGTCGCGCGCTTCAGGAGGGTGCCCTCTCCCGTATCGGGGAGCAGCACCTCATCCTTCGCGGCGCGTTCGCGCTGACGTCGGCGCTCATCGTGTTCAACAAGGTCGGCTCGCCCCAGTACATGCTGTGGCTCGCGCCCGTCGTCGCCGCCGGTCTGCTGATCGACCGCAAGGCCTGGACGTCGATCGCCGTCTGGCTCGCGGTCACGTGCTTCCTGACGACGCTCGTGTTCCCGGTGCTCTACCTCCCACTCATCGACGCGCATCCGTTCGCGGCCGGTGTGCTGCTCGCCCGCAACGTGCTGCTGGTCGGCATGTTCGGCTGGAGTCTCGTGGTGCTGTGGCGTCCCGACGCGACCCTGGTCTCGCTGCGCGAGCGCCTGGCGCGCGCCGCGACGACGGCCACCACCGGCTCCATCCCGGTCGCCGCTCGCTGACGAGGCCTCACCACCGACCGCGCCTCGCGGGCGGTGTGCGTCGACCGTGTCGGCTCAGACCATGCCGTGCCGGTGTGCGTAGACCACGGCGGCCACGCGGTCTCGCGCTCCGAGCTTCTGCAGCACGTTCGACACGTGCGTCTTGACGGTCGCCTCGCCGATGAAGAGGGCGGCGGCGATCTCGGCGTTGCTGTAGGCCTCGGCGAGCAGACGCAGCACCTCGCGCTCGCGCTCGGTGAGCTCGACGGGCGGAGCTGTCCGCTCCGGCGCCGATGACGCCGGCGGCTGCGCCGATGACGGCGCGGCGGCGACCCCGGTGTCGGTGTCGCGGGCGGATGCCGCGAAGCGCTCGATGACGCGGCGCGTCACGGCCGGCGCCAGCAAGGCATCGCCCGCGGCAGCGACGCGCACCGCCGTGACGAGTTCTTCCGGACCGGCGTTCTTGAGCAGGAAGCCGCTCGCGCCCGCGTGCAGGGCTTGGAAGAGATAGTCGTCACGGTCGAAAGTGGTCACCACGACCACGACCGCGTCGATCGACGGGTCGGCCACGATCCGTCGGGTCGCCTCGAGTCCGTCCATGTCCGGCATCTGCACGTCCATGCAGATCACGTCAGGGTGCAGCGAGGATGCGGCGGCCACGGCCTCAGCGCCCGTCCCGGCTTCCCCGACGACCACGATGTCGCTCTGGGCCTCCAGGATCATGCGGAACCCCGCCCGCATCACGGCGTGGTCGTCGACGAGCAGCACCCGCACCGGCGCGCTCATCGCGGCCCCGCGCTGACCGGTGTCGGGGGCGCGATTCTCGTCGTGCCGAGTCTGGCGGGTACCCGCGCCCGTACCACGAAGCCGCCGCGGGTGCGCGGACCCGCCTCGAGGGTGCCGCCCGATGCGGCTGCACGCTCGCGCATGCCGACGATGCCGAGTCCCGTGCGCCCGGCCACCTGGGCGCGGCCGCGGTTGGCGACCTCCAGCTCGACGTGGTCGTCGTCGAATCGCAGCCGGACATCGGCCGCGGCATCCGGACCTCCGTGACGCCGCGCGTTGGTGAGCGCCTCCTGGGCGATGCGGTACAGGTTCACCTGCACGAGCTCGGGCAGATCGATCGGGTCACCGACCACCGCGAACGTCGTGGGCATGCCGTTGTCGTTCGCGTGTGCGACGAGGTCGGGGATCGACTGCAGGCGCACCGTCGAGGCGGCGGGGGTGTCGGCGTCGGGGGTGCGGAGGGTCTCGAGCAGCTGGCGCAGCTCGGTGAGCGCGTCGCGTGCGGACGACTCGACGGTGACCAGTGCCTCGCGCGCCGCCGCCGCGTCGTGGTCCAGCACCGTGCGCGCGGCCCCTGCCTGCACACCCATGGCGGAGACATGGTGGGCGACGACGTCGTGCAGTTCACGGGCGATACGGACGCGATCCAGGGCGACCGCCTGGGCGGCGGTGATCTCGCGTTCGCGTTCGAGTTCGGCGGTGCGCTCTTCGAGCACCGCGCGCGCACGGGCGTCGGCCCAGGCGCGCTCTCCGAAGAAGTACGCGCCGCCGAAGTAGGCCGCGTTCACGAGGAACTGGATGATCATGTACGCGGCGAACGGCGAGAACAAGCCCGCGCGGGAGGGCCCATCGCCGTCCGGATCGATCGCGCTCTGAAAGGTCACCACGAGAAGCCAGATGAACATGCCGGCGATCACCGCGAGCCGCACGACGGTTGCGCGCCGGCGGTCGCTCACCCACGCCCCGACGGTGTACATGGCGATGAACAGGGCCACGTTGCCGACGTAGATCTCCGGGATGCGTACCGAGACGCCGACGAAGAATGCGAGCGCGACGACGATGAGCGTCGCTTCGGGAAAGCGCCGGCGCAGGGCCAGAGGGAGAGTGAGGGCGGCGACGTACACGAGCGCCCAGCCGAAGGCGGGGGTGTTCTCGCCGTAGAAGCCTGCCACCGTGCCCAGCCACGCGCTGATCACGGCACTGATCAACAGTGCGAGCGCGAGCCACACATCGTTGCGACGCTGCGCGGGCGTGGTCGTGCGGACGAGGGCGGCGGAGCTCATCCTTCCACGCTAGGGGCAGCCGGATGCCGTGGCATCCTCCCTGAGAGGGAGAGGGTCTCGACCTCATCGCGCCGGGGGTGCATGCTCTGGGTATGACGAGCATCTTCGTGAACATTCCGACGAACGACCTCGAGCGCAGCGTCGCCTTCTACCGGGCGCTCGGCTGCGCCATCAACCCCAACTTCACCGACGAGAACGCCGCGTGCGTCGTCTGGTCGGACGACATCTTCTTCATGGTGCTGCGGCGGGAGTTCTTCGCCACGTTCACCGAGAAGCCCGTCGGAGAGCCCAGGGAGTGGGCGCAGGCCTCGCTCTCGTTCTCCCGAGATTCACGCGCCGACGTCGACGCGATCGTGGAGGCGGGCCTGGCTGCCGGTGGCACCGAGCCGCACCCCGCTCAGGACTACGGCTTCATGTACAGCCGTGACCTGGACGACCCCGATGGCAACAGCCTCGGCTTCCTCTACATGGACCCCGTCGCCGCCGAGCAGGGCCCTCCGGCGGAGGCATCGTGATGCGCGGGCGGATCGTCATCGACCTGTTCACGACGCTCGACGGCGTCGCCCAGGCGCCGGGCGGCCCCGACGAAGACACCAGCGGCGGGTTCCCGTTCGGCGGCTGGCAGGCGCCGTTCGAGGACGCCGTCATCGGCGAGGACGTCGGCAGCGGCATCCGCCGGATGGACGCGCTGCTGCTCGGCCGACGCACGTACGACATCTTCGCCGGGTACTGGCCGCATCACACCGACGGGCCGGAGGGGTTCATCGGTCGGCACTTCGATGCCATCCCGAAGTATGTGGCGACCCGGGCCGGTGTCGACCCGGAATGGGCGGGCACCAGCGTGCTGACCGGCTCGGACGCCGAGGTCGCGGCGGCCGTGGATGCGCTGCGCGATCGCCACGCCGAGGTGCACGTGATCGGCAGCGTCGACTTCTCGCAGACGCTGCTTCGCACCCGTCTGTACGACGAGCTGAAGCTGTGGGTGCACCCGGTGGTGCTCGGTCAGGGCAAGAAGGTGTTTCCGGACGGCGCAGCACCGGCACGGCTGCGGCTGATCGCACCCGCCGTGTCGGGACCGACCGGCACGCTTCTGCTGCGCTACGCCCCCGACGGCGACGTCGTCACGGGCGACATGACCTGAGTTCGCCCGGTCACCAGATCATGGGGCGGTCGTCGTCGTCCGAGCCGTCGAGGTCGAGGTCGACGACGACGGGGACGTGGTCGCTGGGGATCTCACCCTTGCGCTCGTCACGGTGGATGGATGCCGCGGTCACCGCGTCGGCGAACGCGTGCGAGCCGAGGATGAAGTCGATGCGCAGGCCCTCGTTGCGGGGGAAGCGCAGCTGCTTGTAGTCCCAGTAGGTGTAGCCGGTGGGAACCAGCGGCCGCACCGTGTCGCTCAGGCCCGCGTCGAGCAGGGCCTGGAAGGCGGCGCGCTCGGGCGGGGAGACGTGGGTGGTCACGCCTTCGATGACGGTGGGGTCGCCGTTGTCGGCATCCGTCGGGGCGATGTTGAAGTCGCCGGTGAGCGCCAGCGCCCGGTCGGGGTCGGCGGCGAGCGTGTCGGCGGTGTAGCCGCGGAGAGCCTCCAGCCAATCGAGCTTGTAGCGGTAGTGCGGGTCATCGAGGCCGCGCCCGTTGGGTACGTAGAGGCTCCACACCTCGACGCCGCCGATCGTGGCGCCGAGCGCGCGGGCCTCGAGTGGAGCGCCGGGGCCGTCGTGACCCTTCGCGAAGCCGGGCATGCCCGGGAACCCGACCTGCAGGTTCTCGATCGGCTCACGGCTGGCGATCGCGACCCCGTTCCACTGGTTGAGCCCGTGCGCCTCGACGGTGTAGCCCGCGTCTTCGAACGCTTCGTACGGGAACTGCTCGGGCTTGCACTTGATCTCCTGCATCGCGAGCACATCGATGCCCTCGCGGACGGCGAAGTCGACGGTGCGGACGACGCGGGCGCGGATCGAGTTGACGTTCCAGGTGGCGATGCGCATGGCATCCAGCGTATTGGCCCCCGCCGACGCGGCCGTCACGGGCCGCCCGCGTGCACAACTCCTGCTCAGCGTGGCCTCGGTGCCTTCGCAGCCGGGATGGGCGCCGTTCAGGCGGAGTTGTGCACGCGGGTGCGGGTCAGAGCGCCCGCAGGATGTCCTCCACCCGCTGCTTGGCGTCACCGAACAGCATCTGCGTGTTGTCGCGGAAGAACAGGGGGTTCTGCACCCCGGCGTAACCGGAGGCCATCGACCTCTTGAACACCACGACGCTGCGGGCCTCCCACACGTGCAGCACGGGCATGCCCGCGATGGGCGAGCCGGGGTCCTCTGCCGCGGCGGGATTGACCGTGTCGTTCGCCCCGATGACGAGCACGACGTCGGTGTCGGCGAAGTCGTCGTTGATCTCGTCGAGCTCCAGCACGATGTCGTAGGGCACCTTGGCCTCGGCCAGCAGCACGTTCATGTGGCCCGGCAGGCGCCCGGCGACGGGATGGATGCCGAAGCGCACCTCGACGCCGCGCTCGCGCAGCCGCTTCGTGAGGTCGGCGACCGGGTATTGCGCTTGGGCGACGGCCATGCCGTAGCCGGGGGTGATGATGACCGACCGCGCGTCACGGAGGAGCTCGGCGACGGCCGCGGCATCCGTCTCGTGGTGTTCGCCCTCTTCGGCGTCGGCACTTCGGGGCGCCTCGATGCCGAAGCCGCCTGCGATCACCGAGAGGAACGACCGGTTCATGGCCTTGCACATGATGTACGACAGGTACGCACCGGACGAGCCGACGAGGGCGCCGGTGACGATCAGGAGGTCGTTGTTGAGGAGGAAGCCCGCCGCGGCCGCGGCCCAGCCGGAGTAGCTGTTGAGCATCGAGACGACGACCGGCATGTCGCCGCCGCCGATCGAGGCGACCAGGTGCCAGCCGAGCGCGAGGGCCAGCACGGTCACGGCGACGAGCAGCCAGATCGACGGGGTCGCGACATACCAGACGGTCAGCACGACGAACAGTGCCAGGGCGCCGATGTTGAGGGCGTTCTTGCCGGGCAGCATGAGCGGCTTCGACGACATCCGGCCCGAGAGCTTGAGGAAGGCGACGATCGACCCCGTGAAGGTCACGGCGCCGATGAAGACGCCGATGAACACCTCGGCGTGGTGGATGCCGACCAGTTCCTCCGGCAACCCTTCGGCGTAGAGGCTGCCGTTCCAGCCGACGAGCACGGCCGCGAGGCCGACGAAGGAGTGCAGCAGGGCGATGAGCTCGGGCATGCCGGTCATCTCGACCACGCGCGCCCGCCACAGCCCGATGGCGCCGCCGACCAGGACCGCGGCGACGAGGAGGCCGATGCCGAGCGCGGCGGTCGCACCCTCCGACGCGAGGGTGCCGTTCGCGACGACGAGCACGAGGGTGGCGAGGAGGGCGATCGTCATGCCGACGATGCCGTAGACGACGCCGCGGCGGGCAGTCTCCTGTTTGCTGAGGCCGGCGAGGGCGAGGATGAACAGCAGGGCCGCGACGATGTAGGCGGCCGTCGAGACGGACTGGGCGAGCGCGAGGGCCCCGGCCGTCTCGGAGGTGGCGACGATGGTCACTTCTGGTCACCCTTCTGGAACATGGCGAGCATGCGACGGGTCACCGCGAAGCCTCCGAAGATGTTGATGGATGCCAGGAGCACCGCGATCGCCGCGAGCACCTGCACGACGGGGTTCGGCACGACGATCTGGCTCATGGCGCCGACGACGATGATGCCGCTGATCGCGTTGGTCACGCTCATCAGTGGAGTGTGCAGGGCGTGGGCGACCTTGCCGATGACGTAGAACCCGATCACGACCGACAGCGTGAGCACGAGGATGTGCTGCGGCAGGGGTGCGGGCGCGACGGCGCACACGAGGAACAGTGCGGCGACGCCGGCGACGATCAGGCCGGTCTTCGCTCCCGCCGAGAGCCCCTTCTTGGCGGCCGGCGCGGGAGTGGATGCCGCGGCATCCGTCCCGGGCTTCGTTAGCGCGGCAGAGACCTGCACGGGAGGCGGCGGCCAGGTGACGGCGCCGTCACGCGTGACGGTGACGGCGCGCTGCACGACGTCGGTGTCGTCGATCGCGAGCTGCCCGTCTTTGCCCGGGGTGAGGAGGGCGAGGAGGTTCACCAGGTTGGTTCCGTAGAGCTGCGACGCCTGCTGAGGGAGGCGGCCGGCGAGATCGGTGTAGCCGAGGATGATGACGCCACCGTCGGTGACGATGCGCTGGCCCGCCACCGAGCCCTCGACGTTTCCGCCCTGGCCCGCGGCCATGTCGACGATGACGCTGCCGGGCTTCATCGCGGCGACGTCGGCGGCCGTGAGCAGGCGCGGGGCGGCACGACCCGGGATGAGCGCCGTCGTGATCACGATGTCGACGTCGGCGGCCTGGTCGCTGTAGAGCTTGGCGGCCGCGGCGTCGTAGGCGGCACTGGTGGCCTTGGCGTAGCCGTCGGCCGAGACCTCCTTCTGCTCGTCGGGCACGACGACCTCGAGGTAGGTGCCGCCGATCGACGCGACCTGGTCGGCGACCTCGGGGCGGGGATCGGTGGCGCGGACGATCGCGCCGAGGCTCGACGCGGCGCCGATCGCGGCCAGACCGGCGACGCCGGCCCCGGCGACCAGCACCTTCGCGGGCGGCACCTTGCCGGCGGCGGTGACCTGTCCGGTGAAGAAGCGGCCGAACTCGTTCGCGGCCTCGACGACCGCGCGGTAGCCGGCGATGTTGGCCATCGAGCTGAGCACGTCCATCGACTGCGCGCGCGAGATGCGGGGCACGGCGTCCATGGCGAGGGCCGTGACACCGCGGGCGGCGAGGGCGGCGAGCAGGTCGGGGCTGAGCGCGGGGCTCAGGATGCCGACGAGCGTCGCCCCCGGCTGCAGCAGCGCGATCTCGGCATCCGTGGGGGCCGCGACCGACAGGACGACATCGGCGCCCCAGGCCTCGTCGCGGGTGGCGATGGCGGCGCCGGCGGCGGTGTACGCGGCATCCGGGAACGACGATGCGGCGCCGGCGCCGGCCTCGACGCTCACGTCGTAGCCGAGCGCGCGGATCTTGCCGACGGTGGTGGGGGAGGCGGCGACGCGGGTCTCGCCGGGGCGCTCGCGGACGATGCCGATACGGGCCATGGTGCTCCTTCGATCCGGTCGGCCGCAGCGCCCGGGATCGCCCGGGCACCGCGCCGGGTGACGTTCCCGACTCTAGGGTGCGGGGTGGATGCCGCGGGCAGAGATGCTGCGGAAATAATCCCGGTTCTTCGCTTCCGTAGACTCTTCAGCATGACCGCCGCCTCCACGCCCGAGCTCGAGTCCGAGCGTCGCGCCCTCGTCGACCTCATCGCCGCCGAAGCCGTCTTCCACGGCGACTTCACGCTCTCCAGCGGCAAGAAGGCGACGTACTACGTCGACATGCGCAAGCTCACGCTCGACCACCGCGCGGCTCCCGCGATCGGCCGGCTCGTGCTCGACGCGGTGCGTGACCTGAACGCGGATGCCGTGGGCGGCCTCACCCTGGGCGCGGACCCGATCGCGAACGCCGTCATGCACGCGTCGGTCGCCGCCGGCACGCCCGTGGATGCGTTCGTCGTGCGCAAGGAGCCGAAGGACCACGGCCGCGGTCGCCAGATCGAGGGCGCCGAGGTGACCGGCAAGCGTGTCGTCATCGTCGAGGACACCTCCACGACGGGCGGCTCGCCCCTGAAGGCCGCCGAGGTCGTCGCGGCTGCCGGTGCCGAGATCGTGGCGGTCGTCACGGTCGTCGATCGCAAGACCGGCGCGCAGGCGGCGGTGGAGGCCGCCGGCTATGAGTGGCGCTCGATCATCGACCTCGACGACCTGGGACTGCAGGCCCAGTAGCGCGGCGCCTCTAACGGTCCCTCTGGCGCAACGGATTCGGAGATCAGCATCGGATTCGGATGCCGCGAGCTCACGCCTCCGTATCCGTTGTCGGCATCCGATTCTGTTGCGGTGCGCGGCGCGGGCGGTAGCGGAAGAACATGGCGACCCACGCGCCGGCGATGATCAGCTGGAGGGCAAAAGCGAGGGCATACTGCTGCGTCGAGATACCGAGCGCAACTCCGCCACCGACCACGATGACCATCATGATCGCGAAGCTCATCCAGAACAGGAACGGGTTCGGCGTCGTCACTGTGTCCCCTTCGGTCGATGGAGATCGGGCGGTTTCACGCTACGTCGCGGAGCGGCCGAGCTCAAGGCGACGGCGCGCTCAGTGGAAGACGGGCAGCTGCGACGCCAGCGCGAGCACGAGGCCGGCGAGGGTGAGCAGGAGGATGCCGCGGCCGTTGGGCAGCGGGGTTCCCTGCGGCGCATCGCGGCGGCCCCGCACGAAGAGCACGAGTGCGACGATCAGCAGCGCCATCGCGGTCACGACGAAGACGATGGCGATCACTGGTCGCTCCCGTCGCCGCTGTCGCGCCCGCGACCGCGGATGAACTGCACGACGAACACCACCAGCGTCCCGACCAGCACCAGGCCGGTCGAGGCGAACAGCAGCGTCTGCTCGGTCGCGTTCACGATGTCTCCTCCGCCCGTGCGGGGGCGGGCAGTTTCAGCCTAGTCGGGCGCGGGGGACGAGTCCGTCGGCACCGAACACGGCGGCGGCGAAGCGCGCGGCGATCTCGGCATACAGCTCCGTGTCGGGATGCAGGCTGTCGGGCAGCGTGTAGCGCTCCTGGTCGTCGGCGCCGTACAGGCTCAGCCCGTCGAGGTACGCGATCCGTTCCCCGGATGCCGCGCGCACCCGCACCACCTCGGCCAGCTGTCGCCGCGACTCGGTCATGGTCAGCGCACCGCGGGCGACGTCGTCGGCGTCCCCGGCGGCGTAGCAACGGACATGCCCGTCGTCGAAGAACTCCACGTCGGAGGGGCCCGGCGTGTCCTCACTGCCCGGCCACAGGATCGACGACGCCAGCACGATCGGGGTGTCGGGATGACCGGCGCGCACCCGGTCGAGGAAGCCGTGCACCGCGGGCGTGAACGTGCGCTGATCGAACGAGCGCGCGCCCACGATGTTGATGCCCACCTTGAGCGTGATGACGTCGGCGGGCGTGGCGGCGATCGTGTCGGCGACGAACGGATCGAGCATGCACTGCCCGCCGAAGCCGAGGTTGATGAGCGACAGATCGCTCGTGCGCGCCGCGATCACCGGCCACACCCCGGTCGGCGAGGGCGTCTCGACGCAGTGGCTGATCGAGCTGCCGTGGTGGATCCAGACGGGTGCCGGGGAGGGCTCCGCTGCGACCACGGGGGCGTCGGCGCGAAGATCGAGGAGGTCGACGATCATCCCCTGTGGCAGCCAGACGGTCACCGTGCGCGGACCTGGGCCGCCCGCGCCGCCGAGCGCGATCTCCAGCGTCGCGGGTTCGCTCGCGGGCTCGTCGGTCGCGGCATCCCCGATCCACGAGAGTCGACGGATGTCGGTGACGGGGGCGCGCACGACGTGCACCGGCTCGCCCTCGACCTCCACGACCACGTCGTTGACCGGGCCGGCGAGCTCGGCGAAGTGCAGCTGGGTGCACCGCATCGTCAGGCTCAGCGTGGTCGCTGCCGTCGTGAACCGCACGCGCACGCCGCTCGCGTTGGCCGTGATCGCGCGAAGGATCTCGCCGTTCGGCGGGAAGTGCGCCCACGTGCGGCGGGGCAGGCGCAGGGGGCGGATGCCGCGACTGTCATCGACGTCGAGGTGCCCTTCGAGCAGCACCTCGGCGTCTCCGAGGCGCACGACCTCGCCGATGCCGATCCGGGACGGGGTCAGGGGGGTGGTCACGAAGCGGTCCTCTCGGAGTGGGACTGGATGAAGGAGACGGTGCGGGCGATCAGTTCGTCACGCTGAGGCAGTTGCGCCCAGCCGTGGTCGGCGCCGTCCACGACGACGACCACGGCGCGCTCGCCGAAGACGTCCGCCTCGGCGTAACGCTGGGCGTAGCGCACCGGGACGAAGTCGGCCGTGCCGTGCAGCAGCAGGGCCGGGCCGTCGTAGGCCGCGGCTCGCGCATACGGATCGAACGTGAGAGCGTCGGCGCGCATCGCCGGGCCCAGTCGCATCCCGAGGAAGTCGAAGAACCCGTCCGGCCCGTCGAGCGCGGCGAGCGAGCGCCCCTGGATCTGTCCCGAGCGGATGTCGTCGACGAACACGGCGGCCGTCGACCACATCGTCAGCGAGCGGATGCCGCCCGCTCCCGCCTCCGCCGCGACGACCGCGGCGATGACGGAGCCGAGGCTCATGCCGACGAGGTGGAGGTTCTCGGCATCTGCGTCGGGACTCTCTCGCACGGCGCCGAGCACGGCGAACGTGTCCGCGATATCGCCCGACGCCGTCGTGTCGAAGAACTCGCCGTCGCTCTCGCCGTGCCCCGCGCGATCGAACGCGATCACGCCGAACCCGGCCGCGACCAGCGCGCGCGCCAGAGCGACGAAGACGCCGGTGGTCTCCACTCGCGATCCGCCGAAGCCGTGCAGCAGCACGACGGTCGGCCGCGGTGCCGGCTCGGCGCCCGTCGCGGCATCCGGAAGGTAGTGCGTGCCCCGCAGCGTGAGCGAGCGGACCGTGGTCTCGAAGGGGACGAGTCGCATGGGTGTTCTTTCGTCGGGGAAGCCGGTTCAGCGGGCCAGTGTCGCGGCAGACGCGTTCGCGTCGGATGCCGAGACCACGTCCGCCTCGACGTCGAACGCATTGGTCACACCGCGCCGGAACCCGATCCACCCGATCAGGAAGCCTGCGGCGGCCACCACCGAGACGGCGACGTAGACGGCGCTCGGGTTGAGAAGCAGCAGGGCGGGGGTGACGACGTTGAACGCCGCGGTCGCGAAGCGGGCGACGGCGTAGACCGTTCCCTGCGCCGTGGAGCGCAGCATGGTGGGGAAGGACTCCTGCGTCCACACCTTCATGATCGTCTCGAAGCAGAACGCGCCGGCGAAGGTCGTCACGACGACCGAGACGATCAGGGCGGGGAGGGTGAAGCCGAACACCACCGGCACCAGGTTCGCGACGACCACGGCGATCGCCCCGATGACGTAGTAGCTCATCCGGAACCGCGTGTCGGCGACGGCCATGAACCAGACGGCGCCGAGGATGGCGGCGGGCATCGCCAGCAGCGTCCATCCCTGGTATTCGTTCACCGGGATGCCGGCGACGTTGACCGCCACGAAGGTGCCGAAGCTGCCGGCGACGCTGATCGCGATCGAGGCGAGCGTGTAGTAGACGAGCAGGGTCACGAAAGGCCGGCGGTACTGCGGGCGCCCGAAGTCGCGGAGACGGCCGCGCTCGGCGCGGACGGTCTGCACGCCGTTGCGGCGCTCGTCGCGGGCGGCGATCCAGTCCGCCGACTCGGGGATCGTGAGGCGCAGTGCCAGCACGACGAGACCGACGCCGCCGAAGGCCGCGAACATGATGCGTCCGCCGACCTCGCCGAGCTGACCGAAGTTGATGCCGATGAGCACCGCGAGCAGGATGCCGAAGCCGCCGAGCAGATTCGAGAACACGAGGATCTTGCCGCGGTTGCGGTCGGTGGCCGCTTCGGAGATCGATGCGAGAGCCGCGGGGAGGTCGGCGCCGACGCCCAGTCCGATCAGCGCGATGCCGGGCAGGAGAAGGCCGAAGGAGACGCCGAAGAACGGCGTGAGCGATCCGAGCACGATGAGGCTCATCGTCACCAGGAAGATACGGCGACGGCCGAATCGGTCGGCCAGGCGTCCTCCGACGAGCGAGCCGATCGCGACGCCCGCGGTCAGCACGCCCGTCAGCAGGCCGACCTGGTCGGGCGTGAGGCCCGGAGTTCCGGGGACGAACGACTGGAAGAGGACGAGCGCGACACCGATGCCGGTGGTCGCGGCGGCGTCGACGAAGGTCGCCATTCCGCAGACGAAGCCCACCCACCAGGGGTTCGGGGCGGGGCGAGCCGAGAGTGCGCTCATGGTCATACTCCTTTGTACGTGCGGGTGACGAAGGCGGGCGGCGTGCGGGGCGAACCGGGTCCGCCGCCGTCGCAACACAAGCTATACCGATATAGCAAGCGAAGCAAGCATGACTTCGACGCCATCGACCGGAGAAATCCGATCTCGAACGCCGCCGGTCAGACCCGCGGCGCGGCGATCGTGCCGCCGCCGCTCACCGGCATCTCGACGAGCTCGTGCCGAATGCCCTCATCGGGGGAGAGCAGGAGGTCGGCGGCGCGCCGGCCGATCTCGGCCTGCGGAAGGCGCAGAGAGACCAGTTGCGGATCGGTCGCCTCGGCGAGAACACCGCCGTCGAAGGAGACGAGGGACACGTCGTCCGGTACCCGCAGTCCGGCTCGTCGAAGGGCCTGGAACACGCCCACCCCGACCGCGTCGTTGACGCAGATCACCGCGCGCGGGCGCGCTCCTGACGCGAGCAGACGCTCCGCGGCATCCCGCCCGTCGTGCACCGTCCAGTCGTCGTCCACGGCGACCTCGCCGGCGAGCTGCGTGCCCGCGGCGGCGAGCTGAGCGCGGATGCCCTCCAGTCGGCGGGGGAGCGCGACCGGACCCCACTCGTGCCACGCGCTGCCGCCGGTGCGGCCGGGCGCGAGCGTGCCGACGAACCAGATGTCGCGATCGTGGCCGGCCTCCTGCAGCAGCCGGGCCGCCGTCGCGCCCGCGGCGCGCTCGTCGGGGACGACCGAGCTGATCGCCGCATCGTCGGCTTCGCAGTTCATGAGCACCAGCGCGGTGTGCCGCGCCGACGCCGGAGGCATCACGCGCCGCGTGAACATCGACGCGTACAGGATGCCGTCGATGTCGCGCGCGACGAGATCGTCGAGGAAGCGGCGCTCCATCTCGGCATCGCCCTGCGTGTCGACGGTGAACAGCAGCAGCCCCGCCTCGCGCAGGCGCTCCAGCGCGCCGCGCACCATCGAGTTGGCGAAGGAGGTCGAGCTGACGAAGTCCGATACCAGGGCGACCGTGCCCGAGCGGCCGGTGCGCAGGGTCTTCGCGGTGACGTTCGCGCGGTAGCCGAGCTCGTCGGCTGCTCGACGGACGCGGGCCATCGTCTCGACGGACAGGCGCTGGTCGAGGCGGCCGTTCAGCGCGAACGAGGCCGCCGAGCGCGACACACCTGCCCTCTCTGCGACCTCGGTGAGGGTGACCCGCCGACCGGAGCTGCGCTCCGTCACAGCCCCTCGGGCATCTCGGACTCCGCCGGCTCATCGGCCAGCAGATCGGCCACCGAGTCGACGATCTCGTCGGGGCGGAACGGATAGCGCTCGATCTCGGCGTCGTCGGAGATGCCGGTGCGGACGAGAATCGTGTGCAGGCCCGCTTCGATGCCGGCGACGACGTCGGTGTCCATGCGGTCGCCGATCATGCCGGTGTTCTCCGAGTGGGCGCCGATCCGGTTCATCGCGGAGCGGAACATCATCGGGTTCGGCTTGCCGACCACATAGGGGGCCTTGCCCGTCGCGTGGGTGATCAGCGCGGCGAACGAGCCGGTCGCCGGCACGATGCCGCTGGGGGTCGGGCCGGTGGCGTCGGGGTTGGTGACGATGAAGCGCGCGCCGTTGTTGATGAAGCGGATCGCCTGGGTGATGCGGTCGAACGAGTAGTTGCGCGTCTCTCCGATCACGACGTAGTCGGGCTGCGTCTCGGTCTGGACGTACCCCGCTTCGTGGAGCGCGGTCGTCAGGCCCGCTTCGCCGATGACGAATGCCGTGCCGCCGGGGTGCTGCGAGCGCAGGAACTCGGCCGTCGCGAGAGCGGAGGTCCAGATGCGATCCTCGGGGACCTCCAGCCCCGAGATGCGCAGCCGCGCGCTCAGATCACGTGGTGTGTAGAACGGGTTGTTCGTCAGCACGAGGAACGGCGTGCCCGCGTCGCGCCACTGCTCGAGAAGCTCGGCGGCCCCCGGGATCGGCTTGTTTTCGTGGACGAGGACGCCGTCCATGTCGGTGAGCCAGCATTCGATATCGGCGCGTGTCCGCATGGGGCCAGCCTAGCGGGGCGATCCGGCCGTAGTCTCGACGCGTGGCACGCGACGACTGGGACCCGACGACGCTCCCCGACCTCTCCGGCAGACGCTACCTCGTCACCGGGTCGACGGCGGGGCTCGGCTTCTTCGCGTCGTTGCAGCTCGCCGAGGCGGGCGCCCACGTGATCATGACGGGGCGCAACCCGAACAAGCTGGCCACCGCACGCGTCGCCGTGCGGCGTCAGGTGCCGGATGCCGAGATCACGACCCTCCTGCTCGACACGAGCAACCTGGGCTCCGTACGCGCCGCCGCCGCGACGGTGCGCGGTCGTGCGGGGCTGCACGGGCTTCTGCTGAACGCCGGCGTCGTGCACCCGCCGCGCCACCGCGAGACCACCGCCGACGGGCACGAGGTGGTCTTCGCGACGAACGCCCTCGGCCACTACGCGCTCGCCGGCGAGCTGCTGCTACCGCTCGCCGCCGGTCGAGGTCGCATGGTGTGGGTCGGGTCGATGTCGACCGCGATGGGCAACTACGACCCCGTCGACCCCGAGCTGGCGACGAACTACTCGCCGTGGCGGGCCTACGTGCAGTCGAAGGTCGCGACGACCGCTCTCGGCCTCGAGGCCGATCGGCGCCTGCGGGCCGCGAACGTGCCGATCGCCAGCCTCGTCGCCCATCCCGGGTACGCGATCAGCGGACGCACCCGCGGCATCCTGGGCATCAACGAGCCCACGCGGATGACGCGCTTCGTCGACAACCTGCAGGCTCCGATCACGCAGTCCAAGGAGCGCGGAGCGTGGCCGCTCGTGCGGGCGCTCGTCGATCCGGAGGCGATCGGTGGCCAGTTCTGGGGGCCGTCGCGACTGGTGGCCGGCCCGCCCGCACTCGGTCAAGCCAGCAAGCTGGCCCGGCGCGAAGACATCGCCACCCGACTCTGGGACTACTGCGAGCACGCCACCGGCATCACCTGGCCCTACCTCAAGGCCAGCCGTCCGCGGCGCCTCTGGCGGCGCTGAGACTGCCGGCCAGCCCCTCCGCGCCACGGTCGCGATGCCCCCCATCGCCCCCGACCGTGTCCCACTTATAGCGGGGCGTGTCCCAGATTGTGCGGTGTGGAGGCCCCGGAGGGGACGGCTTTTGGGACATCCCCGCGGGGGGGGGGGGGGGGGGGGCAGCCACGCCCGGGCGAGGGCGGGGCGCAACCGGGGTCAGGCGGTCAGCCAGACTGCACCGGCCGCGCCGGCGGGCAGCGTCACGGTCGCGCCGTCGTCGACGCGGACCACGTCGGCTCCCGCGACCACGAGGCGGTGCCCCACATCGATGCCCGCTCCCTCCAGCGCGCGCAGGAGCTCGGGGTCACGGTCGCTGACCCGCAGCACCTCACCCGCGTGCCCGAGCTCGGCGGCCGACAGCAGCACGAACGGCAGGCGGTGGACGTTGCCCTCGGCATCCGGGATCGCGTCGCCGTGCGGGTCGAAGCGAGGATGCCCGAGCCGCTCTGCGATGCCGGCGAGCAGGCGGTCGCTGATCGTATGCTCAAGCACCTCGGCCTCGTCATGCACCTCGTCCCACGCGTAGCCGAACTCCTGCACCAGCCACGTCTCGATCAGGCGATGGCGACGGATGATGGATGCCGCGCGCAGCCGGCCCTGCTCGGTGAGCGCGACCGGCCCGTACGGACGGTGGTCGACGAGACCCTGTGCGACGAGCTTCTGCACCATCTCCGTGACCGTCGACGGGGCGAGCTTCAGCTCGGCCGCCAGCTGCGACGAGGTGATGAGCGCGGGCTGCCACTCGGTGTGGTGGTAGATCGTCTTCAGGTAGTCGTCGATCGCGACGGAGTTCGCAGCCACGCTCTCAGGCTACCGGCCGTGACTATCGGCCCGTCAGCACGAGCCACAGCAGCAGTGCGTTCAGAGCGATGAGGAACACCGACGCGACGACACCCGCAAGGGTCGTCCACCAGCGGTTGCGGTGCACCCCCAGCACGTCGCGGCGGGCGGTGAGGGCGACGAGCGGCACGAGCGCGAACGGGATGCCGAAGCTCAGCACCACCTGGCTGAGGATCAGCGCCCAGGTCGGGTCGGCCCCGAGCGCGAGGATCACGATGGCCGGCACCAGCGTGACGAGGCGCCGCGCGATCAGCGGCACGCGCACGCGCAGCAGGCCGTGCATGATCTCCGCGCCGGCATAGGCGCCGACGGCGGTGCTCGCCAGACCGCTCGCGAGCAGGCCGATCGCGAACATCGTCGCGACGGCGCCACCGAGGCCCGCCGACAGTGCGGTGTACGCGCCCTCGAGGCTGTTGGTGCCTTCGACGCCGGCGAGGTTGGCGGCGGCGAGCAGCAGGATCGCGAGGTTCACCGTGCCCGCGACGACCAGGGCGATTGTGACGTCCCACCGGGTCGCGCGCAGCAGGCGTGGTGTCGCGACGGCGCGGTCGGCGGCGCGCGCGCCGACCGCGGAGAAACGGTCGCGGGCGAGGGCGCTGTGGGCATAGATCGCGTGCGGCATGATCGTCGCGCCCAGGATGGATGCCGCGAGCAGCACCGACTCCGATCCCTCGAATCGAGGGATCATGCCGGCGGCGACGCCCGCGGCATCCGGCGGGGCGATGAAGACTCCGTAGGTGAAGCCGATCGAGATCACCACGAGCAGACCGATCACGACGAACTCGAAGCTGCGGGCTCCGCGGCGCTGCTGGATGAGCAGCAGCGCGATCGAGACGGCCCCGGTGATGAGGCCGCCGACGGGCAGGGGCACGCCGAAGAGCAGCCAGAGCGCGACGGCACCGCCGATCACCTCGGCGACGTCGGTGGCGACGGCGACGAGTTCGGCCTGCAGCCAGTAGGCGCGGCGCGCCCAGGGATGGCGCAGGCGGTCGCCGAGGGTCTCGGCGAGGCTCTGTCCCGTCACGATGCCGAGCTTGGCGGACAGGTACTGGATGAGCCACGCCATCGCGTTGCCGAGCACGACGACCCAGACGAGCAGGTAGCCGAAGCGCGCCCCCGCGGTCATGTTGCTCGCGACATTGCCGGGATCGAGGTAGGCGACGCCGGCGACCAGCGCCGGTCCCAGCAGCCATGCCGCACGGCGTGCTCGCGACGGCGCGGCATCGTTGTGCGCGGCTCGAACCGTGCGACCGGGCGTCTCCAGCATGGGCGAGAGATTTTTCGGCATGCCGAAAAATTACCAGAGATTTCGGGAGGCCGAAATATTGCAGGCGTGGGGCGGTGTGCGCGTAACTCCGCCTGAGTAGCGGGAAGTGCCTGCGCGACGCGCTTTCCGGCAGCCTCAGGCGGAGTTACGCAGGGCGGCCGGCAGGCCGGACGATCAGGGTCGGTAGCCTGGAGCGATGACCGAGCGCACCGCCCCCGAGCTCGAGGATGAGGCGGCCGAGCCGCAGCTCCCCGTCGGGGTCGGGCCGTGGCCGGGCGGCCCGCCGGCGTGGCCCGACGATCCGCGCTACGACCGGGAGCTGCTCGCGGCCGGCGATCGACGCAACGTCGTGGATCGCTACCGCTACTGGACGATGGCGGCGATCGTGGCCGATCTCGATGAGCACCGGCATCCGTTCCACGTCGCCATCGAGAATTGGCAGCACGACATGAACATCGGCTCGATCGTGCGCAGCGCCAATGCGTTCGGCGCCGCCGAGGTGCACATCATCGGCAAGCGGCGGTGGAACCGTCGTGGCGCGATGGTCACCGACCGTTATCAGCACGTGCGGCACCACGAGGACGTCGCCGCATTCGCCGCGTGGGCCGAGGATGCCGCGATCCCCGTGATCGCAGTCGACAACGTCGACGGCTCGCTGCCGGTCGATCGCGCCCAACTGCCCGAACGCTGTGTGCTGCTATTCGGTCAAGAGGGGCCGGGATTGTCGGCCGAGGCGGTCGCGGCGGCATCCGCCGTCGTCGAGATCACCCAGTACGGGTCGACGCGCTCGATCAATGCGAGCGCGGCGGCCGCCGTCGTGATGTACGAGTGGTGCCGTCGCTGGGCGTGACAGCACGCAGGCCGCTCACGCCCCGGCGGAGACCCACTGCGGCCGCCGCACGCGCCAGGCGAGCGTCGCGAGCCGCGCCAGCATGTACACGCCGAAGAAGCAGACGGCGAGCCACATCAGGCCGACGGCCCCGGTGGGATGCACCAGCCACAGCACCGCGAGGGCCGGCAGGTACGGGACGAGGTTGAGGCCGCCCGCCGCCGCGAGGTAGCGCACGTCGCCGGCTCCCATCAGCACGCCGTCGAGCACGAAGACCACGCCGCACACCGGCTGCGCGGCCGCGAGCACGAGAAGCGCGGGCTGCACGAGCGCGGCGACCTCGGGTGACCCGGTGAACACGAGTCCGATCCCGCCCGACAGCGCCGCGATCGCAGCGCCCACGATCACGCCGAACCACACCCCCCACGCGACGGTGCGGCCGAGTACACGGCGGACGAACGACTCATCGCCGGCCCCGAGGCCCCGACCGATGAGCGCTTGCGCGGCGATCGCCAACGCATCGAGCGCGAAGGCGGCGGTCGAGAAGATCGTGAACGCGACCTGCCACCCGGCCAGCTCATCGGTGCCCAGCGCGGTCGCGGCGAACACGGTCGCGAGAAACGCCGCGCGCAACGACACGGTGCGCAGGAACAGCCAGCCACCCGACGCGGCCGATCCGCGCAGACCGTCGCGCTGCGGACGCAGGGATGCCGAGTGCCGCTGCGCCAGTCGGCCGATCACGACCGCGTAGGCGCCGACCATGCCCCACTGTGCCGCGACGGTTCCGGCGGCCGACCCGGCGATGCCCCAGCCGAACCCGTAGATGAACAGTGCGTTCAGTGCCGCGTTCAGGGCGAAGCCGATGCCCGCGATCCACAGCGGCGTGACGGTGTCCTGCATGCCGCGCAGCAGCCCCGTCGCCGCGAACACGATGAGCATCGCGGGAAGGCCCCACATCGACAGCTGCAGGTAGATCAGCGCCTGGTGGGAGACGTCGGGCGTCGCGCCGAACAGCGCCACGAGCGCCGGAGTCGCCAATGATCCCGCGATCGCCAGCACGACGCCCAGACCGAGAGCGAGCCAGAGTCCGTCGACACCGGCGCGTACGGCATCGGCATGATCGCCGGCGCCGAAGCGACGAGCCACCGCGGGTGTGGTCGAGTAGGCGAGGAAGACCATGAGCCCGACGATCGTCTGGAGCACGGCCGATGCGATGCCGAGGCCCGCCAGTGGCACGACGCCGAGGTGTCCGACCAGTGCGGCATCCACGATCAGGAACAAGGGCTCTGCGACCAGCGCACCCAGGGCCGGCACCGCCAGCCGGAGGATCTCGCGGTTGAGGGTCGACGCGGGCATGCGTCGAGCCTACGGGGGGCGGACGACGCGGGCCGCGGGAGGGGGACGTGTCGACGCGCGGCGCGCGCTCGGCGACCGACGGTGCTCGGGCAACGACCCCCCGGGCGAACGGGTGGTGAACTCGGATCGTGGGAACAGAAGCGGCGCGTATCCTGTACGGCATGACCGCCCCCACCCTTCGCTCGGGTATCGAGCTGTCCGCGTTGAGCCCCGGCATCCGTCCTCAGGACGACCTGTTCCGGCACGTCAACGGAGCCTGGCTGGAACGTACGGAGATCCCCGACGACAAGGCGCGTTGGGGCTCGTTCCACCTGATCGCCGAGCAGGCCGAGAAGGACGTGCGGGCCATCATCGAGGAGTCGACGACGGCGGAGCCGGGCACGGAGGCGCGCAAGATCGGCGACCTGTTCGCGAGCTTCATGGACACCGAGCGCATCGAGCGGCTCGGGGCCGAGCCCCTCGCGGCCCAGTTGGCCCGCGTGGACGCCATCGACTCCATCCCGGCGCTGCTGCGCACCGTCGGCGAGATGGAGCGGGAAGGCGTCGGCAGCATGATCGGCGTCTACATCGAGCCCGACCCGGGAAATCCCGAGCGTTACGTCGCGTTCTTCGTGCAGTCCGGACTGTCGTTGCCGGACGAGAGCTACTACCGCCTCGACAACTTCGACAAGACCCGCGTCGCCTTCCGCGACTACGTGCAGACGGTCCTCGGCCTCGCCGGGGTGGGTGCGCAGGGTGAGGATGCCGGGCGGCAGGCCGACCGCGTGCTGGCGCTGGAGACCGAGCTGGCGACCCACCACTGGGACAACGTGCGCACGCGCGACGCCGTCGCCACGTACAACCTCATGACGTGGGATGACGTGCAGCGGCTCGTCGGCGTCGACCTCGCGCCGTGGCTGGATGCGGTCGCCCCTGGACGCCGCGACGGCTTCGCCGACATCAACGTGAACGAGCCCAGCTACTTCGAGGGCCTGGGTTCGCTGCTCGTCGAGGATCGCCTCGAGGACTGGAAGGCGTGGCTGCGGCTGCACATCGTGCGGGCCTCCGCGGCGTTCCTGTCGTCGGACTTCGTCGACGCGAACTTCGCGTTCTACGGCACCGAGCTCACGGGCGTTCCTGTCAACCGCGAGCGCTGGAAGCGCGGCGTCAGCTTCGTCGAGGCGGCGATGGGCGAGGCCGTGGGCAAGGTCTACGTCGAGCGTCACTTCCCGCCCGCGGCCAAGGAGGCGATGGACGAGCTCGTCGCGAACCTCATCGAGGCCTATCGGCGTTCGATCGAGACCCTCGAGTGGATGACCCCGGAGACCCGCGGCCGTGCCCTCGAGAAGCTCGACGCGTTCACGCCGAAGGTCGGCTACCCCGTGACGTGGAAGGACTACTCCGCGCTCGAGGTCGACGGCGCCGATCTGATCGGCAACGTGCGTCGCACGAACGCGTGGGAGCACGAGCGGCAGATCGCGAAGCTCGGCGCCCCCATCGACCGCGACGAGTGGTACATGACGCCCCAGACGGTCAATGCGTATTACAACCCGCTGATGAACGAGATCGTGTTCCCCGCGGCGATCCTGCAGTACCCGTTCTTCGAGCTGGACCGGGATGCCGCGGCCAACTATGGCGGCATCGGCGCCGTGATCGGCCACGAGATCGGCCACGGCTTCGACGACCAGGGGTCGGCCTTCGACGGCACCGGTGCCCTTCGCGACTGGTGGACGGATGACGACCGCGCCGCGTTCGAGCAGCGCACGGGTGCCCTCATCGCCCAGTACGACGAACTCGTGCCGCAGGGTCTCGCCGCGGAGCACCACGTCAACGGCGCCCTGACGATCGGCGAGAACATCGGGGATCTCGGCGGACTCGGCATCGCGATCAAGGCCTATCGCCTGTCGCTCGGCGCCGACACGACCGACGAGGATGCCGATGGTCCCGTGATCGACGGCTACACCGGCATTCAGCGGCTGCTGCTCAGCTGGGCGCAGATCTGGCAGCAGAAGGGTCGCGAGGCCGAGACGATCCGCCTGCTGACGATCGATCCGCACTCGCCCAACGAGTTCCGCTGCAACCAGATCGTTCGCAACGTCGACGAGTTCTACCGTGCGTTCGACGTCACCGAGACCGACGCGCTGTGGCTCGACGCCGACCAGCGCGTCACCATCTGGTGACCACGGCGTCGCCGGGCCGGCGGTCGTCGGCCCGGCGCCAGGGTCACGACGCCGGCGCCGGCGAGAACATCGAGGACGGAGCATCTCGCGTGGACAGTGCAGGTCGGGCATCGTCGACACGTCGAGGTGAGGTGCGCGCGCAGCGCAGCGAGGCGCGTGGCGAGCGGGCGTCGACCCGACGCTCGCCGCGACGCTCGTCCGGCCGTGCGCGTTCGTTCGCCACCGCGCTCGCCGCACTGGACGCCGTCGCCGCGGCAGGGGCGCAGGTGTCGGTGTGCGTCACGGATCTGGACTCGGGCGAGACGGTGCTCGCGGGTGACGCCCACCTCGTGCTGCCCGTCGCCGGCATCGGCGTCGTTCCGCTGCTGATCGAGGTCGCGGCGCAGATCGACGCGGGCACGCTCGATCCCCTGCAGATCATCGAACGCAGCTCGGTGGCGCCGGTCACCGTCGGCGGCCTCTGGCATCGGTTGGCGGCTCCCGCGCTTCCGGTGCGCGATCTGGCCGTGCTCGCCGCGGCGGCATCCGACGCCGCCGCCGCCAACGCGCTGCTGGAGCGCGTGGGGCTGGAGGCCGTCCGCGCGCGAGTCGAGCAGATCGGTCTCGTGAAGACCGCGCTCATCGACGGTTTCCGAGACGAGCGCGGGCCCGACGACGCACCGCACGTCGGTCTCGCGTCGACGGGGGAGCTGGTCACGCTGTTCGCGGGGCTCGTCAACGCTCAGGTCGTCTCCCCGGCGGTGAGCGCGCAGGTGTCGGAGTGGCTCAGCCTCAACCAGGATCTGGCGCTCGTCGCGGCGAGCACCGCGCTGGACCCCTTCGCGCACGACGACGACCGCCACGGCCTGCTCTTCGTCAACAAGACCGGTCGCGGCGACGGCATCCGCGCCGAGGCCGGCGTGATCGCGGGCCCGCGCGCCGGTGCCGCCTACGCCCTCATCGTGTGCTTCGACGACCTGTCTGTGGCGCACCGGCTGCGCGCGCACGAGGCCTTCCGCGCTCTCGGGCTGGACCTCATGGAGTACGTGTACTGACGCCCGCTCGGCAGACGTCAGAAGACGATCGTGTGGTTGCCGTGACGGATGACGCGATCCTGCGCGTGCCACAGCACCGCGCGGGAGAGAACTTGGCGCTCGACGTCGGCGCCGCGCCGGGCGAACTCGGCGGATGACTCGGCATGGGTGACCCGCACGGTGTCCTGCTCGATGATGGGACCCTCGTCGAGGTCGCCCGTCACGTAGTGCGAGGTCGCGCCGATGAGCTTCACGCCGCGCTCCTTGGCCTTCTTGTAGGGCTCGGCGCCGATGAAGGCGGGCAGGAACGAGTGGTGGATGTTGATCACGGGCACACCGAGGCGTTCGAGGAACTCGGGCGAGAGGATCTGCATGTAGCGCGCCAGCACGACGAAGTCGACGTTGCCGACGAGCAGCTTCAGGATCTCTTCCTCCGACGCCGATTTGTCGGGACCCGCGACCGAGGGCACGTGGAAGAACGGCACGCCGAAGCTGCGGACGTCTTCGGCCGTCGTGGTGTGGTTC
The DNA here is from genome assembly GCF_003293595.1 of Microbacterium sp. PM5. Taxonomy (NCBI): domain Bacteria; kingdom Bacillati; phylum Actinomycetota; class Actinomycetes; order Micrococcales; family Microbacteriaceae; genus Microbacterium; species Microbacterium sp. PM5. The sequence goes on along the minus strand of NZ_CP022162.1, from coordinate 1,834,655 downwards.
GAGATGACCATCGGGATGGTGACCGGCAGGTCGCCGCGTCGGTGGCGCCACAGCAGGTCGAGGAGGCAATGGTCCTGCTTCGACGCGAGGATCGCCATGCGCTTGGGCACCGACTGATCGGTCAGCGACCATTCCAGATCGAAGTCGGCCAGGGTCTGAGCGATGTCCGCCTCGATCGCGGGACGCTCCAGAGCGAAGTCGGGGCGATGGAAGACGACCCGCTGGAAGTACGCGCCGCCGCGATGATCGTCGGAGAACTGGTCGAAGGCGACGATGTTGCCGCCGATGCGGGTGATCATCGCCGACACGGCTGCGACGATGCCGGGCTTGTCGCTGCCGTGCACGATGAGGCAGGCGTGGTCGGCGGGAAGGTGGGGATCGTGCACGGGAGCCATGGATCGATTCTGCCGGATCGGCGCGACCGTCACGTTCGGCCCTCGGAGATGCCGTGCTGCGCCCGAATGATCCGCTCCAGCCGATCGGCGTCGCGGGCGCGCAGCGCTCCCACGATCGCGTCGTACTCTGCGCGCTGATCGTCGATGCCGACGTCTCGCAGCGGTGCGCGGCTCAGCGCGCGGGTGATCGCGACCTCGGTGTCGGCCATGAGGGCGTGATGCGCGGGGTTTCCCGAGTGGGCGGATAGGTACGAGAAGAGCGCATGGCGCGCTGTCGATGCCGTCGCCGGGTCGCCCAGGGCATCTGCGGCGGCCTCGGCATGGTCGACTGCGCGGGCGAGCTCGTCATCCGTCATGCGCCGCACCGCCATGTGCGCGGCGGTTCCGGCGGCGTACCCGGCGAGTTCGCGATGCTGATCGATGACCTCGTCGGTCACCGGCGTGACGCGGGTGAAGCGGCTGGGCTCGATCTCGACGAGGCCGATCCGCTCCAGCCGCATCAGCGCTTCGCGCACGGGGGTGCGGGACACGTTGAGTCGCCGCGCGACCTCGTGATCGCGGAGGATGTGTCCGTCCGGCAGCCGCCCGGCGAGGATCTCGTCGGCGATCCCGCGGAAGACGTGGTCCGCCAACAACCGGCGCCCCGAGACGATGCCCCGTCCCCGTGCATGTTCCATGTGCTCCCCCTCGCAAGGAGTGCATTGTAGGCACACGGTATCGGGCGCGGTGCGCCCGCCGCATGCCCTGTGGAGGGCGGTCTTGGGCGGCCGAGCGAGAACCCGGCCGCCCAAGCGGAACGCACCCCAGGTGTGCGGGCAGGCGCTCATCCCCCCGGATGCGCCGTGTCCGCCGGGCCTGTCGACGGGTGCCGTCGGCCCGACCTGCCTCCAAACCGATTCTCTCTGCGCTGTCGGCGTCCGAACCGATATTCCGGCATGAAACGCGCGGGGGGTGCGCGGTGAGCGTCACGCGCGGCGGGCGCCCTCGCCGAGCGTCTCGAGCTTCGCCCAGGCGAGGTCGGGGTGGATGCGCCCGCCCAGTCCGCAGTCGGTGGAGGCGATGACGCGGTCGGCACCGACGATGTCGGTGAAGCGGCGGATGCGCTGCGCGACCAGCTCGGGGTGCTCGACGACGTTCGTCGCGTGGCTGACCACCCCCGGCACGAGCACGAGGTCGTCGGGGACGTCGGCGTCGGCCCACGCGCCGAACTCGTGCTCGTGACGGACGTTGCCCGCCTCGAACGAGATCGCCCCGACGTTCGCCTGCAGCACGACCGGCAGGATGTGGCGCAGTTCGATGTCCGTGGTGTGGGGGCCGTGCCACGACCCCCAGCACACGTGCAGACGAACCTGCTCTCGGGGAAGCCCCGCGATCGCGTGATTGATCGCCTCGATGCGGATCTTCGTGAAGGCCTGATAGTCCGCGATCGAGGGCTCGGGACTGATCTGGTCGAAGTTCTCGGCGAGGGAGGGGTCATCCAACTGCAGGATGAGCCCGGCGTCGACGATCGCGCGGTACTCCTCGCGGAGGGCATTGGCCCACGCGAAGATGTGCTCCTCGTCGGTGGCGTAGTAGTCGTTGCGCACGCGCGCCGCGGATCCCGGCGCGATCGCGGTGAGGAAGCCCCGCTCACCCGGTCGCAGCGCCGCGGTGAGATGGCGGATGTCGGCGGCCACGGCATCCTGACCTCGGTACGCGAGCGGTCCGGTCGTCGTGGGGAACGCCGTCGCGGTGCGACCCGCTTCGACCGCCTCCGCATAGACGGCGGGGAACCGCTGACGGTCACGGCGGTCGAGGAAGCTGGTGAGGCGGATCTCGCCCGGCGCGGAGCGCACCGGGGGCTCGTTGAAGGCGTTGATCTCGGTGAGCGAGAGACCGCTCACCCGCTGGAAGGAGTACGACCACCAGGCGCCGTAGTCGACGGCGTTGGACATCGCCTTCCCGAACTCGCCGTCGCCGACGAGAGTGATCCCCGCGGCCCGCTGGCGCTCCACGACGTCGGCGACGGCCGCCGCGGTGAGCGCCCCGAAGGCGGGCGTCGACTGCAGCGTGAAGCCGTCGTCGTCGAGGGTTCGCGCGGCGTTCGCCTCGATCAGCGCGGCCGTGCGCGGGAGGCTGCCGGAGGTGGTGGTGGCGACGGACATGGTTCTCCTCCTGAAGACGATGGCCCACGATGCGGGCGAGTGTCAGAAGGCTCTTGCAGCGGCGACGGTCGCGGGCTGCTCAAGGCGGAGGCTTCCGGTTTTCGAGCCGTCGTCAGGATAGAGCGACAACCGTCTGCAGCGCACGCGTGTGACATCGGGTGACGCGGCGCGGGTGGGCGGGGATGCCGCCGTCAGCGCACGCCGCGCATGAGTGTCAGCACGGGGCGCACGAACAGCAGCAGGAGCACGCCGACACCGATCGCGATGAGGCCCAGCACGCAGAAGTAGGGCACTTCGTTCTCGGGGTCGTAGAGCGTCGCGAGCTGACCGGCGATCGCGGTGCCGAGGGCGACCGACAGGAAGAACAGCGCCACCATCTGGGTGTGGAAGGCTTCCGGCGCGAGCTTCGTGGTCACCGACAGTCCCACCGGCGACAGCAGCAACTCGGCGACGGTGAACACGAAGAGGATGCCGATGATCGCCCACAGCGGGGTGGAGTTCTCGCCGCCGCCGGCGAACGGCAGGAACAGCAGGAACGCCGCCCCCATGACGATCGCGGCGACACCGAACTTGACCGGAGTCGCGGGCTGGCGCGCGCCGAGCTTCGTCCACACCGCGGCGAACACGCCCGAGAGCACGATGATGAAGATCGGGTTGATGGAGTTGACCCACGACACCGGCATCTCCCAGCCGAACAGGTCGCGGTTCAGCCGCTTGTCGGAGTAGACCGTCAGTACCGTGAACTGCTGCTGGTAGAGCGACCAGAACGCCACCGACGTCAGAAACAGCGGCACGAAGCCCCAGACACGGCTGCGCTCCTCGGCATCCACCCGACGACTCGACAGGATGACCGCGAAGTAGGCGAGCGCCGCCGCGATCACGACCACGATGACGATGAGAGCCAGGTTGTCGGCGCGGATGACGCCGACGAGCACCAGCACGACGATCAGCACGATGCCTGCCGCAGCGATCCCCGCCATGAGCGGGTAGCGCTCGCGCGGCAGGGGGTTGGGCACCGCGCGCGCCGCGGCCGGCAGTTGCCGGCGGCCGAACGAGTACTGCACGAGGCCCAGCGCCATGCCGACGGCGGCCAGCCCGAAGCCCCAGTGGAAGCCCAGCGTCGACTGCAGCACACCGGTCAGCAGCGGTCCGGCGAAGGCGCCCAGGTTGATGCCGAGGTAGAACAGCGAGAAGCCGCCGTCGCGCCGCGTGTCGTCGGGGCCGTAGAGCGTGCCGACGACGCTGGTGGCGGTGGCCTTGAGCCCTCCCGAGCCGATCGCGACGAGCACGAGCCCGACGCCGACGCCGACGAATCCGGGCAGCACCGCCAGCGCGATGTGCCCCGCCATGATGACGATCGCGCTGCCGAACAGCACGCGCTCCGCGCCGAGGAGCCGGTCGGCGATCCAGGCGCCGAGGATCGTGGAGAGGTACACGGCACCGCCATACGCGCCGACGATGCCGGCGGCCACCCCCTCCTCGACGCCGAGTCCACCGTCGCTCACGGAGTAGTACAGATAAATCAGCAGGATGCCCTGCATGCCGTAGAAGCTGAACCGCTCCCACATCTCCACCCCGAACACGTGCGCGAGGGCCCACGGCTGGCCGAAGAAGCGGGCGTCGCGGTCTCCGGAGGGAGCCGCGGGTGCGGGGCTGGCGGGTGGGACGACGGTCATGGTGCGAGGTTAGTGGTCCGGCGGCAGCGCGGGGTGGTGCTCGTCGGCGGGGCGCAGCGGGATGAAGGCGGCGACCGTGAGGGCGACCACCGCAGCGAGCAGCCCCAGCCAGAACGACACCTGGAAGGCCGATGCCGTGGGGAGGGCGCGGCCGTCCTGCACGCTCGACATGCTCGCGAGCACGGCGCCGACCACCGCCGCGGCCGAACTCGTTCCGAGCGAGCGGAAGAGGGCGTTCAGGCCGTTGGAGGCGCCGGTCTCGCTTTGCGGGACCGAGCGCATGATCAGCATGGGCATGGCCGCGTAGCCGAACCCGATCCCGACACCGATGAGGAGGTTCGCGATGAGGATGTGCCAGACGGCGGAGGCGAACAGGAGGCTGAAGCCGTAGGCGGCGATCAGGGCGATCGCACCGAGGATCAGCAGGCGCCGCGGACCGACGGTGCTCGCAAGGCGCCCCGAGAATGGCGAGAGCACCATCATCACCAGTCCGGAGGGCATGATCACCAGGCTGGCCGCCAGCAGCGTGAGCCCGAAGCCGGTCGGCGCCGGAAGCTCCAGCAGCTGCGGGTAGGAGACGTTGGATGAGAAGAGGGAGAAGCCCATCGCGACCGACGCGATGTTGGTGAGCAGCACGGGGCGTCGCGCGGCGACCCGGAGATCCAGCAGAGGCTCGGCGATGCGCAGCTCGTACCAGCCCCACACCAGCAGCACCGCCAGCCCGCCGAGACCGCAGCCGAGCGTCGCCGCCGACCCCCATCCCCAGGCGTCACCGCGCGAGATCGCCAGCAGGATGCCGAGAAGCCCCAACGCCAGCCCGAGCGCGCCCGCATAGTCGAAGCGGCCCGCGGTACGAAGAACGCTGACCGGAACGACGAGAAGGACGAGCACGAACACCACGGCGCCGAGGGCCGCGGCCGTCCAGAACAGCGCGTGCCAGTCCGCGTTCTCGGTGACGAGCGCGCTGATCGGCAGTCCCAGCGCGCCGCCCACGCCGAGCGTCGCACTGATGAGGGCGATGGCGGGATCGACGCGGTCTTCGTGGAGCACGTCCCGCAGGATGGAGATGCCGAGGGGGATGACGCCGGTCACCGCGCCCTGCAGCGCACGTCCGACGATCAGCCCGATCAGTCCGGTCGACACCGCCGCGATCACCGAGCCGATCACGAGCGTCGCCAGCAGCACCAGGACGATGCGCCGCTTGCCGTACATGTCGCCCAGCCGCCCCGCGATGGGAGTGATGACGGCGGCCGCGAGCAGCGTCGCGGTGACCACCCACGCCGTGTCGTCGCGGTTCGCGTGCAGCAGATCCGGCAGACGCGTCTGAATCGGGACGACGAGCGTGAACATGAACGACGAGGCGAGCCCCGCCAGCGCCAGCACGGCGACGATGGCGCCTTGCGGCGGCATCCGGGTCAATCGTCGTCGGGCATCGTCGTCAGTGGGCATCGTTTCAGGCTATCGCCCGGGTGACGCGGCGGCTCCGGCGTAGGGTGACCGCATGGTGGATCTCGACAGCCGGACCCCCGACGGGATCCGCATCCGACCGCTGCGCACGATGGAGCAGGTCACGGCGGCATCCGCCGTGCTCAGCGAGGTGTGGGGCGGTGACCGCACGGGCATGCCCGCCAACCTCCTGCGGGCACTCGCGCACGTCGGCAACTACGCCGTTGGGCTGTATGCCGAGGACCCCGCGCGCGGCGCCGAGCCAGAGCGCATGATCGGCGCCTCCGTCGGCTTCTTCTCCGCGCCCGACGACCGCTCGCTGCACTCGCACATCACCGGCATCGTCGACGACCGGCGCGGCCAGGGTCTCGGGCGGCTGCTGAAACACCACCAGCGCGAGTGGGCGCTGGCGCGCGGCGTCCACCGGATCACGTGGACCTTCGACCCCCTCGTCGCCCGCAACGCGTCGTTCAACCTCCGCGTACTCGGCGCGCGGGTGGAGGAGTACTACGTGGATCACTACGGCGCGATGGATGACGGGGTCAACCGCGGAGACGAGACGGACCGCATCTTCGCCGTCTGGGACCTCGACGCACCGTCCGCGCCGCCGCGCGAGCAGGACATCGTCACCACCGTCGAGGTGCCGACCGACATCGAACGGCTGCGACGCGAGGCGCCCGGTGAGGCGCTGGACTGGCGGTACCGCGTGCGTGAAGCCATCCTCGGGCTGACTCAGGACGGCTTCGCGGTGGGCGGGTTCGACGAGCGCGGCTATCTCTTCGTGCGCTCCGGGGCCACGTCGTGAGCGGGGGCGGGGCCGTTCCCGACGACTGGACGCCGCACCGGCGCGACGACGGAGAGCGGCTGGGGTGGATCCGCCCCGACGGAGGCGCGTGGACGGCGATCGACGTGCTGGGGCGGGTGGTCGCGGCATCCGTCGAGTGGCTGGATGCCGAGGACGCGCTCGAACGGCGCGGCCTCGCCTTCCTCGCCGAGCCCTGGATGCTCGAGCGCGGCGCGGAGCAGCCGGTTCGCGTCCGGCTCGTCGAGGTGACGCCGGCGCGGATCGTCGTGAAGGTCGAGGACTACGGCGACATGAGCAGGCCGCACGAGCCGATCGTGCTGCCGTGGCCGTTGCCCCCGCAGCTGCGACCGCCCCGGCCGGGCGACCCGGACGGGTTCACCCTGTCGCGCTGACGCCGCCCTTGCGGGAAACATTGTGCACAATTCAATTGTGTGCAATGCTTCTCTCATGCCCGCTCCCGCCACGCTCGACGAGTTCGTCTGCTTCGCGATGTACACCGCCTCGCATGCCACGACGCAGGCCTACCGCGAGGTGCTCAAGCCGTGGAAGCTGACGTATCCGCAGTACCTGGCGATGGTCGTCCTGGCGACGGGCGAGCGCACCGTGAGCGGTCTCGGCGAGGAACTGGGCCTCGACTCCGGCACCCTGTCGCCGCTGCTGCGCCGGCTGGAGGAGCGCGGTCTCGTGAGCCGTCGCCGTGACGCCGACGACGAGCGGGTCGTTCGCGTCGAGCTCACGGCCGCCGGCCGGGACACGCACGCCGAGGTCGTCGCGGCCGCGGGGTGCCTCGTGCCGGCCTTCGTCGACAGCGGTCGCGGGCTCGGTGAGCTGCTCGAACAGCTCGCCGCCATCACGGCCAACATGCGCGCGGTCGCCTCCGATCTGCGCACCGCTGCCTGACCGATGGTCGCCGGCGCGACTCTCTGACCTCCACGAAAGGAACACCCATGGAAACCCTCTACACCGCTGAAGCCCTCGCGACCGGTGGCGGCCGCAACGGACACGTCCGCACGACCGACGGCATCCTCGACTTCGACGTGCGCGTCCCCAAGGAGATGGGCGGCGCCGGTGAGGCGCCGAACCCCGAGCTGCTGTTCGCCGCCGGGTACGCCGCCTGCTTCCACAGCGCGCTGCAGAGCGTGGCCCGCGCGCAGAAGGTGAGCATCGAGGGCTCGAGCGTCGGCTCGCGCGTCGGCATCGGCCCGAACGGCCAGGGCGGCTTCCAGCTCGCCGTCGAGCTCGAGGTCAACATCCCCGAGATCGACCTCGCCGTCGCGCAGCAGCTCGCCGACGCCGCCCACCAGGTGTGCCCGTATTCGAACGCCACCCGCGGCAACATCGAGGTCAGCGTCACCGTCGTCGACGACTGATTTCGCGAACACGCGTCATAGCGCACGGCATTCGTCATCTCTTGAGTGAAGACCTCGAGAGGACGGATGCCGTGCGCACTTTCATCACCGCCATCACCGAAGCCCTGCTGCCGCGGGCGCCGCGCCGCAGCACCTACGTCGCCCCGCGCTTCGCGGCGCTGCGGGCGCACCGCTGAGGGGACCCACGGCGCACATCGGCCCGGCGCGCGCGGCGCGCGGCGTAGCCTGAGCGCATGCCGATCGCCCGCCCCGCCGCACCCGTGCGCCTCGACGCGATCGAGCTTCGCGTGCTCCATCTGCCGCTCGTCTCGCCGTTCGCGACCTCCTTCGGCACCGAGACCGTGCGGGAGGTCATCGTGGTGCGCGTTCGCACCGCCGACGGCGACGGGTGGGGGGAGATCGTCACCCAGCAGTCCCCCCTCTACTCCAGCGAATACACGCAGGGCGCGTGGGACGTCGCCCAGCGCTTCCTCGCGCCCGCGCTTCTGGATGCCGCGGCGCACGCTCTCGCGCCCGAAGAGGTGGCGGGCGTGCTCGAGCCGTTCGTCGGGCACCGCATGGTCAAGGCGGGGCTCGAACTCGCCGTCCTCGATGCGGCCCTGCGTGCCGAGTCGCGCGCGTTGGGGGAGTACCTCGGCGCGGTGGTCGATCGGATACCCAGCGGTGTCTCGGTCGGGATCCAACGCGATCCGTCGGCCCTCGTCGACGCCGTCGGCGGCTACCTCGACGAGGGTTACGTGCGCATCAAGATCAAGATCAAGCCCGGTCGCGACATCGCCGACACCGCGGCGGTGCGTGACGCGTTCGGGGCGATTGCGTTGCAGGTGGATGCGAACTCGGCCTACACGCTCGCGGACGCCGACACCCTCGCCGAGCTCGACCGCTTCGACCTCCTGCTGATCGAGCAGCCGTTGCAGAAGGACGACATCGTCGACCATGCACACCTCGCCGCGCGGCTTCGCACGCCCATCTGCCTCGACGAGTCGATCGTGTCGGCCAAGGCGGCGCGCGATGCGCTCGCTCTGCGGGCCGCCGCGATCATCAACATCAAGGCGGGCCGCGTCGGCGGCTACCTCGAAGCGGTCCGCATCCACGATCTGTGCCGCGAGGCGGGCATCCCCGTGTGGTGCGGCGGCATGCTCGAGACCGGCATCGGCCGCGCGGCCAACGCGGCGCTGGCCGCGCTGCCGGGCTTTACGCTGACCGGCGACGTCTCGGCATCCGACCGCTTCTACTCACGCGACATCGTGCGCGACCCGATCGTGTTGGACGGCGGGCACGTCCGCGTGCCGACGGGACCGGGCATCGGCGTTGAGATCGATCCCGTCGCGCTCGAGGACGCGACCGTCGCTCGGGTCGAGCTACGCCGCTGACCGGGCGGGAGGCTTGCCCGGTCGTTGAGCGACGAGCGCAACGAGGAGTCGAAACGCGTCAGCTCTCGGTGGTCACCGGCGGCTCAGCGGCGACCGACTGCTCGTCGCGGAGCCCCTGGGCCATCCCGCGGCCGGTCGCCTGCCCCTGGATGACCTGACGCAGGTCGATGCCGGTGGCCGCCTGGATGGCGTCGAAGCTCGCCCGCATGCTCGAGGCCGATTCGGCGGCCATGTGGCTGGACGCCCCCTCGCCGCCGAGCACCGTGATCGATCCGACCTTGTCGAAGCCTCGCGCGAACTCGGTCATCATCGGCACGAGCGCCTCGAGCGCGCGCTGCGCGAGCAGAGCCTCCTGGTTCTTGGAGAGGGCTTCGGCCTCGGCCTCGATGGCCGCCGCCCGCGCCTCGCCCACGAGCCGCACCGCGTCGGCCTCGGCCTGGGCGCGAAGCCGGGTGGCCTCCGCCTCCTGCGCTGCGATCTGCGCGCGCGCCTCGGCGGCCTTGACCTCGCCATACGCGGCGGCATCCGCCGCGCGCTGGCGCTCGTAGAGGGAGGCGTCGGCGACCTTCTTGATGTCGGCATCCAGCTGGGCCTGCTTGTTCTCGGCTCCCTGCAGCAGCACGGCCTGCTCACGCTCGGCACGCGCGAGCGCTTCGGCCTGCTCGGCCTCGGCGCGGGCGCGACCGACTTCGGCCGCCGCGGCGGCGGAGTTCTTGTCGAACGCGGTCTGCTCGACGAGGTTCGCCTCGTCGGTCGCGATCTGTCGGGCGCGAACCTCGCGGGCGGCGTTGATACGGGCGACCTCGGCCTCTCGGCGCACGCGCTCGACCTCGGTCGCGCCGAGGGCGTCGATGTAGCCGTTCTTGTCGGTGACGCCCTGGATCTGGAACGAGTCGAGGATGAGTCCCTGGGCGAGCAGGTCGCTCTTGATGCCCTCGGCGATCTGGTCGGACAGCTTCTGCCGATCCTTCATCAGCTGCTCGACGGTCAGCGTCGCGACGACGCCGCGCAGGGCGCCTTCGAGCTGCTCGGTCGTGAACTGCTCGATCGCGCCGTCCTGGGAGAGGAAGCGCTCCGCTGCGCGGCGGACGAACTCGGGGTCGGAGCCGATCTTGACCAGTGCGACGCCCGAGACGTTGACCGTCACACCGTTGGAGGCCTGTGCCGTCGGCTCCATCTTGATCTGGCGGGCGCGCAGCGAGATCATCTCGGCGCGCTGCGTGAGCGGGTTGACGAGGGCGCCTCCGCCGGTGATCACCGAGATGCGCGACGACTCGCCGCTGGCGTTCTTCTGGCTCTTGCCGACCACCACGAGCGCCTGGTCGGCCTTGGCGACCTTGTACCACGCGCGCACCATGATCAGCAGGAAAATCAGGAGGACGATCGCGGTGACGACGGCGATGCCGACGATCACCAGTGCACCCCCAGCGGCAAGAATCTCCACGTTACGAACCCACTTCCTGTGTATTGCCGATGTCCTTCGACCGTATCGAATGCGACGGACGGATGCCGAGGATTCGGCGGATCTCGGGATAACCCCCTCGGTGTGCCGGACGCGCGCCCCCTACGCTGGTGGCATGACCACTCCGCCGTACCCGCAGCCCGCCGTCCCCTCCGGCCCGCAGCCCATGAGCCCCTCGGATGAGAAGCTGTGGGCGACCCTGGTCCACGTCGGCGGCATCTTCTACTTCCTGCCGTCGCTGATCGGCTACCTCGTGCTGAAGGACCGCGGCCCGTTCGTGCGGGCGCACACGGCCGCCGCGCTGAACTTCCAGCTCACGATGCTGATCGCGTCCCTCGTCGGCACGGTGCTCTCCATCATCGGCATCGGGCTGCTCATCCTGCTCGCCGTGTACGTGGTGAACATCGTCTTCTCGATCATCGCCGCCGTGAAGGCGAACAGGGGGGAGTGGTACACCTACCCCCTTTCGATCTCGTTCGTCAGCTGACTCGCTCCCGCCGACTGCCCGCCGAACCGTGATCGTCACGCTGATGGACGCGCCCCTGTGGCTGGGGATGACGGTCTTCTGCGTCGGCTTCGTCGGCTTGTCGTGCCTCGTCCTGCTGGCACTGCGGCGCTGGGTCGCGCGCATGGCGCATGATCAGTCCGAGTGGGACCGGGTGCTCAGCTACGCCGTCGGTGCGTACGGGGTCTTCTACGGCGTCACGCTCGCCCTCATCGCCGCCGCCTCGTACTCCACGTACGCCGACGTGGACCAGGTCGCGCTCAGTGAGTCCTCCTCCATCGCCGTGCTCTACCGCTCGGCGGAGGACTTTCCCGATCCGCAACGAGCCGAGCTCCGCGATGCGCTCGTCACCTACACGAGGAACGTCATCGAGGTCGACTGGCCGCAGCAGGCTCAGCTCATCGAGCCGGTGAGCGGCGACGCCGACGTCACGGCGATCCAGCGGGCGATCACCGGGTTCGTCCCCGCCGACGCTCGGGAGATCAACGTACAGGCGCAGACACTGCAGTCCTTCGAGACCTTCGTCGGCCAGCGACGCGAGCGGATCGAGGTGACGGATCTCGGGCTGCCGAGCATCCTGTGGACGGTGCTCTGGGTGGGGGCGCTGCTGAATGCGATCCTGCTGTCACTCATCCAGGTGCGAAACCTCCGCATCCACCTCATCATGGCGGGGCTCATCGCCGTGTTCGTCGCCCTGCTGCTCTACGCCATCGCGGGCTTCGACCGCCCCTATTCCGGACCGATCTCGGTCACTCCGGCCTATTACCAGTCGCTGTTGGACGGCCTGTTCCAGCGCGTTCCGTAGCGCTGCCCGCGCCGGAGGCGGATGCGCCCTACCACGCGCAGGGCACATTCGGCGAGGGCGGCCCCTGTCGCTCTCGGCGGGGCTATCGTTTTCCGAGTGACCTCGACCGACTCGCTCCCCGCCGGCACGTTCTCGATGAAGAGCCCGTATGGGCGAAGGGCCGCGGCACTGTCGGTCGCCGCCGCGGTGGGCGGGTTCCTGTTCGGCTTCGACTCGTCTGTCATCAACGGCGCGGTCTCCTCCATCGAGTCCACCTACACGAAGGACGCGCTGCTCACGGGGTTCGTCGTCGCCGTCGCTCTGCTCGGCTGCGCGCTCGGGGCGATCATCGCCGGAGCCCTCTCCGACCGCTGGGGCCGGCTGCGCGTCATGCTCCTCGGCTCCGCCATGTTCCTCGCGAGCTCGATCGGCTCGGCGCTGACCTTCAGCGTTCCCGACCTCATCGTCTGGCGCGTCCTGGGCGGAATCGGCATCGGCATCGCGTCGGTCGTCGCTCCCGCCTACATCGCCGAGGTCGCACCGCGTCAGGTGCGCGGCAGTCTCGCCTCTCTGCAGCAGCTCGCGATCACGATCGGCATCTTCACCGCATTGCTCAGCAATGCGGTGCTCGCCGGTGCCGCCGGCAGCGCCGACAACGTGCTGTGGTGGGGCCTCGAAGCGTGGCGGTGGATGTTCCTCATCGGCGTCGTGCCAGCCGCCGTCTACGGCATCCTGGCGCTGACGATGCCGGAGTCTCCGCGATTCCTGCTCGCCAAGGGACGCAACGACGAGGCGCGCGCGATCTTCGAGCGACTCGTTCCCGCCGCCGACCTCGACAAGACGATGAACGAGCTGATCAGCAGCATCGAAGACGACCGCAAGAACCGGAGCGCCTCTCTGCGTGGAAAGGCGCTGGGTCTGCAGCCCGTCGTCTGGATCGGCATCCTGCTGTCGGCCTTCCAGCAGCTCGTCGGCATCAACGTCATCTTCTACTACTCGACGACGCTGTGGCGTGCGGTCGGATTCGATGAGAGCAACTCGCTGCTGATCAGCGTCTTCACCTCCGTGACGAACGTGCTGGTGACGCTCGTCGCGATCTTCCTCGTCGACCGCGTCGGGCGCAAGCCGATTCTGATGACCGGCTCGCTGATGATGACCCTGTCGCTGGCCACGATGGCGCTGGCCTTCGCGTTCGCCCAGACCGTCGACGGCGAGGTGACCCTCCCGGGGGCGTGGGGTCCGATCGCGCTGGTGGCGGCCAACCTGTTCGTCGTCGGGTTCGGCGCCTCCTGGGGCCCCATCGTCTGGGTGCTGCTCGGGGAGATCTTCCCCAGCCGCATCCGCGGCAAGGCCCTCGGTGTCGCGGCGAGTGCCCAGTGGCTCGCGAACTTCCTCGTGTCGTGGACCTTCCCCCAGCTTGCGGCCTTCTCGCTTCCGTTCACGTACGGCATGTACGCCGTGTTCGCGGCGCTGTCGTTCGTCTTCGTGCTGTGGAAGATCCCCGAGACGAAGGGCATGGCGCTCGAGCAGAGCGAGACGCTGTTCGTCCCCAAGCCGAAGCGGTCCGTGCGGGCCCGCTGACGCGGCTACGCCGTGACGGTGCGCAGCGTCCGGTCGGCGACACCGACGCTCACCCGCTGACCCCAGGACAGCGACAGGCGGTCGTCCTCCATCCCATCGCCGAACGCGACGAGCACGTCCGACTCGACGCGGAGGGTCACCTCCCCGCCGTCGAGTCGACCCGCGAACAGGTCTGCGCCCGTGCTCGGCGACGGCCACGGCTCCCGGACGAACCAGGCGAGTGCGCTCTCGGTGGCGGTGGGCAGCGGCATCCCTGGTGCCTGCAAACGTGCGATCGAGGAGCACCATCCCGTCGCTCCCGTGCCGGTGCCGACGATCACGCCCGACGAGGACTGTCGCTCCCGGCGACCGCCGACCTCGAGCGTGTAGCGCGCCGACTGGTGGCCGCTCTGGCCGATCATCACCTCGTTCAGCGCCGTGAGCGACTGACCGTCGTCGGTGCGCACCTGCACCATCGTGCGCTCGCAGATCGGTGCGGTTCCCGCCTGCGCGGCGGCGGCGAGGGCGACTCCTGCCGCGGGGGTGTGCGGGACGAGCACCCCGGCATTGACGCCGGGCAGCGGGTCGATGCCGATGACGGGTTGGATGCCGAGGTACTTCGCGGCGTTGGCGACGAGCCCGTCCTGTCCGACGACGAGCACGACGTCGTCGGGTTCGAAGACGAAGCGGGCGAGGTCGCTGCGTTCGACCGTGGCTCGCCGCCAATCGACCGGGAGCCCCGCGGACACGTCGGCCAGGGCGGCGCGGGTGCGCTCGTGCCGCTCTTCGACGGCGGCGAGGCTCTGGCCTCGCTGATCGAGGAAGAAGGCGACCTGGCCGCGCGTGCCGTGCCGGGCGAGCAGTTCGGTGAGCTCGCTCGCCCGATGCACGATGACGGCTCGAGGGGCGGTCATCTCAGCGTCCCGTCGGTGTCGCGGTCTGCGCGACGGCCCGGCCGCCGAGGCGTCCCACGAGGTCGGTGAGCAGGTCGGGCGTGACGGTCAGGTGGTCGATGCTGGGCAGGTTGCCTGCCAGCTCGCGCATCGCCAGGGCGGTCAGTACCTCGACGGGCACGTCGCGCAGTGCCGCCATTCGAGCCTGCTCGGCCGCGCCGGCCGCCTCACCGAGCGCACGGTCGGCGTCGGCCCGGGCCTGTGCGTTCGTGCGGATGCGCTCGGCCTCCGCTTCCACGGCGATCGCGGCAGCGGCGGCCGCCTGCTCCGCCTCGATGCGGGAGTTGCGTCCCCGCGCTTGGACGAGCTCCTCCTGTCGGCGCGCGAGCTCGACCTGGTTGGACAGCTCGTTCTCACCGATCGCGGCCTCGCGCTCGACCGCGAGGGCGCGGCGGGCGAAGGTGGCCTTGTCGGCATCCTGCTGGATCGTCTCGCGGGCGGGGGTCTGCAGGGCCCGCTCGACGTCCGGCTCGGCGCGCAGCAGCGAGAACCGCACCCCGACGATGGCGATGCCCAGGTCGGTCAGGCGCGTGTCGGCGGCGAGCATGGCGGTCGCCGCGGTGCCCAGCTCGGCGAGGTCGGCACGCAGGGCGTTGTCGAGGGTGCGCGGCTGCAGCAGGTGCACGACGGCGGCGGTCGTCGCGCCGTGCAGGGGCGCGGCGATCGCGTCGAGCGGCTGCTCGGTCCACGTGCCGGTCGCCAGATCGATGGAGAAGTCGATGCGGCGCGCGGCGAGGTCGGGATCGACGATGCGATACGTCGCCGTGACCGGAGCCGACAGCTGCTGCAGGTCGGCGGTGCGCAGGCTCACGACGACCGACAGCTCGCGGTCGTCGAGCGGCACCTCGCTGATCGCGGCATCCAGGGGGCGGAACCAGAACGCCTGTCCTGCGCCGGCGTGGCGGATGCCGCCGCGACGGAAGTGGGTGACGTGCATCGTGGGCGTCGTGCTCAGGTGGCGGACGAACGGGCGGCGGGTGATGGTGGCCATGATGTCCTCTTTCTCTCGTTAGTGTCACTTTGACGATAACCCCGTTAGGTAGTTATCGTCAAGATGACGATTTGAGGTAGCCTGTGCGCGTGGACCCCTTCTCCTTCGCGGTCGCGGCCGACCTCGTGGTGCTGACCATCCGTGACCGTGCGCTCCATGTCCTCCTCGTCGAGCGCGGCATCGCGCCGGCGGCGGGGATGTGGGCGTTGCCGGGGGGCTTCGTCCTCGCCGATGAGGATGCCGAGAGCGCCGCGTACCGCGAGCTCGCCGAGGAGACGGGGGTGACCGCGGGCGTGCACCTCGAGCAGGTGCGCACCTACAGCGCGCCGGATCGCGATCCGCGCGGACGCGTCGTCACCGTCGCCTGGTTGGCCCTCGCCCCCGATCTGGGCGAACCTGCGGCGGGATCGGATGCCCGCTCTGCTCGCTGGTGGCCGGTCGCGGACGTCGAGGGCGGTGCGCTGCCGCTGGCGTTCGACCACGTCGCGATCTTCGCCGACGCCCTCGAGAGGGCGCGCGCGAAGCTCGAGTACTCCGCGCTGGCGATGGCTTTCTGTCCGCCCGAGTTCACGATCGCGCAGCTGCGCGCGGTCTACGAAGCGGTCTGGGGAGTGCCCGTCGACCCGCGCAACTTCCACCGCAAGATCACCGGCGCCGCCGGGTTCGTCGAGCCGGCCGGCGGCATGGCCCGCGACGGTGGTCGTCCCGCGCAGCTGTTCCGTCGCGGCCCCGTCGGCCAGCTGCAGCCGCCGTTCACCCGCCCCGAGCGCTGAGCGGCCGGGACGCCGCACGGGCGGTCAACGGATTCGGAGGGTGTGAACGGATGCGGATGCCGCCGCGCGCGGCATCCGATTCTGTTGACCTGATCCGAATCCGCGACGCGGAAGACGACGCGGCCGACGCCGCCCGCCGGCGTCGGCCTCAGCCGTCGAGCGGGCGGCGCGCGACGAGCAGCATGTGCGTGTCGGGCCAGTCCAGCGGCTCGTCGTCGAGCCCGAGAAGGGATGCCGCGGGCGCGAACCGATTCTCCACGAGCCAGTCGTTGCGCCAGGGCCCCGAGCGCTCGTCGATCTCGAGTCCGACCGATGCGACCAGCTCGCGCCAGTCGGCCCACGACAGCGCGCAGAACTGCTCGTGCATCTCCGACAGCCAGTTGCGGGTGTACGAGACGGTCTCGAGGAACTCCATGGCATCCGCCAGACGCAGCTCGATCGTCCGCTCGTCGCGCACCTCGTACTCCCACGCGGCACCGCTGAGCGCGCGGAAGTCTTGCGCGAACTGGGCGACCCGGCTGCCCACCGGCAGCGCGTCGAGGGATGCCGCGACCTCGTCGTTGGATCCCGTCAGCTCGCGCGCGGGCGTCGTGACGTCGCCGCCCCGCATCCGCAGCCGCACGATGCGATCGGGATCGGCCGGCCCGCAGACATCGGAGTTGATCCACACGCCACCGGGCACGGTATGGTCGGCGATCGCCGACGCGAAGGCCCGCAGCGACGGCATCCCCTCGCCGTAGGAGTAGATCTCGTGCGTCAGCGCGAAGCTGAGCGTCGTGGCGATGCTGCGATCCGGGAACAGGCGCCCGGCCAGGATGTTGCGCCGGTAGAAGAACGTGTTCGGGTTCGCGAACGCGCCCTCGGACTTCTTGTGCTCGCACGCCGCGAACAGTTCGGGGGCGATCTCCACGCCGATGAGATCAGACTCGGCCAGGGCCGGCTCCTGCGATGCCAGCTCGAGCATCGCCCCCGTCGCGCAGCCCAGGTCGACGATGCGGCCGGGCACGATCCAGGGGCGCGCCTGGGCCCACTTGCGCTCCGCGGCTTCCTCGAACGCGCGGCTGTAGGTGCGGTAGTCGCGGGTCGGGGTGAGCCCGCCCTCGTCGCCGATGACGGGGTCGGCCGCGATCTCGCGCGCCTGCGCCGCCAGGCCGTAACGGTCGACGATATCGAGGCTCGCCGGGTGGGCGTCGGCGCGCCAGTCGTCCGAGCCGGCCATGAGCTCGTCGAGCAGCTGCCAGGGCGTGCGCGGCGTGTCGGGATGCTCCCGTTCCATCGGGGCGATGCGGTAGCCCCGAGCGCGGTACATGTCGGCGACCTGCGGCGTCGAGGTGGCGATGATCGCGGTCTCGGGCGCGGGGATGACCCCCTGCGCCGTCGCGTAGCCGATCTCCTTGAGGGTGATCTCGGCGAAGCGGGGCGTGGGGGCGACGTCGACCACCGGCACGACGATCGACGGCATGTGCTCGACGTGCGCGAGGATCTCGATCGCCGCCTCGCGCCGATGTCCCGGAAACGGGTTGCGCCGTGTCGCGGAGTGATTCGCGCTCGTGACCGCCCAGACGACGACGGCGCCGTCGGCGACCGCGATCGGCTCGCCGTTCTCGTCGCGCCCGCGGCCGGCGAGCAGTTCGCCGAGATAGGCCGCCTGGAACCTCGTCAGCAGGTGGTGACGCCCGGGGACGATGATGTGCTGGATCTCGCGGTCTGCGCTCACCCGTTCCACGTTAGTCACGGGCCGTCCGGGAAGCCGCAGCGGCGGAAGACTAGACTCGACGGATGCCGGAACTGTCGGCATCCACACCCTTTTCGCATTCGCGACACGACCATTTGGAGCCACCTGTGGCCGAGCAGTCCCGCCTCGACAAAGTCATCGCCCTCGCCCGTCACCGGGGTTTCGTCTTCCAGGCCGGGGAGATCTACGGCGGATCGCGGTCGGCCTGGGACTACGGTCCCCTCGGCACCGAGCTGAAGGAGAACATCCGTCGCCAGTGGTGGCAGACGTTCGTGCGCGGACGCGCCGACATGGTGGGTCTGGACTCGAGCATCATCCTGCCCAAGCGCGTGTGGGAGGCCTCCGGTCACGTCGCGACCTTCACCGATCCCCTCGTCGAGTGCCTGCACTGCCACAAGCGCTTCCGCGCCGACAACCTCATCGAGGACTTCGAGGCGCGCAAGGGCCGCCCGGCCGAGAACGGCCTCGCCGACATCCCCTGCCCCAATTGCGGCACCAAGGGCCAGTACACCGAGCCGAAGGCGTTCTCCGGGCTGGTGAAGACCTACCTGGGCGTCGTGGATGACGAGTCGGGTCTGTACTTCCTGCGCCCCGAGACCGCGCAGGGCATCTTCGTGAACTTCTCGAACGTGCTCACCGCCTCGCGCCGCAAGCCCCCGTTCGGTGTGGGCCAGGTCGGCAAGGCCTTCCGCAACGAGATCACCCCCGGCAACTTCATCTTCCGCACCCGCGAGTTCGAGCAGATGGAGATCGAGTACTTCACGCCGCCCGCCGAGGCGCAGGAGTGGTTCGAGCACTGGGTGGAGGCGTGCTGGAACTGGTTCGTCGACCTCGGTGTCGATCCGGCGAACATGAAGCGGTTCGACGTTCCCGAGGAGGACCGCGCGCACTACTCCGCCGGCACGATCGACGTGGAGTACCGCTTCGGCTTCCCCGGCAAGGAGTGGGGCGAGCTGATGGGTGTCGCCAACCGCACCGACTACGACCTGAAGAGCCACTCCGACGCATCGGGCCAGTCGCTCACCTTCTTCGACCAGGCCTCGGGTGAGAAGTACACGCCCTTCGTCATCGAGCCGTCCTTCGGCCTCACCCGCGCGATGATGGCCTTCCTCGTCGACGCGTATCGCGAGGAGGAGGTGCCCAACGCCAAGGGCGGCACCGACACCCGCACCGTGCTCGCGCTGGACCCGCGCCTGGCGCCGGTCAAGGTGGCCGTGCTGCCGCTGTCGCGCAACGAGCGCCTGTCGCCGCTGGCACGCGAGGTCGCCGACGATCTGCGGGCACAGGGGTGGAACGTCGACTTCGACGACGCCGGCGCCATCGGCCGCCGCTACCGCCGCCAGGACGAGATCGGTACGCCGTTCTGTGTCACCGTCGACTTCGACTCGCTCGATGATCGCGCCGTGACCGTGCGCGATCGCGACACGATGGCGCAGGAGCGTATCGCGCTCGACGAGCTCGTCGGCTATCTCGGCTCGCGGCTGCGGGGCGCCTGAGCCTCGGCATCCCCCGCGTCGCGCCGCGCCGCCCCGCGTCGCCCCGCGCCGCCGCGTCGCCCCGCGTCTCGGGTCCGCGAGACACCGACCACGCACCGAGACGCGCGTTGTGCACCGGTGTTTCGGTGCGCCGCGCGTGTCTCGCGGTCAGGGGCACGCGGCGCAGCGCGAGAGACCGGCTACCGTGGAGGCATGGCATCCGGCGCACCCGAGTCCACGCTCAGCATCCGCGACCTCGACACGCTCGACGAGATCTTCGCCGCCCATCGGGTGATCGTAGAGATCTGGGGCGGACGAGACCCCATGCCCGCGCCGCTCATGCGGGCGCTGCAGTACTCGGGCAACTACGTGGTCGGCCTCTACGACGGTGAGCGCATCGTCGGAGCGTCCATCGCCTTCTTCTCGCCGCCGGAGCGGCATGCGATGCACTCCCACGTGACGGGTGTGCTGCCGGAGTACCAGCGCCGCGGGTTCGGGCGCCTGCTCAAGCAGCAGCAGCGTCAGTGGGCCATCGCGCGCGACATCGGCACCGTCACCTGGACGTTCGACCCGCTCGTGCGCCGCAATGCCCACTTCAACGCCAAGACGATCGGCGTGCGTTTCGTGGAGTATCTCGTCGACCAGTACGGCTCGGTCTACGACGGCGCCGAACTCGACCAGAACGGTCAGGGCGTCGACAGCGACCGGCTGCTGGTCTCGTGGGCCCTCGCGTCGGCTCCCGTACGAGACCCGGATGCCGCGGACGTCGTCGCGACCGTCCAGATCCCCGAGGACATCGAGGCCCTGCGCCGCGCACATCCGGCCGAGGCGGCGGCGTGGCGTCTGCGCGTGCGCGAGGAGATGCTGTCCCACTACGGGCGCGGCCTCGTCATCGGTGGCTTCGACGACGAGCGCGGTTACCTGTTCGTGCAGGGCTGAGCCGGTCACGTTTCGACTCGCCGCGCTCGTTCGACGACCGGTGAGAGCGCAACTCCCGTCGTTGAGCGAGGAGCGGCGCGACGAGTCGAAAGGCCTCAGCCCTTCGCGGACGTCGCTGCGGCTTTCGCCGCCTTCTTGAACTCGCGGACCTTGGCGAGCGACTCGGGCGAGACGATGTCGGCGACGGAGTGGAACGAGCCGTCCTCGCCGTAGGCGCCCGCGGCCTCACGCCAGCCGGCGCCGGTGAAGCCGTACTGCTTGCCGAGCAGCGCGAGGAAGATCTTGGCCTTCTGCTCGCCGAAGCCGGGCAGCGCCTTGAGGCGCTTCAACACGGTCGGCCCGTCCGGGTCGCCTTCGGTCCACAGGGCCGCGGCATCGCCGCCCCACTCCTGCTCGAGC
Source organism: Microbacterium sp. PM5 (assembly GCF_003293595.1). Taxonomy (NCBI): domain Bacteria; kingdom Bacillati; phylum Actinomycetota; class Actinomycetes; order Micrococcales; family Microbacteriaceae; genus Microbacterium; species Microbacterium sp. PM5. The sequence continues at coordinate 1,813,870 of NZ_CP022162.1, read as the reverse complement.
GTGCGGCAGAGGGTCTGGACGCGACCGGCCATCGACCCGGGGTAGCGGTGCACCGCGGGCGACTGCTGGAAGGCGGCGACGAGGGCATCGGGATCGTAGCCGGCGATGGTCGCGGCATCCACCGCGCCGATGCGCTCCTCGATCTTCAGCGGACCGCTGAACGCGGTCTCCATGGCGACCTGCTGGTCGAGGAGCATGCCGATCAGCAGCGCCAGCGGGTTCTCGGTGAGCAGGGTGTCGGCGGCGGGGTCGTCGGTGATGTGCAGGCTCATCCCTCGAGTGTGTCACCCGCAGACCCGCCGTGACAGCACGGTGACAGCGCCGTCGCCCGCGTGACAGGGGTGCGACAGTGCGCCCGGCGCACAGTGGATGCCATGACCACTTCCACCTCACCATCCACCCTCGCGGTGCGCGCGGAGGGCCTCGTGAAGGTCTTCGGCGACAACCGCGCTGTCGACGGCGTCGACCTGGCCGTCGACGCCGGCACGGTCTACGGCGTGCTCGGTCCGAACGGGGCCGGCAAGACCACCACCATCAACATGCTCGCGACGCTGATGCGTCCCGACGCCGGTCGCGCCGAGATCTTCGGCCACGACGTCTCGCGGGAGCCGAACGTCGTCCGTCAGCTGATCGGCGTCACCGGGCAGTTCGCGTCGGTCGATGAGACGCTGTCGGCGACGGAGAACCTGATGATCTTCGGTCGGCTCCTGGGCCTGACGCGCAACGAGGCGAAGCGCAAGGCCGAGGACCTCCTCGAGCGCTTCTCCTTGACGGATGCCGCGCGGCGGCCCTTGAAGAAGTTCTCGGGCGGCATGCGGCGTCGACTGGATCTCGCCGCATCGCTTCTGGCCCAGCCTCCGCTCATCTTCCTCGACGAACCCACCACGGGTCTCGACCCGCGCACGCGCGGGCAGATGTGGGACACGATCCGCGAGCTCGTCGCGACCGGCTCCACCGTGCTGCTCACGACGCAGTACCTCGATGAGGCGGATCAGCTCGCCGACCGCATCGCCGTCATCGATCACGGCCGCGTGGTCGCCGAGGGCACGGCCGACGACCTCAAGGCCTCGGTGGGCACGTCGTCGCTGATCCTGCGGATGTCCGATCCCGCCGACGTGGATGACGCCCTGCGCGCGATCGCGCAGGTGCTGGGGGTGCGCGGCACCCTCTCGCCCGAGGCGGCGCGCATCACCGCGCCGATGTCCGACCCCGACCGTGTCACCGATCTGCTGATCACCCTGCGCGAGGCCGGCATCCACCTCACCGAGATGAGCGTGCAGAAGCCGACGCTCGATGAGGTGTTCCTGACCATCACCGGCCGACCGGCGGATGCCGCGGCCCCCGACTCCGCGTCTGCCGACGCCGCCTCAGAGGAGGTCCACGCATGAGCGCCATCGCCCCGACCCGCATCGATCTGACGCCCATCACCCCGGCATCCGAGCGCCGGCTCTCCAACCGCACGAGCCTGCGCCAGACCGTCGAGAACACGCTGACGATGGCGTATCGCGGGTTGGTGAAGATCCGTCGCACGCCCGAGCAGCTCGTCGATGTGACGGTGCAGCCGATCATCTTCACGCTGATGTTCGCGTACATCTTCGGCGGCGCGATCGCCGGAAACGTCGAGAGCTACCTTCCGGCGTTGATTCCGGGCATTCTCGTGCAGACCGTCATCACGACCTCGGTCGTGACCGGCACGCAGTTGCGTGAAGACATGGACAAGGGTGTGTTCGACCGCTTCCGGTCGCTGCCGATCGCACGCATCGCTCCGCTGTCGGGCGCGCTGCTGGCCGACACGCTGCGTTATGCGATCGCGACCTCCATCACGTTCGTCGTCGGCTTCCTCATGGGCTACCACCCGGCGGGCGGCTTCGGCGCGGTCGTCGCGGCCGGACTGCTCGTCATCGCCTGCTCGTGGGCCATCAGCTGGATCTTCGCGTTCTTCGGCGTCATCGCTCGCACGGCATCCAGCGTGCAGGGCATCTCGATGCTCATCCTTTTCCCGCTCACATTCCTGTCGAACGCGTACGTGCCGATCGACTCGCTGCCCGCACCGCTCGCCTGGTTCGCGAGTGTGAACCCGATCTCTCACCTCGTGACCGCGGTGCGCGATCTCGCGAACACGGGGGTCATCGCGGGGGACTTCTGGGCCTCGCTCTTGGGCGCCGCCGTCATCGTCCTCGTCTTCGCGCCGCTCACGGTGCGGGCGTACATGCGGAAGGCCTAGCGCTCGTCCAGACGATCGACGAGTGCGGTGAGCTCCGCCGGATCGGATGCCGCGGCATCCCGTCCGGCGGCGCTCACCGCATCGCGCACGGACAGGGCGATCGGGTCGCTGAGGTCGGCGCGCCCCCGCAGCCGGTCGGCCTCGGCGAGTGCCGCCGCCGCATCGCTCAGGCGATCCGCGGCCAGGAACCAGCGGGCGAAAGCGACCGCGACGTCCGACATGATCGGTTGATCGCCCGTGCGGACGGCGACCGGCGCGGCCCGTCGCAGGGCGTCCGCGGCCCCCGCCGCGTCTCCGGTGAGCAGCAGCGCGAGCGCGCGCTTGCTCTCCTGCCACGCGGCGACCTGTGCGGGAAAGCCCGCCAGTGCCTGCTGCTGTTCGAGGCTGCCGGCACGCTCCAGCTCGCGCAGGGCGGCGGCGCCGTCGCCGCGCACCAGCTCGAGCGCGGCTGCCGTCGCGGCGGCCTGGGCGACGGCTCGTTCGGAGCCGTCGGCCCGCGCGCGGGCGAGCATCTGGTCGACGCGCTGCCGGGCCTCGCTCTCGCGACCGAGACGGAGCAGGATCGACACGGAGAGCGCCTGCTGCTGCAGCAGATCGCTGACCGAGGTCAGACCCTCGAGCGCCTGCGTCGACTCGTCCGCGATGCGCAGCGACTCCTCCAGGCGCCCCTGCAGCATGAGCCACTCCGATCGCATCTGGCTGGCCAGAGCCGTGCCCCACGCATCGCCGAGGTGCCGGAAGGCATCCAGCGCGCGGCCGCTGGCGTCGCCGAGCCCCTCGATGTCACCGTTGTTCTGCGCGGTGGCCGCGTTCATGACCGCAGCGAACGCCCGGCTCCAGGCGGGGCCGTCCGTCAGATCGCTCTCATCCAGCCGCAGGTACGTCGACCACGGTTCGTCTCCGCGCCGATCCTGGCGGGCGCGCAGCGCCCCGCGCAGGACGACGGGGAGGATGGCCGCGAGCTCCGAGTCGTACCTCTGCGCGGCCGCGGCGATGCGCGCCACGCTCTGCGCGGACAGGTGCGTGGTCGTCGGATCGAGCATCGTGCGCATCAGCATCGCCATGGCCGCCACCACGACATCCGCCTCGCTGGCGAGGGCGTCGGCGGGGGTCGCGGTGGCGTTCAGAACGGACGTTAGCAGATCGAACCGCTCGCGCAGCTGCCAGATCCACAGCTGCGCCCGCGCCAGACGCACCTCGAGCTCGCCGTGACCGACGGAGAAGCGGGTCGCGGCAGCGAGGTTCTCCTCGTTGGCGTCGAACCAGGCGATGGCCGGCCGGGCGGCCGGGGTCCGCAGCGCCCGGTCCTGCGCGAGTGCGAGCTGCGCCATCACGGCGGCCTGGCGTCCGCGAGCGTCCTCCAGCCTGCCCGATCGGTGGAGCGCGTCCAGTCCGTACTCGCGCACGGTCTCCAGCAGGCGGTAGCGGCCGCGGGAGCGCTGCACGAGTGAACGCTCGACGAGGTCGTCGATCGCCGTCTCGGGAAGCCCGAACGCCGCCGTGACCTCGGCCAGGTCCGCGGAGGAGATGCCGTCGGGGAAGACGGCCAACGCGAGCAGCGCGTCCCGCTGCGCGTCGTCGAGCAGGCTCCAGCTCCAGTCGATGACAGCCCGCAGTGTCTGGTGCCGCGGCTCCGCCGTGCGCGGTCCTCGGTCCAGAAGCGCGAATCGATCCGCGAGGCCGTCCTCGATCTCGGCGATCGACAGCACCCGTGCCTTCGCCCCGGCGAGCTCGAGTGCCAGCGGCAGGCCGTCCAGGCGCCGTGCGATGCGGGCGACGGCCTCCGTCTCGCCGGCGTCCGGCGCGTGCCCGCGGGCGGCGCGGATGCGCGCGGCCAGCAAGGCCACGGCATCGCCCTCCGGCAGGGATCCCACCGTGACGAATGCCTCGCCAGGAACGCCCAGCGGTTCGCGGCTCGTGGCCAGCAGTCGCAGCGCCGGTGCCACCCGCAAAGCATCGGTCGCCACCTGGGCGGCGTCGCTCACGACGTGCTCGGCGTTGTCGAGCACGAGCAGCAGGGGCCGGCCGGCGAGGGCGGCGAGGGCACGCTCGCGGGAGCCCTGGGCCTGCCCGACAGTGCCGTCGGACAGGCGGACGCCGCGTCCGAGAGCGGTGGCGACGGCATCCCAGACGCCCCCCGCGTCGGCCGGTGCCAGCTCGACGAACACCGCGGGCGCGTGACGGCGGGCGAGCTCCAGTGCGAGAGTTGTCTTTCCCGCACCGCCGGGACCGATCAGGGTGAGCAGCCGCTCATCGGTCAGCTGAGCCTCGGCAAGGGCGATCTCGTCGGCTCGCCCGATCAGCGCCGTCAAGGCTGCCGGAATGCGCGTGTCGTCCACAGCCCCCACCGTGGGCGCGCCGTGCGGACCCGCGATCCGCTGCGCGTGCGCGCGGTCTTCGAGCAGATCGCGCCGCGCCCAGTCGAAGTCGCCCGGCACCCAGGGGTCCGCCGTCCAGAGATCGAGCGCGTTGCGCGCCAGCGCCGCGGCTCGTTCGGGGTCGTCCTCACGGCGGGCCGCCGCCACGAGGTCCTGGAAGCGGGTCAGGTCGATCTCTTCCCGGCCGAGCGTCAGACGGTAGCCGCCGGACACCGCCTCGATCGTCGCCGAGCCGAGGGCGCGGCGCAGACGCGAGACGAGGGACTGCACCGCGGCGCGCGGATCGTCAGGCGCATCGACCGGCCAGAGGTCGTCCGCCAGTGCCCGCACGGACACCGCGGCGCCCGCATCGACCGCGAGACGGAACAGCAGGCTCTCCTGCCCGCGACCGCGCGCCGGAAGAGGCCCGGCATCCCACGCCGGTCCGCCGAAGTAGGTGAGCCGCACGGCTCCACTCTAGGTGCGAGGCGCCACCTCCCTTCCGGCCCCTCTCCACGACGCGGTGAAAGGATGGGGGCGTGTCCGACAAGCCTGCAGCCGACCTCGCCGACCGTGCCCGCACCACCCGCGTCGTGGTGATCGGTGGGGGGATCGCAGGTCTGGTCGCCGCGTGGGAGTGCGCTCGCATCGGCATGCCCGTCACGCTCATCGAACAGCAGCCCCGGCTCGGCGGCCGGATCGAGACGGACGAGCTGGACGGCATCACCGTCGATCTGGCCCCCGAAGCGTTCTCGCTCTCGGCGTCCGCGCTCGCGGGGCTGCTCGATGAGCTGGAACTGCGTAGCGAGGTGGAGCCGGCGCGCGACGGGTCGGTCGCAGTGGCGCTCGCCACCCCCGGTGGCCCACGCGTGGTCACGCTGCCACCGAATCGGGCCGGCATCCCGGCCAACGTGTGGGCCGAACCGGTGCGCGCCCTCGTGGGGGGTCGGGGGGTGTGGCGGGCCTACCTCGATCGGTTGCGGCCTCCGTTGACCATCGGTCGTGAGCGCAGCCTGGGTGCGCTCGTGCGCTCACGCATGGGCGCGCGCCTGCGTGAGCGTCTCGTCGCCCCCCTCACTCTCGGCACCTGGGGTGTCGATCCCGACCAGATCGATGTGGACCTCGCCGTTCCGGGCCTCAGCGCCGCGCTGACCCGCGCGGGCTCGCTCGCCGGCGCGGTCGGCCAACTGCTGCCCGACGACGCCGCGACGAGAGGTCCGCGCCGGGCGCGGTTGCGAGGTGGGCTGACACAGCTGGTCACGGCGCTCACCGAGCGACTGCTGCTGCTCGACGCCGACCTGCGGGTGAACCACCGCGCACGGGGCCTGACGCGAACGCCGGACGGCTGGCTGGTGCATCTGGACCCCGCGGACCTGCGGGACGAGGCCGAGCTTTCCTCCGCGCAAGAGTCCGCGGAGCCGCTGGCCGCGGACATCGTGGTGCTCGCCGGCGGAGCGGCGAGCGGTGCCGCTCTCCTGCGTGAGCACGGCATCGTCCTCGAGGTGGCGCCGCTGCCGGTGCGCGACGTCGTGACCCTCGTCATGGATGCCGGGACCGCCGCCTCCGACGGCCCCTCGACGATCTATCCCGTGCCGGGCGCGATGGCGGCGGCATCCGTGATCGACGTCGGCTCGGCGTGGTCGGGTGTGCACGCCCAGGCCGGGCCCGACCGGCGTGTGTTTCGTGTGACCCTCGACGCGTCGCCGACGGACGATGCGACGGAGATCGTCGCGCGCGCCGCCGCCGACGTGACGAGGTTGTGGCCCGGAATCGGGCATGTTCGCGCGGCGACGCATCGACAGGCGCGCCTGGCCCCGCCCGCCTCCGTGCTCGGGCACGCCGAGCGCAGTGCGGCGACCCGCGCGGCGATCGGCCGCCGGCACGGTGGCCTCATCGCGGTGGGCGAGGACCTTGCCGGCGGCGGCGTGTCCGGCATCGTCGCGGACACCCTCGCCGAGGTCGAGCGCGTCCGCCACGACGTGCTGTGGACGCGCTCCTAGCACACGCCTCCCGTCAGGGACAGCCCCGTGACCGGAGGATGCCGGAATCGGAATATTGCGACTACCCTGGAGTCACGAAGCACTCCCGGCACGGACGTGAGGAGACGCCATGAAGGGCAAGATCGGCATCGTCGTGGGACTCGCCGCGGGCTACGTGCTCGGGTCGCGCGCCGGCCGCGAGCGCTACGAGCAGATCAAGGCGGGCTACCTCAAGCTCTGGAACACCGCACCGGTGCAGAAGCAGGTCGCTACCGTGAAGGAGCTCGGCAAGAGCGCCGCCCTGGCTCTGCCGAGCGCCCTGTGGGACGGAGCGGTCAAGGTCACGCGCGCGGCGAGCCGCAGCGGCACGCCGGGACAGAAGCTCGACTCGGCGATCCGTGCCGGTCGGGCCTCGGCGGACGACGTCGCGCGCGGGGCGGAGAAGACCGCCGCCGAGGTCAAGAAGGCCGCTGACAAGGCCGTCGCGGACGCGAAGACCGCGGCCAAGAAGGCAGCGGACGACTGACATGGCGACGCCTCGGGGATTCCGCGACCGCGCCGACGACAGCCTGCTGACACTGGTCGGCGAGGTGCCGGAGCTCGTCCGCAACCTGGTGGTCGCCGAGATCGACTCGGCGAAGAACTGGGCCAAGAAGGCGGGCAAGGATGCCGGCATGGGCGGCGTCTGGTTCATCGTCGCCCTGTTCTTCCTCTTCTGGTCTCTGCCCGCGCTGGCCGCCTTCGCCATCATCGGACTGTCCTCGTGGATGCCGGCCTGGCTCGCCAGCCTCATCGTGGTCGTGATCGCGCTCGTCGGAGCCGCCGTCTTCGCGTGGCTGGGGCTCCTGCGTTTCAAGCATTTGAGTCGTTCGACCAACCCCGTCGACGCCGTGAAGGTCGACGCGCGCATCGTGAAGGACGTGGCCGATGAGTTCTGACCAGCCGATTCCGCGCACCGCCGTCGCCCTCGGCATCACCGACCCGGTGGAGAGTGCCCGTGCCGAGTTGAAGGCCGCTCTGGCGGCGATCGAGGTCAAGGCGAATGTGCCCAAGCGCGTCGCGCAGGCCACCGATCGTCGGATCGCCGACGCGCGTCGTTACGCACGGCGCAACCCCACGCAGGCCTCGCTCGCCGTGCTCGGTGCGGCGGCGGCGGTGGGACTGGCCGTCTGGGGGATGGTCCGCGCCTACACGCGCTGAGCCGTGGTCGGGCCCGCTCGCGCGTGTTCTGACACCTGCCGCGGGCACTGTCAACCCCGTGTCCGAGCTGTGCGTCGCCCGGGGTATGCTCGTGTCTCAGGCAGCGGCAATGGTGCGCAAGCTGCCGGCAACGACGACCCGAGCCGCGCAGCCATCGCGTTCGCGCGTGCACGAACGTCGTTGCCGGATGCGCGAAACCGTGCGTCCCGACTGAGCATCACGAAAGTCGAGCATGATTCCTGACCCGCACGCCGCCAAGCCCCTGAAGGGGTGGCGTGTGCTCGTTCCGCGCGGGGGTCCCTGGGGGGACTCCGTCGCGGCGACGCTGCGGGTGCAGGGCGCCGTGCCGGTCATCGCCCCGCTCATCAACTTCGCTCCCTCGACCGATCAGGCCACGCTGGAGCAGGCTCTCGCCGATCTCGCCGCCGGCGCGTTCGACTGGGTGACCCTGACAAGTGCCACCACGGTGGACGTCCTCTACGCCTATCGCGCCGTCATTCCCGCCACGACGCGGGTGGCGGCCGTCGGTGAGACCACCGCCGCCGCACTGGCCGCCGTCGGCTATCGCGTCGACCTCGTCCCCGACGAGGACAACTCCGCGGCGGGAATGGCCTCGCAGCTGATCGAGCTCGAGCCGGCAGCGCGGCGCATCCTGACGCTGCGCAGCGAGATCGCCAAGCCGGTGCTCACGCGCCGCCTCACCGAAGCGGGACACGACGTGCGCAGCGTCGTCGCCTACCGCACGGTCGGGGTGCCGGTGACGGAGCGGATCGCGCACGACGTCGCCAGCGGCCGCATCAACGCGATTCTCGTCACCAGCGGCTCGGTCGCCGAGCAGGTGCGGCTGCAGTTCCCCGAGATCCCCGACACCACCGTGATCGCCGCCATCGGACCGCGCACCGCGAAGGATGCCCGGAAGGTGGGTCTCGGCGTGAGCGCGGTGGCGCGGGAGCAGACCGTGGAGGGGCTCATCACGGCGGTGTCGAACTTTCCGCTGCCGCACGCCACGGACGAGTTCCACCTCTGACGCGCGATCCGCGCTCTCCGTTCAGCCGAGGATCTGCGCGAGGAAGCGCGCCTGCTCCTCCCACTGGAACGCCTGACCGCCCTCGTGCTCGTTGAAGTCGTAGACGCGGATCTGCTTGTCATTCCGCTCGACGTGGTTGTAGGCCGCGTAGACGGTCGAGGGCGGGCACACCGGGTCGAGCAGGCCGACCGAGAACAGGGCGGGCGCACTCAGACGGCGCGCGAAGTTCACGCCGTCGAAGTAGGAGAGCGTGTCGAGCACCCGTTGCGTGGCACCGCGGTGCACCGAGAGGTAGCGCACCACTTCGTGGTACGGCTCGCGGTCGGTCATCCCGATCGCGCGTTCGAAATGGCAGAGGAAGGGCACGTCGGGCATGACCGCGACGAGTCCCTCGCTCAGTGCCGCCGCGGCCAACGTGATGCCGCCGCCCTGGCTGCCGCCGGTCACGGCGATGCGCGCGGCATCCACGACCGGAAGGGTGCGAGCGGCGTCGACGAGGCGCACGGCGTCGGTGAACACGCGGCGGTAGTAGTAGTCCTCGGGCGATTCGATGCCGCGAGTCATGTAGCCGTTGGTCGAGGGCCCGGTGCCGTGCGGATCCGGTGTCGATCCCGGAGCTCCCCAGGTGGATCCCTGCCCACGCGTGTCCATGAACAGATGCGCGTAGCCGGCCGAGGCCCAGCCGAGCCGTTCGGTCGGAAGCCCGCGACCTCCGCCGTAACCGTTGAACTCGATGACGGTGGGCAGCGCAGCGGCAGCGTCGGCACGTCGGGGCGTGTGCAGCCACGCCTTGACGGGTTCGCCGGCGAACCCCGGGAACGTCACGTCGAAGACATCGATGGTGCTCAGCACGGTCTCCACGGGCTCGACCACGATCTCGCCTCCGGCCGCGCGCGACTGTGCGATCGTCCGCGCCCAGAACTCGTCGAAGTCGACGGGCTCGCGCACCGCGGGACGAAAGGCTTCCAGAGCGGGGAGATCGAGATCGAATCGAGGCATCGGGAGACTCCGTGTCGGGTGACGCCGGCGCATCGTCGCCGACGTTCCACGATATCGCCCGCGCCGAGACCGGATCGTTGCGGGGCTGTGAGCATCCGCACATGGTGACGCTGGCAGACTGAAGTCATGGTGACCCTGCTGCTCGATTCGACGCAGCTCGAGGTCGTGCTGTCGGGCGTCGAACGCGCCCTGTCGCGGCGATCGGAGAGCGTGCGCGTCGACAGGTCTCACATCCTCCGGGTGCAGCTGACCGACGACGCCTGGACCTGGCTGCGCGGAGTGCCCAGCCCCGGCACGCAGGTGCGGGGCACCGTCGCGATGGGAACCTGGCGCTCCGCGAGCGGCAACGATTTCGTCCTGGTGCGCCGTCGTCGCCCGGCGGTGGTCGTCGATCTCTCCGACGATGCCGAGTTCGAGCGCCTCGTGCTGACGACTCGTCACGGGGTCGCGCTCGTCCAGGCATTGCGTCTGGACGGCGACGACGCGTCGGACGTCGTCGAACTCGCCGACTCCTGACGGCGGGTCAGGCGACGTCGCGCCGCCAGCTCGTCAGATAGCCGAGGCCGACGAACACCACGGCGTAGCCGAGCAAGACCATGCCTCCGCCCCACCACGCGAGAGGGACGGCCCCGCCGGCGCCCATCGTCGCGTAGATGCTGGTGCCGACCAGGGCGTCCGAGGCCGCACCCGGTAGGTAGGCGGTGACACCCGACAGGCCCTCGACCAGCGTTGACACAGTTCGCGCGATGGGCTCGACGAACTGCGTGAACGCCAGCACGCCGACGACGGCGGCGACTTGATTGCGCACGAGGGTGCCGACGCCGACGCCGATCAGCGTCCACAGAACGAAACTCGCCACGATGCGCCCGATCATCGCCCAGGTGTCGCTCTCGCCCAGCCGCGTGTCGACGCCGAACGCGGCGAGTGCCGCCGCGCCGATCCCGACCGCCGCGACGAGCGCGACGCCGGCGTAGAGCAGGCCCATGACGACACCCGCGGTCAGCTTGCCGCCGAGGGCGATCCCTCGCCGCGGCGTGGCCAGGAACGTCGGCGTCAGCGTCTTGTGCCGGAACTCGTTGGTCACCAGGAGGGTGCCGATGAGCAGGGGGAACACGTAGCCGACGGAGGTGGCGAGGCTGTAGATGAGCGGAGGCAGCATCGTCGGCGACATCTCGGCACCGCTGGTCGAGCTGCCCGGCAGCGTCCCGCTGGCGACCGCACCGAAGACGGCGGACAGGCCGCCCGCGGTCACCCCGACGTAGGCGAGCAGAACGACGGCGAGAATCCACCACATCGCCGTGGTGAACTGCTTCGTGAGCTCCGACCGGGACGCGTTGACGAGACTCATCGCACATCTCCTTCCTCGGCGGCGACCGTATCGTTCGGGTCGTCCTCGACGGCGTGGATGTACTCGGCGTCCTCGACGCCCGGCTCCGGGTCTTCGGGCGAGGTCGTGACGGGCGCGGCAGCGGCCGCGAGCGGCGCGGGGAGGTCGTTCACCGGGGATGACGCCGGCGCCGCCGGCGCCTGGACACGCGTGCCGTTCACCAGCTCGAGGAACACCTCCTCCAGCACCGGGCCACGCCGCTGCAGATGCGACAGGGCGACTCCCGCGGCCGCGGCGATGGCGCCGAGTCGCGCGGGCTCGGCGCCGCGCACGGAGAAGCCCGAGCGCAGGGGCGTGTACGCGATGCCTGCGGCATCGAGAGCATTCGCCAGGGCGGTGCGGTCGGGGGCATCGATGATCGTCGCCACGTCGTCCGCGGCGACGAGGTCGCCGATATCGCCCTCGTAGACGAGTCGGCCGCGGGAGATGACCAGCAGTGCCGACACCGTCTGCTGCACCTCGGCGAGCATGTGCGACGACACGAGCACCGTGCGTCCTTCGCCGGCCAGTTGGCCGAGGAAGCCGCGCAGCCACTTGATCCCCTCGGGGTCCAGACCGTTCGCGGGCTCGTCGAGCACCAGCACGCCGGGGTCTCCGAGCAGCGTGTAGGCCAGGCTGAGGCGCTGTCGCATACCGAGCGAGAAGCCGCCCACCTTGCGGCCGGCAGCGTCGGCGAGCCCCACGAGGCCCAGGACGTCGTCCACTCGTGCGCGGGGGAGCCCCGCCGCGTGTGCGGCGACGGTGAGGTGACCGGCGGCGGTGCGCCCGGGATGGAAGCTGGAGGCCTCGAGTGCGGCGCCGACGGTCTGCAGCGGATGGCGCAGCTCCGAGTACCGCCGGCCGCCGATGGTGGCGGTGCCGGAGGTGGCGCGCACAAGCGCGAGCAGGATGCGCAACGACGTCGTCTTGCCCGCGCCGTTGGGGCCGAGAAATCCCGTCACGCGTCCGGGCTCGACGCGGGCGGTGAAGTCGTCGACGGCGCGAATCGCGCCGAATGTCTTCGTGACCCCACGGAACTCGAGGAGGTGTCCTTCGGGCATCGTCGTCCTCTCGTCAGCACCGGCCGTCGTCGGCCGCCGTCTCCATCCTGCCCGATCGGCCCGCGCGGGCCTTGCGCCCGCGCGGGCGGCGCCGATACCGACGGCGCGGGTAACGTTGCGAGAGTGAGCGATGCCGCCGAACCCACCGTGCTGGTCCGCACCGTCCGGGGAGTGGGCCACCTGACCCTGAACCGTCCACGGGCCATCAACGCACTCGACCTGGGCATGATCGAGATCATCTCGGCTGCCCTGGATCGCTGGGAGCACGACGCCGACATCGAGGTGGTGCTCCTCGACGGCGCGGGCGAGCGCGGCCTGTGCGCCGGGGGAGACGTGCGGAGCCTTCGCGAGTGGATCCTCGCGGGACGCGTCGAGGAGACGGCGCACTTCTTCCGCGCCGAGTACGCCCTGAATCTCCGGATCGCCACGTATGCGAAACCGGTCGTCGTCGTCGCCGACGGCGTGACGATGGGCGGCGGCATCGGGCTGGCCGGCCATGCGGCGGTCCGCGTCGTCACCGAGCGCTCGCGGCTGGCCATGCCCGAGACGCGCATCGGCTTCACCCCGGACGTCGGCGGCTCGTGGCTGCTTGCGCACGCGCCCGGACGGCTCGGCGAGTATCTCGCGCTCACCGGTGAGTCGATGGATGCCGCGGACGCCCTCGCCGCCGGCTTCGCCGATGCGCTGGTGCCGAGCGAGCGGATCGGAGACCTCCGCGCCGCGCTCGCCGATCGTGCCGATCCGGCGACCCCGGCCGAGATCGTGCTGCTGTTCGACGAGACGCCGGGGCCGTCGCGGCTCGTCGCAGCCCGTTCGTGGATCGACGATGCCTTCGCCGCCGACACCGTCGCTGAGATCATCGCGCGGCTGCGTGAGCGGCCCGAGCCGGATGCCGTCGCCACCGCCGACGCGCTCTCGACACTCGCGCCGACCGCGCTGACCGTGACGCTCGCCGCCGTGCGCGCTGCCCGGCGGCTGCCGGATCTCCGCGCCGCGCTCGCGCAGGAGTACGGGCTCGTGCTGTGGTTCGCCCAGACCCAGCCCGACCTGCCCGAGGGCATTCGCGCGCAGCTGGTCGACAAGGACCGCGACCCGCACTGGCATCCGGCCGCGTTCGACGACCTCGAGGATGGGCTGGAACAGCGGGCGCTCGCGTGGGAGCCGCCGCTGGCGCTGTGGGAACCGTGATGAGCCGGACCCGGTCTTCGCGCAGATGGTCGATCGGCGTCGCGATCGACCAGTTCTTCTTCGTCTTCGCGGGCCTGGCGGCCATCTGGCTCGCCTATCTGGGCTTCACCGAGAGCTTGACGGTCGGATGGTGGGGCATTCTCGGCTTCCTGCTGTTCTGGTTGCTGCTGGCCTACCTCGTCCTGCCCCGACTGCATCGGATCCTCACGACGATCTACGTGCCCGACTACTTCATCGGACGTGCGCGCACGAGTGACGGCCTTCTCGGCGATCCGGTCAACCTCGCCTTTCTGGGAGAGGGCGCGCAGATCGAGCGAGCGATGCGGGCATCGGGGTGGACGAAGGCAGATCCCGTCACCTTCGCGTCGTCGTGGCGCATCGTGACCTCGACCCTGCGCCGCCGCAGCTATCACGAGGCTCCGGTGAGCCCCCTGTTCCTCTTCGGTCGCCAACAGGACTTCGCCTACCAGCAGGAGGTCGACGGCAACCCGGCGCAGCGCCACCACGTGCGCTTCTGGAAGTGCCCGGACGGCTGGCTGCTGCCGGGAGGCCGGCGCGTCGACTGGTTGGCTGCGGGCACGTTCGACACCTCGGTGGGCCTGTCGCTGTTCACCCTGCAGGTCACCCACCGCATCGACGCCGACACCGACGTCGAGCGCGATCACATCGTCGCGACCCTCCGCGCCGGAGAGCCCGCCGTGCGCGTGGACGTGATCGCCGACTTCTCCACCGGGTACCACGCCCGCAACGGCGGCGGCGACAGCATCCGCACCGACGGTGACCTGCCCGTGGTCGACGTGCGCGGGGTGCACGTCTCCGAGGAGGCCGTGGTATGAGCGAGGAGCGGAACGTGCGGCCCGAACGGCGACCGTCGTATGAACCGGTGACCCGGCTCCTGCAGCCGATCGCCCACGACCCGGCCATGTCGCGGCCGTCCACGACGGTGACCGGCGCCGCTCTGGTGCTGCTGAGCGCGCTGGTCGGGATCGGCTCGATGGTCGAGGTGGCGGTGAACTGGAAGAGCTATGCGAGCGCGGTCGTGCTCGACCTCGACGGCATCGATGCCACCCCCGATCTGGCTGACGCCTCACTCGCCGTCCTGCTCGTCGTCCTCGGCGCCGCCGTGGTGATCCAGCTCGTGTGCGTGATCCTTCTGTTCTTCGGCAGCAACCTCGCACGCGTCGCCGTGATGACCGTCGCCACCCTGTCCATCGCCAGCGCCTTCGCGAGCTGGTGGGCGCGCGATCAGGAGATCACGCTGTTCACGACCCTGCCTGCGCTGGCGCTCGACATCCTCGTGCTGCTCGCGCTGTCCAGCCGCAGCGCCGCGGCGTACGCCCGTCGCACCGAGAAGCGCTGAGAGGTCCCGTGTTCGACAGTCCCCTTTCCGCGTCCGCCTACGAGGTGCTCGGAGTCACCGCGGATGCCGACGGCGAAGAGCTCCGCAAGGCGTACCGCCTGCGGCTGCGTCAGACCCATCCCGACACGGGCGGAGATGCCGCGCTCTTCGTGCAGGTGCAGCGCGCGTGGGAGCTCGTCGGCACACCGGAGGCGCGCACCGCCTACGACCGCGGTCACGGCTTCGGCGCCTCGGCGCCCTCCTACGGTCCGGAAGGCGCCGACGGCAGCGGCGCCGGTACGAGCTGGCGTCCGCCGTCGCGACCGGCCGACACCCGCCCACGCGCGCGCTCGTTCGGCCAGCCCGGGGGGTGGCGTCGAGAGCGCTACCTCGATCTCATCCGCGAGTGGGCGGGACGCGGCACCGAGGTGCCCGACCCCTACGACCCGGCGCTGGTGCGCGCGGCCCCGCGCGAGCTGAAGCGGATGCTCGCGGACGCCCTCGCCGAAGAGGCCAGCGCGCGTGTCATCGGCGACCTGGGCATGGGATACACGGTGTGGCATGACGTCGCCGTCGACGCGCGTGATCCGTCGCTGAAGGTCGATCACATCGTGCTGGGACCCAGCGGCCTCTACGCCCTGCTCAGTGNGGATCTCGGTGGTCCCGTGCGACTGCGACGCGGCGAGCTGATCGGTGAGGGCGTCGAGGGCTCTCCGATCGCCGACCTGGTCGCGGGGGCCCGCGTGCTGGCGCGCGCGGCGCGCGTCCGCTTCAGCGGCGCGATCGTGGTGCTGCCCGACGAGGACGTCGTGAGCGCGATCGAGGAGATCGGCCGGGTGCGCTCGCTGCCCGTGGCGGTCGTCGCGCGATCGGCGCTGGCGACGGTGCTCCGGCGGGGCCTGACCGGTGCCCGCGACATCGGCGGCAATGAGCTGTTCGATGTGCGCACCCGTCTGCAGCAGAGCGTGCGCTTCGTCTGAGGGGCGTGCGGGTTCGGCCGTCTAGGGTGAGGACATGGACCCCGCCGGCTGGACCTTCGTGATCCTCGCGCTCGCGGTCGTCGCGTTCGTCAGCGGCAAGGTGCCGTTGGCGCTCGTCGCCGTGGGCGTCGCGCTCGCGCTCTGGGCCACCGGGGTGCTCACCCTCCCGGAGGCGTTCGCGGGCTTCGGCGACCCCACGGTGCTGTTCATCGCGTCGCTGTTCGTCGTGAGCGAGGCGCTGGATGCCACGGGTGTCACGGCCTGGCTCGGCCATCAGGTCGTCACACGCGCGGGCGCGGGGCGGGCCCGTCTCACCGTCATCATCGGTGCGCTGGCGGCGGTTCTCACCGCCTTCATCTCCATCAACGGCGCGGTCGCCGCCTTGCTGCCGGTCGTGGTCGTCGTCGCCGTGCGCGCCGGCATCGTTCCGTCGAAACTGCTGATCCCCCTAGCGTTCGCCGCCAGTGCGGGCTCGCTGCTCACCCTCACCGGCACGCCCGTGAACATCGTCGTCAGCGAGGCCGCCGTCGCCGCCGGCGGGCGGGAGTTCGGCTTCTTCGAGTTCGCGCTCGCCGGCATCCCCCTGGTGCTGTCGACGGTCGCCGTCGTCGCGCTCGGCGGCGGACGGCTGCTTCCGGCTCGTGCCGCCGAGCGCCTGGCCGATCTCGCCCCCGATCCTCGCGCGCACGCTCAGACCCTTCGCGACAGCTACGACGTCGACCTCGACACGGGCCGCCTGTTCAGCGCGCGCGAGGGTGTCGCCGAGGTGCTCGTGTCCCCTCGCTCGCGTCTCATCGGGCGCACGGCGTCGGCCGGCATGACCACGAACGACGAGAACCTGGTGATCCTCGCCGTCCGCCGCGGCGAGGAGGACGGGCCGAACGCCTCGCGCGGCACCGGTGTTGCCGGATCACTCGTGCTGCGCGCCGGCGATGCGGTGCTGGTCCAGGGGCCGTGGGCCGCGCTGACGCGCTACACGCGGTCGCCCGACGTCATCGCCGTCACCCCTCCCCAGGTCCTGCAGCGCGCCGTTCCGCTGGGCCGGGGCGCCAAGCGGGCGATCGGCATCCTCGCGGCGATGGTCGTGCTGCTCGCGACCGGACTCGTGCCCGCCGCCGTGGCGGGACTGCTGGCGGCCGGTGCCCTCGTGCTGACCCGGGTCTTGAGCGTGCCGCAGACCTATCGCGCCATCTCGTGGACCACCGTCATCCTCATCGCCGGGATGGTTCCGCTGTCGTCCGCCTTCGTATCGACGGGTGCCGCCGACGTCGTCGCCGACGCCGTCCTCGGCGTCATCGGTACCGGCTCGCCGCACCTGGCGCTCCTGGTGCTCTGCGTGCTGACGATGGTGCTCGGCCAGTTCATCTCCAACGTCGCGACCGTCCTGGTCGTGATCCCCATCGCCGTCGCGATCTCGCACGCGCTCGATGCGAGTGTGCAGCCGTTCATGATGGCGCTCACCGTCGCCGGGGCCGCGGCATTCCTCACCCCGGTCGCGACGCCCGCCAATCTGATGGTGATGCAGCCGGGCGGCTATCGATTCGGCGACTACGGCCGGCTTGGGTTGCCGCTGATGTTCGTGTACCTCGCGGTCGCCGTGCTGTACGTGCCGCTCATCTGGCCGTTCTGACGCGTCGCGCCGGGCGCGATCAGCGCACCAGCCCCCAGAGCTGCAGCGGGT
The DNA here is from genome assembly GCF_003293595.1 of Microbacterium sp. PM5. Classification (NCBI taxonomy): domain Bacteria; kingdom Bacillati; phylum Actinomycetota; class Actinomycetes; order Micrococcales; family Microbacteriaceae; genus Microbacterium; species Microbacterium sp. PM5. Next base: position 1,796,469 of record NZ_CP022162.1, on the reverse strand, counting down.
GGGTGAGACGCCACCACGCGTCGGGATCGGGGATGTCGGCCGTCAGGTGCACCCCGACCGTCGCTGCGTTCAACGGGCCGCGCACCAGCACCTGGCCGACGGCGGCGTTCGCCGTGCGGGCCTGTCCCAGATCGAGCGTCGTGGTCGTCGCCGCCGCGGCGCCGTTCCAGAGGATAACTGCCGCGTCGGCATCCGTCACGATGTTCGCCGTCGCCCCCCAGGCGGTGCTCACCACGCCGGCGAGCGTGCCGGCCGGCAGGGCGAGGGGTGTCGAGACCTCGGTGGTGACCTCGGACAGCAGACGTGCCGTCTCCTGGTCGCGTGCCTCGGCAGTGGGCTGACCCAGAGCGGTGGCATAGACGCGCACCTGGGTGGTCCCGACGGTGATGTCCTTCGCCGCGAGCAGGTTGTAGAACGCTGCCAAACTGCCCGTCTTCAGCCCCACGACGCCGGGGTCGGTCAGCAGATCGTTCGTGTTCGTCACCTCACCCGCCCCGGGCAGCTCGACGCTGCGAGTGCGTGCGATCTCGGCCACCACGGGGTTGGCGAGGGCGAGCTGCGCCAGCGTCACCAGAGCGGCCGGCTCGGCGGTGTTGGCGGGGTCGATTCCCGTCGGCTCGGACAGCGTGATGGCCCCGAGGCCGTGACGGTCCAGCCATGCCCGCGCGGCCTGGGCGAAGACCTCGTCGGTTGGCCAGAGGGTGCTGGCCAGTCGATTCGTGTAGTTGCCCGCCGACCCCATCAGAATGCCCTGCAGCATCTGGTACTCGGTGAGCGTGCCTCCGACGGGGACATCCAGCGCTGACTCGTCGTCCGCCAGATAGTCCCAGTACGTCTGGCGGTCGCGCGAGGTGAAGGTGAACTCCGGCCCGGGCTGTCCGACGCTCAGCGGCATCTCGTCGAGGATCATCAGCACGGTGACGACCTTGGAGATGCTCGCCATCGAGACGGGTGCGCTCGAGGATGCCGCGACGGCCTCGAATCCCGCGACGCCGACGGCGCCGGCGCCGTCGGACGGCCACGCCACGGCCGACACGGTGGACACCGGTCCGTCGGGCGTGATCTCCCGCACGGTCGGCGCCACGGCCCAGAGCGGCCAGAGCAGCGTCGCGGCCGCGTAGGCGCCGCAGACGCCGATGGCGGTGAGCAACGGCACGACGACGCCGGCGCGCAGCGGGGAGCGTCGCGGGCGTCGAGCAAGCAGGTCGGGAGCCGCACCGGCCGCGATCGGCGTATCGACCGCGCCGGTGACGGTCTCATCGTCCACCCAGGCGAGCGCGCGGCGGCCTGCGCGGTTGCGGACGACGACGGTATCGGTCGGGGCGGTGCTCTCGCGCAGCGCGCGGCGCGACGGCGGGGGCGCGTCGTCCGAGGTCACCCGCTCAACGTACCCGTTCGCCGCTATACTCGAGCGCACAACCACGGGAGTCCGGTGAGCCGGGCTGAGAGGAAGCGATCCACGCTTCGACCGTCGAACCTGATCCGGATCATGCCGGCGCAGGGAGGAGAGAATATGCACGCGTCTGCGTCCCCGTCCACCGTCACCTCGTCGGATGCCGCGGCATCCCGTTCCGCCGTCGGCGTCGGCCGTCTGCGCTGGAGAGTCGTCGACATCGTCGTCGCCAGTGTCATCGGCGTCGCGTCGGGCCTGATCTTCCTGCTCTGGAACATCGGCTACCTCGGCCCGAAGAGCCTGCTGGAACCCCTGCTGCCCGGCATGCAGGGCCTGCTGGACGGGCCGTGGCTGTTCGCCGGCGTGCTCGGTGCGCTCGTCATCCGCAAGCCGGGAGCGGCGATCTACACCGAGACGCTCGCGGCCGTCGTCTCGGCCCTCGTCGGCAACCAGTGGGGCGGCTTCCTGACCCTCGAGGCGGGCCTCGTCCAGGGTCTCGGAGCCGAGCTCGTCTTCCTGTTGTTCTTCTACCGGGCGTGGAAGCTCCCGGTCGCGATCCTCGCCGGCGCCGGGGCTGCCCTTGCGGGGGGCATCAACAATCTGATCCTCTGGTACGCCGGGGCCGACGCCGCGTTCACGGTGATCTACCTGATCTGCACCACCATCTCGGGCGCCGTCATCGCCGGTGCCCTCTCGTGGGTGCTCGCGCGCGGTCTCGCCGCGACCGGTGCGCTGGATCGCTTCGCCGCGGGGCGCGAACGCCGCGACCTCGTCTGAGCGTGGCCGTCGACCTCGGCGGGCCGGTCGCGCCGGTCACGGTCAGCGCCCAGGGATGGGGCTGGCGGCACGCGTCACGCCGGGCCTGGGCGGTGCGCGACGTGTCGTTTCGCATCGAACCCGGCGAACGCGTGCTGCTGCTCGGTGCTTCCGGCGCGGGCAAGTCGACGCTGCTGCAGGGGCTTGCGGGCGTGCTCGGCGGCGACGAGGAGGGCGAGTCGGCGGGAGCACTGCTGATCGACGGCGTCCCGGCCGCGCAGACCCGCGGCCGGGCGGGCCTCGTGCTGCAGGATCCCGACGCGCAGGTGATCCTCGCGCGAGTGGGTGACGACGTCGCGTTCGGCTGCGAGAACCTGGGCGTGCCGCGTGAGGAGATCTGGCCGCGCGTGCACGCGGCACTGGATGCCGTGCGGCTCGACGTCGAGATCGACCGGCCGACGCAGGCGCTGTCGGGCGGGCAGAAGCAGCGGCTCGCGCTCGCCGGCGCGCTGGCCATGCGGCCGGGCCTGCTCCTGCTGGACGAGCCGACCGCCAATCTCGACCCGGCCGGTGTCGCCGACGTCCGCGACGCTGTGGGGCGCGTTCTCGACGGCACCGGGGCGACGCTCGTGGTCGTGGAGCATCGGGTCGACGTCTGGCTCCCGCTCGTGGACCGGGTGATCGTGCTCGGGGCGGAGGGACTGCTCGCCGACGGCCCGCCGCAGAGAGTGCTCGGCGCGCGGGCGGCCGAGCTCGCCGACGCGGGTGTCTGGGTTCCCGGCATCCCGGCGGCGGTGCCGCCTCCGCCCGCCGCAGCCGCGGGCGACGACCTGCTGCGCGCGGGGGACCTGGCCGTCGCGCGCGTGCGCGGCGTGCCGATCGCCACGGGCATCGATCTCGAGGTCCGCGCCGGGGAGGCGCTCGCCATCACGGGGCCCAACGGGGCCGGCAAGTCGACTCTCGGCCTCACTCTCGCGGGACTGCTGCGGCCGGCATCCGGCGACCTGTCGGCCTCGGCGACGCTCGCCGCCGGCGCCGCGCCGACACCGATCGCGTGGCGCTCACGTGAGCTTCTCACCCGTATCGGCACCGTCTTCCAGGACCCGGAGCATCAGCTGCTCGCCCGGTCGGTACGCGGCGAGCTCGAGGTCGGGCCGCGCGCGCTCGGAATGGACGAGGCCGCGTCTGCCGCCCGCGTGGACGAGCTGCTGCAGCGGCTGCGGCTGACCGCGCTGGCCGCCGCCAACCCGTACACGCTCTCGGGAGGGGAGAAGCGCCGGCTCACCGTCGCCGCCGTCCTCGCCACCGCCCCGCGCGTCCTGGTGCTGGACGAGCCGACCTTCGGCCAGGACGCGCGCACGTGGGCGGAGCTGGTCGCGCTGCTGGCCCGCTTGCGCGACGAGGGGTCGGCCATCGTGGCGATCACCCATGACGAGGCCGTCGTCGATGCGCTCCACGCCCGGCGTTTCGCGCTGACTGCGGATGCCGCGGCATGAGCATGCTCGCCGCCGACACCCGCACCCGGCCCGGCGTCATCGCGCGCGTCAATCCGGTCGCCAAACTCGCCGCCAGCGCGGTGATCGCCCTGCCGCTGATCGTGACGCTGGATTGGGTGTCGGCCGCGGTCGCGCTGGCGCTGGAGAGCGTCCTGTTCGTGTTCGCGGGGCTGCGGTGGCGGGAGTTCTGGATGCGAACCTGGCCCGTGTGGCTGGCCGCGCCGCTGACGGCGCTGACGATCGCGCTCTACGGCGCGGCGTCCGGGCAGGTCTACGTCGAATGGTTCGTCCTGCGCATCAGCGAGGGGTCGCTCGCGCTGGCGGTCGCGACGTTCTTCCGCGTGCTGGCCGTGGCCCTGCCCTCGGTCGTGCTGTTCGTCACCGTCGATCCCACTGATCTCGCCGACGGCCTGGCCCAGGTGTGGCGCCTGCCCGCACGGTTCGTGCTGGGCGCGCTGGCGGGCCTGCGCATGGTCGGACTGTTCCTCGAGGACTGGAGGGCTCTGGAACTCGCCCGCCGGGCACGCGGCATCGCCGATCAGGGGCGTGTTCGCCGCTTCGCCGGCATGGCCTTCGCGCTGCTCGTGCTCTCCATCCGCCGCGGTTCCAAGCTCGCCACCGCGATGGAGGCGCGCGGCTTCGGCGCTCCCGGCCGCCGCACGTGGGCCCGCGTCTCCCGCTTCGGCGGGCGGGAGTGGATGCTCGTGGCGGTGGGCGTCGCGATCTCTGCCGCCTCCGTGTCGGCCGCGGTCGCGGCGGGCACGTGGAACTTCATCCTCGGCCCGGGCTGAGCGGCAGCTCCACGATGCGGCGGGCGAGAGCCTCCTCGACGACCAGTTCGGTGATGAGCCCCGCCGCCAGCGCGCCGCGCAGCGCGTCGATCTTCGACAGGCTCGACACCGCACACAGGCGACGGGGGATGCGGCGGATGACGTCGAACGACGGACCGCTCGAGCGATCATTGAGCTCGATGCCGCCGGTCGAGCCGTCCAGCCGGTAGAACACCGTGGCGCAGTCGCCGACGACGCCGTCGCGCAGCAGCACCCGCAGATCCTCGCCGGTCAGGTAGCCGCCGGCATAGACGTGCGAGGGAACGTCCGCCTGGGGCGAGCCGAGCCCGAAGACGAACACCTGCACGCGCGCCTGCGCCTCCACGACGCGGCGGATGGAGCGCTCCCGCCACAGCAGCTGCTTCGTGTGCGGGTCATCGAACAGCGCCGGCACGGGAAACTGCTGCACGTCGGTGCCGAAGGCCTGCCCGAAGCGTTCCAGAATGGCCCCCGAGTAGCTGATGCCCGAGGTCGACTCGTTGGCCGCGCCGTTCATCTGCACGATCTGCGATTCGTGCAGCCGCTTGGTCGGCAGATGACGGGCGATCGCCGACACGGTCGCGCCCCAGGCGATGCCGATGCTCGCCTGGGGATCGAGCGTGGTCGACAGGACGTGCGCCGCGGTGCGCGCGGTGCGCTCGAGGCGCTCGGCGTCGGTGGAGCGCGGCGGCGTGCTGACGACGTGCACCGAGATGCCGTAGCGCTCGGACAGACGCCGGGCGACGACGCTCGTGGCCTCCTGCGGCGAATGAACCGTGATCTCCACGAGCCCGATCTCGCGGGCGTGAGCGATCAGGCGCGAGACCGACGATCGCGACAGCTTCATCTCGGAGGCGATCTGCTCCATCGTCTGGTCCTGCACGTAGTACAGCTGGGCGGCGTGCAGCGCGTCACGGGCTCGCGCCTCGGCGTCGGTCTCGATGCTCACGTGTCCTCCTGATCATGAACATTCCTCCTGCACATTCGTGCAGGGTGCGGGCTACGATGCACGTATGTTCAGATCGTTTGCGCGTTCGTTCACCGGCGTTTCAGTGTAGATCCGTTCCACCGTGAAAAACGCGCGGCGAGACACTGCGAAGCCGCGGAAGGAAGAGCGATGACCGAGTCGAAGGCGACGATCCGTCCGAACATCCAGGCCCTGAAGGACCGCCCCCACGCGGAAGTTCTCATCATCGGGGGCGGGATCAACGGCATCGCGACGTTCCGCGACCTCGCGCTGCAGGGCGTCGACGTCGCCCTCGTGGAACGCGACGACTACGTGAGCGGCGCGTCCTCGGCATCCAGCCACATGATCCACGGCGGTGTGCGGTACCTGGAGAACGGCGAGTTCCGCCTCGTGAAGGAGTCGGTGACCGAGCGCAACCGGCTCGTGCGCAACGCGCCCCACTTCGTGCGCCCGCTGCCCACGACGATTCCGATCCACCGCACCATCTCGGGCATCCTCACCGCGCCCTTCCGTCTGCTCGTCACGCACGGCCGCGGCAAGCCGAGCGAGCGCGGTGCGCTGCTGATCAAGCTCGGTCTCGTCATGTACGACACCTTCTCGCGCGACGGGGGTGCCGTCCCGCGCCACCGGTTCCACGGGCGTCGCCGCTCGCGCGAGCTGTTCCCCGACCTCGACGACCGGTTCCGCTACACCGCGACCTACTACGACGCCTCCATGCACGACCCCGAGCGCCTCGCGCTGGACGTGTTGCGCGACGGTGCCCGGGAGGAGTCCGCGCGCGCCGCGAACTACGCGCCCGTCGTCGGCGCCGACGGGAAGGCGGTCATCATCCGCGATGCCGTCACCGGCGAGGAGTTCCCCTTCACCGCCGACGTCGTCGTCAACACGAGCGGCCCCTGGACCGACATCACCAATGACGCTCTGGGCACCCCCACCCGATTCATGGGCGGCACGAAGGGCTCGCACATCGTGCTCGAGAACCCGGAGCTGCTGGAGGCGACCCGCGGCAACGAGATCTTCTTCGAGGCGGCCGACGGCCGGATCGTGCTGATCTACCCGCTCAAGGGCCGCGTCATGGTCGGAACGACCGACATCGACGCCGACCCGTCGACGCCGACCGTCTGCACCGACGACGAGATCTCGTACTTCTTCGACCTCATCGCACAGGTCTTCCCGCACATCGCGGTCGACCGCTCGCAGATCGTCTACACCTTCTCGGGCATCCGCCCGCTGCCGCGCCACGACGACCTCGCGCCGGGCTTCGTGTCGCGCGACTACCGCATCGAAAAGGCGCGCCTGGGTGGAGCCGCCGGCGTTCCGGTGATGAGCCTGGTCGGCGGGAAGTGGACCACCTTCCGTGCCCTCGCCGAGCACCTGTCCACTGAGGTGCTCGCTGCGCTCGGGCGTCCGCGCCGGATCTCGACGCTCGATCTCGCCATCGGCGGCGGCGCCGGATACCCGCGCACCGACGCCGACCGCTCGCGCTGGCTCGAGGCCCATCGTGGAGCGCACAGCGCCGCGTTCGCCGATCGCATGCTGGAGCGCTACGGCACCTACGCGACCGAGATGCTCGGAACGCTGCCGGTCAACCAGCGCCCCCTCGAGCACGCCCCGGGCTACTCGGCGGAGGAGATCGCCTTCCTGGCCGAGCGTGAGGAGGTCGTCACGCTCATCGATCTGCTGCTGCGCCGCACGCACATCGCGTTCGTCGGCGGCGTGACCGCCGACACCCTCGCCGAGGTCGCGGAGGCGGCTGCCCCCGTGCTCGGGTGGGATGCCGATGGCATCCGAGCCCAGATCGACGACGCGGCCCGCGAGCTCCAGGAGCGGCATCGCATCGATGTGGAAACCTCCCACCTGGCGCCCTTGAGCGCATGAGAGGCAGGAGGAGCCGCTTCTAGAATCCGGCGCGGCCTGACGCCGGCATCCCCTTCAGGCCATCCTTCCCACCCGGCGGCGTCGCCGGGGGAACCTCTGCAGAAAGGTCAATGCTGACATGCACGACATCAATCTCGGGCTCTACTTCGTGTCAGAGCTCGTCGGGACGGCGATGCTGCTCCTGCTCGGCGGTGGCGTCGTCGCCAACGTCATCCTCGCCAAGTCGAAGGGCTTCGGCGGCGGGACGCTGATGATCAACTGGGGCTGGGGCCTCGCGGTGTTCGCGGGTGTGCTCGTCTCCTCCTATTCCGGTGCACAGCTGAACCCGGCCGTCTCTATCGCCCTGCTGATCGCCGGCAAGATCGGCGTCGCGCAGTTCTTCGTCGCGATCGCCGCGCAGCTGGTCGGCGCGTTCATCGGTGCGGTGCTCTGCTGGCTCGCCTACAAGCAGCACTTCGACGAGGAGCCGGACGCGGCCACCAAGCTCGGCGTCTTCTCCACCGGTCCCGCCATCCGCTCCTACGGCTGGAACCTGATCACCGAGGTCATCGGCACCTTCGTGCTCGTGTTCGTCATCTTCGCGTTCGCCGACTACGGCGACGTGCAGATCGGTGTTCCGGGTGCGCTCGGACCGCTCACCGCCGTGCCCGTCGCCCTCCTGGTGGTCGGCATCGGCGCCTCGCTCGGTGGCCCCACCGGCTACGCCATCAACCCGGCTCGTGACCTCGGTCCCCGCATCGCCCACGCGATCCTCCCGATCAAGGGCAAGGGCTCCAGCGACTGGTCCTACGCCTGGGTGCCGGTCGTCGGCCCGCTGCTCGGTGGCACGATCGCCGCGCTCGCCGCTCCGGCGCTGCTGCACCTCGCGCACCTCTGATCCCGTTCCCGATCCTCACTACAGACACCTAGACAAGGACGTCCACTCATGAGCGACTACATCATCGCCCTCGACCAGGGCACCACCTCCAGCCGCGCGATCATCTTCGACAAGAAGGGCTCGATCATCTCCGTCGGCCAGAAGGAGCACGAGCAGATCATGCCGCGCGCCGGCTGGGTCGAGCACGACCCGATCGAGATCCGCGACAACATGCGCGAGGTCATCGGTATCGCGCTCGGTCGCGCGAACCTGACGCGGCACGACATCGCGGCGGTCGGCATCACGAACCAGCGCGAGACCGCCGTCGTGTGGGACAAGAACACCGGCATCCCGGTGTACAACGCGATCGTCTGGCAGGACACCCGCACGCAGCCCATCGTCGACCGGCTCGCGGGCGATGCGGGAGTCGAGCGGTACAAGGACATCGTGGGTCTGCCGCTCGCGACCTACTTCTCGGGCACCAAGATCGTCTGGATCCTCGAGAACGTCGAGGGTGCGCGCGAGAAGGCCGAAGCCGGTGATCTGATCTTCGGCACGACCGACACGTGGGTGCTCTGGAACCTCACGGGCGGCCCCGACGGCGGCGTGCACGCGACCGACGTCACGAACGCATCGCGGACGCTGTTCATGGACCTGAAGACCCTCGAATGGCGCGACGACATCCTCGCCGACTTCGGCGTGCCGCGCTCGATGATGCCCGAGATCCGCTCCTCCAGCGAGGTCTACGGCGAGGCGCGCGACACGTCGCTCCTGCGCGAGACTCCGGTGGCCGGCATCCTCGGCGACCAGCAGGCGGCGACGTTCGGCCAGGCGGCATTCGATGCCGGCGAGAGCAAGAACACCTACGGCACCGGCAACTTCCTGATCTTCCAGACCGGAACCGAGATCGTGAAGAGCGAGAACGGTCTGCTCACGACGGTCGGCTACAAGCTCGGCGACGGGCCCGCCCACTACGCGCTGGAGGGGTCGATCGCTGTCACCGGTTCGCTCATCCAGTGGCTGCGCGATCAGCTCGGCATCATCTCCTCCGCCCCCGAGGTGGAAGAGCTGGCCAAGAAGGTCGACGACAACGGCGGTGTCTACTTCGTGCCCGCCTTCTCGGGGCTGTTCGCACCGTACTGGCGTCCGGACGCCCGTGGTGCGATCGTCGGTCTCACCCGCTACGCGAACCGCAACCACATCGCCCGCGCTGCGCTGGAGGCCACCGCCTTCCAGACGCGCGAGGTGCTGGATGCCGTCAACGCGGACTCCGGTGTCGACCTCACCGAGCTCAAGGTCGACGGCGGCATGATCGCCAACGACACGCTGATGCAGTTCCAGGCCGACATCCTGGGCGTTCCGGTCGTGCGGCCGGTGGTCGCCGAGACCACCGCCCTCGGTGCGGCCTACGCGGCCGGTCTCGCGGTCGGGTTCTGGAACGACCTCGACGAGCTGCGGGCGAACTGGCAGGAAGACAAGCGCTGGACGCCGAACGACGACGTCGCCGAGCGCGAGCGTCAGCTGCGCCTGTGGAAGAAGGCCGTCACCAAGTCGATGGACTGGGTCGACGCCGACGTGAACTGATCTCGCTCAGCGCGATACCCGGATCGGGGTCGCAGACGGTCGCCTCTCGCGAGGCATGACGACCGTGTGCGACCCCGATCTCGCGTGCGGGGCGATCCCGTGGCGGCGGGGGCGCTCACGTCGCGTTCCAGAGGTCGCGGTAGAAGCTCATGCGCTCGGCATCCGCGTCGATGCCGTAGCCGTCGAGCAGGGCGCGCTCCCAACCCGGCCCGTAGTTCCATTCGGTGCTCATGGCGGCGACCGCGATGTCGGCCCACCGGTCGGCGACGCCGAGCGCCCCGAGGTCGACGTGTCCGCTCCAGCGCCCGTCGCCCCCGATGAGCGTGTTCGGGCAGCAGGCGTCGCCATGGCACACGACGAGCCGGTCGACGACGGGGCCCTCGGTGAGCGCGACGGGCAGGCGGATGCCGCGGCGGCGGGCCGCGGCGACGCGCGCCGGCACCGACCAGTCGAACGGACAGTCCGCGACCGGGAGGGCGTCGTGCAGGGCGCGCAACCCCGCGCCGACGGCGGCCACCGCAGTCGCCGGCTCGCCGACCCACCGCGGGTCGACCGCCGACAGGCCCGTGCGAGCCCGGCACCCGCCGCGAGGCGCCGCACCGGGACCGGGACCGGAAGGTGCTCGCTCGGGATGCTCACGGCATCCATCCTGCCCCTCGCGCCCGCGGCGGCGTCCGTGGTGAGATGAACTGTGCCCACCTCTGTCGCTCGCCGTGTCGGCGTGCTCACCGCTCTCGACGACACCGACGGGCCGGCCCTCGCCCTCGGGGATGCCGCCGCGCGTCACGTCCGCCTGCGCCCCGACGGCCTGCAGCCCGCGCTCGGGGACGCCCCCGCCGGCTTCGTACCCTGGGGGCAGGTGCGCGCGGTGGTCGCTGACGTGCCCGCGACGTGGTGGCCGCATCCCGCCGTCGGCGACACCCTCGTGCCGCTGATCGAGGGCATCTTCGGCGGCTCGTCGGGAGAGATCTCCGAGACGCCGACCTTTCCCGTTCGGGTCACCACCGACGACGGGGCGGTCGTGGAGTGGCGAGCGACGCCGCACTACCTCTCCGGCTATCGGCGGCGGGATGCCGCGTTGGCCCGGCGCCTCGTCGATCACCTGGTCGCCGTGCCGGAGGCACGCGTGCTGCTCGCCCGTCCCGACGATCTGCTGGCGCGGCTGGGGGAGATCCTCCGAGCACACTGAGGTGGCATATTGAGACCTAGTACCGCGTATGCTGGCACTCAGTAGCACGACCCGTCGCTGAGCGACGGGAGCAGTCCGGACTTCGAAGGAGAATCCATGGATATCGTCGGCGCATCCGCGCTCGTCACCGGCGGGGCCAGCGGCCTCGGCCTGGCCACCGCGAGACGCCTCGCCGATGCGGGCGCGTACGTCGTGATCGTCGACCTCCCCACCTCCGCCGGCACCGAGCGGGCTGCGGAACTCGGCGGCACCTTCGCGGCCGCCGACGTCACCGACCCGACGCAGATCGCTGCCGCCGTCGACGCCGCCGTGGCGCAGGCTCCGCTGCGGGTGGTCGTCAACTGCGCCGGTATCGCTCCGCCCGCCAAGGTGCTCGAGCGCGACGGGTCGCCGAGCGATCTCGCACACTTCGAGCGCATCGTGCGTGTCAACCTCGTGGGCACGTACAACGTCATCGGGCAGGCCTCCGCCGCCATCGCGAAGACGGAGCCCACCGACGGCGGCGACCGCGGCGTCATCGTCAACACGGCCTCGGTGGCGGCCTTCGACGGTCAGATCGGCCAGCCCGCCTACTCCGCGAGCAAGGGCGGTGTGCACGCGATGACGCTGCCGATCGCCCGCGAGCTCGCGCGCTACGGCATCCGTGTGGTCACCATCGCCCCCGGGATCATGGAGACCCCGATGCTCGCCGGTCTCCCGGAGGCCGCGCAGCACAGTCTCGGTCAGCAGGTTCCCTACCCGGCCCGCCTCGGAAGGCCGGACGAATACGCGAGCCTGGTCGCCGAGATCGTGCGCAACGGCTATCTCAACGGTGAGACCATCCGCCTCGACGGCGCCATCCGGATGGCGCCGAAGTGACCGCCTCGATCATCCACACCCGCGACGGCGCGCTCGCCCGGCTCACGTTCAACCGGCCCGCGTCGCTGAACGCCATGGGCTTCGAGATGGGCAGGCTCTGGCGCGACCTCGCCCACGAGATCACCGCCGATCCGACGGTCGGCGCCATCGTGCTGGATGCCGCAGGCCCCGCCTTCTGCGCCGGCGGCGACGTCGTCGAGATGGCGGCCTCCGGCTCGAGCGGCGACGACATCACAGCGATGGCACGCGTGATCCACGACGGCATCCTCACGTTCGTCGACTCCGACATTCCGATCGTCGCGGCGGTGCAGGGCGCCGTCGCGGGTGGGGGACTCGGTCTGATGCTCACGGCCGACTACGTTGTCGCAGGGCCCCGGGCGCGCTTCGTGAGCAAGTACGCCAATATCGGCCTCACCCCCGATCTCGGCGTCTCGACGCTGCTTCCGGCGGCGGTGGGGCAGACCCGCGCGCTGCGGATGCTGCTCGATGACCTCACCATCGACGCGGCCACCGCGCTCGAGTGGGGTCTGGTCACCGAGATCGCCGACGACCCGGGTGCACGTGCCGCCGAGCTGGCCCGATTCTGGCTCGACGGCGCGACCGCGGCCTTCGGTCAGGCCAAGCGCCTCGTCCGCGCCGGCGCGCGTCGCGCCTTCGCCGACAACCTCGACGACGAAGCCCGCACGATCGGCGCCAGCTTCGACACCCCGCAGGCGAAGGCCCGGGTCGCGGCGTTCGCCGCGGCATCCACCTCGCCCACCTCTGAAAAGGGACGCGCATGACTCTCGCCGGAAAGACCATCCTCATGTCGGGCGGCAGTCGTGGCATCGGCCTCGCGATCGCTCTGCGGGCGGCCCGCGACGGCGCCAACATCGCCCTCATGGCCAAGACCGACACCCCGCACCCCAAGCTCGCCGGCACCGTGCACAGCGCCGCGGCCGAGATCGAGGCGGCTGGCGGTCGGGCCCTGCCGATCGTCGGCGACGTGCGCAACGACGACGACATCACCGCTGCGGTGCTGAAGACCCACGGCGAGTTCGGGGGCATCGACATCGTCGTCAACAACGCCTCGGTGATCGACCTGTCCGGCTCGCTCGAGCTCGCCGCGAAGAAGTACGACCTCATGCAGGACGTCAACGTGCGCGGCACGTTCATGCTCAGCCGTGCCGCCGTGCCGATTCTGAAGGATGCCGAGAACCCGCACATCCTCTCGCTGTCGCCGCCCCTGAACATCACGCCGCGCTGGCTGGGTGCGCACACCGGCTACACCCTCGCCAAGTACGGCATGACGATGGCGACGCTGGGGATGGCTGCGGAGTTCGCGAAGGACGGCATCGCCGCCAATACCCTGTGGCCCGAGACGACGATCGCCACGGCCGCCGTGCAGTTCGCCCTCGGCGGCGACCGGATGATGAAGGTCAGCCGCACCCCCGAGGTCTACGCCGACGCGGCGTACGAAGTGCTCACGCGTCCGGCGCGCGAGTACACCGGTCAGACACTCATCGTCGAGCAGGTGCTGCGCGATGCCGGGGTGACGGACTTCTCCCGCTACGCGGCGACACCCGGCACGCCCGACCACGAGCTGTTCCCCGACATCTTCCTCTGAGCCCTGCGTTTCGACTCATCGCTGCGCTCCTCGCTCAACGACCGGAGGTGTGACACCCGGTCGTTGAGCGAGCCGAGCGAGTCGAAACGCGGTGTCAGATCAGCCCGAGACGCGTCAGCGCGTTGCTGACGCCGTCCTCCAGCACGCCGGTGGTGACGAGGTCGGCCATCGCCTGCAATTCGGGGTCGGCACCGCCCATCGCGACCGACGTGCCGACGACCTCGAACATCTCGACGTCGTTCCAGCTGTCGCCGATGCCGATGGCGTCGGCGGCATCCATCCCCAGCACGGCGAGCACCTCGGTGATCGCCGCGCCCTTGTTGACGCCCTGCTGGCAGATCTCGCCGTTCGAGCCGCCGGGCAGCGGGATGGAACCGGGGATCACGTGGAACTGCGGCCCCAGCTCGTCGGCGGCGCGGGTGAGCGTGTCGCTGGCCGTGCTGAGGAAGGTCGCCTTGACCACGGCATCGAGGTCGACCTCGTCCAGCGGCCGGTAGTGCTTGAGGAGGGCGACATCCTCCGAGGCGGCGGCCGCCGCGCGTTCGTCGACCGGGGGGTGGGTTCGCACGAAGCGGCGGGCGTGCTCGAGCACGCCGGGGCTGACGTAGACGGTGCCGTCGGTCTGCAGGAAGTAGTGCGCACCGTGCTCTTCGAAGTACGCGATCATCCGGTCGACGAGGGGGCGCGGCATGAGGTGCGCGACGATCTGCTCGTCGCCCCGGACGGCGAAGGCGCCGCCGTTGGTGATGGCGCCGTCGACCGGGATGGCGCGCACCTTCGGGTTGATGTCGCCGGCCGAGCGACCCGTGCACAGGTACACCAGGTGACCGTTCGCGCGCGCGGCGGCGATCGCGACCGGCGTGGAGGCCGACATCTGGGCCCCGTGTTCGAGGATCGTCCCGTCGATGTCGATGAAGATGATGCGGCGGCGGGACGGGGATATCGACGAGGAGCTCACGGCATCCATTCTCCCCGGTGCGCCTGAACGTCCGGTGTCGCGTCCGCCGCCGGGCCGAACCTCAGTGCTTCGGCCCGGCGACGAGCAGGATGCCGCCGAGCCCGATCATCATTCCGCCCCCGGTCGCGCTCAGCCGCTCGATGCGCTTCGGTGAGCGCGCGAACCACACGCGCGCCGCCGCGGCGGCGAGCACCCACATCGAATCGGACACGACCGCGAGCAGCGCGAACACCAGGCCGAGCTCCAGGAGCTGCAGCGGCACTGCGCCGGCCTTCAGATCGACGAACTGCGGCAGCACCGCGACGAAGAAGGCGAGCGTCTTCGGATTGGTGACACCCACGACGAAGCCCTGCCAGAGCTGACGGGCGTGCCCGCGCGGCAGCCCGGTCAGATCGGGTGCCGCCGCGGCGCTCTTGCGATGGCGGATCGCCTGGATGCCGAGGTAGACGAGGTACAGCGAGCCGACGACCTTGAGGATCGTGAACAGCACGATCGACTGCGCTACGAGGCCCCCGACCCCGACCGCGACGAGTGCGACGATCGGGATGAGCGCGAGGCTCACTCCGGCGACGCTCAGCAGTCCGCCGGTGCGCCCGAGCGCGAGGGTACGTCCGACCGAGAACAGCACCGCCGGGCCGGGGATGAGAATCAGCACGAGCGCCGTCAGCGTGAACGCGAGCAGGTTCTCCCAGGGCACCATGGCGTCAGTCTAGGGGTGCGGTGCGCCCCCTCCTCGCCCACGGCTCTCGCCCAGAGCGGCTACGGTGGCAGCGATGGCTCCCTCCGTAGACCTGCGCTCCGCACTCCGCGACCGTCCCCTCGTGCTCGACGGAGGTCTCGGCACGCTGCTCGAGTCGCGCGGCAATGACCTGAGCGGTCGCCTGTGGTCGGCGCGGCTGCTGCGCGACGACCCCGACGAGGTCCGTGCCGCCCACGCCGAGTTCGTCGATGCCGGCGCGGACGTGCTCGTCACGTCCTCGTATCAGCTCGCGTACGGCATCGGCATGGACGACGACGAGGTCGACGACCTGCTGCGCCGCAGCGTCGCGCTCGCGAAGGGCGCGGGCGATGCGTTCGTCGCGGCATCCGTGGGGCCGTTCGGGGCCGTCCGTGCCGACGGCAGCGAGTACACCGGCGCGTACGACGTCGACGTCGAGACGCTGCGCACCTTCCACCGTCGCCGGCTGGAGGTGCTGGCCGATGCCGGGGCCGACGCCCTCGCCATCGAGACGATTCCGAGCCGACTCGAGGTGCAGGCGCTCGCCGCCGAGCTCGACCGTCTCGGCCGCCCCGATCTGCCGGTGTGGATCAGCCTCTCCGCAGCCAGCAGTGGCTTCGTGGGTGCGGATCTCGCCGCCGCGCTCGCCGACGCGGCCGAGGTCGCCGGTGTCGTCGCCGTGGGCGTCAACTGCTGCCCGCCCGAGGCCGTGGCACCCGCCCTCGCGGCTGTGCCATCGGGCGTTGCCGGCATCGCCTATCCGAACTCCGGTGAGCGCTGGGATGCCGAGGCCCGCACCTGGGTGGGCGAGGGGGGTGTGCCGACCGCGCTGGCGAGCGCGTGGATCGCGGCCGGGGCCCGACTCGTCGGCGGTTGCTGCCGCACGACTCCGGCGCATATCGCGGCGCTGGCGGCGTCGCTGCGCTGACGATCACCGCGCTGCGTCCGGCGCCTCGGGTCAGACCAGGCCGTTACGGAGGAACGCGAGGGAAAGGCCGTCCTCGTCGATCGCGGCGGTGACCTGATCGGCGAGCGCTTTCACGCCGTCGACCGCATTGCCCATCGCGACGGCGGTGCCGACCGCGGCGAACATCTCGACGTCGTTCCAGTTGTCGCCGATGCCGACCGCATCGCGTGCGTCGAGGTCGAGCTCGGCGAGCAGCGAGCGGATCGCGGCTCCCTTGTGCACGCCGCGGGGCGCGATCTCGCCCGAGGCCGCGAACGCGACCGGAATGGTGCCCCCGACGACCTCGAAGTCATCCGCCAGCTCGGTCAGCGCGCGCGCCGCGGCATCCTCGTCGTCGGTCACGAACACGAGCTTCGCGAGGAGCGTCGGATCGATCTCGTGCGGCTCGCGGAAGACCTTGCCGGGAAGGCCGGCGGCCCCGAACCTCTCGGCGAAGAGCGCGGACAGCTCCGCCGAGCCGAACAGCTGGTCGTACGACTGGAAGTATCCGTGCAGGTCGTTGTCGACCAGATAGCGCTGCAAGCGCGCGACCTCGTCGGGGGTGAACAGGGTGGCGGACACGATCCGCCCGCCGAGGCTGGCGAACGCGCCGCCGTTGGTCACGGCGCCGTCGAAGCCGATGTCCATGAGCTCGTCGTGCAGTTCCGCCGTGCCGCGCCCCGTGCTCAGGAACACCAGGTGTCCCCGAGCACGGGCGGCGCGGATCGCCTCCACCGCGGTGGGCGGGATGTGCCGGCCGCCGTGCATGATCGTCCCGTCGACGTCCAGGAAGATCGCACGTGTCCGGGCGGAGCCGACCGTCGCGGAGGAGGGGCGGGTCATACGGTCAAGGCTCCGCCGTTGGTGCGGATCACGTCGGCGTACCAGTGGAAGGACTTCTTCTTGTAGCGATCGAGGGTGCCCGACCCGTCGTCGTTGCGGTCGACGTAGATGAAGCCGTATCGCTTGCTGAGCTGGGCGGTGGATGCCGAGACCAGGTCGATGCATCCCCAGGAGGTGTAGCCCAGCACGTTCACGCCGTCGGCGATCGCCTCCCCGACCTGCACGAGGTGGTCGTTCAGATACGCGATCCGGTAGTCGTCGACGACCGTCTTCACGCCGTCGATCTCGACGAGCTCATCCTTCGCGCCCAGGCCGTTCTCCACGATGAACAGCGGCTTCTGCCACCGGTCCCAGAACTGGTTCAGCACCAGGCGCAGGCCGACCGGGTCGATCTGCCAGCCCCACTCGCTCGCCTCCAGCGTCGGGTTCGGCACGCCGCCCATGATGTTGCCCTCGCCCGTCACCTTCTTCGCGGGGTCGGCCGTGGCGGCGACGGACATGTAGTAGCTGAATGAGACGAAGTCGACGGTGTTCTGCAGATCCTCGCGATCCTGCTCCGTGATCTCGAGCTCGATGCCCTTCTCGCGAAGAGTCCGCAGGAAGTACCCGGGGTAGGCGCCGCGGGTGTGCACGTCGCCGTAGACCAGGTTGGAGTGATCGAAGGCCATGACCTCCCGTGCGTCGGCCGGTGAGGGCGTCAGCGGGTAGACCGGCATCGACAGCACCATGCACCCGATCTGGGCGTTCGGGGCGACCTCCCGTGCGATCCGGGTGGCCCGCGCCGAGGCGACGAGCTCGTGATGCATGGCCTGGTAGAGGGTCTGTGCGCTGAGCTGATCCTTCGGGGTGTTGATGCCGCCCGACATGAACGGCGCGTGCAGCAGCGAGTTGATCTCGTTGAAGGTCAGCCAGTACTTCACCCGGGCGCCGAAACGCTCGAAGAGGGTACGGGCGTAGCGCTCGTAGAAGCCGATGAGCCGGCGGTCGGTCCATCCGTCGTAGGTCTCGGCGAGATGCAGCGGCGTCTCGTAGTGCGAGATCGTGACGAGCGGCTCGATGCCGTGCTTCTCGAGCTCGTCGAGCAGGCGGTCGTAGAACGCCAGACCCTCCTCGTTGGGCTCCGTTTCGTCGCCCTTCGGGAAGATGCGGCTCCATGCGATCGAGAACCGGTACGTCGTGAAGCCCATCTCCGCGAACAGTGCGATGTCTTCGGCGTAGCGGTGATAGTGGTCGATGCCGACCAGCTTGAGGTTGTCGTCGGTGGGGCCCGCGGTGCGCGGGCCGACGATGCCGTGGGGCATGACGTCCTGGACCGACAGGCCCTTGCCCCCCTCGCGGTAGGCGCCCTCCAGCTGGTTGGCGGCGGTGGCACCGCCCCAGAGGAAACCCTCGGGGAAGGCGGGTGCGGTGGTGCTCATGATGATTCTCCTTGTGTCCGCGGTCACTTCGTCGCGGCGACCGAGTCGACCGACACGGCGGTGAACAGGGGCTCACCGTGGGCGATCGGGCCGGACGCGGCATCTGCGATGGCGGGGTACAGGTCGGGGTTGGTCACGATGACGGGGGTGGTGAGGTCGTAGCCGGCCTTCTCGATGGCGTCACCGTCGAACTCGACGAGCAGATCGCCGGCGGCCACCTGCTGTCCGGCGGCCACCTTCACGGAGAAGTGGGCGCCGCCGAGCTTCACGGTGTCCAGGCCGATGTGGATCAGCACCTCGGTACCGTCGGCGTGACGCAGACCGAACGCATGACCGGTCGGGAAGGCGGCGACGACGGTGCCCGCGAACGGCGCGTAGACGGCGCCGGAGCGCGGCTGGATCGCGACGCCCTGGCCGAGCGCGCCGTCGGCGAAGGCTGCATCGGCCACCTCGTTCAGCGCGATGACGGTGCCGTCGACGGGGGCGAGCACCGTGACGTCGTTCGCGGCGACCGGGACGGCGGCGGGTGCGGCGTCGTCGGCGGGCTCCTTGAATCCGACGATCACCACGAGCGCGAACGGCAGCACGATCGCGACGAGCAGGCCGAGACCGAGCATCACCATGTTGCCGTTGCCGAGCAGGGCGGTGATGGCGAGACCGGAGGGGACGACGAACGCCTTGGAGAAGACACCGCCCAGCGCGATGATCGCGCCGCCGAGGGCGCCGCCGGCGACGCCGAAGGCGAACGGCCGCTTGAGGGGCAGGTTGATGCCGTAGATCGCGGGCTCGGTGATGCCGGCGAGGAAGCCGGAGAGCGTCGCGGGAGCGGCGAGGGACTTGAGGTTCTTGTTGCGGGCGCGCACCCAGACGCCGGCGACGGCTCCCGCCTGGGCGAGCACGGCGGCGAACACGGGGCCGAGCAGGAGGATCTGCCCGGTCGTCTGGAACTCGACCTGGAAGACCGGTACGAGGCCCCAGTGCAGACCGAAGATGACGAAGACCTGCCAGAGGCCGCCCATGATCGCGCCGCCGGCCCAGGGCGCGACGTCCCAGACCCAGCTGACCGCGCCGCCGACGCCGCGCGAGAGCAGGTCGGAGATGGGGCCGATGACGACGAAGACGAGGGGAACCGCGATGAGCACGACGATCATCGGCGTGACGAAGCGGCGGATCGCGCCCGGCAGCTTCGCGTAGAGGAGCTTCTCGGCGTGGCTCTGCAGCCACACGATGATGATGATCGGGATGACGCTGGAGACGTAGCTGACCATCGTGAAGGGGATGCCGAAGAACGTGAGGCCCGGGGCACCGTTCGCGGCGACGATCGTCGGGTAGACCAGCGCGCCGGCGATGGCGAGCGAGGTCCATTCGTTCGCCTTGAAGTAGCGGGCGGCGGTGATGGAAAGGACCATCGGCAGGAAGTTGATGAAGGCGTCCGACAGCGCGTAGAGCACGACATAGGTCGACGAGGTGGCGTCGATCCATCCGAAGGTCGCCGCCGCCGACAGGAACGCCTTGAGCAGGCCGGTGCCCGCCAGCGTCCACAGTGCAGGCGTGAAGATCGCGGAGATCATCGAGATGAAGCGGTTGAACAGGTTGCCCTTCGGACCCTCGGCCGGAGCGCTGTCCTGGCCGCCGCCGACGCGGGAGATCTTGCCGATCTCCGCGAACACCTCGGGCACGTCGTTGCCGATGACCACCTGGTACTGGCCGCCGGCCTGGGCGACCGTGATGACGCCCGGAACCGCCTTTACCGTTGCGGCATCCGCCTTGCTCTCGTCCTTGAGGACGAAGCGCAGACGCGTCGCGCAATGCACGAGCGAGGTGACGTTGTCTTCGCCGCCGACGCCGGCGAGGACGCCGGCCGCGGTCTTTGCGTAATCCGCCATCGGATTCGCCTTTCCTTGTGTGTGAAGGGATGCCGGGCACCTCTGCCCGGGCAACAAAAAAACCTGGACTCGATGAAAGCCGAAGCAATCGGTGAGTCCAGGTTTCGCCCGCTTGCGCGGTAACGATCCAGGGATCTGCGATCAAGTTACCACAGGGTCGGGATCTGCGCCAGGGGCGACCTGAGCGCGCAGGCGTTCGACGTGGACGATGAGATACAGCAACTCCTCGTCGGTGAGATCCGACCCGGTCGCGCCGTGCACGTAGGCCTTCACATGCTCGGCGATCTCGTACGAGCGCGGGTAGCTGTGCTTGGCGAACTCGAAGAACGACGTATCGCCGCTGGCCAGCATCGTGCGGCTCACGAGACGCTGCAGCAGGAACTGCACATGCAGGATGAAACGCGCGTAGTCGGGACCGTCGACGTCCAGGCGCACACCGAGCGACTGCTCGACGACCTCCACGACGTGCTGCACCCGGCGAAACAGCAGCGCGGCCGTGCCGTTCGGCTCGTCGCGAGTGGCATTGAGCAGATGCATCGTGAGGAACACGGCTTCTTCGGCGGGCAGTTCGCGCTCGAGGCTCGTGGCGATGGAGGTGGCCATGTGCTCGGCAGCCCCGAACTCGTGCGGGTGGAGCACGCGCAGCTCGGGCATGGATGCCGTCGTGATCCGCATGCCCTTGTCGAGACGCTCGATCACGTAGGCGACATGATCGATCACGGCGATCGTGAAGCGCCGTCCGAGATCGCGTCCGAGTCGGCGCTCGGCCTCATCCACAGCGCGCGTGGCCGCCTCGACGATCGGGTACGGCACGTCGGTCAGCAGGCGCCGTTCGCGCTCGCCGTCGGCGCCGTTGTCGAGGATGAACGTCTTCTCGACCTTGGCCGGATCGAGGACGTCATCGGGCTTGAGTCCGAACGCGAGGCCGCGTCCCATGAGAACCCGCTCGCGCCCCGACTCGTCGATGGCGATCACGACGTTGTTGTTGAGCACCTTGTGCACCGGGACGGCGTGCGACGCGGGAGTGCGCCGAGCGGATGCCGCGGCGTCGGGGGTGCTCATGCTGAGAAGTCTAGAAGCCGCCCGAGGGAGGACTCCGTCGATTTCGTCGTTGTAAAGGTTTCATTACGTACTGAAAGTTCGAAAGATTTAACCCCTACTGTGTGGGTATCTCGCCGGTCCTGCTCCTCGCCGGTGAGGCGCAGCACCTCACCCGTCCCGCAACCCGCAATGAGGAAACCATGAAGAAGAGGCTCTTGGCTGCAGCGGCCACGGTGGTCGCCGCCGCCCTCGCCCTGTCCGCGTGCAGCGCGACATCGTCCGATTCCGGCGCTGATCAGAAGAAGGAGATCCGCGTCGCCTCCACCGATCCGCAGTTGATCATTCCCGGACGTCAATCCGTGGCGTACGACGTGAACATGGCGGTCTGGTCCCCGCTGGCGTTCCTGAACTCCGACGGATCACTCGACTACGTCCAGGCGCAGTCGATCGAGTCGCCGGACGCGACGACCTGGACCGTGAAGCTCCGTGACGGCTGGACCTTCCAGGACGGCACGCCGGTCACCGCGCAGAGCTACGTGGACTCGTGGAATGCGGTCGCGTACGGCCCGAACGCCTTCGAGAACTCGGGCCAGCTGGCCAACATCGTCGGCTACGCCGACCTCAACCCGAAGTCCGGGACGCCGGCCACCGACAAGATGTCGGGCCTGAAGGTCGTCGACACCGATACCTTCACCGTCACGCTGATCGGGCCCGACAGCCAGTTCCCCCTCCAGGTGACGCAGGCGCAGACCGCGATGTATCCGATGCCCGCATCCGCGTTCACGGACTTCACGGCCTACAACAAGCATCCCGTCGGCAACGGCCCGTTCCAGTTCGCGCAGGACTACGTCGAGAACGAGCCGATCGTGCTCGACACGTACTCGGGGTACAAGGGCGACAAGCCCACCATCGATCGCATCACCTTCGTCCCCTACACCGACAGCGAGACGGCGTACACCGATGTCCTCGCCGGCAACCTGGATGTGGCCGGGGTCCCGGCGTCCAAGCTCACGCAGGCCTCGACGGACTTCGGACAGCGTCTCTACTCGTTCGCTGCGCCCGGCATCTCCTTCCTCGGTCTGCCGCTGTGGAACGCCGCCTATCAGGACGTGCGCGTACGCCAGGCCATCTCGATGGCGATCGACCGGCAGGCGATCATCGATGTGATCTACGGCGGCACCTACGATCCCGCGACGGCGTGGACGCCCGCGATCGAGCCCGGCACGCCGACCGGCATCTGCGGTCAGTACTGCACGTTCGATCCCACGGCGGCCAAGGCGCTGCTCGCGCAGGCCGGCGGCTTCAGCGGCCCCATGGAGATCTACTACCCGGGAGGCAGCGGTCTCGACCCGCTGTACCAGGCGATCGCGAACCAGCTGCGACAGAACCTCGGCATCGATGCGACCGCGAAGCCCAGCGCTGACTGGGCGGAGTTCCTGCAGAACCGCAACGACCAGAACATCACCGGTCCCTTCTTCTCGCGCTGGGGCGCCCTCTACCCCAGCCAGCAGGCGACGCTGCGCGTGTTCTTCATCAAGGGCGGCGGCTGCAACAACTGCATCCCGTGGTACAGCGACGAGGTGGCCTCCGCGATGACGGCGGCCGACGGCGACCTGTCGACGGACGGATCCGCGTACGCCTCGGTGCAGCAGATCATCCAGAAGAACTTCCCTGCAGTGCCGCTGTTCTTCGAGAAGTACTCGTACGTCACCTCTCCGCGAGTCGCCGAACTCGTGACATCTCCGGTAGGCAACCCCACCTACCGATCGATCGTCCTCTCGAAGTGACGATCGGGGTGCGGAGCGTCCACCCCCCCCCGCCGGACGCTCCGCACCCGCCCCTGACCCCGCCGACCGTGCAGGAGAGCACGTCATGCCCTTCCCCTCCCTCGCCGACCTCGCCACGAGCGGTGTGCCGGCCGATGGCTTTCCCACCGTCGACGAGCTGCGCGACGACCTGATGGAGCTCAGTCGCGCTCACCCCGATCGCATCACGGCATCCGTCATCGGACGATCCCGGCTCGGCGATCCGATCCACCTCTTCACGATCGTCGGCGGGGAGCGCAGCGTGGTGGTGGCAGCGGGCGTGCATCCGAACGAACCGATCGGCTTTCGCACTGTCCAGCACCTGGCACGCGTGCTGATCGCCGACCCCGATACGTTCGGATTCGACGCGACCTGGCACCTCGTTCCCTGCATCGACCCCGACGGCACCCGGCTGAACGAAGGATGGTTCGCGGCGCCGCTGCGTCGCGACGACTACTATCGCGGCTTCTACCGCCCGGCCCCCGACGAGCAGGTCGAGTGGTCGTTTCCGTTCTCGTACCGCGGGTTCGGCTTCGACGCGCCGATCCCGGAGACGTCGGCACTGATGGAGCTGTTCGATCGCGTGCGTCCGGACGTCTTCGTCGGACTGCACAATGGCGAGTTCGGCGGCGTGTACTTCTACACGAACGAGGCCGACGCCGTGCTCGCCCGTGAACTCAGCGCCATCCCGGCGCGTTTCGGGCTTCCCCTCGACGTCGGCGAGCCCGAGATCGCCGGGCTCGACCTGCTCGCCGATGCGGTGTTCCGAGCTCCGCTCACCCGCGAGCAGATCGACCGGCGCATCGCTCTCGGACTCGCCGAACCGCGCGCGGGTGGCGCGGGCACCGCGGATTACCTGGAGAGATTCGGTACGACGACGATGATCGCCGAACTGCCGTACTGGTGTCATCCGGATGCCGCCGACACGACCGACACCGGCACCTCATACCGAGCGGTGCTCACCGCGAAGGCCGCCGCGCTGGAGGAGTTGCACGACGTGATGACCGGCATCCTGGACGGCGTGCGCGGCGACATGACGATCGACTCGCCGTTCCGCCGCGCGAGCGAGGCGTTCGCTCCGGGGATGGGCAGCGTCGCCGCGGCCGAGCGGGTGCGCATCGCCAGCCCCGAGACCGACCGGCCGGCCACGGTGGCCGAGGTGTTCGGCAACGCGGAGGTGGTGCGCACCTTCCGGCTGCGCTTCGGCGGCATCCTGCGGCGAGCGCTGGCTGCAGAGGTGCACGCTGGCACGGCGTCGCCGTCGGTACGCGCGGCGCTCACCGCCCTCACGGCGCGCTGGGAGGACTGGCTTGCGGCCGACCCGCACGCGCAGCTCGCCCCCGCGCCGCTGAACGCCCTCGTCGGCGTGCAGCTGGCCGCTCTCTTCGCCACCGTGCGCCGACGCGTCGCCGAGGACGCCGAGTGATCGCCGCGCGCCGCGTCGGTGGGCGCCTGCTCGAGTTCCTGATCGTCGTCGTGGGGGTGACCTTCATCATCTACGCGACCGTCTGGGCGCTGCCGGGCGATCCGATCGCGGCGCTGGGGGGAGACCGGCCGCTGCCGGCCAACGTCGTGGCGCAGCTTCGCGAGCAGTTTCACCTAGACGAGCCCCTCTGGCAGCAGTACCTCCGCTACCTCGGCGGACTGTTCACCGGGAACCTCGGCACGACCTTCAGCGGCGTGCCGGTCGCCGACCGCATGGCGTCGCGGTGGCCCGTGACGATCACGCTCGCCCTCACCGCTTGGGTGATCGAGGTCGTCCTCGGTGTCGCGTTGGGGCTGATCTCGGGCCTGCGCCGCGACGGCGCCATCGACCGCACGGTGCTGTTCGGCACCATCCTCGCCACCTCGGTCCCCGTCTTCGTGGTCGCCGTCAGCGCGCAGCTCGTCTTCGGTCTGCAGCTGGGCTGGTTTCCCATCGCGGGAACGGATGCCGGGTGGCCGGTGTCGTACCTGCTCCCGGCTTTCGTCATCGCCCTGTTCGGCCTGGCCTCCATCACCCGTCTGATGCGCGGCAGTGTCGTCGACTCGATGGAGTCCGACTTCGTCCGGACCCTGCGCGCGAAAGGCATGCCGCGCCGCCGCATTGTCGGCCTCCACGTCATGCGCAACTCCGTGGCGCCGGTGCTCACCTTCGTGGCGATCGACCTCGGGTTCCTCCTCGGCGGCGCCGTCGTCGTGGAGGGCATCTTCAACCTGCCCGGCATCGGACAGCTGCTCTTCGGAGCCATCCGCACGCACGAAGGGCCGACGATCGTCGGGGTCGGGACGACGCTGATCCTGATCTTCCTGGTGCTGAACGTGCTCGTCGATCTGCTCAACTCGCTGCTGGACCCCCGGAGTCGTCATGACTGAGACCGCTGTCGTCGCCCTCGAGCACATCACCGTCAGCAGAGGTGTCTGGGCGAGTCTGCGCCGGCGCGTCCTGTTCTGGCTGAGCGTCGTGATCCTCGCCGCACTCGCCGTGATCTCGCTTCTTCCGGCATCCATCGGTGGGCTGTTCGGCCAGCCCGACCCGCGCGCCTGCAACCTGCGTGACAGTGCCAAGCCGCCGAGCTCCGCGCACGTGTTCGGCACCGACCTGCAGGGGTGCGACGTCTACGCGAACGTCATCCACGGTACGCGGACATCGCTGTTCATCGGCCTCACCGCCACGGTGATCGCGCTTCTGGTCGCCGTGGTCGTCGGCACTCTGGCGGCGTACTACGGGGGCATCGCCGACACGATCATCTCCCGGCTGACCGACGTGTTCCTCGGTTTCCCGTTCATCCTCGGGGCCATCATCGTCCTCAACAGCGTGGGAGAGCGCACCCCTGTGATCGTGGCCGTCGTGCTGGCCGCGTTCAGCTGGCCGACCCTCGCCCGGCTCGTCCGCACGTCCGTGCGCACCGTTCGTCGCATGGACTACGTCAGCGCGGCGCGCGCGATGGGCATCTCTCACGCACGGACCCTCTTCACCCACGTCGTGCCGAACGCGCTCGGCCCGGTGCTCGCGATCACCTCGACGATGGTCGGCAGCATCATCGTCGCCGAGTCGACGCTGACCTTCCTCGGGGTGGGTCTGCGGGCCCCGTCGATCTCGTGGGGACTGCAGATGGCGAATGCCCAGTCGTACTTCGGCACCTCACCGCACATGCTCTTCTTCCCCGCCCTCTTCCTCAGCGTGACGGTGTTCGCGCTCATCACCCTCGGCGACATCCTCCGCGATGCGCTCGACCCGAAAGGACGTCGTCTGTGAACGTCACCGCCTCCGCCCCCGAGGACGCCGCCGCACCGCGCGCGAGCGCGCGACGCCGCGCCGTCGAGGATGCCGCACGGTACGCCGCCCGCTGGTTCGCCTTCGCCGGAGCGCAGCGGCAGGTTCCCGGCATCCAAGCGGCGATCCGTCTGGACGGCGAGCTCGTGCTCGACTTCGCGTGGGGAGTCGCCGACGCCGCGACCGGTGCTGCGCTGACCGGAGAGCACCTGTTCCGCATCGCGTCCCATTCGAAGACCTTCACGGCCACCGCCGTGCTGCAGCTGGCCGACCGCGGCGACCTCCGTCTGGACGACACGATCGCCGGCTGGATTCCCGAGCTCGTCGACACCGAGCTGGCGTCCGTGACGCTGAGGGAACTGCTCGCTCACCAGGGCGGCGTGGTGCGCGACGGACGCGATGCCGACTACTGGCAGCGCGGGGGGCCCTTCCCCGATCGAGCGCGACTCGTGGAGATCTGCCGCGCGGAGGGACGCGTGTTCGCCCGCAACGAGTTCTTCAAGTACTCCAACATCGCCTACGGGCTGCTCGGTCTTGTGGTCGAGGCGGCATCCGGCGTCGATTACGACGAGTTCACCCGTGCGCACATCTGCGCTCCGCTCGGGCTCGAGCGGTCGGGTTCGGAATGGCAGGCCGCCCGCGAAGCGGAGTATGCCGCGGGTCACACCGCCCGTCTCGCAGACGGCGAGCGTCGCGTCATCGGTCACGTCGACACGCGGGCGCTCGCCGCGGCGACGGGATGGTTCTCCACCGCCGCCGAGACGACGGCCTACCTCAGCGCCCACCGCCTCGGTGACGAACGTCTCGTCTCCGACGACGCCAAGCGGCAGGCTCAGCACCCGCACTCGCGCATCGACATCGGCGGCGCGTTGCGCGACTACGGGCTGGGATTCGAACTGCACACCCTCGGCGGGCGGCGCCTGGTGGGCCACAGTGGCGGGTATCCCGGACACATCACGCGCACCTGGCTCGACCCGGACGAGGGTGTCTCCGTCAGCGTGTTCACGAATGCCATCGACGGACCCGCGGATCTTCTCGCCACCGGAGCGATGGCGCTGATCCACCTCGCGCTCAGCCACGCCGACGACGAAGAGCGGGCGGAGCTGCCGGAGGAACGGTTCGCGAGCCTCTGGAGCGTGCTGGACATCGCGCACCTCGGCGGTGCGACGTTTGCGCTGCACCCCGTCGCCGACGACCCGACACGCGGCGCCGAACGCGTCGAGATCGCCGCCGACGGGACGCTGCACCAGTCGCGGCGCGACGGCTTCGGTGCCACCGGCGAACCGGTCGAGGTGGCGCGAGCGGCCGACGGTGCGGTGGAGTCGATCTCGTGGAGCGGCATGACGATGTGGCCTCACGCCGTGTTCACCGAGGCCATGGCGCTTCCCGATCCGGGGGCAGTGTTGGAGAGGATGTCGCTGTGAGCGAGGAGATCGACCGGCCCTCGGAGCCGTTGAGTGAGGAAGCGCGTACGTTCGTCGAGGACTTCGCCTTCTCCTGGGGAGCCGCCGGCAACCCTCGGATGGACGGCCGGGTGCTCGGCCTGCTGCTGATCGTCGACCGGCCGTTCCTGTCGTCCGCTCAGATCGCCGACCTGCTCGGCGCGAGCGCCGGCGCGGTGTCCATGTCGACGCGAGCGCTCGTCAGCCTGGGCTTCTTGAAGCCGCACTCGCTGCCCGGCGATCGCAACCGGTACTTCCGGGTGGAGGAAGACGTCTGGGGCAGCTTCCTGGCCGGTGAGCGCGATTATGCGCGCCGGGTGACATCGACGATCGAGTACGGTCTCGACATCCTGCCGGACGACGCCTCCGGCCCCCGCACCCGGTTGCAGAACGCGCGACGGTACATGATCTGGCTCATGGGCTATCACCGCAAGATGCTCGCCGACTGGCAGGCGTATCGTGACGCCGACATCGACGAGGACGTCGCGCCGTGACGCCGCTGCTCGATGTCCGCGATCTCACCGTCGACTTCGTCGTCGGCGGCGAGACGACCACAGCGGTGCGCGGTGTCTCCTTCGCGGTCGACCGCGGCGAGGTGCTCGCCCTCGTCGGCGAGTCCGGTTCGGGCAAGAGCGTCAGCGCACTCTCGCTCGTGGGCCTGCTGCCGCGCAACGCCGTCGTCCACGGCGAGGCGCTGCTCGACGGTGAGGATCTGTTCGCGATGGCGCCCGCTCGACGCGAGGCGGTGCGGGGAACGCGTATCGGTGTCGTCTTCCAGGATCCCGGCAGCGCTCTGGACCCGGTGTTCTCCGTCGGGGCGCAGATCGAAGAGATGCTGATCGTGCACCGTCCGGAGATGACCCGCGCAGAGCGTCGCGCCCGGGTGATCGAGCTGCTCGAGATGGTCGAGATCGCCGAACCGCACAAGCGCGTCTTGAGCTACCCGCACCAGCTGTCCGGGGGACAGGCCCAGCGCGTCATGATCGCGATCGCGCTGGCGTGCGATCCCGAAGTGCTCATCGCGGACGAGCCGACGACGGCACTGGATGTCACCGTCCAGCGTGAGGTGCTCGACGTGCTCCGCCGCCTGCGGGAGCGCGTGGGCACCGCGATCATCATGATCACCCACGACATGGGCGTGGTGGCGGACATCGCCGATCGCGTCGTGGTGCTCCACGACGGCATGGTCGAGGAGTCCGCGGCGGTGCGGGAGCTGTTCTCCGCACCGAATGCCGACTACACGCGCCGGCTGCTTGCCGCTGTGCCGCGTCTGGGAGCGCCCGAACGCCCGGACCCGGCCGGCAGTGCGATCGTCCTCGATGTCGACCGACTCTCGGTCGTGTACGGACGGGGGCGCCACGCCGTGCATGCGGTGGACGACGTCTCGCTCCGGGTGCGGGAGGGCGAGATCGTCGCGCTCGCGGGTGAATCGGGGTCGGGAAAGTCCACCATCGGGCGCTGCGCTCTCGGACTCACTCCCATCTCGTCCGGCACGGTGCGCATCGCCGACGTCGACCTCCGTGCTGCGCGCGGACGCCGAGCTGTGGAGGTCAAGCGCCAGGTCGGCGTCGTCTTCCAGAACTCCACCGCGGCCCTGGATCCGCGGCGCACCATCGGCGAGGCCGTCGCCGAACCCCTCCGCGTACACGCGGGTCTTCGTGGCGGTGCCCTCGAGGCGCGGGTGGGCGGGCTCCTGGATGCGGTCGGTCTTCCGGCCGCGTGGCGCCGCAGGTACCCGCACGAACTGTCGGGAGGTCAGCGTCAGCGCGTCGCGATCGCGCGATCGATCGCGCTACGCCCGCGTCTGCTGATCGCCGACGAACCGACGAGCGCCCTGGACGTCTCGGTACAGGCCACGGTGCTGGAGCTGCTGCGCGATCTGCAGCGCGACCTCCGGTTCGCCTGCCTGTTCATCAGTCATGACCTCGCGGTCGTCGACGAGCTGTGCGATCGCATCGTCGTCCTGCAGCACGGGCGCGTCGTCGAAGAGGGTCCGCGCACCCGTGTGCTGCGCGAGCCGCGGCATCCGTACACGCGTGCCCTGATCGCGGCGGCGCCGGTGCCCGATCCTGTCGCACAGGCCGAACGCCGCAGCGCCTGACAACCCTTTTTCGTCCCGGCGCTTGACGTGCGCGCCGCGGTAGGTCAATAATCACTCCTGACGATAAATCGATTTATCACGAGGAAGTGATGACATGGCACGGGTGCGCATCTCCGATGTGGCGGCGGCGGCCGGAGTGTCGGTCACGACGGTGTCCCTCGTGCTCAACGATGTCGAGTCGCGTATCTCGCAGGAGACGCGCGACCGCGTCCGCGCGGCGGCGACCGCGGTCGGATACGAGCCCAGCGCTCTCGCGCGCGGGCTGCGCAGACAGCGCACCAAGACGGTGGGCCTGATCTCCGACCAGATCGCGACGACACCCTTCGCGGGGCGCATGCTCGCCGGCGCACAGGACGTCGCCCGCGCCAACGACCACCTCGTCTTCCTCGTCGACACCGGGTCGGACGCGGAGGTGGAGGACGCCGCCATCCGCGCTCTGACAGCGCAGCAGGTCGACGCGCTCATCTACGCCGCGATGTGGCATCGCGTCGTGCCTGCGGAGGTCAGCCTGCCCGCGGGCACCGTGCTGCTCGACTGCCGTCCCGAGGACGGCGTCGCCGGCTATCCCAGCGTCGTCCCCGACGACCGCGAGGGCGGGGTGGCGGCGACGCGCGAGCTCGTCGCCGCCGGTCACACCCGCATCGCCTACATCGACACGGCCGAGGACGCCACCCGACCCATCGCCGCCGACCTCCGTCTTCAGGGCTACCGCGCGGTGCTCGCCGAGGCCGGCATCGCGATCGACGAGCGGCTGCACGTGCACGGGGAGACCTCGCACCGCGGCGGTCGCGAGGCCGCCGACCGTCTTCTCGATCTGCCCGAGCACCATCGCCCCACGGCGATCTTCTGCTTCAACGACCGCATGGCGACCGGTGCGTACACCGCGATCCACGCGCGCGGACTGCAGATTCCGGGAGACATCTCGATCATCGGCTACGACGACCAGCAGTTCATCGCCGCCGAACAAGACCCTCCCTTGACCACGATCGCCCTGCCCCATTACGAGATGGGCCGCTGGGCGATGGAGGTTGCACTCGGCATCCGTGAGGGGGGAGTGGATGCCGTCCACCAGATGGAGTGTCCCGTCATTCGACGAGACTCCGTGGGTCCGCCGCCGGCGCACGTCGCCAAACAGAACCGGCGACGGACCTCACAACACACCGAGCGGTCGCTTTCGGCGACCCCCGACCGGTGACCGGCGCGCGCGTCGGTCACGAGACAAGGAAATCACAATGAAGCGCACATCCGTGTCGTTCCTCGCTGCGGCGGGGCTCGTCGGTGTGTTGGCGCTGACCGGCTGTGGACAAGCCGGCACGGGCGACAGCACGACCGCGGACGGTCGTACCAAGCTGACGATGTGGACGCATTCGGCCGGAAACCCCGCCGAATTGGCGGTCTATCAGCAGATCATCTCGGACTTCAACGCGTCGCAGGACAAGTACGAAGTGGTCGAGGAGTCCTTCCCCCAGGGCGCGTACAACGACGCCGTCGTCGCGGCCGCGGCATCCGGGGACCTTCCCTGCCTGCTCGACCTCGACGGGCCGATCATGCCCAACTGGGCGTGGGCCGGCTACCTGCAGCCGCTGGGCATCGACACGAAGATCACCGATGCGCTGCTGCCGACCGCCGTCGGAAAGTGGGACGGGCAGATCTACTCCGCCGGCTACTGGGATGCCGCGCTGTCGATTTTCGCCCGGAAGTCGGTGCTGGAGAAGAACGGCATCCGCATCCCGACCGTCGACAAGCCGTGGACGAAGGACGAATTCGGCGCGGTCCTGGCGACGTTGAAGGCCGCCGGCTACGACACCCCGATCGACATCGGCGCTGAGGACAAGGGCGAGTGGTGGCCCTACGCGTACTCGCCGTTCCTGCAGAGCTTCGGCGGCGATCTCATCGACCGCTCCACCATGCTCACCGCCGACGGCGCGCTCAACGGCAGCGACGCGGTGGCGTGGGGTACGTGGTTCCAGAACCTGTTCAAGGACGGCTACGCCAACGCGAACGGCACGGTCGGCAACCAGGAGTTCGTCGACAACAAGGTGGCTCTCAGCTACACGGGCGTGTGGAACGCGCTCGCGTCGGTCGACGCCGTCGGCGACGACCTCGCGATCCTGCCTCCGCCGGACCTCGGCACCGGCCCGAAGATCGGCGGCGGATCCTGGCAGTGGGCCATCTCCAAGGGATGCAACGACGCCGACGGCGCGCGCAAGTACCTCGAGTTCAGCTTCCAGGACAAGTACATCACCCAGTTCGCCGACCAGCAGATCGTCATTCCCGCGACCGACTCCGCCGCGCAGGCGTCGAAGTACTTCAACGACAAGGGCGTCCTGCGTCCGTTCGTCGAGCTCTCGCAGAAGTTCGCCGTTCTGCGCCCGGAGACGCCGGCCTATGCCGTCATCTCGACCACGTTCGAGACTGCGGCGAAAGACATCATGAACGGCGCCGACGTCAAGAGCTCGCTCGACCAGGCCGTCAGCGAGATCGACGCCAACATCTCGTCCAACGACGGGTACGGCTTCAAGAAGTGAGCCTGAGCGGGTGGGGCGCTCACACGTCCCACCCGCTCCGCTCGACGACCTCGAAAGAGTCACCATGACTGTCACCCCTGCCACGGCCGTGGCCGAGAAGCCGCGGCGCGCCCTGAGCCGCTTCCGCTCCATCCGCGGACGCGAGACGTGGGCCGGCCTGGCGATGATCGCCCCGGCCGGCATCCTCCTCGTCCTGTTCCTCGTCATCCCCGTGCTGCTCGCGTTCGGGCTCTCGTTCACGAACGCACGCCTCATCTCGCCGAACCCGCCGCGCTTCGTCGGCCTGGACAACTTCGCTCGTGCCTTCGGCGCCGACCCGATGTTCCTGCAGTCGGCCTGGAACACCTTCCTGTTCGCGCTCGTCGTGGTGCCGGTGCAGGCCGGTCTCGGCCTGCTGCTGGCGGTGCTGGTCAACCGCCGGATGCGGGGGGTCACCGCGTTCCGCGTGATCTTCTTCATCCCCGTCGTGACCTCGATCGTCGTCGTGTCGATCCTCTGGAAGTTCATGTACCAGAAGGACGGGCTCATCAACTCGTTCATCGACACGCTCACCTTCGGCGCATGGCAGAGCGTGGACTGGCTGAACAATCCGGCGACCGCACTGCCCGCGATCATCGTGCTGTCGATCTGGCAGGCGGTCGGCTTCCACATGATCATCTGGCTCTCGGGGCTGCAGACGATTCCCGAGGAGCTCTACGAGGCCGCGAAGATGGACGGCGCGAGCCCCTGGCGCCAGTTCACGAGCGTCACCTGGCCGGGCCTGCGTCCCACCATGGTGTTCGTCCTCGTCACGATCACGATCGCCGCGCTCGGACTGTTCGTGCAGGTGGACGTCATGACGCAGGGCGGGCCGACCGGCTCGACCTCGACGATCGTCTACCACGCCGTGCGCAAGGGCTACCAGCAGCAGGAGATCGGATACGCCGCGGCGATCTCGCTGATCTTCTTCGTCGCGGTACTGATCATCGCGCTCATCCAGCGCCGGCTCACGCGAGACAAGGACTGAGTCATGACCGCCACTGTCACCCCCGCCCCGGCTCCGGCGTCCGCCCCGGCATCCGCGCCGCGCCCCGTGCGCAAAGACGCGAGCGAGCGCCGTCGTCGGCGCATCGGGAAGATCCTCATGTACGTCGTGATGAGCGGCTTCGGCGTGCTCTTCCTCTTCCCGCTCGTCTTCATGTTCGTCTCGAGCCTCAAGCCCGACGCGCAGATCCTGCGCGACGTCAACTCACCGGCGGCCTTCCTCCCCGTCGGCGACATCAGCCTCGACAACTACTTCGGCGTCTTCGACCGCGTTCCCGTCGCCCAGTTCATGTTCAACTCGGTGCTGGTCACTGTGCTGACCGTGGGACTGGGGCTCATCGTCAACTCGATGGCCGGCTTCGCCCTGTCGCGACTGAGGTGGAAGGGGCGCCTCGTCGTGATGGCGCTGATCATCGCGACCCTCATCGTGCCGTTCGAGACGATCGCCGTGCCGATGGTCTACTGGGTGTCCCACCTGCCGACTCTGGTGATGGAAGGCGGCGTGCTGAAGTACGACTTCGGCTGGCTGAACACCTACCAGGTGCAGATCGTGCCGTTCATCGCCAACGCGTTCTCGATCTTCCTGTTCGCGCAGTACTTCTCGACGATCCCGGCCTCGCTCGATGAGGCGGCGCGCATCGACGGCGCCAGCTGGTTCACCGTCTACCGCCGCATCATCGTGCCGCTGTCGGGGCCGGCGTTCGCGACCGTCGCGATCCTCACGTTCCTTCCCGCGTGGAACCAGTACCTGTGGCCGCTCATGGTGGTGCAGAAGGAGGGCCTGCGGCCCGTGATGGTCGGGATGCAGTACTTCTTCCAACTGAACACGGCGTGGGGAGAGGTCATGGCCTACACCTCGCTGATCACGCTCCCCGTCCTCATCGTGTTCCTCGTCTTCCAGCGCGCGTTCGTCAGCAGCATCGCGGCCAGCGGAGTGAAGGGCTAAGCGCACATGTTCGACCTCTCCTCCTCCTGGGTCTGGGACTACTGGTTCGCCGACGACGGTGAGACCTACCACCTCTTCTTCCTCTATGCCTCGCGCGCCCTGCACGACCCGGACGCGCGCCACTACCGGGCCTCGGTCGGCCACGCCGTGTCCGACGACCTCATCACGTGGACGCCGGTCGCCGACGCCATCGTCCGCGGCGAGGCGGGCAGCTTCGACGACCTCGCGACCTGGACCGGCTCGACCGTCCGCGGCGGCGACGGGCTCTGGTACCTCTTCTACACCGGGTCGTCGCTGGCTCCCGATGGCAAGAACATCCAGCGGATCGGCTGCGCGACCTCGCCAAACCTCATGGTGTGGACGAAGGTGCCGGGGCCGCTGCTGTCGGCATCCGGCCCCTGGTACGAGACGCTCGCCGACGGTGACTGGCACGACGAGGCGTTCCGCGACCCCTGGGTGTTCGCCGACCCCGATGGCGACGGCTGGCACATGCTGGTGACCGCCCGTGCCCCCGAGGGTCCGGCCTTCGGCCGCGGCGTCATCGGCCACGCCTGGTCGCCCGACCTGAAGACGTGGGAGCTGCGACCGCCGCTGTCGGCGCCCAGCGAGCGGGGCTTCGGACAGCTCGAGGTCATGCAGGTCGAGGTCGTCGACGGGCGGCCCGTGCTGCTGTTCTCCTGCCTGGCGGAGCACGCGATGCCGGCCCGCGCCGCCGAACGCGGCGGGACGTGGGCGGTTCCCGCGGCGAGCGTGCTCGGGCCGTTCGAGGTCGAGGAGGCCTACCCCCTCACCGACGCGAGCCTCTACGTCGGGCGGCTGCTCCGACGGCGCGACGACGGCCAGTGGCTGCTGTTCGCTTTCCACAACCTCGACGAGCACGGTGCGTTCGTGGGCGGCATCACCGACCCTCTTCCCATCGGCTGGGTCGATGGTCGCCTCACCGTGCGGGAATCGACGATGCGTCCGCCCGCCGCTCATCCAGGTGGCCTCGGTACCCTGGAGTCATGACCGAGTCCAGCCCCGTGCGCACCACCCGTCCCCGTCAGGTGCGCCCGCGCGCGGAAGGCTGGACCCAGCGGCTCGACACCGACGGCAAGCCCCTGCTGCAGTTCGCCGCACCCAAACGGGGGATGCCGCCCGTGCACCTCGCCGACCTGACGCCCGAGCAGCGCGTCGAGAAGGTCAAGGAGCTGGGGCTGCCGGGGTTCCGGGCGAAGCAGGTCGAGAAGCACTACTTCCAGCACTACACGTCGGATCCCGCCGCGATGACCGACCTCCCGGCATCCGGCCGGGAGGAGCTCGTCGCGGGCCTGCTGCCCCACCTGCTCACCGAGGTGCGACGGCTGGAGACCGACCGCGGCGACACGATCAAGTTCCTCTGGAAGCTGCACGACGGGGCGCTCGTCGAATCGGTGCTCATGCGCTACCCCGGTCGCATCACGCTGTGCGTGTCGTCGCAAGCGGGGTGCGGCATGAACTGTCCGTTCTGCGCGACCGGTCAGGCGGGGCTCACCCGCAACATGTCGGCGGCGGAGATCATCGAGCAGGTCGTCCGCGCGAACGCGGCGATCCGTGCCGGTGAGCTGGGCCCCGCCGAGCACGCCGACGAGCGCGTCACCAACATCGTCTTCATGGGGATGGGGGAGCCCCTCGCCAACTACAACCGGGTGATGCAGGCCGTCCGCACGATGGTCGACAAGGATCACGGCCTGGGGATGAGCGCGCGCGGCGTGACGGTGTCGACCGTGGGCCTCGTGCCGGCGATCAACAAACTCGCCGCCGAGGACATCCCGGTGACCTTCGCGCTGTCCCTCCACGCTCCCGACGACCAGCTGCGCGACGAGATGATCCCGATCAACTCGCGCTGGAAGGTCGACGAGGCGCTGGATGCCGCGCGCGGCTACTTCGAGAAGACCGGCCGCCGCGTGTCGATCGAGTACGCCCTGATCAAGGACATGAACGACCACGCGTGGCGCGCCGATCTGCTCGCGACGAAGCTCAACGACCGCGGCCGCGGCTGGGTGCACGTGAACCCGATTCCGCTGAACCCGACGCCGGGGTCGGTGTGGACGGCCTCCGAGAAGGAGGTGCAGCGCGAGTTCGTGCGCCGCCTCAACGAAGCCGGCATTCCGACGACCCTCCGCGACACCCGCGGCAAGGAGATCGACGGCGCGTGCGGCCAGCTCGTCGCCACCGAGGAAGACCGCGCGGTCGCGGCATCCGTGCCCGTCGACTGAACCCGTCGACGCGTCCTGTCAAGGCTGGCCCCGTGCATCGGCGGCGGCAGTAGCGTGGAGTCATGGTCAACTATCGCTATCTCGGCAACAGCGGCTTCAAGGTTTCGGAGATCACCTACGGCAACTGGGTGACCCACGCCTCCCAGGTGGAGAACGACGCCGCCATCGCCACCGTGCACAAGGCACTCGATCTCGGCATCACGTCGTTCGATACCGCGGATGCCTACGCCAACACCGCCGCGGAGGTCGTGTTGGCCGACGCACTGAAGGGCCTCGAGCGCACCGACTACGAGGTCTTCACGAAGGTCTACTGGCCGATCGGCAAGAAGGGTCCGAACGACCAGGGTCTGTCGCGCAAGCACCTCTTCGACGGCATCCACGGCTCGCTCCGCCGGCTGAACGTCGACTACGTCGACCTGTACCAGGCGCACCGCTTCGACTACGAGACCCCGCTCGAGGAGACGATGCAGGCGTTCGCCGACATCGTGCGCCAGGGCAAGGCCCTCTACATCGGCGTCAGCGAGTGGACGGCCGAGCAGCTGCGCGAGGGCGCCGCACTCGCCAAGGAGCTGAACTTCCAGCTCGTGAGCAACCAGCCGCAGTACTCGGCGCTCTGGCGCGTCATCGAGGGCAAGGTCGTGCCGACCTCCGAGGAGCTCGGCATCTCGCAGATCGTCTGGTCGCCGATGGCGCAGGGCGTGCTCAGCGGCAAGTACCTGCCCGGTCAGCCCGTTCCCGAGGGCTCGCGGGCGACCGACGAGAAGAGCGGGGCGAACTTCATCAAGCGCTTCCTGCAGGACGACACGCTCGCCGCCGTGCAGAAGCTCAAGCCGATCGCCGAGCAGGCGGGCCTCACCATGCCGCAGCTGGCGATCGCGTGGGTGCTGCAGAACCCGAACGTCTCGGCGGCACTCGTGGGCGCCTCGCGCCCCGAGCAGCTCGAGGACTCGGTCAAGGCGTCCGGCGTCGTCCTCGATGCCGAGGTGATGTCGGCGATCGATGAGGCCCTCGCCCCCGCCGCGGTCACCGACCCCGAAGAGACCTACACGGTCTCGCCTGCCTCTCGTCCGCTCTGAGCGCTCTCACGATGAGAGACGTCGTCTGACGATGGTCACGACGAGCGCCGGCATCCTGCTGTACCGGACCGATCCGGACGGCACGGTGTCGGCGCTCGTCGCACATATGGGCGGTCCGTTCTGGGCGCGCAAGGACGAGGGGGCCTGGTCGATCCCCAAGGGCGAGTTCGACCCGCGGTCGGAGTCGGCGAGGGATGCCGCCGCGCGCGAGTTCCGCGAAGAACTCGGTGTCGATCCGCCGGATGTCCCGTATGTCGAGCTCGGCACCTTCGCGTACTCTTCGGGGGCGAAGTCCGTCACGGTGTTCTGTGGCGACGGCACGGGATTCCTCGCCTCCGATGCCGACCGCGCCGCGCTCGTGTTCGGCGCGTTCGAGATGGAGTGGCCGCCGCGGTCGGGACGCCGTCAGAGCTTTCCCGAGATCGACCGCGTGGCCTGGATGCCGCTCGCAGAAGCCCGCCCCCGACTGGTCGCCGGGCAGCGGCCGGCGCTGGACGCGTGTGAACGGTTGACGCGCAAGATGTGACCCTCTTGCGGGCGCACCCCCGGTGGCGAAGACTGTGCGCGACGAAGGGGGCCCTCATGGCACACGGCGACATCACGCACATCGACATCCCGGTCGCGGACGTGGCGACGGCGGCGGCGTTCTACTCCGAGCTGTTCGGCTGGCAGATCGCGGAGCCGCCCGGCTTCGAGGGCTACCCGATGTGGTCGGCCCCCAACGGCATCAGCGGCGGCGGACTCGCCCCGCGCAGCGAGGGGTTCACCCAGCCGCGTTCGTACGTCGAGGTCGATTCGATCGACGACACCATCGCCAAGGCCGAGGCCGCCGGGGCGACGGTCGCCATGGGCAAGCAGCCGATCACGGCGAAGAGCTGGTGGGCAGTGATCGTCGACCCCGACGGCAACCACATCGGCCTGTTCGAGGGGACGACCCAGGACTAGCGCTTCTTCTTCGGTGCTGCGGACACGTCGAGCTGAGGGTGCAGGCCGCCCAACGACGACCACGCACTCGCAGTGCCCTTCGCGGCGTGCTCGGCGCCGCGGACGGCGCGTTCGTCGGCCCATTCGTTCAGGACGTGTCCGCGGTGCCCGCGGACGTGCTCGAGCACGACGTCGGGAAGACCGGCCGCTCGCCGCGCGTCGCGAGCGGCGATGAGCTGTTCGAGCAGGTCGCGGTTCTTGGTGGGTGCTCCGGTGGAGGTCTTCCAGCCGCGGCGGCGGTGGGCATCCATCCACGAGGAGTACGTGTCGATCGCGTACTTCGAGTCGGCCTGCACGACGAGATGTGCGACGTCCGCGTGGTCCTCGATCGCCTTCAGCAGCCCCATGAGCTCGCCGATGTTGTTCGTGCCCACCGGGATCGCGCCCGCCGCCCAGTGTCCGTCTTCGCCGACCCATGCCCAACCGGTCGGTCCCGGGTTGCCCTTGCAGGCGCCGTCGGTGGCCACGGTGTAGGTGTCGGTCGGATCGGTCGCGGAAGTCACCGTTCGACGGTACTCGATGGGGCAGGCGGCGGATGCCGCGGGTGCGTCCGGGCTCCTCTCGTATGCTGACGACATGACCGGTGTGCGCGTGACGACAGAGCTGGACGAGATCGACCTGGACCTCGTGCACCGCTGGCTCTCCGAGGAGGCGTATTGGGCGCTCGGGCGCAGCCGTGAGCTCGTCGAACGCGCCGCCCGGGCGTCGCTGAACTTCGGGGCGTTGGATGCCGACGGCATACTCGTCGGCTACGCGCGCGTCGTCACCGATGCTGCGACGTTCGCGTGGGTGTGCGACGTGTTCGTCACGCCGTCCGCACGCGGCGCGGGTGTCGGAACGCTGCTCGCCGAGACGATCGCGGCCGCGGTTCGGCCGTGGGGACTGAAGCGGACCATGCTCGCGACCGCCGACGCCCACGGCGTGTACGAGAAGGTCGGGTTCGTGCCGCTGCCGAATCCCGAGCGGATGATGGTCCTGGGAGGCTGAATCTCCTCCTGAACTGCGGTTTTCGGTGCCTCTCCGACGAGGAATGTCGGAGGTTGCCGGTAGCGTCGGGGCTATGAAGGTCGTCGACGGTAGTTCCTCCCCGGATGTTCCGGGCGGGTGGGATGCCGTCGAAGACGATGCGTTTCCGTGCGATCCGGGCTGGGTTCCGCCCGATGCGGTGGACCTGGTCTGTGATGCGGATGCGATGGTCGCCGTTTTCGCCGCGGAACGCTACCGACGGGTCGCCACGTACCGGCGAGAAGCTCTCGCAGACGCTGCTGGTCGCGGTCGGGGCCTCATCGATGTGGCCGAGCGGGCGATCCGGTTGGAACTCGCGGCGGCGCTGCGGGTCACGGAGCATGCCGCCGGGATGCTGATCGCCGAGGCGCAGGCGCTCGAGACCCGCTACCCCGCCGCGCTGGCCGCGTTGGGGGCGGCGCGGGTGACGGAACGGCACGTGCACGTGTTGGTCGAACTGCTCGACCCGCTCGCCGCGACCGAGCGCGACGCGGTCTTTCCGCGGGCGCTCGTCCTCGCGGAGGCGGAACCGGTCGGCACATTCCGTCGCCGGCTGCGGGCGCTGATCGACCAGACCCGTGTGGAGAGCCTCCCGGAGCGGCACGAGCGGGCGCTGGACGAGCGGCGGGTGTTCGTGGAACCGGCGGACGACGGGATGGCATGGCTGAACGCCTACCTCCCGGCGGTGGAAGCCCACGCCATCCACGGACGGCTCACCGCGATCGCGAAGGCGGTGACTGCTGCTGACGGCGATGAGCGCACGCTGGAGCAGGCGCGCGCAGACGTGTTCGGCGACCTGCTGATCGACGGCACCTGCACCGCTCACCCGGACGCCGCCCGCGGCATCCGAGCCACCGTCGTCGTCACCGTTCCCGCCCTTGCCCTCCTCGACGCATCCACCGATGCTCTGAACTGCGGGGTCGCCGTCGTCGACGGTGTCGGGCCGATCCCGATCGACAGAGCCCGCGAGCTGTGCGGCGGGGGAGACGGGTGGATGCGGATCCTCACCCACCCCGACACCGGCGCCGTCGTCTCCGTCGGGCGAGAACGCTACCGGCCCCCACCCGCGCTGCAGCAGCTCGCCCGCTGGCGCGCGGCGCGGTGCATGGCACCTGGCTGCGGAATGCCCGCCGACCGATGCGACCTCGACCACACCCTCGCCTGGGAACACGGCGGCCATACCGCGCTGACCAACCTCGCCCCACTGTGTCGCGGACACCACACCGTCAAACACCACGGTGGCTGGCAGGTGCGCCAACTCAGCGAGGGCACCTCTTCCGGATCGCTCGAATGGATCTCCCCCTACGGACGCCGGTACGTGGTCGCGCCCGAACGCACCCTCCCCGTCTTCACCCACTGACGCGTGCTCGGCTCCGGCGGAGGTCGTGGGCCGAGAGAGAATGGGAGGATGACCTCACCGCGCCCCGTGCTCACTCTCGTCGGCGGTCCCACGGCGATCATCGAGTACGCCGGCATCCGCGTCCTCACGGATCCGACGTTCGACGAGCCGGGTGACTACCCGTCGGGAACGGTGACGCTGCACAAGCTCACCGGTCCTGCCCTGACGCCCGACGACGTCGGCCGGATCGACGTCGTGCTCCTGTCGCACGACCAGCATCCCGACAACCTGGATGCCGCGGGCCGCGCGTTCCTGGCGCGCGCCACCACCGTGCTCTCCACGCCCGCAGCGGCCTCGCGCATCGAGGGCGTCCACGGCCTCGCGTCGTGGCAGTGCCACACCGTCGGCAGTGTCGAGATCATCGCCGTCCCGGCTCTCCACGGTCCGGCCGGCGCCGAGGAGCTTTCCGGGCCGGTGACGGGTTTCGTCCTGCGCGCCGCGGGCGAGCCCGTCGTCTACGTCTCCGGCGACAATGCCGATAGTGCGCTCGTCGCCGAGATCGTCGAACGCATCGGCCCGATCGACATCGCCGTCCTGTTCACCGGTGCGGCCAACGTCGGGCGTTTCGGCGACAGCGACCTCACCCTCAACGCGCGCACCGCGGTCGAGGCCGCACGGGCGTTGGGCGAGGCGATCATCGTTCCGGTGCATGCCGAGGGATGGCACCATTTCACCGAGACGATCGACCGCCTCGAGCGTGAGTTCGCCTACGCGGGACTCGCCGACAGGTTGCGTGTGCCTACCGCCGGCGTGCCGTTCGCGCTCTGACGCGGTTCGACCGGTGTCCCGGAGACGAGGTCGGCGACCGTGAGCGTGCAGAGCGCCGGATGCCGCCGCGTCGCGGTCGTGATGGACCGGACCAGCATCGCCGTTCGCGCACCGGGCGGGCATGCGGGCTGACGGAGTCGTCGCGCGATGCCCGCGTCGATCGCGCCGAGCGTGTCGCGGTGGGCATCGAGGGCGTCGTGACCGTCCGTGTCGCCGCCGCGGTCGTCGTCCGCGAGCCAATCGATGACGCGTGCGATTATCCACTCCGACTCAAGTGGCATGGTGGCTGGCTGATTCTGAGGAAGGGGGGTCACAGGGCGGCGGGTCATTGGACCAGAATCGGTTTCGATGAACGCTCACGACAGGGCCACTTCGCCGCGAGTGGTCACACGATTGGCCGATACGGACCGTGCCGCAGCGGTGTCTCCCACGGCGCTGGCGGCACGGCTGGGTCGCTGGGCCGACTCCGATGGGTCTCTGACTGCGAGTCTGGCCGCTGCTCTGCGGGCGCTCGTGAGCTCGGGAGAACTGCGCCCGGGTGACAGACTGCCCTCGGAGCGCGCGCTCGCCGCGGCCGTCGCGGTATCGCGCGGCACCGTGGTCGCGGCCTACGCCGCGCTCGCCGACAGCGGCGTGCTGGAACGGCGC
Source organism: Microbacterium sp. PM5 (assembly GCF_003293595.1). Taxonomy (NCBI): domain Bacteria; kingdom Bacillati; phylum Actinomycetota; class Actinomycetes; order Micrococcales; family Microbacteriaceae; genus Microbacterium; species Microbacterium sp. PM5. The sequence continues at coordinate 1,754,049 of NZ_CP022162.1, read as the reverse complement.
CAGGGCAGCGGCACGCGCGTCGCGGGCGCCGCGATCGCGCTGCCGGCCCGGCGCTCGCAGGGCGAGAGCCTCTTCCAGGCCGCGCCCGCCGCCATCGACCTCCTGCGCGCGGTGCCGCGCATCCCTGCGCGCACGATCGAGATCGTGCGCGGGTTCGATGCCGCCCTCGTCGCCGCGACGGCCACCGATTCCGACCCCGCGGGCCTGCCCGAGGTGCGCGAGCGTATCGCGCGACTGCTGTCCGACGACGGCACGCCGACGACGCCCGAGCAGGTGATCGTCACCAGCGGCGCCCAGCAGGCGCTGAGCCTCGTGATCGACGAGCTCGTCTCTCCGGGTGACATCGTGCTGAGCGAGGAGCTCAGTTGGCCGGGTCTCGTCGACCCAGTCCGGCGGCGAGGAGCGCGCGTGCACGGGGTGCCGATGACGCCGGACGGCGTCGACGTGGATGCCCTGGAGACCGCGATCGTGGCCCTGCGCCCTGTCCTCATCGCCCTCAACCCCCACCACCACAACCCGACCGGATCACGCATGCCTCCGGCATCGCGTCTGGCTGTCGCTGAACTCTCCGCCCGCTACGGCGTGCGTGTCATCGAAGACCGCGTACTCGCGAACATCTCCTTCGACGGCGTCGTTCCCGTATCGCTCGCGGCGCTGCGGCCGGATGCGCCCGTGATCGTCGTCGACTCGTTGTCGAAATGGGCGTGGCTGGGACTGCGCATCGGGTGGGCGCGCGCTGATCCCGTGCTCATCCGGCGGCTGCGCGCATCGCGGCAGCTCGTCGACCAGGCCGCCAGCCTCCCGGCGCAGCACATGGCGTTGGGTCTTCTCGACAACGCGCCCGCCCTGCGCCGCGACGCGAGCGCCACCCACGCCGCGGCGCTGGAGCGGTTGGTCCCGATGATGCACGAGCACCTTCCGGGCTGGACCTTCGACGTGCCGCGCGGCGGCCTCTCGCTCTGGGCGCGCCTGCCCTCGGGTTCGGCGACCGCATTTGCGCGGCGTGCGGCTCTGGCGGGCGTCGCGGTCGCCGGCGGGTCGGAGTTCTCGGCATCCGCACCCGCCGACGACCACCTCCGCATCCCGTTCACCTCTCCCGACGAGCTGCTCCACGCCGCGATCGAGCGGCTCGGGCGGGTGTGGCGCGCGGAGTGATCACCCGGCCTGCGGAGCTGTCGCCTCCACGGTCTTCGACAGTTGCAGCCACGTCTCGACGACCGTGTCGGGGTTGAGCGAGACGGACTCGATCCCCTCCGCGACGAGCCATTCGGCGAGGTCCGGATGATCCGACGGGCCCTGTCCGCAGATGCCGACGTACTTCCCTGCCGCACGGCACGCGCTGATCGCCATCGACAGCAGGCGCAGCACGGCCGGATCGCGCTCATCGAACGTGGAGGCCACGAGCGCCGAATCGCGATCGAGCCCCAGCGTCAGCTGGGTCATGTCGTTCGACCCGATCGAGAATCCGTCGAAGAACTCCAGGAACTGATCCGCGAGCAGCGCGTTCGAGGGCAGCTCGCACATCATGATGACCTTGAGGTCGTTCTCGCCGCGACGCAGCCCGTTCTCGGCGAGCAACTCGACCACCGCGTGCCCTTCGCCGACGGTGCGCACGAACGGCACCATCACCTGCACGTTGGTGAAGCCCATCTCCTCGCGCACGAACCGGAGCGCCTCGCACTCCATGTCGAAGCACGCGCGGAAGTCGGGCGAGATGTAGCGCGAGGCGCCGCGGTAGCCGAGCATCGGGTTCTCCTCGTGCGGCTCGTACAGCTCGCCACCGACGAGGTTGGCGTACTCGTTCGACTTGAAGTCGCTGAGACGCACGATCACCGGCTCGGGCCAGAACGCCGCCGCGATCATCGACACGCCCTCCGCGACCCGCCGCACGAAGTAGTCGCGCGGCGCGTCGTAGGCGGCGGTCGCGTCGGCCACGCGGGCGCGCAGCTCGCCGTCCAGCGCGTCGAACTCCAGCAGCGCTCGCGGATGGATGCCGATCTGTCGATTGATGATGAACTCCAGCCGCGCCAGCCCGACACCACGGTGCGGCAGTCGTGAGAACGAGAAGGCCTGGTCGGGCGTGCCGACGTTCATCATGATCTTCACCGGCGCCTCCGGCATGGAATCCAGCCGGGTCACCTCCTCCTCGAACGGAAGGATGCCGCGGTACACGAACCCGGTGTCGCCCTCCGCGCACGAGACGGTGACCTCCTCTCCGTCCACGAGCGCGGCGGTGGCATCGCCCGTGCCGACGACGGCGGGAATGCCGAGCTCGCGCGCGATGATCGCGGCGTGGCACGTGCGACCGCCGCGATTGGTCACGATGGCACTCGCGCGCTTCATGATGGGCTCCCAGTCGGGATCGGTCATGTCGGCGATGAGCACCTCACCCGGCTGGAAGTCGGCCATCTGGTCGAGACTGCGCAGCACTCGCACCGGTCCCGCGCCGATGCGCTGACCGATCGCCCGCCCGGCCGTCACGACCTTACCGCGCGCGTCCAGCACGAAGCGGCGGATGACCCCGGCTTCGACGCGCGAGACGACCGTCTCGGGTCGAGCCTGCAGGATGTAGAGCCGACCATCGACGCCGTCCTTGCCCCACTCGATGTCCATCGGCCGGCCGTAGTGCTCCTCGATGATCAGCGCCTGGCGCGCGAGCTCGACCAGGTCGGCGTCATCGATCGAGAACCGTCGACGCTCTGCCGTCGGAACGTCTTCGAACCGCGTCGAGGCTCCCGCTTCGCGCGCATCGGTGTAGCGCATCGCGATGGCCTTCTCGCCGACCGAGCGCTTGAGCACCGCCGGACGGCCCGCGCGCAGTGCCACCTTCGAGACGTAGAACTCGTCGGGGTTGACCGCTCCCTGCACGACGGCCTCGCCGAGTCCGTACGAACTGGTGATGAAGACGGCGTTCTCGAAGCCCGATTCGGTGTCGACGGTGAACATGACACCGGCAGCGCCCACGTCGGAACGCACCATCTTCTGGATGCCGGCCGACAGGGCGACCTCGTCGTGGTCGAACCCGTGGTGAGCGCGGTACGCGATGGCACGGTCGTTGTACAGCGACGCGAACACCGAGCGGATCGCAGCCAGGACGTTGTCGATGCCGGCGACGTTGAGGAAGGTCTCCTGCTGCCCGGCGAAAGAGGCGTCGGGCAGGTCCTCAGCGGTCGCCGAGGAGCGCACCGCGAACGAGGCACCGGGGTGCTCCGCCGTCAGCCGCTCGTACGCGGTGCGGATCGACGACTCGAGATCTGCGGGCAAGGGCTGCTCCTCCACCCACGCGCGGATCTGGGTACCGGCGTGGGTGAGGGCCGCGACATCCTCGACATCGACCTCGGCGATCGCCGCCGCGATGCGTTCGCGCAGCCCGCCTTCGGCCAGGAACTCGCGATAGGCGTCGGCGGTCGTGGCGAAGCCGCCGGGAACGCTCACCCCGGCGGCGGCGAGGTGGGACACCATCTCGCCGAGCGACGCGTTCTTTCCGCCCACGGCGGGGAGGTCGGCCATGCCGAGCTGGTCGAACCAGAGGATGCTGCTCATGTGTCGGGCCTTTCGATGGGTACGGGGAAGGGGAAGCGGGAGAGTCAGGCACGCAGCTTGAGGGACTGCATGATCACGGCGGACATCTCCTCGACGCTCTTGGTCGACGAGTTCACGAACGGGATATGGGTACGCCGGTAGAGGTCCTCGGCGCGCCGCAGCTCGAGGGTGCACTGCGCGAGGCTCGCGTAGGTCGAGTCGGGCCTGCGCTCGTGACGCACCTGGCTGAGTCGCAGCGGTGTCGTCGTCAGCCCGAAGCAGCGCGCCGCGAACGGGGCGATCGCTCGCGGTAGACCCTCGGTGGGAAAGTCGTCGTCGGTCAGCGGGTAGTTCGCCACGAGAAGCCCGTACTGCAGGGCCAGGTACATGGTCGTCGGCGTCTTGCCACAGCGCGATGGCGCGACGATCAGGACGTCGGCCTGATCGAGAGCGCGCATGCTCTGGCCGTCGTCGTGCTCGATGGCGTATTCGACCGCGCGCATCCGGGCAAAGTACTGCTCGGTGTCGCCGACCGTGTGGAAGGAGCCGAGCTGCTCGGACGCGGTCGTTCCAAGCGCCGCCTCCAGCTCGGTGAGATGGCCGCTCAGCAGATCGATGTGCGTCGCCCGCGCGCCGCCGAGCACGCGCGCCACGGCGGGGGAGCGTACGGTGTGGAACACGAGGGGCTGCAGCCCGGCATCCGCCGCTCGGTCGATCTCTCGGGCGACCGCGGCGGCGCCCTCGGCCGAGTCGACGAACGGCACGGTGTGGTGACGAAACGACACACCCGGGAAGTTGACGAGCAGAGCCCGCCCCAGCGTCTCCGCGGTGATGCCCGTCGAGTCGGAGACGAAGTAGGCGGCACGGGGCGTGGTGGTCACGTGCGCTCCTCGTCGTCTCGGCGGATCCCGACGGCAGTTCGGGCGGCGGTCTTACGACCGATTGCTTCGAGGCTACGAAAGATGACGTATCTCTCCGCTCGCTTTCAAGCGAAAGAATGCCGCTTCTTGTCGCTCGGGGAGGATTCGCCCGGCGTCAGGACCGGAGCTCGCGGCGGCGCATGCCCGCGAGCGCGATGAGCGCCGCGGATGCCGCGACCACCACGAGCACGGCGACGCCGCGCGGATCGACGCCGTTTCCGCTCGGTACGGGAGCGGCGGCGAAGGGCGAGGCGTCCACGAGTGACGCACTCAGACCGAAGAGCGGGCCGAACAGCGCGACGACGGCGGCGACGGCCAGCAGCGCCCACGCGAGCACGACCGCCGCACGCGGAAGCGCGACCACCAGGGCGGCGGTCACCGCGGCGAACAGGCAGGCCGGGACGATCTGCCCCGCACCGGCCACCGCCGCATCGCGCAGGAGCCCGCCACCGACGCCCCCGGTAAGTGCTCCGACAGCGGCGCCGACGATTCCCGCCACGATCGTGAGGGCCGCGGCGGTCGCGGCGACCGAGATGTGGTCGGCGAGCCACCGCGTGCGTGTGAGCGCGGTACCGAGGATCAGCTCCGCCGTGCCGCGGGTCTCGTCCTGGCGCGCGCGCAGAGCGGTCTGTGTTGCGGCGCACGCCGCGATGACTCCGAGCATGACGAAGAAGATCACGACCAGACCGCGTGAGAGGTCCTCGGACGTTCCGCTCAACGCCTCCAGCAGCGCGGTGACGGCCGCGTTCCCCTGGCCGATCCGCCCGGCAAGACCGGCGAGCGACGTCGACAGAATACCGACGAGCATCCCTGCCACGATCCAGCCGACAGCCGCAGCACGGCTCTGGCGCACCACCAGCGCCAGATGTGTCGCGAAGCCCGGTCGAGCCTCGGCGCGACCGACGCGTGGCGGGACGAAGGAGGATCCCAGGTCGCGGCGCGCGTGCAGCAGGGCGCACCCGCCGAGGAGGAGGAACGTCGTGAGTGCCGCGGCCGCCAAAGGAAGGGGGTCGTCGGCATCGAACGGGCGGGTGTTTTCGGCCCAGCCGAACGGCGAGAACCACGTCAGGGCGGAGCTCGTCATCCGGGTGAGGTCGGCGTTCGGCGTCCCGAGCGCATTCCCGGTGCCGGCAAGGGCGAACGTGCCGACCAGGATCCACACCGCCAGCGCGTTGGCGGCGCGCGAGGAGGGCATGAGTTCGCCGGCCACGAGCCCGACGCCGAGGAAGACCGTGCCGACGAGTGTGCAGCATGCTCCCGTCAGTGTTGCTCCCGCCAGTGGCGCGCCATTGCCGATGAAGAGGAGAGCGACCACCGCGCCTGAGAGGACGGCGACGCCGATGCCGTGCACGGCGGTCGAGGCGAGCGGCGCGGTGCGCCCGGCCGGGGTGGCCGACACCAACTCGAGACGGCCGTCCTCCTCATCCCCGCGGGTATGGCGCACCGCCAGAAACGAGCACATGAGGGCGACGACGAGCAGCAGCCAGGGCAGCAGGAGGAAGGAGACCAGCTGCGACTCCGACGCGCCGGAAGGAAGCCCACGGAACAGGAGCACGACGGGGTTCGTCATGACCGTGGCCAGCAGAGCCAGGCGTTCCTGCTCGTCGCCGTACGACCCCCGCACGCCCGGATATCCGGCCGCGGCCAGGGCGGCGAGTCCGAGGATCCAGACGGTGAGCGATACGGCGTCGCGCCGCAGGCGCTGGCGCAGCAGCAGCCCGAACGGTCTCACCGCCGGGCGCCTTCGCTCGGCTCTGCGCCCGCGCCGTAGTGGCGCAGGAACAGCTCCTCCACGGACGGCGGCGCGATGCGCAGTCCTTCGGCGCCGAGCTCGGCGAGGCGGGGCAGAGCGAGGGCGACGGCATCGCTGGCGAGCGTCAGCGAGATCCGCCCGCCCTCCTCCCGCACGTCCTCGGCGCCGGGCACGGTCGCGGCGGTGACCGGGGTCGCGCGCGCGGATGCCGCGAACGACACCTCGGTGCGCGTGAGATGGCGCATCTCGGCGAGAGAGCCCGTGTCGACGATGCGCCCGGCCCGTACGATCGACACCCGGTCGCAGAGCAGCTCGACCTCCGAGAGGATGTGGCTCGACAGCAGTACCGTGGCGCCGGCATCCCGTACTCGCGCCACCTCCTGGCGGAACACCACCTCCATCAGCGGATCCAGACCGCTCGTGGGCTCGTCGAAGATGTAGAGCTCGGCAGGGACGGCGAAGGCGGCGATGAGCGCGACCTTCTGCCGATTGCCCTTCGAGTAGGCGCGTCCCTTCGTGCGGGTGTCGAGCTGGAAGGCGTCGCACAGTCGCCGCCGTGCGGCGGCGTAGCGCGGGCCGGTGCCCCCGCCGCGGAGGCGACTGAGCAGATCGATGGCCTCGCCGCCGGAGATGTTCGGCCAGAGACTGACGTCGCCGGGAACCGATGCCACCCGTCGATGCAGGCGTGCGGCATCGCCCCACGGGTCGGCGTCGAGTACGGTCGCCGTGCCCGAGGTGGGACGTGCGAGGCCGAGGAGGATGCGGATGGTGGTCGACTTGCCCGCGCCGTTGGGGCCGAGGAAGCCGTGCACCTGGCCCGCCTCGACGACGAGGTCGAGCCCGTCGAGGGCGTGCACGCGGCCGTAGTGCTTCGTGAGGGCGTCCGTGCGGATGACGGCGGTCATGCGCCGGATGCTACGCCGAGGGCGGGTGCCGCGGTAGATGCGACACCCGCCCTTTACCCCCGGTGCGTCGAGGACTGCGCTCAGATCTGCGAGCGCGGCCCGGGTTCGACGATCTTGTTGAAACCGGTGACCGGCTGGTTCTCATCGAACGACACCACGGGGCGACGGAACCCTCGGGTGAGGAAGACGAGATACACGAGCCCGAGCCCGGTCCAGATGAGGCCGACGATGAGCGCGTGGTCGTCCAGGTTCACCCACAGCAGTCCGGTCAGCGCCATGCCGATCGCGGGCATCACGATGTAGTTGATGATGTCGCGCGGCGTCCGTCGACGTCCCTGGCGAACCGCGAACCAGGCGATCACCGAGATGTTCACGAAGGTGAACGCGATGAGGGCGCCGTAGTTGATGTAGTCGACGATCTGATCGAGGGTGAAGGCGATGGCCGCCAGGCTCACGATGCCGACCAGCACCACCGTGAAGGCGGGTGTGTGGGTGCGCGGACTGATGTAGCCGAAGAAGCGCTTGGGCAGCACGCCGTTGCGGCCCATGACCAGCAGCATGCGCGCGACCGACGCGTGCGAGGCGAGCCACGACGCCAGCGTGGCTGCGAAGCCCGCCGCCGTCAGCACCGACTGCAGCACGATGCCGCCGACCTGCGAGCCGATCTCCGGCAGCGTCGAGTCGGCGATCGCCTCGGGCGGGAACGCCTCGTGGGCCGGGAAGCGCAGCTGCGTGAAGTAGGCCGCGACGAGGAAAATCGCGCCGCCCACCAGCACGGTCAGCAGGATCGCGCGCGGCATGGTTTTCGGGTTCTTCGCCTCCTCCGCGTACATCGTCACCGCGTCGAAGCCGATGAACGAGAAGCAGACGATGGTCGCACCGGCCAGCACCGCGCCGAACTCGACCTCGGGGTGGAAGAACGGCTGCACGGAGGCGACCGTGCCGGCGCCAGCGCCCTGCACCAACTGCACGATGACCATGACGACGAACACCGCCATGACCACGATCGAGAAGATCAGCAGGATCATGTTGACGTTGGAGGTGCCGCGCATCGTCAGGTAGATGATCCCGGTGACGCCCGCGGTGAAGGCCACGACCCACACCCATCCCGGGATGTCGGGGAAGAGTGCCTCCATGTAGCTGCGCAGGATCAGGGCGTTGACCATCGGCAGCAGCAGGTAGTCGATGAGCGACGTCCAGCCGACGAGGAAGCCGAGGCTCGGGTGCATCGACTCGCGGACGTAGGTGTACGCGGAGCCGGCGCTCGGGATGACGCCGACCATCTTGCCGTAGCTGATCGCGGTGAAGCCCATGACGACGAGGGCGAGCGCGTAGGCGGCGGGGACGACGTTGTTGGTCTCGACGGCGACATTGCCGAACGTGTCGAACACGACCGTCGGGGTCATGTAGCCGAGGCCGAGACCGACGATGGACCAGACTCCCAGAGAGCGCGCAAGGGTGGCGGAGCGAGAGGATGCCGACGTGGCGGCCAGTGACTCGTTCGTGATTCCTCCTGATGGTGAGGTGTTTCGGGTGCTCGAATACTAGGGTCGCCCTGTTTCGTTTGTGTAGCGTCGCCGTCACCTCCGATGACGCGTGGGCACCATGTTCGGACGATTCGACCGGGGATCGCCCGTTCGCGGACGAAGGGTGTGGGCTCAGACCCCGCGCAGCCCGTCGGTGCGCTCGAAGATGAGGCTCGTGTTGGTCGCCGCGACGATGGAGTGCGTGGAGAGGTGGTCGGTGACGAAAGAGCGCAGGTCGGCGCTGTCGCGCCCGCGGAAGTGGATCACGAAGTCCTCCGCGCCGGCGACATAGAAGTACTGGGCGACGTCGGGGTGGGTGCGCAGCTCCTCGGCGAAGCGGGTCAGCTGCGCGCGTGCCCCCGGGCGGATCCGCACCGAGACCAGAGCCTCGGTGCGGTACCCCAGTGCTCCCGGATCGACGTCGATCGTGAAGCGACGGATCACCCCGCGCGATACGAGGCGCGAGATGCGTGCGTGCACGGTCGACGCCGCGACGCCCAGGGTCGCCGCAAGACGACTCAGTGGCTGGCGGGCATCGTCGCGCAACTCGTCGATGAGTCGGAGATCGGCGGCATCCAGTGAAGGATCAGCGGAAGAGACGGCCATTTCCCGAGCATAGTTCTCAGCGCTGAGGCAATTTCACCGAATTTTCGGATGCTCTTGTCGAGCGTCCGGAGGGCTGACATCGTGATCGCGCTGCACCGCTCCACTCCCTTTCCCGCGGACCATGTCGAAGGAGTCCCGCCCATGATCATCGGTGTTCCCACAGAGATCAAAGACAGTGAGCGCCGCGTCGGCATGACGCCCACGGGGGTCGACGAGCTCTCTGCACACGGCCACCGGGTGCTCATCCAGAGCGGAGCCGGCGTCGGGTCGGGTTTCAGCGACGACGCCTATCGCGCCGCCGGAGCCGAGATCGTGGCCGAGGCCGCCGAAGTCTGGGGCGGCGCGGACCTTCTCGTGAAGGTCAAGGAGCCGATCGCGCCCGAGTACGGCTTCCTGCGCTCGGACCTCACGCTGTTCACCTACCTGCATCTGGCCGCCGCGCCGGCGCTGACGACCGCTCTCCTGGATGCCGGTACCACCGCCATCGCCTACGAGACGGTGCAGCTGCCCGACCGGTCGCTGCCGCTGCTGGCCCCGATGAGCGAGATCGCCGGCCGACTGTCGGTGCAGGTGGGCGCGCAGCAGCTGCTCGGTCCGGCCGGGGGACGCGGCATCCTGCTCGGCGGCGTGCCCGGCACACCGCGCGGCCGTGTCGTCGTGATCGGTGGCGGCGTCGCCGGCACCCACGCCGCACAGATGGCCGTGGGACTCGGCGCGCACGTGACCATCGTCGACCTGTCGATCCCGCAGCTGCGCCGCCTCGACGAGCGTTTCGACGGCCGCGTCGACACGCGCGTGTCCACCCGTTCGACGATCGCCGACCTCGTCGCCGACGCCGACCTCGTCATCGGCTCGGTGCTGGTGCCCGGCGCGGCGGCGCCCAAGCTCGTGACGCTCGACATGGTCGAGCGCATGCGCCCGGGCTCGGTGCTCGTGGACATCGCGGTCGACCAGGGTGGCTGCTTCGAGGGCACGCATGCGACCACGCACACCGATCCGACCTACCGGGTGCACGACGCCATCTACTACGCCGTCGCCAACATGCCGGGAGCGGTGCCGTTGACCTCGACCCTCGCTCTCACCAACGCGACGCTGCGGTACACGCTCGCGCTCGCCGATCGCGGCACCGATGCGGCCCTCGAGGGCGACGCCTCGCTGCGTGCGGGTCTGTCGATCCGCGGCGGCGAGGTCATCGACACCCGCATCCTCGCCTGACCTCGCCCACCAGGCTCGCGAGCCGCGACGTTTCTGCCGAGCCGCCATGTTTTCGCGTGTCGAAACATGGCGGCTCGGCGAGAAGATGGCGGCTCGGCGGGGTGGGAGAGGGGGGTCAGAGGCGGGACCAGGCTTCTGTGAGCACGGAGCGCAGGATCTGCTCGATTTCGGTGAATTCGGCCGGGCCGATGGTCAGCGGCGGGGCGAGCTGGATCACCGGGTCGCCGCGATCGTCGGCGCGGCAGTACAGGCCCGCGTCGAACAGCGCCTTGGAGAGGAAGCCGCGCAGCAGCCGCTCCGACTCGTCGTCGTCGAAGGTCTCCTTCGTGGCCTTGTCCTTGACCAGCTCGATGCCGAAGAAGTAGCCGTCGCCGCGCACGTCGCCGACGATCGGCAGGTCGAGGAGCTTCTCCAGCGTGGCGCGGAAGACGGGCGAGTTCTCGCGGACGTTCTCCAGCAGCTTCTCCTCCTCGAACACGTCGAGGTTCTCCAGGGCGACGGCAGCCGACACGGGGTGGCCGCCGAAGGTGTAGCCGTGCGGGAACGACAGATCGCCGTGCGCGAAGGGCTCATAGACGCGGTCGCTCACGATCGTGCCGCCCAGCGGCGCGTAGCCGCTGGTGACGGCCTTCGCGAACGTGATCATGTCGGGCTGGTAGTCGTAGGCCTGCGCGCCGAAATAGTGGCCCAGGCGCCCGAAGGCGCAGATGACCTCGTCGGAGACGAGCAGCACGTCGTAGCGGTCGCAGATCTCACGCACGCGCTGGAAGTAGCCCGCCGGTGCCGGGAAGCACCCGCCGGCGTTCTGCACGGGCTCGAGGAAGACAGCGGCGACCGTCTCGGGACCCTCGAACTGGATCATCTGCTCGATGCGGTCGGCCGCCCACAGGCCGAACTCCTCGGGGGTTCCGCCGCCGAAGCCGGACTCCGCGGCTCGATAATAGTTGGTGTTGGGCACGCGGAAGCCGCCCGGGGTGACGGGCTCGAACATGTGCTTCATGACGGGCAGGCCGGTGATCGCGAGGGCGCCCTGCGTGGTGCCGTGGTACGCGATGGCACGGGAGATGACCTTGTGCTTGGTGGGCTTTCCCTGCAGCTTCCAGTAGTGCTTGGCGAGCTTGAACGCGGTCTCGACCGCCTCGCCGCCGCCCGTGGAGAAGAAGACGTGGTTGAGGTCGCCGGGCGCGAGGTTCGCGATGCGGTCGGCGGCTTCGATGCCCGAGGGGTGTGCGTACGACCAGAGCGGGAAGAACGCGAGCTCCTCCGCCTGTTTCGCCGCGGCCTGGGCGATGCGGGAGCGTCCGTGGCCGGCGTTGACGACGAACAGGCCCGCGAGCCCGTCGATGTAGCGCTTGCCGCGCGAGTCCCAGATGTGGTGGCCCTCGCCCTTGACGATGATGGGCACGCCGGCGCCCTCGGTCATCACCGACTGGCGTGCGAAGTGCATCCAGAGGTGGTCGCGGGCCTTGGCCTGCAGGTCGGCGTCGTCGATGGTCATCGTGTCCCCCAGTTGTAGAGCTGACGGTGGAGTTTGAGGTAGACGAAGGTCTCGGTCGAGACCACCTCGGGAAGGGCGCGGATCTGCTCGTTGAGCAGGTCCATGAGGTCGTCGTCGTTCTCGCAGACGACCTCGACGAGCAGATCGAACGAGCCCGCCGTCGACACCACATAGCTGATGCCGGGCAGGGTCGACAGCCGCGCGGCGATGCCGCGGGTGTCGCCGGCGACCCGGATGCCGATCATCGCCTGACGGGCGAAGCCGAGCTGGAGCGGGTCGGTGACGGCCACGATCTGCATCACGCCCTGGTCGACGAGCTTCTGTACGCGCTGGCGCGTGGCGGCCTCGCTGAGGCCGACGGCCTTCGCGATCTCGGCGTAGGGTCGGCGCCCGTCCTCCTGCAGCTGCTCGATGATCGCTTTGGATGCGGCATCCAGCGGCTGTCGGCCCGAAGGTGCGGTTTCCGTCGTTTGAGGCATGATCGGCGACGATATCAATCGCGGCAGTGAATAATCAAGACTGATTCAGAAGTCACCGGGCGGGCTCCCGTGCGACGTGCGGCGCTCAGCGCATGGTGTCGAGGATGCCGGTGAGGTCGTCGAACGTGGTGCGGGGGTTCAGGATCGCGAACCGGGCGTTGGGGCGGCCATCGTGGCTGGACGGCGTCACGAACGCGTGCTGCACGTCGAGGAGGCGCTGCGACCAGGCCTCGTAGTCGGCGCGCGTCCAGCCGTCGCGCTCGAACACGACCACGCCCAGCTGCGGCCGGCGCACCAGCGAGAAGCCGGAGCGCGCCTCGATCTCATTCGCGATCCGCCGGGCCAGCACGATCGAGGCGCTGACGGCCTCGCGGTACGCGGCCGCACCGTGCGTGGCCAGCGAGAACCACAGCGGCAGGCCGCGGGCGCGACGGGTGAGGTGTGCGGCGTAGTCGGAGGGGCTGTAGTCGGAGCGGTCGGTCAGGGTGTCGAGGTACTCCGCGTGCTGGGTGTGCGCGCGTCGGCCCTGCTCGGGGTCGCGGTAGATGAGCGCGCACGCATCGAACGGGGCGAACAGCCACTTGTGCGGATCGACGATCACCGAGTCGGCCTGCGCGACTCCGGCGTACAGGTGGCGGGCGAGGGGCGAGAGCATGCCGGCGAGGCCGTAGGCGCCGTCGACGTGCAGCCAGATCCCGTGGGCGTGGGCTGCCGCCGCGACACCGGCGATGTCGTCGACGATGCCGAAGTTGGTCGAGCCGGCCGTCGCGACGACGGCGAAGACCCGCTCCTGCACGTCGGCGAGCACCGCCGCGACGGCCTCGCCGCGCAGCACGCCGTCGGCATCCGTCGGCACCGTGATGACGTCGACGTCCATGACGCGCGCCGCCGACGCGATGGAGGAGTGCGCCTGCGAGCTGCAGGCGACCGCCCAGCGGGTCGGCGCGGCGGCACCGGTGTCGGTCCGGTGCGCGCGCGCCGCCTCGCGCGCGGCGACGAGGGCGGACAGGTTGCCGAGCGTGCCGCCCTGCACGAAGACGCCTCCCGCGGATGCCGGCAGGCCGAACTCGTCGGACAGCCAGCGCAGCACCTCGTTCTCGGCGTGCACGGCGCCGGCGCCCTCCAGCCAGGACCCGCCGTAGAGGGCGCTCGCCGACACGACGAGGTCGAAGGCCGCGGCCGCCTTCGTGGGCGCGGTCGGGATGAACGAGAGGTACCGCGGGTCGTCGGTCGTGATGCAGGCGGGGGCCAGGACGTGCGTGAACACGCCGAGCGCACGCTCGGCGCCGACCCCCTCTTCGGAGATCGTCCGCCCTGCCAGTCGGCTGAGTTCCGCGGCGGGCAGCGGCTTGTCCAGCGGGGTGTCCTGGGCGAGCAGGCGCTCGCGCGAGTAGTCGAGCACCAGGTCGACGATGCGCCGGGTCTCGGTGGTGACGTCGTGCATGCGGGCGGCATCGGTCATGAATGATCCTCGGGGGAAGAAGGGGCGGGGGTGGATGCCGGGAGGGCGGGAGTCCGCGGCGGCACCGGCCGCTCGTCGGTCAGTGTCTCGATCGCGCACCCGAGCCGCAGCAGGGCGGCATCGTCGCCGGAGCGCCCGGCGATCGTGAGTCCCACCGGCATCCGGATGTCGTCCATCAGCCCGAGCGGAACGGTCACCGTCGGGATGCCGAGGTGGCGGATCGCGAGGTTGCCGTTGGCGACCCAGACGCCGTTGCGCCAACCGAGGTCGGCGGAGGCGGGGTTCACGTCCATGTCGGCGGGGCCGACATCGGCGACGGCGGGGAAGACGACGGCGTCGAGGCCGAGGCCGTCCATCCACTCCTCCAGGTCGACCTCTCGCGTGCGCTCCAGGCCGCGAAGGCCGTCTTCGAGCTCGGGCATGTCGCGCCAGGTGACGCTCGGGTGCGCTCGCACCCAGTCGGGATAGCTCGGCAGGTCGTCGTCGAAGCCGTCGTAGCGGTCGGGGAGGGCGCCGGCGGGGTGCGGGAAGATCAGCGCGCCGTCGACGTCGGCGAGCGTGTGCAGCTTCGGGTCGCCGTTGGCGGCGAGGAAGTCGTCCCACGACCACGCCGACAGGTCGAGGATCTCGCGATCCAGGTAGGCGCGGGTCACGAGCCCCCGGGTGAAGATCGTCGGCGCTCCGGGCCGGTCGCCTTCGTAGTTCGACACGGCCGGGAAGTCGACCTCGACGACCTCCGCCCCGGCGGCGGTCAGCGCCGCACGGGTCTTCTCCCACAGCGCGATGATCGACGCGCGCGTCTCGATGCGCTGTCCGGTCGGCCCGCCGATGCCGGGTGTCGGAGCGGTCCCGGCATCCGGGTCGGCGTTGATGTACATACGGGGCACGCCGATCCGCCGTCCCGCAGGCGTCGCGCCGTCGGCCAGGGCGGGGTACGACGCGGGGCGCACCGCGGACGGGGGCGGCAACGGCACCCACGGCTGTGTCCGCCAGAAGTCGCCGCGCGTGTCGGGGTCGTCCGCGACGATGACGTCGAGGATCTCCAGCAGATCGGCCATCGTGCGCGCGTGCGGCACGACGACGTCTTGCGTGGGCACCAGCGGCCAGTTGCCGCGGGTGGAGATGACGCCGCGCGAGGGTGTGTAGGCGCACAGCGCGTTGTTCGAGGCCGGCCCGCGTCCGCTCGACCAGGTCTCTTCGCCGAGGCCGAACGCGGCGAACGAGGCCGCCGTCGCCGTTCCGGAGCCGTTCGAGGAGCCCGAGGCGAACGGGGCGGTGAGCCAATCGGCGGCGTAGGGGCTCTCGGCGCGGCCGTAGAGTCCGCGCTGCATGCCGCCGCCGGCCATCGGCGGCATGTTGGTCAGCCCCAGGCAGATGGCGCCCCCGGCGCGCAGCCGCTCGATCGTGAAGGCGTCGCGCTGCGCGACGAGCGTGGCGAAGGCGGGCGAGCCGGATGCCGCGGTCAGCCCGCGGACGAGGTAGCTGTCCTTCGCGGTGTACGGGATGCCGTCCAACGGCGAGAGCACCTCGCCGCGGGCGCGGCGGGCGTCGGAGGCGGCTGCTTCCGCGTGCGCGTCGGGGTTGCGCACGACGACCGCGTTGAGCGCGGTCGCGGTGTCGGGTCCGTCGTAGGCGTCGATGCGCGCGAGGTAGGCCTCGACGAGCTCGACGGCGGTCGTGCGCCCCGTCTCGAGGGCGGTGCGCAGCTCGGCGATCGAGGCTTCGACGACGTCGATCATCGCCGGACCTCCTGCCCGCCGAGCGCCGGCTGCTGCTGAGTGATGCAGTGGATGCCGCCGCCGCGCGCGAAGATCGGGCGGGCGTCGACCGTGACGATCTCGCGCCCCGGGTACGCATCGGCCAGGATCGCGCGGGCCTCGGCATCCGCTCTGTCCTCACCGAAGCCGCAGGCGATGACGCCGCCATTGACGACGAGGTGGTTGACGTAGCTCCAGTCGACGAAGCCCTCGTCGTCGCGCAGGGTCGCCGGCGCGGGCAGCTCGACGATCTCGAGGCGGCGTCCGGCGGCATCGGTCTGGCCGGCGAGCAGCTCGCGCAGCGCCGCGCTGACGGCGTGGTCGGGGTGTGCCGCATCGCGCTGGGTGTGCAGCAGCACGCGGCCCGGAGAGGGGAAGGTCGCCACGATGTCGACGTGGCCGTTCGTGCCGAAATCGTCGTAGTCGCGGGTGAGGCCGCGCGGAAGCCAGATCGCCGTCGTCGTGCCGAGGGTGCGGGCGAACTCCGCCTCGACGCGCGCGCGATCGGCGTAGGGGTTGCGGCGCGGGTCGAGCTGCACCGTGTCGGTGAGCAGCACGGTGCCCTCGCCGTCGACGTGGAAGCCTCCGCCTTCGGCGACCAGCGTCGAGGAGATGAGTTCTGCGCCGACCTCGGCCGCGACGATGCGGGCGTGCTCGGCAGAGCGTTCCCAGCGCGCCCAGTCGTGTGCGCCCCAGCCGTTGAAGATCCAGTCGACGGCGCCCAGGATGCCGGGGCGCTCGTCGTCCACGACGAAGGTCGGGCCGTGATCGCGCATCCAGAACTCGTCGACCGGCGCCTCGAGGATCGTGACCTCGCCGGGCAGCATCCGCCGTGCGCGCGCCGTCTCGGCGGGATCGACGATCATCGTCACCGGCTCGAACCGGGCGATGGCGGCGGCGACCTCCGTCCACGCGGCGTAGCCCTCCTCGCGCTCGGCGGCGGTGTCGCCGAGCGTAGGTCCCTCCACGGGGAAGGCCATCCATGTGCGCGCGTGCGGCGCGGTCTCGCTCGGCATCCGCCAGCTCATCGGCATCCTCGACTCTCGTCCGGTCCTGGAGTAGCTTATTGATCACATGATCAACTCATCGGAGGGTAGCGAGCGGATGCCGTCGACGTCAACTGCCGGACGGGCGCGGATGAGCGCCGATCAGAGGCGCGATCAGATCGCGGGCGCCGCGCGCGAGATCGCCCTCGCCGAGGGACTGGACGCGGTCACGCTGCGCGCCGTCGCCGCGCGGGTGGGTGTGGCCTCCGGGTTGGTCGCCCACTACATCCCGAGCATGGACGACCTGGTCGCCGACACGTTCTTCGACATCGTCTCGGCCGAGCTCGACGAGGTGCGCGCGCTGCTTCCCGACGCGCCCGCGCCGGCACGACTGGGGGCGATGCTGCGCGAGACGCTCGACCCGCACCGCCGGGACGTCACGCTCGTCTGGGTGCAGGCGTGGGCGCTCGGCACGCGCAACGCCCCGCTCGCCGAGCGGGTGCGCACGGCGATGGATGCCTGGCGTGCCGTGATCGCCGCCGAGATCGCGCGGGGAATGGATGCCGGGGTGATTCCGATGGCCGATCCGGAGCCGCTCGCCTGGCATCTGCTGGCGATGATCGACGGGCTCGGTGCCCACGGGCTCGTGGGGTGGGGGTCGGACATCGATCCCGTCTCGCCGCTGCGACGAGCCGTCGCGGGACTGCTGCGCGTCGAGGTCGGTGCTCTCAGCGCGGACTGAGTCGGGCGCCGGTCCGGCGCGGTACGCCGCGCCAGGCGAGCACTCCCCACGCGATGATCGCCGCGTGCAGGATGATGAACCCGAGGAACGGCAGGGGCGGGTACCCGCGCGCGATCATGTAGACGTCGTCGGCGATGCCGCGGACGACACCCAGCGCGATCGTCAGCCAGAGCAGCGGCAGCCAGGCCATCGGACGGCGTGAGCCGACCAGGAGGAACGCGCCGAGAACCAACAGGTCGAGGCTGAACACCAGCATCCAGTCGGCGAACCCCGTCACTGCGGTGCCCCCGGGGGCACCGTCGAAGTCGGGGATCTTCTGGCTCACCGTGGCCATGGCGACGACGGGGAGCCAGCTGAGACCGAGAAGAACGTAGACCACGCCCGTCACGCGATACCACCAGGTGAGACTCTTCATGTCGTGGTTCTCCTCGCCGGGAACAAGCGGGCGCGGTGTCTGCGGAACGACGACCGTCCGACCAGCCTCCAGGCGGCTCGGGCCGGCGCAGGCAGGCCGCGCAGGAACGCCTCCTGCTCGGCGGCGGGCATGGATTCGAGCATGAATCCCAGCTGGATGAACAGCCACCGCGGCGGCACCGTGCGCCGTCCGTGCCGCTCCAGGCGCCCCCACTCCGCCGGCGTGAAGGACGTGGCGGCGACCGGCAGAATGTCGATCTCTTCCTGGCCGAGATGATCGTCGAGCGCCGCAGCGAGACGGTCGAGCTGCTCCCGCACCGCGATGGCCTCGCGGCGTCGCGCGCTGGCACGCCAGGCGTCGACGCTCGCGCCGAGAGCGGTCAGGTGCTTCTCGATCTCTGCGTGCTGGGCGCGCATCTGCTCGACGTGGAGGGCGCACGCCGGTGAGCGCCGTTCGAGGTCGTCCCAGAGGAACATGTCCTCGCCGCGGTGGTGGCTCTCCAGTGCGTGGGCGATCTGGCGCAGATGCCGCACGGCGAGCGTCGTGCGGCGGCGGTCGCCGTCGGCCACGGCGTCGACGACGCTCCCCGCATCGCGGAAGACCATGCGCAGGAAACGGTGGAACATCACGACGTCGGCGGTGTCGCATCCCCACGAGCCCGACCGGGGGTCGGCGTCGGGCTCGGTGGGTGATCCGGTCGCCGGAAGGCGTTCAGCAGCCACGGCGCCGGACCTGTATGCGGGCCGCGGCAGGGGCGGCAAGGAGAGACGGCACGAGGATTCCTCTCGGGAAATGGGTTGTGCGTCACACTATTCATTAGATCGTCAATCTAGTCAATACCGACTACAGTGGACGTCGAAGGGGGCACGATGAGCGGGAGAAAGCCGTACGCGTCGCCGTTGCGCGAGGCCGAAGCGGCGGCGACGCGGGCGCGGATCGTGGATGCCGCCGCGAAGCTGTTCGTCCGCGACGGCTACGCCGCCACGTCGCTGAAGGCGATCGCTGCTGCGGCGGGCGTGTCGGTGCAGACGGTCAATCTGCACGGGCCCAAGCATGCGCTCCTGGCCGCGGCGTACGAGCGCGCCCTTGCGGATCGTGAGGGCTGGGCGTCGCTGAACGACACCGACCCGATGCAGCAGATCATCGCGGAGCCCGATCCGGAGCGGCTCATCGCGATGTACGCGGCGTTCATGACCGCCGCGAACGCGCGCATCGCCGCGCTGCTGCGGACGCTGCGCGCCGCCGCGGACGCCGACCCGGCCGTCCGCGACGTGTACGCGGCGATCGACGAACGTCGTCTTCGCAGCATCCGCGAGGGTGTCGCCCTGCTGGCCGCGCGCGGCGTCGTGCCGGCGGACCGAAGCGACGACGCGACGGCGTTGGTCACGATGCTCGTCTCCACCGACACGTACCTGCACTTCCGCGAGGCCGGCTGGAGCGCAGAGCGTTACCGGGAGTGGCTCGCCGCCGAGCTGCGGCGCGCTGTCGCCGGCTGACGAACGCCGACGCCGACGTGCCCTCGCGTCAGTCCAGGCTCGCCATGACGTGCTTGAGGCGGGTGTAGTCCTCGAAGCCGTAGACCGAGAGGTCCTTGCCGTACCCGGAGTGCTTGAAGCCGCCGTGGGGCATATCCGAGACGAACGGGATGTGCGCGTTGATCCAGACGCAGCCGAAGTCGAGGTCGCGCGAGAACCGCAGCGCCCGCGCGTGCTCGCGCGTCCAGACGGATGCCGCGAGGGCGTACGGCACGCCGTTCGCCAGCGCGAGCGCTTCCTCTTCCGACGCGAACGGCTGCACCGTGAGCACGGGGCCGAAGATCTCCTGCTGTACGACCTCGTCGTCCTGGCGGACGCCCGTGACGATCGTCGCCTCGAAGAAGCAGCCGGCATCGCCCTGGCGGCGGCCGCCGATGGCGATCGTCGCGTGCGCGGGGAGGCGATCGACGAAACCCTCCACGCGCGCGAGCTGGTCGGCGTTGTTCACCGGCCCGAAGAAGGCATCCGGGTCGTCCGGCGCACCCGTCTTCGCGTGATCGCGGGTGTGGGTGACGAGCGTGGCGACCAGCTCATCGTGCACGGCGGCATCCACGAGTACGCGCGTCGCGGCGGTGCAATCCTGTCCGGCGTTGAAGAACGCGGCCTTCACGATGCCGCGGGCGGCGCGGTCGAGGTCGGCGTCGGCGAAGACGAGGGCCGGCGCCTTGCCGCCGAGCTCCAGGTGCACACGCTTGAGGCCCTGCGCGGCCGAAGCGGCCACCTGCATGCCCGCGCGCACCGAACCGGTGATCGCGACCAGCTGCGGGGTCGGGTGCTCCACCAGCATCCGGCCGGTCTCCCGGTCGCCGAGGACGACGTTGAAAACCCCGGCGGGCACGATCTCGGCGGCGATCTCAGCGAGGCGCACGGTGGTCTGAGGCGTCGTCTCGCTCGGCTTCAGCACGACGGTGTTGCCGGCCGCGAGAGCCGGCCCGATCTTCCACACCGCCATGTTCAGCGGGTAGTTCCACGGCGTCACCTGGGCGACGACGCCGATCGGCTCGCGGCGCACGTACGACGTGAACCCCTCCGCGTACTCGGCCGCCGCCCGCCCGTCCAGGTCGCGGGCGGCACCCGCGAAGAAGCGGAGCTGATCGACGGATTGGACGATCTCGTCGGCGACCAGGTTCGCGCGGGGCTTGCCCGTGTCCTGCGACTCCAGATCGGCGAACTCGTCGGCCCGCGCCTCCAGCGCATCCGCGAGCCGGAACAGCAGCAGCTGGCGCTGCGCGGGCGTCGTGCGCTTCCACGTCTCGAAGGCGCGGGATGCCGCCGCGAACGCGGCATCCACCTCCTCCGCCGTCGATACCGGAGCGTGGCCGTACACCTCGCCGGTCACGGGGCTCACGAGCGGCAGCGACGCGCCGGCAGAGGCGACCAGTGCCCCGTCGATGACGTTGCGGAGCACGGCCTGCGCCCCGGTCACGACGCCGCCTCGGCGTCGGTGACCTCCAGGGCGCGGTCGATGATGTCGAGGCCGCGCACCAGGTCGTCCTCCGAGACGATCAGCGGGGGTGCCACGTGCACGCGGTTGAAGTGCGTGAACGGCCACAGGCCCGCCTTCTTGCACGCCGCCGCGAACGCGGCCATCGGCGCGGCGTCTGCTCCCGCCGCATTGAACGGCACCAGCGGCTCGCGGCTCTCGCGGTCGCGCACGAGCTCGATCGCCCAGAACAGACCGAGGCCGCGCACCTCTCCGACGGACGGATGCCGCGCGGCCATCTGCTCCAGTCGTGGACGCACGACGCGCTCGCCGAGCTCGCGGACCCGCTCCAGGATGCCGTCGCGCCGGAAGACCTCGAAGGTGGCGACGCCCGGGGCACAGGCGAGAGGATGCCCGGAGTACGTCAGTCCGCCCGGGAAGGAAACCGTGTCGAAATGGGCGGCGATGCGGTCGGAGATGACGACGCCGCCCAACGGCACGTAGCCGGAGTTGACGCCCTTCGCGAACGTGATGAGGTCGGGCACGACGTCGAAGTTCTCGAAGCCCCACCAGGTGCCGAGGCGTCCGAAACCGACCATGACCTCGTCGGCGATGTAGACGATGCCGTAGCGATCGCAGAGCTCGCGCACGCCGGGCAGGTAGCCGGGCGGCGGGATCAGCACGCCGTTGGTGCCCACGACCGACTCGATGATGATCGCGCCGATCGTCGAAGCGCCTTCCAGGATGATCGTCTGCTCGAGGTGCGCGAGCGCACGCTCCGTCTCCTGCTCGGGGGAAGCCGCGTGGAACGGCGAGCGGTAGGCGTACGGCCCGAAGAAGTGCACGACAGACGCATCGGCCGGCTCGTTGGCCCACCGGCGCGGGTCGCCGGTCAGCGTGATGGCGGTCGAGGTGTTGCCGTGATAGCTGCGGTACATCGCCAGCACCTTGCGCTTGCCGGTGACCAGGCGCGCCATGCGCACCGCGTTCTCGTTGGCATCGGCCCCGCCGTTGGTGAAGAAGACCTTCGAGAAGCCGTCGGGAGCGATCTCGCTGATGCGGCGCGCCAGCTCGCCACGCGTGTCGTTGGCCATCGACGGCTGGATCGTGGCGAGGCGCCCCGCTTGCTGCTGGATCGCCGCGACCAGATCGGGGTGCTGGTGGCCGAGGTTGAGGTTCACCAGCTGTGACGAGAAGTCGAGGTAGCTGTTTCCGGCATAGTCCCAGAACGTCGCGCCCGCACCTCCCGCAACCGGCAGCGGGTCGATGAGCGCCTGCGCGCTCCACGAGTGGAAGACGTGGCTGCGGTCGTCGCCGCGGACGGCGGCATCGGCCGCGGGGTCGGCGACCGGGTCGATGGTGCTCATGATGTCTCCTTCGGATGCCGCGGGATCAGTGGTTGCTGGGGAAGCCGAGGCTGATCTGGCTCTCGCTGGGGTCGGGCCAGCGGGTCGTCACGACCTTGCTCCGCGTGTAGAAGTGGATCGACTCGGGGCCGTAGATGTGCGAATCACCGAACAGCGAGTTGCGCCATCCGCCGAACGAGAATGCGCCCACCGGCACCGGGATCGGCACGTTGATGCCGACCATACCGACTTCGATGTCGAACTCGAACTGGCGGGCGGTGCCGCCGTCGCGCGTGAACACCGCGGTGCCGTTGGCGAACGGGCTCGCATTGATGAGGTCGACCGCCTCGTCGTACGTGGCCACGCGGGCGACGCAGAGCACGGGGCCGAAGATCTCCTCGTCGTAGACCTTCATGCCGGGGGTGACCCGGTCGACGAGCGAGACCCCGATGAAGAAGCCGTCGCCCTCGAAGTGCTGCGTCGTGCCGTCGAGGACGACCGTCGCGCCCTCGGCGGCGGCGCCGGTGACGTACGAGGCGACCTTGTCGCGGTGCTCGCGGGTGATGAGCGGTCCCATCTCACTCGCGGCATCCGTGCCGGGGCCGATGTTCAGCCCCGTGATGCGCTCGGCGACCTTCTCTACGAGCGCATCGGCGACGTCGTCACCCACCGCGACGAGTACCGACACGGCCATGCAGCGCTCGCCGGCCGAGCCGTAGGCGGCCGAGACAGCGGCGTCAGCCGCGGCATCCAGGTCGGCGTCGGGCATGACGACCATGTGGTTCTTCGCACCGCCGAGAGCCTGCACGCGCTTGCCCGCGGCGGCGGCGCGCTCGTAGATCGAGCGGGCGATCGGGGTCGAGCCGACGAAGCTGACGGCACGCACCGTCGGGGACTCGAGGATCGCGTCGACGGCCGCCTTGTCGCCGTGCACGACGTTCAGCACGCCGGCGGGAAGGCCCGCCTCCTCGTACAGACGCGCCAGGAAGAGGGCGGCGGAGGGGTCCTTCTCGCTGGGCTTGAGAACGACCGTGTTGCCGCAGGCGATGGCGGATGCCGTCATCCACAGCGGCACCATGACGGGGAAGTTGAACGGCGTGATCGCGCCCACCACGCCCACCGGCTGCTTCACCGAGTGCACGTCGACGCCGCGCGAGACCTGTTCGGCGTGCTCGCCCTTCAGCAGGTGGACCAGTCCCGCCGCGAACTCGACGTTCTCGATGCCGCGGCTGATCTCGCCCTTCGCGTCGGAGAGCACCTTGCCGTGCTCGGCAGTGATGATCGCGGCCAGCTCGTCGGCGCGTTCGACCAGCAGGTGGCGGAGGCGAAAGAAGACGTCGGCCCGCTTGATGAGGCTCGTGGCGCGCCAGGCCGGCAGCGCCGCCGCGGCCGCCGCGATCGCGGCATCCGTCTCGGCGGTCGAGGCGAACGCGACCTCGGCTTGCACCGCGCCGGTCGCCGGGTCGTACACCGGGCCCGTGCGGTCGGCCGATCCGACGGACTGGCCGGCGACGTGATGACGGATGAGGTCCATGAGTGCTCCTGTTCGGACAGTTCGACCGGGTCGTGACATGCTTATGCTGACGGAGCGCAGGGGGGAGACGCAGGTGTCTGATCGTCGCGATGTGGAGTCTTCTCGGACAGAACGTCCGACCGCGGATCTTCCCGCCGTGCTCCCCACCGTCTCCGAGGTCCTGACGCTCGACGCCTTCGCCCCCGGCGCGCCGGTGGTGGTGGTGGGTGGGGCCGCGCTGGAGGCGTCTGTGCGCTGGGTGCATGTCTCCGACAGTGCGGACGTCGCGCGACTGCTCGAAGGCGGCGAGCTGCTGCTGTCCACCGGATCGGGATGGCCCGACGATCCCCGGCGGCTGACGCTGTTCGTCGCGCAGCTGGCCGAGGTGGGCGCCGCGGGCATCGTGCTCGAGCTGGGCGCCCACTACCGCTACGTACCGGCGGTTCTGGCCGACGCCGCGCGCAGCGCTGACATCGCCCTGATCGTGCTGCACCGCGAGGTGAAGTTCGTCACCATCACCGAGGCCGTACACCGCCGGATCATCGCCGACCAGACGGCGGCGCTGGAAGCCCGCGACGCGGTGCGCACACTGTTCACGGGGCTTGCGCTTCGCGGTGCGCCGACGGAGTTCATCGTCGAACAGGTCGGTCTCACGCTGGCCGCTCCCGTCGTCTTGGAGACCGTCGGTCACGAGGTCGTCGTCGCCCACGTCGGCGGAGCCACCGAGACCCGCACGCTGCGCGACTGGGCCCGCCGATCCCGCGCGGCCGCCGCGGCGCCTGATCGGGAGGGGCGCACGATCGTGCCGGTGGAGGCGCGCGGCATCCGCTGGGGATGGCTCGTGGCGCTGCCGGGCGCTGCCCACCTCGCCGGACGCGACGCCGTGCTCGAGCAGGCTGCCACCGCGCTCGCCCTCGGCAGGCTCGCCGATCCCGGCGGTGAGGAGTGGTCGCGGCTGGGACGGCGCCGGGTGGTCGACGCGCTGATCGACGGACGGTTCACCGGTCTGTCCGCGGTGGCGGCGCGGCTGGATGCCGCGGGCATGCCGCTCGTCGGCACGGTGGCCTTCGCGGCGGTCGCGCTCGTGTCCTCGGGCCGGGGCGGCGACGCGGTCGAGGTCGCGGCGGCCGCCGACATCGCCGCTGCGGCGATCGGCGCGCGCGTCGTGTGCGGCACGAGCGCGCCCGTCGACGACGGGTCGGCGCTCGTGCGTACGCCTCTGATCCTCGCCGTGGCGGGCCGCGCGACGAGTGCCGCCGACAACCGCGCCGACGCCTTCGCCGCCGCACTGGAAGACGCCCTGCGGGCGGGGTCGACGTCGGTGCGGGCGCGCGTCGTGCTCGCCCCGGGCACGGTCATTCCCGCGCTCGAGCCCACGGCCGAATACGAGCGTGCGATGGGAGCGCTCATCGCGGGCCTGCGCGAAACCATCGACCTCGTCGGCGTCGACGAAGGGGTGCGCGGGTCCTCCCGTCGAGGCGCGGACGGGCGGCGTGTGGCGGAGCGTCCCCTCACCCGGGTGGTCGCGGCGTTGCGCGACGATCACCGCCTCGTCGCTCATGCGGAGCGGATGCTCGATCCGTTGCTGGCCGAGACCCGCGCTCGGGGCGGCGACCTTCTCGACGTGCTGACGGCGCTGCTCGCGCACCCGTCCAACCGCACGGCGGCCGCCGAAGCGGCGCACCTCTCGCGCTCGGTGTTCTATCAGCGCATCGCCCTGCTCGAAGACCTTCTCGGCGTCGACTTCGACGATGGCGAGCAGGTCGCCGCTCTCCATGTCGCCGTGTTGACCCACCGGCTCCACGCGGGCGGGTGAGCCGGGCAGGCCTGACGCTCTGTATGCATTAGTGGCCGAAAGAGGCTGCCTCCTTTCGTTGTTGATCCTCCGTGTATACAATCGGAGGGTCGAGAGGAGACCGCGTGCGTGCCAGTGACCGTGCCTACCGGGCGCTGCTCGACGAGATCCAGTCCGGCGTGCTGGCGCCCGGAGCGGTGCTGGCCGAAGTCGAGCAGTCGGTGCGCCTGGGGGTGAGCCGCACGCCGCTGCGCGAAGCGCTGGGGCGCCTGCTCGCCGACGGCCTCGTCGTGCAACCGTCGCCGCGGCTCACCGTGGTCAGCGACATCGATGCCGGCGACATCCGAGAGCTCTTCGAGGTGCGTCGCGCCCTGGAGGAGACGGCTGCACGCCTCGCCGCACGCGGGGCCGATGCCGATCTGTTCGCTGCGCTGGCCGGTGAGTTCGCGCGGACGGATGCCGCCGCCGACCCCGACGCCTACTACGCCCTCATCGCCCGCTTCGACGACGCCCTCGACGCGGCCGTCGCCAACGACTACCTGACCGCGGCCCTCAAGACGGTGCGGACCCACCTCGTCCGGGTCCGCCGGCTCGCGCGCGACAACCCCGCACGCCTGGCGGCATCCGTCGCCGAGCACCGACTGATCGCGTCCGCCGTCGCCGCCGGCGACGCCGACCTCGCCGCGCACGCCACCCATGTCCACCTGCACAACGCGCTCGTCGCGATCCTCGCCTCGCTGGAAGGAAACCCATGACCGTCATCCACCACGTCCGTGTGCACCGGAGCGAAGAGAACCTCGCCCGCGAGGACCAGCTCGCGCACAGGATCGCCGAGGTCGCCGCCGACCCGGTGGCCGTCGAGTCCGACGTCGTCGAGATGATCATCAACCGCGTCATCGACAACGCGGCGGTGGCCGCGGCATCCCTCACCCGCGGCCCCGTCACCGCGGCGCGCGCCCAGGCGCTCGATCACCCGGTCTCGCGGGGAGGGGCGGGCGCCACGGTGTTCGGCGAGCCGAACACGGTGCACACGAGCCCCGAGTGGGCGGCGTGGGCGAACGGTGTGGCGGTGCGCGAACTCGACTATCACGACACGTTCCTCGCTGCGGAGTATTCGCACCCCGGCGACAACATCCCGCCGATCGCCGCCGTCGCCCAGCACGTCGGCGCCGACGGCGCGGCGCTGGTGCGCGCCATCGCGACCGGATACGAGATCCAGATGGATCTCGTACGCGCCATCAGCCTGCACAAGCACAAGATCGATCACGTCGCGCACCTGGGCCCGTCGGCGGCGGCCGGCATCGGCACGCTGCTGGGTCTCGACGCCGACACGATCGCCCAGGCCGTCGCGCAGGCCCTGCACACGACCACCGCGACGCGGCAGTCGCGCAAGGGTGAGATCTCCACCTGGAAGGCGCACGCCCCCGCCTTTGCCGGCAAGATGGCGGTCGAAGCCGTCGACCGCGCGATGCGCGGACAGACCTCGCCGTCCCCGATCTACGAGGGCGAAGACGGCGTGATCGCCTGGATGCTCGACGGCAAGGACGCCGCGTACGACGTGCCGCTTCCCGCGCCCGGCGAGCCCAAGCGCGCGATCCTCGACTCCTATACGAAGGAGCACTCCGCCGAGTATCAGGCGCAGGCGTGGATCGACCTCGCGCGCAAGCTCCACGGCTCCCACCCCGAGCTCGCCGATCCCGCCACCGTCGAGAGCATCGTCCTGCACACCAGCCATCACACCCACTACGTGATCGGCTCCGGCGCGAACGATCCGCAGAAGTACGACCCGACCGCCTCTCGCGAGACCCTCGACCACTCGATTCCCTACATCTTCGCCGTCGCACTGCAGGACGGCGGGTGGCATCACGTCGACTCGTACCTGCCCGCTCGCGCCGCCCGCGAGGACACGGTTGCGCTGTGGCACAAGATCACCACGGCGGAGGATGCCGAGTGGACGCGCCGCTACCACTCCGAGGACCCCGACGAGAAGGCGTTCGGGGGCCGCGTGGAGATCCGCCTCTCGGACGGTTCGACGATCGTGGACGAGATCGCGGTCGCCGACGCCCACCCGCTCGGCGCGCGCCCGTTCGCTCGCGCCGACTACGTGCGCAAGTTCCGTCTGCTCGCCGAGCCGGTGCTCGAGCCCGCCGAGATCGAGCGGTTCCTGGCCCTGGCCGAGCGGCTTCCCGAGCTGACCGTCGACGAGGTGCGCGAGCTCAACATCGTCGCCCGCGCCGGCGTGCTGGCCGCGGTGGCGAGCCCGAAGGGGCTGTTCTGATGCTGTACAGCCAGACCCCGGCATCCGAGAAGCGGCGCCTGCTGCGCGAGCGCCTGCGGGCGGGTGAGCTCGTCCGTTTTCCCGGAGCGTTCAACCCGCTGTCGGCCCGGATGATCGAGCAGAAGGGCTTCGAGGGCGTCTACATCTCGGGGGCGGTGCTGAGTGCCGATCTGGGGCTTCCGGACATCGGTCTGACGACGCTGACTGAGGTCGCCGGTCGCGGTCAGCAGATCGCCCGCATGACCGAGCTTCCCGCCATCATCGACGCCGACACCGGCTTCGGCGAGCCCATGAACGTCGCGCGGACCATCCAGACGCTAGAAGACGCGGGGCTGTCGGGCACGCACATCGAAGACCAGGTGAACCCCAAGCGCTGCGGTCACCTCGACGGCAAACAGGTCGTCGACACCGACACCGCCCTCCAGCGCATCCGCGCCGCCGTCGACGCCCGCCGCGACCCGAACTTCCTCATCATGGCGCGCACCGACATCCGCGCGGTCGAGGGGCTGGACGCCGCCATCGATCGGGCCAAGGCGCTCGTGGATGCCGGGGCCGACGCGATCTTCCCCGAGGCGATGCGCGACCTCGCGGAGTTCGCCGCCGTGTGCGCCGCCGTCGACGTGCCCGTGCTGGCGAACATGACCGAGTTCGGTAAGAGCGATCTGTTCAGCGTCGACCAGCTCCGCGATGCGGGCGTGCAGATCGTCATCTGGCCCGTCTCGCTGCTGCGGATCGCGATGGGTGCGGCATCCCGTGCGCTGGATACCCTGAACGACGAGGGACATCTGACCTCGCGCCTGGGTGAGATGCAGCACCGCGCCGACCTGTACGACCTCATCGACTACCCGTCGTACAACCAGTTCGACGCGAACGTCTTCAACTTTCAGATCTCCCGCTGATCACCCCTCCCCTCCCCTCCCCTTGACCCTCGTCCCACTTGCGACCGACCATGTCCCACAAGAGGTCGCAATCGGGGCATCCACAGGACAGAAACTGGGACATGGTTGCAGCCGCAACCGGCCCGCACGTGCAAAGGAGCAGTCATGAGCGACCAGCAGACCCCACCCCAGATCCACAAGGGGCTCGCGGGCGTCGTCGCCGATGCGACCGCCATCAGCAAGGTCAACCCGGAGACCAACTCGCTGCTCTACCGCGGCTATCCGGTGCACGAGCTGGCCGCCACGCAGTCGGCCGAAGCGGTCGCGTACCTGCTGTGGAACGGCGAACTGCCGACCGACGATCAGCTCGCCGCGTTCCGAGCCACCGAGCGGCAGCACCGGACGCTCGCCGACGACGTCAAGGCCGTGATCGATCTGACCCCGACCGATGCCCACCCGATGGATGAGGTGCGCTCGGCTGTGAGCGTGCTGGGCGCGCGCGACCTCGCCGGCACCGGGTCCGTGCTCGATGCGAGCGGGTCTCGCGACGAGAACCTCGAGCGCAGCATGCGCCTGTTCGCCGCCCTGCCGGCGATCGTCGCCTACGGGCAGCGTCGCCGCCGCGGTGAGGAGCTCATCGCCCCGCGCGACGATCTCGATTACGCAGCGAACTTCCTCTGGATGACCTTCGGCGAAGAGTTCGACCCGGTCGTGGTCGACGCGTTCAACCGCTCGATGATCCTGTACGCGGAGCACTCGTTCAACGCGTCCACTTTCACGGCGCGAGTGATCACCTCCACCCTCAGCGACCTGTACTCGGCCGTGGTCGGTGCGATCGGAGCACTCAAGGGACCGCTGCACGGCGGGGCCAACGAGGCCGTGCTGCACATCTTCGACGAGATCGGGGACGCCGACAACGTGGCGCCCTGGCTCGAGCGGGCCCTCGCCGAGAAGCGCAAGATCATGGGCTTCGGTCACCGCGTCTACAAGCACGGCGACTCGCGCGTGCCCACGATGAAAGCTGCGCTCGACACGCTCATCACGTACTACGACCGTCCCGATGTCGAGGCCCTCTACGCGACGCTGGAGCGCGAGTTCGTCGCCCGCAAGGGCATCTACCCGAACCTCGACTACCCGTCGGGGCCGGCGTACAACCTGATGGGCTTCGACACCCTGACCTTCACTCCGCTGTTCGTTGCGGCGCGGGTCGTGGGGTGGACGGCGCACATCATGGAACAGGCGGCATCCAACGCGCTCATCCGTCCGCTGTCGGCCTACAGCGGCGTGGACGAGCGCCACATCGAGGGGTTCGTCGACGAGGCCGGCACCTCGACGATCTCGCTGCGCGCCGCCGAAGCCGAGGGCTGAGCGCTCGTGCGTACCGCAGTCATCGTCGACGCCGTCCGCACCCCGTCCGGCCGTGGCAAGCCGGGGGGCGCGCTCAGCGGCATCCATCCCGTCGACCTCGCCGCGCTGGTGCTGCGGGCGACGCTCGAGCGCAACGGCCTGGAATCGGCGCAGATCGACGACGTGCTGCTCGGCTGCGTCAGCCAGGTCGGCGAACAGACGATGAACATCGCGCGTCAGGCGGTGCTCGCGGCCGGATTCGACGAGCGCGTTCCGGCGACGACGATCGATCGGCAGTGCGGATCGAGCCAGCAGGCCGCGCAGTTCGCGGCGCAGGGCGTCATGGCCGGACAGTACGACATCGTCATCGCCGGCGGCGTCGAATCGATGAGCCGCGTGCCTCTCGGGGTCGCGGCATCCGTCGCCGGTTCACCCTTCTCACCGGGGTTGCACGCGCGCTATCCCGACGGACTCGTGAACCAGGGCGTGTCGGCCGAGCTGATCGCGGCGCGCTGGGGCTTCTCGCGCGACGAGCTCGACGCGTACGCGGCCGAGTCGCACGAACGCGCTGCCGAGGCGCAGGTCCAGGGCAGATTCGCCTCGCAGCTGCTGGCCGTCGACGGTGTCGAGATCGACGAGACGGTGCGCCCGGGCACCACCGTCGCGGGTCTTTCCGGCCTCGCGCCGGCCTTCCGCACCGATGCCATGGCGGAGCGCTTTCCCGAGATCGACTGGCTGATCACACCCGGCAACTCTTCTCCGCTGACCGACGGCGCCTCCGCCGTCCTGATCATGAGCGAGCAGAAGGCGCGCGAGCTCGGGCTCACGCCGCGAGCGCGCTTCCACGCCTTCTCCGTCGTCGGCGACGACCCCCTGATGATGCTCACGGGGCCGATTCCCGCGACACGTCGCGTGCTGGAGCGCGGTGGACTGACGATCGACGATCTCGACGCGTACGAGGTCAACGAGGCGTTCGCCCCGGTGCCGCTCGCGTGGGCTGCCGAACTCGGCGCGGATGCCGCCAAGCTCAACCCCTGGGGCGGCGCGATCGCCCTCGGGCATGCGCTCGGCTCCAGCGGCACGCGACTGATGGGCACCCTGCTCGCCCATCTCGAAGCCACCGGCGGACGCTACGGGCTGCAGACCATGTGCGAGGGCGGCGGCATGGCCAACGCCACCATCATCGAACGGCTGTAGAACGACGCGCCCATTTACTAGGACGTCCATGTAAAATGATCGCTGTGCCTTACCGGGCGCGCTTCCGGCTGTCGATCTGTTTCACAAGGACGTGACGCGATGAGCATGACTGTGTCTCCTTCCCTCTCCGCCGATGAGCGGGGCGCCATCCTCGAAGCCGTCCGTGACTTCGCCCGAACGCGGCTGGAGCCGCATGCGCTGGAATGGGATCGCGACAAGCACTTTCCGCGGGACGTGCTCGCCGACGCCGGCGAACTCGGCCTCGGAGGGCTGTATGTGCGTGAGGACGTCGGTGGCACCGCGCTGACGCGCGAGGACGCCGCACTCGTCTTCGAGCAGCTGTCGATGGGCGATCCCACGATCGCCGCGTACATCAGCATCCACAACATGGTCGCCTGGATGATCGACAGCTACGGCACTCCGGCGCAGCGCGAGCAGTGGCTGCCGCGTCTGATCACGCTTCGCGACCTCGGCGCCTACTGCCTCACGGAGCCCGGCGCGGGCTCGGATGCCGCGGCCATCACGACCAGCGCGATCGGCGACGGCGACGGCTATGTGCTCACCGGGGTCAAGCAGTTCATCTCCGGGGCGGGGGAGGCGGCGGTCTATGTCGTCATGGCCCGCACCGGCGAGCCCGGTGCGCGGGGCATCAGCGCCTTCCTGGTGCCGGCGGATGCCGAGGGTCTGAGCTTCGGACCCCACGAGCGCAAGATGGGGTGGAACGCGCAGCCCACCCGTCAGGTGATCCTCGACGAGGTGCGGGTGCCGGCATCCGCTCTGCTGGGCGGCGTGGGCGAGGGGTTCCGCATCGCGATGAGCGGGCTCAACGGGGGGCGGGTCAACATCGCGGCCTGCTCCGTCGGCGGCGCCCAGTGGGCGCTCGATCGTGCCGTGCGCTACGTGCACGAGCGGTTCACGTTCGGCGAGGCCCTCGCCGAACGGCAGAGCGTCGTGTTCGCCCTCGCCGACATGGCCACGCAGCTGCAGGCGGCCCGGGCGATGGTGCGCGACGCGGCTCGCGCGATCGACGCCCGTGCCGACGACGTCGCCGTGCAGTGCGCCATGGCCAAGCGCTTCGCCACCGACGCCGGCTTCGAGGTGGCCAACCGGGCGCTGCAGCTGCACGGCGGCTACGGGTATCTGCAGGAGTACGGGATCGAGAAGGTGGTGCGCGACCTTCGTGTGCATCAGATCCTGGAGGGTACGAACGAGATCATGCGGGTCATCATCGGTCGCGACGTTCTGGGAGCATGAGCACATGAGCGACTACTCCACGATCCTCGTCTCCACCCGCGGCCGCGTCGGATGGATCACCCTGAACCGGCCCGAGGCGCTCAACGCGCTGAACTCGACCCTGGTCGAAGAACTCGCCGCCGCGGCGGCCGCGTTCGATGCCGACGAGGAGATCGGCTGCATCGTCGTCACCGGCTCGGAGCGCGCCTTCGCCGCCGGCGCCGACATCAAGCAGATGGAGGACCGCTCTGCCGTCGAGATGTCGCTGCGCAACCCCTTCGTGGGCCTCGAGGCCTTCTCGCGCGTACGCACGCCCGTCATCGCGGCCGTCGCCGGGTACGCGCTCGGAGGCGGCTGCGAGCTGGCGATGGCGTGCGACATCATCCTGGCTGCCGACACCGCCCGCTTCGGTCAGCCCGAGATCACTCTCGGCGTCATCCCCGGCCTCGGCGGCACGCAGCGTCTGCCGCGTGCGATCGGCTACTACAAGGCGGCAGAGCTCGTGCTCACCGGACGGATGATGGATGCCGCCGAAGCCGAGCGGGCCGGCCTGGTCTCCCGCGTCGTGCCCGCCGCCGACCTGCTCGCCGAGGCAGAAGCGATGGCCGAGCAGATCGCCGCGAAATCGCTTCCCGTGCTGTACGCCGCCAAGGAGTCGCTGCGCGCCTCGCTGGAGACCGGCGCCGCCGAGGGGCTGCGCTTCGAGAAGCAGGTCTTCACATCACTGTTCGCGCTGGACGACCAGAAGGAGGGCATGGCCGCCTTCCGGGAGAAGCGTGCACCGCGATTCACGAATCGCTGACGACATCGCCCGCCGACCGGCGCAGTCGGGCGAGGATCGCGACGAGGTCTTCCACGTCGTCGGCTGTCAGGCCGGGCGCGGCGAACACGGCGTCGTTGAGCGCCGCGGTGGCCTGAGCCGCGAGGTCACGCCCCGCCCTCGTCAGGGCGACCAGCGTCGCCCGACGATCGCCGGGGTGCGGCTCGCGCGCGACGAGCCCGGCCGCTTCAAGGCGGTCGACGGTGTTCGTCACGCTCGTCGGGTGCACTTGCAAGCGGCTCGCCGCCGACGACAGCGGCATCCGTCCGTCACGGGTGAAACTCAGCAGCGTCAGCAGTTCGTAGCGGGCGAACGTGAGCGAGAACGGCTTCAGGGCCTCGTCGACGCGCGCGAGCAGAATCTGGTGCGCCCGCATGATGCTCGTCACCGCCGTCATCCCTGCCGCGGCGTCGACCCAGCCGTGCGCCACCCACTGGCGGCGGGCCTCCGCGATCGGATCGCGTGGCGACGACGGCGTGCGGCTCACGGGCATCTCCTCGAACGGCTCGGCGCCGGGAGTGCCGTGCGCGCTGGTCTCACGCTAGCGCGGACCTCGATCCGTCCCCACGGATGATCCTGAGTCTCAACGGATGCGATACTGAGTCGCACCTTCTAGAATGAATGCGTCGCAAGGAGAACCGATGAAGATCGTGGTGCTGGTCAAAGAAGTCCCCGACACCTACGGCGACCGCAAGCTCGACCTCGAGACCGGTCTCGCCGAGCGCTCGGCCTCCGAGCGCGTGCTCGATGAGATCGGGGAGCGCGCACTGGAGGTGGCTCTGTCGTATGCCGACGCCCACCCCGGCACGGAGGTCGCTGTCGTCTCGATGGCATCGGAGGAGGCTGCGGCCACCATCCGCAAGGGGCTCGCGATGGGCGCGGCATCCGCTCTGCAGGTCGTCGACCCGGCGCTGGCCGGCGCAGATCTGGGCGTGACCGCGGCCGTGCTCGCCGCTGCGGTGCGGCGAGCCGGGTTCGACCTGGTCATCACCGGCAATCTCTCCACCGACGGCACCGGCGGCGTCCTTCCCGCGATGATCGCCGAGCACCTGCAGGTGCCGCAGGCGACCGCGCTGTCGTCGGTCACGATCGGCGAGGGGGAGATCACCGGCACGCGTGCCACCGACTTCGGCACCGCGCAGGTCAGTGCGACGCTGCCGGCCGTCATCTCGATCACCGAAGCCCTCCCGGATGCCCGGTTCCCGAACTTCAAGGGCATCATGGCGGCGAAGAAGAAGCCGTTCGAGACCGTGTCGCTGGCCGACCTCGGCGTCGACGTGGACCCGTCCGCGGCCGCGCAGTCGATCATGACGGCGGTCGCCGAGAAGCCTCCGCGCGGTGCGGGAATCAAGATCGTCGATGAGGGCGACGCGGGCGACAAGCTCGCCGCCTTCCTCGTCGAGAACCGACTGGCCTGAGAACGGTGCTGGGAACGATGACGATGGAGAACGTGATGGTGGATGTCGCCTCGGACGCGATTCTCGTGCTGCTGGATGTCACGCCGGCCGGTGAGCTGGCCGGCTCGGCCGCCGGACTGCTCGGCGCCGCCGCCGGCATCGGCACGCCGGTCGCGCTGGTCGTCGCCGGTGACGAGGCGCATGCCGCACTCGCCGAGGCGGCGGGTGCGCTGGGGGCTGCGGTCGTGCTCACCGCAGGGCTGGGAGGTGCGGACGGATCGCTGACGGTTCCTCTGGTCGATGCCGTGGACGCGGCATCCGCGCTCGTGAAGCCCGACGCCGTGCTCGTGTCGAACTCCATCGGGGGCCGCGACATCGCCGGACGCTACGCGGCACGCTCGCGCGCGGCTCTGGCCGTGGATGCGGTCGGCGTTTCCCGCGACGACGAGGGCGTGCTCGCGCAGCATTCCGTCTACGGCGGGGCGTACAACGTCACGAGCGCAGCCACCTTCGGTCCTCTCGTGGTCACGGTGCGCCAGGGGGCGGTCGACGCCCGTGCCGCGGCCGTCGCCGAGCCGCGAGTGGTGCCGCTGGAGGTCGCCGCCTCGGGCGCACCGGCGGCGCGCATCATCGGGTTCGAGGCCGAGATCGCGGCATCGTCGCGGCCGGAGCTGCGCGGCGCGGCGAAGGTCGTCTCCGGAGGGCGCGGACTCGGCTCGGCCGAGAAGTTCGCGCTCGTCGAGCAGCTCGCGGACGCCCTTGGCGCCGCCGTGGGCGCGTCGCGCGCGGCCGTGGATGCCGGGTACATCCCCTACTCGCACCAGGTCGGGCAGACCGGGGTATCGGTGTCGCCCCAGCTGTACGTGGCTCTCGGCATCTCGGGGGCCATCCAGCACAAGGCCGGCATGCAGACCGCGAAGACGATCGTCGCGATCAATAAAGACGGCGACGCCCCGATCTTCGACATCGCCGACTTCGGCATCGTGGGGGACGTGTTCACGGTCGTCCCGCAGCTGATCGCCGCCCTCGACGCCAGGAAGGCCTGATGGCGACCGGCGGATCGTCCATGCGCCGCGGCTTGCCGCGCGTCGCCGGTGGAGAACCGTGGCCGCCGGCCGCGAGCGCGCCCGCCGAGGCCGTCGTGGACGCCTCTGCGCCCCCGGCAGCGGTCGTCGAGGCGGCCGTGGAGCGACCCGCCGGGCCGTCGGCGGGCTCGGGTGAGCCACCGGCGCTGGCGACGGCGTCCGTGCCCGAGCGCAGCGGGACGACGGTCGTGCGCCGCGGCCTGCCCCGCGTCGCCGGCGGCGAGCCGTGGCCGTCCGCGGTCGTCGTGGCTGCCGCGGGCCCGGGGCCGACACCCGCTGAGGTCGCCTCCGCCGCGCCGGCGCCCCCGCTCGCCGCCGCCGACGGTGACACCTCCGTGTGCCGCGGGCTGCCGCGCATCGCGGGTGGCGACGCGTGGCCACCCGCCGGCACAGCCGCCGCCGTGTCTTCCCCGATCGCCGCCGTCTCCTCCCCGGCCGCCGCCGATGCTGCAGCGGACGGCGCGGGTGCTGCTGCCGAGGAGGCCGCCCCCGCGGCCGACCTCCCGCTCATCGGCACCGCCACCGAGGGGCCGCGCGCCCCGTTGAGCGTTCCGCAGACCGCGTGGGCCGGTCGCGCCGCGTCGCGTCGGCCGCAGCCGAAGCCCGAGCCGCGACGGATCGGGCCTTTCACGAAGACGCAGTGGGCGGGCGCC
Organism: Microbacterium sp. PM5; assembly: GCF_003293595.1. NCBI lineage: Bacteria > Bacillati > Actinomycetota > Actinomycetes > Micrococcales > Microbacteriaceae > Microbacterium > Microbacterium sp. PM5. The sequence continues at coordinate 1,717,763 of NZ_CP022162.1, read as the reverse complement.
GTCGTGGTCGGCGGAGTCGGCCTGCTGTTCGCGGCGGGCATGGCCGTGCTCGCGGTGCGATTCCTGCTGAGCCTGGACGGCATGCGCGACTTCCTCGCGACCTACCCCGGGGAGTACCACCTGCCTGCCGGTGCGCCCGTCGGCATCCCCGCGTGGCTCGGCTGGCAGCACTTCTTCAACGTCTTCTTGATGGTGCTGATCATCCGCTCCGGGCTCACGATCCGCCGCGAGAAGCGGCCGAGCGTCTTCTGGGCGCCGAAGAACAACCCCAAGGGCAAGACGAGCCTGACGATCTGGTTCCATCAGGCGCTCGACATCCTGTGGCTCATCAACGGCGCCGTCTTCATCGTGCTGCTGTTCGTCACCGGCCAGTGGATGCGGATCGTCCCCACGAGCTGGGAAGTCGTCCCCAACGCCCTCAGCGCCGCGCTGCAGTACGTCTCGCTGGACTGGCCGACCGAGAACGGCTGGGTCAACTACAACGCGCTGCAGCAGCTCGCCTACTTCTCGACCGTCTTCATCGCCGCCCCGCTCGCCGCGATCACCGGCTTCCGGATGAGCGGGATGTGGCCGAAGAAGAACCTGAAGCTCAGCGCCGCCTACCCGATCGAGTGGGCGCGCAAGGTGCACTTCCCGGTGATGCTGTTCTTCGTCGTGTTCATCGTCATCCACGTCGTTCTCGTGCTCGCGACCGGGGCGCTGCGCAACCTCAACCATATGTACGCCGCGCAGGGCTCGGTCGACCCGACGGCCTATGCCGACAACTGGACCGGCTTCTGGCTGTTCGTGGTCTCGCTCGTGGTCATCGCCGCCGCGTGGGTTGCCGCCCGCCCGCTCGTGCTCGCCCCGATCGCCCGCCTGTTCGGCACGGTCAGCGGGCGCTGACGCGCGCGATCAGCGTCCCGACAGTGGCCGGCGCTCAGCGGAGCATCTCCGCAGAATGCGACGAACTCCGCATCCGATCGGCGATCTGGATGCGGAGTTCGTCAGAATCTGCGGAGTTCGTCAGCGCGGTGGGGCCGGCAGAACCCGCGACGCGGCAGGCGCGATCAGCGCACGAAGCGGACCTCGGTGAGCGTCTCGCCGAGGAACGGCTCGGTGTGCGTGGCGCCGTCGAGCGTGAAACCGTTGCGCGCGTAGAAGCGGTGAGCACGCGGGTTGTCCGCGGCGACCCAGAGGTAGAGCTCCTCGTCGGCGTCGACCGTCGCGTCGAACAGCTGCTGCCCGATGCCGGTGCCGTGGAACTGGTCGAGCAGGTAGATGAAGTAGAGCTCACGCGTGCGCGGAGCGTCGCGGTCGCGCGCCGGGCCCGAGCCGGCGAATCCGACGATCTCGCCGCCGACGAGGGCGGCGAACATCTTGAACTCGGGGCCCTGCTGGGCCCAGTGCGTCCACAGCTCGGCGAGGCGCTTGGGAGAGACGTTCTCGAGAGCGGCCTTGCTGATGAGGTGGTCGTAGGTCTCGTGCCAGCACGTCGCGTGGACCCGTCCGAGGGCCTCGGCATCCACGTCACGAACGGGACGGACGACGGTGTCGGTCTGCGCGGTGATGTCGGTGGGGGCTTCCATGGCCAGACTCTACGGCGGCCCTTCCGATTCACGAAATCGATGGATGCCGCGCTCCACCCTCGTCGTGGCGACACCACGAGGACTGTGGGAACCCCACAAGAGATGCCGGGAGCCCATCGGGGAATCCGCTAGCATCGCGCTTCGTGAATGTATGGTGGCGGACCCTCCTGACGATCTGGCGCGCGAAGGTGCTGCTGCATCGGCGCGGCCCCATGCCGCCACGCAGTGTCGGTCGGCTGCGGCTTCGGACGCTGCCCACCGACATCGATCTGCTCGGCCATATGAACAACGGTCGATACGCCTCGCTGTTCGACCTCGGCCGCTTCGACCTGCTGATCCGCACCGGCATCTGGGATGCGATGAACGCGCAGGGCTGGTACGCGGTGGTCGCCAGCGAGACGGTGACCTTCCGCAAGTCGCTGCAGCTCTGGCAGCGCTTCACGGTCGAATCCCGCCTGTACGCCCACGATGACAAGGCCGTCTACCAGATGCACCGCGCGGTCGTGGACGGCGAGGTCTACGCCGAGATGATCGTCCGCGCGCGCTTCCTGCGCCGCACCGGCGGCGTGGTGAACACCGAGGAGCTCTTCGAGGCGCTCGAGCGGCCGGATGATCTCCCACCGCTGCCGCAGTGGGTGGCCGACTGGGCTCGCGACAGCGCGCTGCCCTCGACGAAGGCCCCCGCGCCGAGCGAGTGGGACTGACCCCGCAGGGATGCCGGCGTCAGACCCGACGCGCGACGAACGCGTCGGCGAGAGCCTCGCGGACGCTGCGGATGCCGGGACGGTTGCGGCTGGATCGGCGACCGGCCGTGAAGATCTCACGCGACGGGTCGCCCGGAAGCGCGCTGAGGTGCACCGGGGGCGCACCGCCGGCCCACAGCAGATCGGGCAGCAGCCCGACGGCGTGACCGGCGGCGATCAGCTCGGCATGCCCGCTGAGGTCGGCGAGCTCGAAGCGGACATCCGGCTCGAACCCGGCGGCGCGGCACTGCTGCATCGCCCACTCGCGCGCCGCCGTGCCGCGCGGCTCCATCACCCAGGCGTGTTCGGCCAGGTCGGCCAGCGGCCCGATGGCGCGCGCCGTCGCCAGCCGGATCGGATCGACACCGAGCAGATCCCGATCGAGCGCCGATCGGTGCGGGCGAGTGAGCCCCGGGTACTGCTCGGCGATCGCGAGGTCGAAGCCGCGCGCTCCGAGCTCGAAGAGCCCCTCTTCGGGCGGCAGCTCGGAGATCTCCACGCGCAGGCCCGGCGTCCGCTCGGCGAGCAGGGTCAGGGCTGCGGGCACGAGAGCGCGGGCGGCCGTCTGCAGCACGGCGAGACGCACCGGCGCGATACCGAGGCGGGTGTCTTCCAGTTCACCGCGGATCTCCTCGTCGGCATCGAGGGCGCGCGCCGCGTAGGCGGCCAGCGCCTCGCCGTGCGCGGTCAGCCGCACGCGGCGTCCATCCGGAGCGAGCAGCGCCACTCCCGCCTCGCGCTCCAACTGCGACAACTGCTGCGAGATCGTGGACGGGCTGTACGCCAACGCCTGTGCGACGGCGGCGATCGTGCCGCGCTGGGCGAGTTCGTGCAGCAGTCGGAGGCGTCTCAACTCGAACACGCGCGCTCCTTCCGTCACCCGTCGCCGTCGTCTCGGCTGCGTCGTGGTCGCGCCGGAGAAAACATCGCCGTCATCGAACGATATCCGTCAAAGATCATCGCTTTTGCCGAATCATATGCGTGCCTCACGCTGGACGCATGGACACAGTGCACTCTGGAGACGTGACCGACGACACCACCACGCCTCCTTCGGCATCCGCGCTCGCCGACAGCGCCATCTCGCTGGCGCGACGCTGGGTGGACGAGTCTGCGGCTGCCCACGTCGATCCCGCCGCCGAACGGCTGGCGGGCGTGCTCAAGGATCCGCACGGTCTGCCGTTCACGATCGGCTTCGTCGACGGTGTCATGCGTCCCGAGTCGTTGAGCGCCGCCGCGGCGAACCTGCAGCGCGTGGCGCCTCTGGTTCCGCAGTTCTTGCCCTGGTACCTGCGGGCGGCGGTGCGCACCGCGGGTGCCGTCGGGCCGATTCTTCCGGCTCCGACGGTGCCGATCGCGCGCAAAGCGCTGCGCGAGATGGTCGGGCACCTCATCGTCGATGCCCGGCCCGACAAGCTGGGCCCCGCCCTGACGGCCATCCGGGAATCCGGTGCGCGCCTCAATCTGAACCTCCTGGGCGAAGCCGTGCTGGGCGAAGCCGAAGCGCTGCGCCGCCTGGAGGGCATCCACGATCTCATCCGTCGCGACGACGTCGACTACGTCTCGGTGAAGGTGTCGGCCATCGCGAGCCACATCTCGATGTGGGCCTTCGACCAGGTCGTCGACCGGGTGATCGACCGCCTGCTCCCGCTGTACCTGACGGCCGCCTCCTCGGCGGGGCCCGAGTCCGCTCAGACGTTCATCAATCTGGACATGGAGGAGTACCGCGACCTCGATCTGACGATCGCGGTGTTCACCCGGCTGCTGAAGGATCCGCGGCTGCGTGACCTGGAGGCGGGCGTCGTCCTGCAGGCCTACCTTCCCGATGCGTTGCCGGCCCTGCGGCAGCTCACCGCCTGGGCTCAGCAGCGGGTCGACGGCGGGGGCGCCCGCATCAAGGTGCGACTCGTCAAGGGCGCGAACCTCGCGATGGAACGGGTGGATGCCGTCATGCACGGCTGGCCGCTGGCCACCCATGCGAGCAAGCTCGACGCCGACGCCAGCTACCTCCGGTGCCTCGACGAGGCGCTGCGACCGGAGAACTCGCGCGCGGTGCGCCTCGGCGTCGCCGGCCACAACCTCTTCGACATCGCGTACGCGTGGTTGCTCGCGGGGGAACGTGGCGTCCGGGACGACGTCGAGTTCGAGATGCTCCTCGGCATGGCACAGGGACAGGTGGCGGCGGTCTCGCGCGAGGTCGGCCACGTGCTGCTGTACGTGCCGGTCGTGCGGCCCGACGAGTTCGATGTGGCCATCAGCTACCTCGTGCGCCGATTGGAGGAGAACGCGTCGAGCGACAACTTCCTCTCGGCCGCTTTCGACCTTGCCGAGGATCCGGCGATGTTCGCGCGGGAGCGCGACCGCTTCCTCGCCTCGCTGCAGCGGGCGGCCGACCCCGCGCTTCCCGTCGGGCCACAGCGCACGCAGACGCGGCGGGACGACGCGGCGCGCCGCGGAGCGACCCCCGCCCTCACCCGTCCGGAGCCCGCAGTCGAAACGGCGGAGGGAGCCGCCGACGGCGATCTGACGCAGGTGGTTCTCGGCATCGCCGACGGTCGGGGTGACGGCGGGTCGTTCGTCGACACCGCGGTCTTCGACCTCCGTGAATCCGTCCGCGCCGAGGGTGCGCCGGGGTTCGCGAACGCGCCCGACACGGACCCCGCGCTGCCGGCCAACCGTGCCTGGGCCGACGAGATTCTGGCGCGGATCGCCGGGTCGAGCGCCGGAGAGTCGACCATCGCCGCTGCGCGCATCGACGATTCGGCGTCCCTCGAAGAGACGGTCGCGCGCGTTCGGGCCGCCGGCACACGGTGGGGCGCCGTGCCCGCGGACGATCGAGCGAAGGTTCTGCGTGCGGTCGCGCGTGCGCTCGAGGCTCGGCGCGGCGAGCTCATCGAGGTGGCCGCGAGCGAGACCGGCAAGGTGTTCGCCGAAGCCGATGTCGAAGTCAGCGAAGCCGTCGACTTCGCCAACTATTACGCGGCGACGGCGCGCGAGCTCGATCGGGTGAGCGGCGCGGTCTTCGTGCCTGCGGCGCTCACGGTGGTCGCGCCGCCCTGGAACTTCCCCGTCGCGATCCCCGCGGGCGGAGTGCTCGCTGCGCTCGCGGCGGGCTCGGGTGTCGTGTTCAAGCCGGCTCCTCAGGCGCGCCGCTGCGCGGCCGTGGTCGCCGAGGCCGTCTGGGCGGCGTTGGACCTCGAGGGCGTCGACCGCGACATCCTCGCGCTGGTCGACGTCGACGAGGAGGAGCACGGCCAGCAGCTGATCGCGCACCCCGATGTGGATCGCGTGATTCTCACCGGCTCGTGGGAGACCGCGCAGCTGTTCCGCTCCTGGCGGCGCGACCTGCCGCTGCTCGCCGAGACGAGCGGCAAGAACGCCATGATCGTCATGCCGTCCGCCGACCTGGATCTCGCGGCATCCGATCTGGTGAAGAGCGCCTTCGGTCACGCCGGGCAGAAGTGCTCCGCCGCCTCGCTCGCGATCCTGGTGGGACCGGTGGCGCGCTCGGAGCGGTTCGCGCGCCAGCTCGTCGATGCCGTCCGCTCACTGCGCGTGGGAGCGCCCTCCGACCCGTTGAGCGAGGTCGGGCCGGTGATCGAGACGCCGCGCGGCAAGCTCGAGTGGGCCCTCACGACCCTCGAGGAAGGTGAGAGCTGGCTGGTCGCTCCCGAACTCATCGAGGGTTCGGCCGACGCCGATGCTGCTCTGGCCGGGCGCCTGTGGCGGCCCGGCATCCGCGTCGGGGTGCGGCCGGGCTCGCGCACGCACCTCGAGGAGTTCTTCGGCCCGATGCTCGGCATCATGCACGCCTCCTCGCTGTCGGAGGCGGTCGAGCTGCAGAACGCCGTCGCGTACGGCCTGACGGCGGGGCTGTACACGCAGGACCCGGCCGACCTCGAGCTGTGGCTCGATCAGGTCGAGGCGGGCAACCTCTACGTCAACCGCGGCATCACCGGTGCGATCGTGCAGCGCCAGCCGTTCGGCGGCTGGAAGCGCTCGTCGGTGGGGGCGGGGACGAAAGCCGGCGGCCCCAACTATCTCGTCGGACTCGGCTCGTGGCGCGCATCCGCCGGGGGCGCGCCCTCGTCGACGCTGCACCTGCGCGGGCTCGACGGGCGCATCACCACGCTCATCGAGTCGGCCCAGCCCTCGCTGGACTACGAGGCCTTCGAATGGCTGCGCCGGGGTGCGCTGTCGGACGCGGTCGCCTGGGATCGGGAGTTCGGCCGCGTCAAGGACGTGTCACGGCTCGGTGTGGAGCGGAACCTCTTCCGGTATCGGCCCGTCGAGGTGGCGGTGCGCGCGACGAAGGATGCCGCGTGGCAGGCCCTGCTGCGCGTCGTGGTGGCAGGCGTTCGCGCGGGTGGCGGGATGACGATCAGTGCACCGGTGGGGCTTCCGGCCGGCGTGCGTCGCGCACTCGGTGATCTCGACATCGCGGTGTTCGTCGAGACCGACGAGCAGTGGATCGAGCGCCTGCAGGCGGCACGCGAAGACGGTGACGCACCGCGCGTGCGGCTGGTCGGGCCGGCGGCATCCGTCGCCCGCATCCACGACGCCCTCGTCAGTGCGACCGACGGTGACGTCGACATCGCCGTCTACGCCGGAGAGGTCACCACCGCCGGCCGCATCGAACTGCTGCCATTCCTGCGCGAGCAGGCCGTGTCGATCACCGCGCACCGCTTCGGCAACCCCGACGACTGGAGCGCAGACGTCATATGACGGGGGAGCCCCTTGTCCGGATCCGCGAACTCGCGGCATCCGACGTCGATCGGATCGAGGCGGATGAGCCAGCCGGCAAGGGCTTCGTCCGCGAGATGTGGCGGCTTCAGGTGCTCGGCCGCAGCATGCTGCTGGTCGCGTGGGTCGGCGACGTCCCGGTCGGGTCGGGACAGCTCGATCTCGGCGCGGCGCCGATCGAGCTGAAGAACCTGAACGTCCGGCCGGACCGCCGGGGTCAGGGCGTCGGCACGGCGCTCGTCGTCGCCGCCGAAGCGTGGATGTGTGCACACGGCCATACCCGGTTGAGCCTGGGCGTCGCCGTGGACAACCCCGCTGCGCGGCGCCTGTACGAGCGCCTGGGCTACGTCGCAACGGGTGAGATGTCCACGGTCACCTATGACTATGTGGATGCCGAGGGCCTGGCGCGCACGGCGACCGAGACCGACGAGCGCCTCGTGAAGGTGTGGAACGCAACCGTCGCCGACGCCCCAGCGAGAGAAACAACTTATCTTTCTGGCGATGGAAGGTCGCGCGAGCGAGCATGATTCTGGCGCATCTGGGGAGCGCCAGACGGGGATCGGCTCACGCGCGGTTGCGCGTCCGATCGGACCGTCTTGTGACACGCCGGGGGGAGTGTCGCTCTGGGGCCGGGGGATTCACTCGACCCCAGAGCTCCCGCCCGATTCGCAGTCGCGCTCGTCCGTCTCGACCGGAACCATCAGCCCATACACCAGTGCGCGCACTCCGAGACCGAGAAGGGTCCATGCGCCTTCGGGGAATTCGTCCGATGCGCTCGCCGCGACGATCGGGTGGGCAATGCCCTCGATCGCCCGCAACGCGAACCCCTCCGACATCGCGGCCAGCAGCTCGGTGAAGTCTTCGATGGTGAGCGGAGAGCGCAGACGCAGCCCGTACGCCTCCATGAGGTAGACGTAGAACTGCGCGAACGCCGCGATGGATCCCTGATGGCGCTCTCGGGTCGCCTCCTGCAGCTCGGGCCAGGTCTCGGCTGTCGCCCGCAGGGCCAGAGTCACGAGGAACTGCTGCGCGTCCAGATCGTGGGTCGGATCGTCGGTGTCGAGTGTGATGCTCTGCACATGCGCGGCAGTCGCCGTGCGGATCACCTCGTCACCGTCGGCACCCGCCGCGACGAGATCCTCGATCGCGGCGCGCGGGTACTCGGCGGGGTCGCTGCGGATGCGCAGCCGCACCATCGCCACTGCGAGGTCACGCTGATAGTCGCTCTGATCGGCCCACAACCGATACGCCGCGCCGGTGGTCAGCCCCGCCCGTCGCAGTACTTCCTGCAGACGGATGTGCTGCACACCGGCCGCCACGCCGCGCTCCAGCAGCATCTGCATGCCGACGCGCAACAACAGTGCGCGCGTTTCCTCTCCCGTGCGGCGGGCCATGGGACGAATCTACTCAGGGGAATGAAACCCGCAACGGTCTTGACAGTCGCGGCGGATGCCGAGGGTGCTCTGGCAGAATGGGGATGGCGAGGAACGAGGATCTCGAATGCCCGACCGTATCGCCCACCACCGCCGCTACCTGATGTGCCGACCGGAGTACTTCACGGTGCGCTATTCGATCAATCCGTGGATGGAGCCGGCGCGACCGACCGACACGGCCAAGGCCGTGCGTCAGTGGCAGACGCTGTACGACACGTATCTCGCCCTCGGGCACGAGGTCGAACTGATCGACCCGCTGCCGGGACTTCCCGACATGGTCTACACGGCCAACGGCGGTTTCGTCGTCGACGGCCGAGCGCTCGGAGTCCGCTTTCGTGTTCCGGAACGGCGAGGGGAAGAGCGTGCGTTCATGGACTGGTTCGCCGCCGCCGGCTTCGAGGTGATCGAACCGGTCGAGGTGCAGGAGGGCGAGGGGGACTTCCTTCTCGTCGGCGACACGATCCTCGCCGGCACCGGATTCCGCTCCACCGGTGACAGTCATCGCGAGGTCGCCGATGTCTTCGGCCGCGAGGTCGTCTCCCTCCGCCTGATCGATCCTCGGTTCTACCACCTCGACACCGCGATCTGCGTGCTCGACCCGGTCGAAGGTGAGGGCGGGGTGGATGCCGCGAACATCGCCTACCTGCCCTCGGCGTTCGACGAGGCGTCGCTGCGGCTGCTGGAAGAGCGTTACCCCGACGCGATCCTCGTGTCGGACGAGGACGGCGCCGTGTTCGGCCTGAACGCGGCATCCGATGGCCGTCACGTCTTCCTCTCCCCGCGCGCCACCGGGTTCGATGCCCAGCTGCGCGATCGGGGCTACGTTCCCGTTCCCGTCGACCTGTCAGAGCTGCTGCTCGGCGGCGGGGGCATCAAATGCTGCACGCTCGAACTGCGAGGAATGAAATGAGCTCCGCCATCTCCATCGACGAATCCTCCGCCGCCCTCATCGCGGCCGAGGACGAGCACGTCGCGCACAACTACCACCCGCTGCCGGTCGTCATCGCCCGCGGTGAGGGGGCCTGGGTGACCGACGTCGAGGGCAAGCGCTACCTCGATCTGCTGGCCGCCTACTCCGCCCTCAACTTCGGTCACCGCCACCCCGCCCTGGTGGCCGCGGCCACCGCGCAGCTGGGCCGGGTCACGCTGACGAGTCGAGCGTTCCACAACGATCAGCTCGGCACCTTCGCCGCGGCGCTCGCGGAGCTGTCCGGCAAGGACCTCGTGCTGCCGATGAACACCGGTGCGGAAGCCGTCGAGACGGGTATCAAGGTCGCCCGCGCATGGGCGTACCGCACGAAGGGGGTGGCCGCGGATGCCGCGACCATCATCGTCGCCGACGGCAACTTCCACGGGCGCACCACGACGATCGTCGGCTTCAGCGACGACGAGCAGGCTCGCGCCGGCTTCGGCCCCTTCACGCCCGGATTCGTCCGCGTGCCCTACGGGGATGCCGACGCCATCGCCGCCGCGATCGACGAGAACACCGCCGCTGTGCTCGTGGAGCCGATCCAGGGCGAGGCCGGTGTCGTCATTCCGCCCGACGGGTATCTGCGCGCCATCCGCGCGCTGTGCGACCGGGAGGGCGTGCTCTTCATCGCGGACGAGATCCAGTCCGGGCTCGCGCGGGTCGGCACGACGTTCGCGTGCGACCGCGAACAGGTCGTGCCCGACGTGTACCTGCTGGGCAAGGCGCTCGGCGGCGGGATCGTGCCTCTGTCGGCGGTGGTCGCCGACCGCGACGTCCTCGGGGTCATCCGTCCCGGCGAGCACGGGTCCACGTTCGGGGGCAACCCGCTCGCGGCGGCCATCGGTGCTCAGGTGGTGCAGATGCTGGCATCGGGCGAGTTCCAGGCGCGCGCCACCGCGCTCGGTGCGCACCTGGAGGCCACCCTCGAGCCCCTTGTCGGCAATGGCGTCACCGCGATCCGCGTCGCGGGGCTCTGGGCGGGCGTCGACATCGATCCGACACGGGGGACGGGACGCGAGATCGCCGCGCGGCTGCTCGCGCGGGGGGTTCTCGTGAAAGACACGCACGGCCAGACGATCCGCATCGCTCCGCCGCTCGTGGTCCGGGCCACCGAGCTGGACTGGGCGATCGAGCAGCTACGGCTCGTCCTGGAGGGCTGAGCCCCGCCCGGCCTCAGGTCACGGAGACCGAGACCCGCGGCCACCCGGTCGCGCCGTCCGGCGCCGGTGGGGCGACCGTCTGCGTCTGCGGCTGCCCGTCGATGCCGATCGCGCGGGCCACGATCGTGTGCTGTCCCGCCGTCGCCCGCCACGGGAGCGACCACTGCACCCAGGTGTCGGCCGAGATGGCGGTCGCGAGCGTCGCGTCCTGCCACTCGCCGCCGTCGATCTGCACCTGCACACCGCGAACGCCCACGTGCTGCTGCCAGGCGACGCCGGCGATCACCGTGTCGCCGGCCGCGACCGTGTCGCCGCGCCGGGGCACGTCGATGCGGCTGGCGAGCTTGATCGGGCCCCGCTCCGACCACCCGCGCGGCGTCCAGTACCCCTGCGCATCGGAGAAACGGGTGACCTCCAGGTCGGTCACCCACTTCGTCGCCGACACATAGCCGTACAAGCCCGGCACGACCATCCGCACGGGGAAGCCGTGGGCGAGCGGAAGCGGCTCACCGTTCATCCCGACGGCGAGGATCGCATTGCGCTCGTCGGTGAGCGCCTCCAGCGGGGTGCCGGCCGTGAAGCCGTCGATCGACGTCGAGAGCACCATGTCGGCATCCGCCTGCACGCCGGCCCGCGACAGCAGGTGTCGGATCGGGTAGCCGAGCCAGCGCGCAGTGCCGATCAGATCGCCGCCCACCTCGTTCGAGACGCACGTGAGGGTGGTCACGCTCTCTTCCAGGGGAAGGGCGAGCAACTCGTCCCAGCCGATCTCCACCTCGGTGTCGACCTTGCCGTGGATACGCAGTCGCCAGGTCGCCGGGTCGATCTGCGGCACCGCGAGCGCCGTGTCGATCCGGTAGAAATCGCCCGTGGGCGTGATGACCGGCGCGAGCTGCGGGATGCCGAGGTCGGCGCCGGCCGGCACGCTCACCGTCTTCGTGGCGCGCGGAAGCGTGATCGCCGCGCGAACCGCGGTCGCGGCACGGGCCCCCGTCTGCAGCGCCCACCCGCCGAGGGCGGCCAGAGCGCCCGTCGCCGCCGCGCCGGCGGTCCACAGGAGAAAGGTGCGGCGGGAGGTGCCCGCGGCATCGTCGGCGGAGGGCGCGGTCACGGCGGGCGGCGCGAGCAGGCTCAGGGCGAGGAGCGTGGCGCCGGCGCCCACGGCGGGGGCCACGACGGCCAGCGCGGCGGCATCGGCCCGTGACACGGCGGCCACCGCGCCCACCAGCCCCAGCACGACGACGAGAGCCTGCGCGGCGCCCATCGAGCGGCGGGCGAGCAGACCGGCGCCGGCTCCGATCAGCAGCAGCGCGATGGCGACCGCGGTGACGAGCGCCGCCTTGTCGCCGGTGCCGAACAAGGCGATCGCGAGGTCCTTTCCCCACGGCGGGGCGAGGTCGATCAGTGCCCCGCCGACGGCGGCGATGGGACTCGCCCCCACGAGGGCGCCGGCAAGCTCGCCGAGCCCGGCACCGAAGGCGGCGGAGGCCGCGCCGGCGGCGGCTGCCCGTGCTCGCGTACGCATGCGCTGATCCTAAGTCGCCGCGGACGGCGCGCGGGCGGATGCCGCGGCATCCGTCGTCACACTCAGGAAACACGGCCCGGACTAGGCTCATGGCATGGGTGACCTGTTCGACGGATACGGCTCGACGCTGGCTCCGCGCAAGACCGTCTCCGGCGTTCCGGCCTTCGACGAGATGTTCGCCGCGCCCGCCTCCGCCGGCGCCGCGGCGACCTCTCGTCCGGCCTACCGAGAGTTGTATCAGGCGCTCGCCAAGATGACTCAGGAGGAGCTGCGCGGACGCACCGAGTCGCTCGCCAGCTCGTACCTCGCGCAGGGCGTGACCTTCGACTTCGCCGGAGAGGAGCGTCCGTTTCCGCTGGACGCCGTGCCCCGTGTGATCCAGTACGACGAGTGGTCGAACATCGAGAAGGGCGTGCAGCAGCGCGTGCGCGCCCTCGAGGCGTTCCTCGACGACGCCTACGGCCACCAGCACTGCGTGCGCGACGGCGTGCTGCCGGCCGCGCTGATCGCCTCCAGCCAGTACTTCTACCGCCAGGCCGCCGGCATCCACTCGGCCAACGGGGTGCGCATCCAGGTGGCCGGCATCGACCTCATCCGCGACGAGAACGGCGAGATGCGGGTTCTCGAAGACAACGTGCGGGTGCCGTCCGGCGTCAGCTACGTCATCTCCAACCGCCGGGTCATGGCCCAGACGCTGCCCGAATTGTTCGTCTCGATGCGGGTGCGCCCGGTCGGCGACTACCCCAACAAGCTGCTGCAGGCCCTTCGCGCCTCGGCCCCGCCCGGCATCGACGACCCGAACGTCGTCGTGCTGACGCCGGGTGTGTACAACTCGGCCTACTTCGAGCACACGCTGCTCGCACGCCTCATGGGCGTCGAGCTGGTCGAAGGGCGCGACCTGCAGTGCGTCGGAGGCAAGGTCTTCATGCGCACCACTCGCGGGCCGCGCCGCGTCGACGTCATCTACCGCCGTGTGGACGACGACTTCCTCGACCCGCTGCAGTTCCGCGCCGATTCGATGCTGGGAGCGCCCGGCCTCATGCTCGCCGCGCGGCTGGGCAACGTGACGATCGCCAATGCCGTGGGCAATGGGGTGGCCGACGACAAGCTGCTCTACACGTACGTGCCCGACCTCATCCGCTACTACCTCGCGGAGGAGCCGATCCTCAAGAACGTGGACACGTGGCGGCTGGAGGAGCCGGCCGCCCTCGAAGAGGTGCTCGACCGGCTGGACGAGCTCGTCGTGAAGCCGGTCGACGGCTCGGGCGGAAAGGGCCTCGTGGTGGGCCCCGACGCGTCGCCCGCCGAGCTCGAGAAGCTGCGCAAGAAGCTCATCCGCGACCCGCGTGGGTGGATCGCTCAACCGGTCGTGATGCTCTCGACCATCCCGACCCTCGTCGAGGACGGGATGCGCCCGCGCCATGCGGACCTCCGTCCGTTCGCGGTCAACAACGGCGACGAGGTCTGGGTGCTGCCCGGGGGCCTGACGCGCGTGGCCCTGCCGGAGGGGCAGCTCGTCGTCAACTCCTCACAGGGTGGCGGCTCGAAGGACACCTGGATCGTCGGCGGCGACGCCCCCCACCGCGGTGACCGCGTCGTGCAGACCGCGGGCGGCCTGGCGGGTCTGGTCGCCGATCAGGCCTCGGTCACCGAGGCGATCCCGATCATCTACGACGCGCAGGGGGAGCAGTCGCATTCCCCGCAGGATCGTCCTCTGAGCACGCAGGAGCAGCAGGAGCAGCAGCAGCAGGGCCGCGACACCCAGGAGGTGAAGCGACAGCCGGCGGTGCGGCGACAGTCGCCGGTGCGGCGACAGCCGCCGGTGCGGGATGCCACGGCATCCACCCGCCAGCATGTCCCAGAATCTGTCGTCTGCAAGGGTCTGGGGCGACCAGAAGTGGGACACGGTGTGCAACAAGTGGGACACGGTGGGCTGCAAGGGGGACGCGCGGATGCTGCGGGTGCGGTGCGTGCCGCGGGTGCGGATGTGGAGGTGACGCCATGCTGAGCCGCATCGCCGAGAGCCTGTTCTGGATCGGGCGCTACATCGAGCGCAGCGACGGCACCGCGCGCATCCTCGACGTGCACCTCCAGCTGCTGCTGGAGGACCCGTGGATCGATGAGGACACGGCGTGCCGCTCGCTCATGGGTGTCATGGGCTCGGTGCCGCCACCGCCGACGGTCGAGGTCACCCGCTCCGACGTGCTGACCAGCCTCGCCGTCGACCGCGCCAATCCGTCGAGCATCGCCTACGCCGTGCAGGCGTCGCGAGAGAACGCCCGCCGGGCGCGCGAGATCGTCTCGACGGAGCTGTGGGAGACCCTGAACACGACCAATTCTCGGATGCCGCGCCGCCTGCACAACGAGAAGGTGCACGAGTTCTTCCAGTGGGTGCGGGAGCGCTCCGCGCTCGCCGTCGGCATCACCGACTCCTCCACGAGCCGGGACGAGGCGTGGCAGTTCCTGACGCTGGGGCGGGCGATCGAACGCACCGACATGACCGCACGGCTTCTCGCGACGCGCGCGCTGACCGAGGCATCCGGTCCGTCGTGGACGACGATCCTGCGCTCCTGCGGCGCCTACGAGGCGTATCTACGCACCTACCGCGGGATGCCGAGCGCGTCCAACGCAGCTGAGTTCCTGCTGCTGGACCGGCTGTTCCCGCGCTCGATCATCTACTCGATCGCCCAGGCCGAAGCGTGCATGCGGGAGATCGATCCGGTCGCCGACCGCGTCGGCCATTCCAACACCGTGCTGCGGGCGCTGGGACGCATCCGCAACGACCTCGAGTACCGGCCGATCGGCGAGATCCTCAGCGAGCTGCCCGATCACATGGAGCGTGTGCAGAAGGTCACGCGGGAGGCCTCGGAAGCCATCCGCGGGCGCTTCTTCCCCACGCACGCCGAGCCGAGCTGGATCGGAGAGACATCATGATGCGGCTGCGGATCGAGCACACCACCGGCTTCGCCTATCAAGGAGACGTAGGGGCGTCGTACAACGAGGCGCGGATGCTGCCGATCTCGACCGACAGTCAGTTCGTGCTGAGCTCGCAGTTGGACATCGACCCCTCGACGAGCGTCAACTACTACCTCGACTACTTCGGCACCCGGGTCGCCGCGTTCGACGTGCTCGCCGGCCACCGGGCGCTGGAGATCACGGCACGCTCTCTCGTCGAGGTGCGCCCGCGTCCGCTCGAATTCCCCGAACTGAGCTGGGAACGGCTCGCTGCCGAGAGCGTGCGCTCGATCGGCACGGTCGAGATGCTGGGGCAGTCGACCCGCACCAGTCCGCACCCCGAGGTCGCCGAGCTCGCGCGCACCATCGCCGGCCGCCACGACGAACCGGCCCGCGCGGCGCTGGAGATCGCGACCGCCGTGGGCGACGCGATGGAGTACATGCACGGCATCACCGGGGTGCATTCGACCGGTGCGGAGGCGTGGGCGGAGCGCAAGGGGGTCTGCCAGGACATCACCCACATCACCCTCGGGGCGCTGCGCGAAGTCGGCATCCCCGCGCGCTATGTGTCGGGGTACCTGCATCCGCAGCCGGATGCCGAGGTCGGCGTGCCCGTGACGGGTGAGTCGCACGCCTGGGTGGAGTGGTTCTCGGGCGGCTGGCAGGGCTTCGACCCGACGAACAACGCCGAGATCGGTGACCGGCATGTGCTGGTCGGCCGCGGCCGTGACTACAACGACATCCCGCCGCTGCGGGGCGTCTACGCCGGCCCGTTCAAGAGCAACCTGCACGTGAAGGTCACCATCACCCGGGAAGCGTGACGCCTCCGCGGGGACTGCGCAGCGGCTCGGTAGGCTGAACCGGTGACGACGTGGCGCAGCTCGCAGAAGGCTGATCGTCGAGCACGCCTGCTCACGGAGGCCGCCGCGCTCTTCGCCCGGCGCGGATTCGCGGCGGTGACCACCGTCGAGATCGGGGAAGCCGTCGGGATGAGCGGCCCGGCCCTGTACAAGCACTTCCGGAGCAAGGATGCGCTGCTGGCGGAGCTGCTTCTCGACGCGAGCGAGCGTCTGCTCCAGGGCGCTCGGGAGATCCTCGGTGCCGGCCCGGTGACGGATGCCGCCGCGGCGCGTGCCGCGCTGGACGAGCTGATCGCGTTCCACATCGGCTTCGCGACCGCCGCCCCCGACATCATCCGCATCCAAGACCGGGAGCTCGCCGGACTCGATGCCGAGACGAACCAGCGCGTACGGCGGCTGCAGCGCGAATACGTGCAGGACTGGGACACCGTGCTCGCATCCGCCGTTCCCGGCCTGAGCGCGCCCGAACGCGAGACGCGGCTGCTCGGGGTCTTCGGGCTGCTCAACTCCACGCCCCACAGCGCGCCCGCCGGTGGCGAGGAGGCCGCCGGCATCCTCGCCGCGATGGCGCGCCGGGCTCTGGTCGAGGGGTGATCACGCACCCGTCGCCGCGGCGGGCAGGCATCGCATGAGGGTGGTGCGCGTTGCGGTGGCCACCACTTCGCTGCGCTGGTTGCGCATCGTGTGCGCGAACTCCACGATGCCCTGCCCCGGTCGGGACGACGAGAGGCGGGTGCCGACGACGACCGTCTCGGCGTAGAGGGTGTCGCCGACGCGTACCGGCGCCGGGAACGTCACCTGGCCGAAGCCCAGGTTCGCCACGATCGTTCCCTGCGTGAGCTGGGCGACCGACAGGCCGACCAGCGTCGACAGGGTGAACATGCTGTTGACGAGGCGCTCCCCGAACTCGGTGCCCGCAGCCCACGCCGCGTCGAGGTGGAGCGACTGCGTGTTCATGGTGAGCGTCGTGAACAGCACGTTGTCGGCTTCCGTGACGGTACGCCCGGGGGCATGCACGTAGAGCGCCCCCTCGATGAACTCCTCGAAATAGAGCCCCCGCTGCTCGATCCGTGCCGCGGCGATGCCGTCGCTCATGCGTCTTCCTTCTCGATCGTGGCCACGACGCCGCCGCGGGCGACCTGATCGCCGGCGGCGACGGTCAGCCGCACGGTGCCGCCCACCGTTGCGCGCAGCACATGCTCCATCTTCATCGCCTCCACCGCGACGATCGCGTCGCCCACCTCGACATGGGCGCCCTCGTCGACCGCCACCATGACGACCGTGCCCGGGAGAGGGGAGGTGAGTGTGGGGGAGGCGTCGGCGGTGCGGTCCGCTCCATATGTCGCGCGGTGCTCGCGCACGAGAACCGCGTCTGCGTCAGTACGGAGCCAGACCCCGCCCGATCCCGCCGCGAACGGGAAGGAACGCCCGTGACCGCCGATGCCGACGCTCGCCCGGCCGTCGTCGAGAGCGACGGTGGCCGCTTGCGGGTCGCCGTCGTCGACCGCGACGCGCAGCGGCGACGCCCACACGCGGACGCGAGCGCGGCGCGCCGGTGTCTCCAGATCGAAGACGGTCGCCGCCGCCGCGCCCAGGCGCCATCCGTCGGCGCGCGCCCAGGGTCCTGTCGGACCCGTCGCGGTGGTGCCGGTCGGCTGTGCGTGCATGACGAGCGCGGCTTCCGCGAAGGTGCGCTCCGAGGTCTCCGGAAAGGGCAGGTGCTCGAAGACGCGGGCGATGAGCCCGGTGTCGAGCTCACCGGCGATGACTTCGGGCCGCTCGAGCAACAGCTTCAGGAAGGTGAGGTTGGTCTCGAACCCGAAGATCGCGGTCTCGGCGATGGCATCCACAAGACGACGCCGCGCCTCTTCGCGGTTCGGAGCCCACGCGATGAGCTTCGCGAGCATCGGGTCGTAGTCGGTGGAAACGTCGAGGCCGTCCTCGAGCGAGGTGTCCACGCGGATGCCGGGTCCCGACGGGTGCACGACCCGTTCGACCCGGCCGCCGGTGGGCAGGAACCCCGCTTGCGGATCCTCGGCGTAGACGCGCACCTCGATGGCGTGGCCGTTCAGGCGCACGTCCTGTTGCCGGAACGGCAGCGCCTCGCCCGCCGCGATACGCAGCTGCAACTCCACCAGGTCGAGGCTGGTGACGAGTTCGGTGACGGGATGTTCCACCTGCAGGCGCGTGTTCATCTCCATGAAGAAGAACTCGTCCGGACGGTCCCCGGGGACGATGAACTCCACGGTGCCGGCGCCCACGTACCCGACGCTGCGCGCCGTCTCGCATGCGGCGGCCCCGATGCGGGCACGCGTCGCGGCATCCAGCAGGGGAGAGGGAGCCTCCTCGACGACCTTCTGATGCCGTCGCTGCAGCGAGCACTCGCGTTCGCCGAGGTGCACGACGTTGCCGTGGGAGTCGGCGATCACCTGCACTTCGATGTGCCGTGGCGTCGTGACGTAGCGCTCCAGAAACAGGGTGTCGTCACCGAAGGACGCCGCCGCCTCGCGCCGAGCGGCGGCGACGGCGGCCGGAAGCTGCGCCTCCTCCTCGACGACGTGCATCCCTTTGCCGCCTCCGCCCGCGGAGGGCTTGATGAGGACGGGGAAGCCGACTCCCCCAGCGCCGTCGATCAGTTCCGCGTCGGTGAGGCCGGCGCGCGCAAGCCCCGGAACGGTGGGCACACCCCGGGCTTCCACCGTCCGCTTGGCCGAGATCTTGTCGCCCATGATCTCGATCGCCTCGGGGCTCGGGCCGATGAAGATGACGCCGGCCTCGGCGCAGGCGCTCGCGAAGGCGGCGTTCTCCGCAAGGAAGCCGAAACCGGGGTGGACGGCCTGCGCGCCCGTCTGCCGCGCGGCATCCAGCACGCGCTCGATGGACAGGTAGCTCTGGGCGGCGGGGGCGGGCCCGAGGCGCACCGCCTCGTCGGCGAGGCGGACGTGCACGGCATCCGCGTCGGCGTCGCTGAAGACGGCGACCGAGCGGATGCCGAGGCTCCGGAGCGTACGGATGATGCGCACGGCGATCTCGCCGCGGTTGGCGACGAGCACCTTCGTGATGGTGGTCATGCGATCACATCCGGAAGACGCCGTACCCGGCGTCGGTCATCGGGACACGGGAGACGACGTCGAGGGCGAGTCCGAGCACGTCGCGGGTCTGCGCGGGCTCGATCACGCCGTCGTCCCAGAGCCGCGCGGTGGAGTAGTAGGGGCTGCCCTGGCGTTCGTACTGGTCGCGGATGGGCGCTTCGAACGCCGCCTTCTCCTCCTCGGTCCAGGCGTTGCCGGCGGCGCTGAGCTGCTCGCCCCGCACGGTGGACAGCACGGATGCCGCCTGTGCGCCGCCCATGACCGACACCCGTGCTCCCGGCCACAACCAGAGGAAGCGCGGCGAGTAGGCGCGACCGCACATGGAGTAGGTCCCGGCACCGAACGACCCGCCGACGACGACCGTGAGCTTGGGTACGCGGGCGCAGGCGACGGCGTTGACCATCTTCGCGCCGTGCTTGGCGATGCCGCCGTGCTCGTATTCGCGCCCCACCATGAAACCGGTGATGTTCTGGAGGAACAGCAGCGGGATGCCGCGTTGGTCGCACAGTTCGATGAAGTGCGCCCCCTTCATCGCCGACTCGGCGAACAGGACGCCGTTGTTGGCGACGATGCCGACCGGGTGGCCGTGGATGTGTGCGAAGCCGGTGACGAGGGTCTCGCCGTACTCCTGCTTGAACTCCGCGAACCGGCTGCCGTCGACGAGCCGTGTGATGATCTCGCGCGCGTCGTAGGGAGTCGTCAGCTCGACCGGGACGACGTCGTAGAGGGTGTCGGCGTCGTGCGCGGGCGGATCGGCCGGCCCGAGCTCGTACGGCAGCGCGGCCCAGCGCGGCAGCGTCGCGACGATGTCGCGAACGATCTGAAGGGCGTGATGATCGTTCTCGGCGAGATGATCGGTGACACCCGAGATGCGCGAGTGCGTCACCCCGCCCCCGAGTTCCTCCGCCGTGACGACCTCGCCGGTCGCGGCCTTGACCAGAGGCGGACCGCCGAGGAAGATCGTGCCCTGGTCGCGCACGATCACGGTCTCGTCGCTCATCGCCGGGACGTAGGCGCCGCCGGCGGTCGAGGAGCCCATCACCGCGGAGATCTGCGCGATGCCGTCGCGCGACATCCGCGCCTGGTTGTAGAAGATGCGGCCGAAGTGCTCGCGATCGGGGAACACCTCGTCCTGGAGGGGCAGGAACGCGCCGCCGGAGTCGACGAGGTAGATGCACGGGAGGCGATTCTCGGCCGCGACCTCCTGCGCGCGCAGGTGCTTCTTCACCGTCATCGGATAGTACGTGCCGCCTTTGACGGTGGCGTCGTTGGCGACGACCATCACGTGCCGCCCGTGGACGAGGCCGATGCCGGCGATGACGCCGGCGACGGGAGCGTCGCCGCCGTAGAGACCGTGCGCGGCGAGGGGGGCGAGTTCGAGGAACGGGCTTCCGCGGTCCAGCAGCAGGTCGATCCTGTCGCGAGCCAGGAGTTTGCCGCGGGCGGTGTGCCGCTGGCGCGCGCTGTCGGGGCCGCCCCGCGCGGCCTCCTCGCGCACCTCGCGCAGCGTCGCCACGAGCTCGCGGTACCCGTTCGTCGTCGTCGACACGGCATCCTCATTTCGGTTATCAATCAGTAACCCAATCAGGAACATAGCGCCTGAGGCGAGGATTGTCCACCGTCATCATCGATCTGGGGCTGGAGCACGATGGTGCGGCACAATATTGCGATGAGCACGTCCGCCGAGCAGCCGCCGTCCTACTGGTACGTGGACGAGGATGCGCGCTCGACATCGGTCATGGAGGCCATGCGCTCCTACCGGGCTGCCGAGGTCGCGATGCGGCGGAGGACCCAGCAGTCGATGGACATGGGGGAGAACGAGCTCCTCGTGCTGCGCTTTCTCGCACGCGCGCATATGCGCGGCGAGAACGTGACGCCCGTCACCCTGAGCCGCTATCTCGGGATCACGTCAGCGTCGACGACCGCGCTGCTGGATCGGCTCGAGAAATCGGGCCACATCACGCGCACGCCCAATCCGGACGACCGGCGCAGCGTCCTCATCCGATCGAGCGAGAAGTCCGACGACGAGGTGCGTCACACCCTGTCGGCCATGCACGAGCGCATGATGGCGGTCGTGCGGGAGATGGATCAGGACCAGCGCGACACCGTCATCCACTTCCTCGACGCGATGCGCGTCGCGGTCGATCACATCGACGCGTAGTCGCGAGCGCCCGCGGGGTCGGCGATATCGTCGGCGGCCCCGGTCGCCGCATCCAGGAAGGCCAGCACCGCTGCGCGACCGTCGTCGGAGAGCTGATCGATGGCGCGCGCGACACGGTCCTCGAACGCGTCGACGAGGGCGGCGACCTCGGCTGCCGCGCGCTCGGTCGGTGCGATGAGGATGCTGCGACGGTCGGTGGGGTGGCTCACGCGCTGAACGCTGCCGAGCCGCTCCAAGCGATCGAGCAGCGCCGTCGTCGATGCCGAGCTGATGCCCAGGTGGCGCGAGATCTCGCTCGGCTTGACATCGGTGCCCGCGCGGTCGCAGGCCAGCACGTACTGGAGAATGCGGAGTTCGTTCTCACCCAGGGCGGCATGGGTGCGCACGCGCTGATGCATCTGCGCGTCGGCCGCTCGAAAGCGTGCGAGCGCTTCCAGCACGGGGGCCGTGTCGGATGTGTGTGCGGTCGTCACCTCACTCACCTCCCAGAAGAAGTCGTCGCCGAAAAAGTCCGGTGTCACCAATATAGCTCATGAATTATCTCGCTTGACTAACTACTTATCCACGGAATAACCTTTCTCGTAACAGACCTGGCGTACCGCGCCACACGGAGGGAGTCACGATGGGACGCATGTACTACGGCAACAGCGCCGACGCCATCGAGATCGACGATGTCGACCTCGCCCACCTTCGGATGGTGACGATGACGAAGCTGCGCCGGTCGGAGGGCTTCAGCCTGACGTTCTCCTCGCCCGCCTACGGACGGACCGCCCTGTGGGTGCACAGTGCGATTCCCCTGCGCTTCGAGTTCGACGACGCGGAGCCGATTCGCCTCGACCCCGCGCGGGTGAACGAGATCGCCCAGGCGGCGGCTTCGGCGGCTGGAGTGGTGATGGAGCGTGCGCTGACCACCGCGCCGTCGCGCGCGGAGCTGGCGGCCGTCGCATGAGCATCATCGCTCCCGCGTCGCCGGGGCGCGTCACCTGGGCTCGCGTCAGCGAGGGCTTCTTCGTCGCCTCGCGTGCCGGCGACTACGTGGGCTGTGTGGAGGCCACGCCCGACGGTCACTTCGTCGGCTTCGACTCGCGATCGACCCCGGTGGGCCGCTACGTGAGCCTTGCGGAGGCCCAGCGCGCTGTGTTCACCGCGCACGCGGTGCGGCCCGAATCCGGTGTCGAGTCCTCGCCGCGGGCGCAGGTGCTGTGGCAGACAGCGGCAACGGTGAGCGGTGTCGTCGCGCTGGGAGCCTTGGCGACCGCCGTCCTCACGACTCCTCTGATCTAGACCGCGTGATCTAGACCGCGAGATCCCAGGGGCCTCGCGATGCTCAGACTCCGGCGGCGGTTGCCTCGGCGATGGCCTGCTCGGTGCGTCCCTGCAGGTAGCCGCACAGCTCGGCGAGGTCGGACAGATCTGCTGACAGTCGCGCAACGCCCGTGGCATCGAGGTCGAAACTCTCGGTCCGGGGCTCGAACGTCACCATCCACCGCGGGTGGCCGTCGGCGATGACCGGCTGGATGTAGGTGACCGTGGACGCGTTGCTCAAGGCGACGACGACGAGGCCGGAGTCCGGTCCCGGAGTGAAGTCCTTCTCGAGAACCGATACGGAGGAGGCCTCGACGTTGCGGTCCTCGAGGTAATCGCGCACCCATGAGGCGACCGTTTCCTGGTTGCGATAGGGCATGGGGCCTCGATTCTCGGCTTCAGCGTGCCGGAAGGCACAAACCCATTATGCCGCCCGTGGTCGCAGTGCACTCGACAGAAGCAGGGACATGGCCGCCACGGGGTCCGAATCATCGGCGAGCCAGCGGATCTGAACGCCCTCCCACCCCGTGATGACCAGGGCGGCCAGAGCGGTGTCGTCGCCGACGGGCGGGTCGATCCTTCCGGCGGCGCGATCGGCGGCGATCGCGCCGGCGTAGTCGGCGATGACGCGCGCGTACCGCTGGCGCAGCCAGTCGTGCGCCTCGTGTCCGGGGTAGGTGGCCTCCGCCGAGACGATGGAGAACATGCGCACCAGCTCGCGACGGTCGAGATTGCGTTCGACGATGCCCAGCACGGTCGGGATGAGTCCGTCGCGACGGGTGCGTCCGAGGAAGTCGGCATCTGCGGCATCCTCCTGCTCCAAGACCGCTGCCAGCAGCGACACCTTCGTCGGGAAGTGATGCATGACCGTCGTCAGGCCGAGCCCCAGTTCAGCGGCGATCTGACGCAGGGAACCTCCGCGGTAGCCGTGGGCGCTGAAGATCGCCGTCGCCGACGCGATGATCTCCGCGCGCCGTTCGGCCGACTTCGCGTACGGACCGCGGCGAGCCGGAGTCGGGGTCGTCATGGCATGACAGCGTACCGTGGCGCGCGCCGAAAAAACCGTGCATGTGCACGATATTCGATATAGGATGCCGTCATGGCAACGCAGGCACGGGAGTATCGCTGGGTCCGAGACGGCGCGACGGGGGCGCGGCGCATACGCTACGGCGCCGACTACAACCCCGAGCAGTGGTCGCGCGACGTCTGGGCAGAGGACATGCGTCTGATGCGCGAGGCCGGAGTGAACGTCGTGTCACTCGCGATCTTCTCGTGGGCGCTCCTGGAGCCGCGTCCGGGCGAGTACGACTTCGCCTGGCTCGACGAGGTCATCGATCTGCTGCACGAGAACGGCATCGACGTCGACCTTGCCACGGCGACGGCGTCGCCTCCTGCCTGGCTGTCGCAGCGGCATCCCGAGATCCTCCCGCAGACCGAGGACGGCACCGTGCTGTGGCCGGGTGCGCGTCAGCACTGGCGGCCCACCTCGCCCGTGTTCCGCGAGCACGCGCTGCGACTGGTGCGCGCCCTCGCAGAGCGCTACGGCGATCACCCTGCGATCATCGCCTGGCACATCTCGAACGAACTGGGCTGCCACAACATCTACGACTACTCCGACGACGCCGCCCGGGCCTTCCGTGCGTGGCTGCGGCAGCGTTACGGCACGCTCGACGCGCTCAACGATGCCTGGGGAACGGCCTTCTGGTCGCAGCACTACACCGAGTGGGATCAGATCCTGCCGCCGCGCACCGCGCCCACGCACCGCAACCCCGGCCAGCGGCTCGACTTCGAGCGGTTCTCGTCGGACGCGGTGCGCGATCACCTGCGCGCCGAGGCCGCCGTGCTCGCCGAGGTGACGCCCGACATCCCGTTCACGACGAACTTCATGGTCGCGCAGAACGTTCGGGACATCGACTACCCCTCGTGGGCCGGGGATGTCGACTTCGTCTCCAACGACCACTACCTGCGGCCTGGCGAGGTCGGCCGTGATGACCTCTCCTTCTGGGCGAATCTCACCGGCAACATCGCCGAGGGGCGGCCCTGGTTCCTGATGGAGCACGCGCCGAGTGCGATCAACTGGCGCGAGGTGAACCCGCCCAAGCGGCCGGGCGTGCTGCTGCGCGACGCGCTGACCCACGTCGGGCACGGGGCGGATGCGGTGTGCTTCTTCCAGTGGCGCCAGTCCCGCGCCGGCGGCGAGCGGTACCACTCGGGCATGGTGCCGCACGCCGGCGAGCACAGCCGTGTGTTCCGTGACATCGTGGCGCTCGGTGCACGGCTGCAGGAACTGTCGGAGGTCACCGGCTCGCACCGGGAGCGTGCACGCGTCGCGGTCGTCTTCGACTACGAGTCCTGGTGGGTCAGCGGGCGCGACTCGCACCCCACCGACGCGATCCGCTACGACGACGAGACGCTGGCCTGGTATCGCGCGCTGCTGGACCTCGGCGTGCGCACCGACGTCGTTCCCGTCTCGGCATCCCTCGACGACTACGAGGTCGTCATCGCGCCGATGCTGCACGTCGTGCCCGACGCGTTGCGCACCCGGCTGGAGACCGTCGTGCGCAGCGGCCGCCATCTCGTGACGACGTACTTCTCCGGAATCGTCGACGAGCACGACCGGGTCTGGCTGGGCGGCTACCCCGGCGCGCTTCGCGAGGTGCTCGGCGTGACGGTCGAAGAGTTCGTGCCGCTTCTGCCCGAGGAGGAGGCCGTGCTCGCCTCCGGGGCACGGGCGCCGCACTGGAGCGAGCGGATCGCCCGCGTCGGCGCCGACGTCGAGGTGCTGGACACCTATGCGGCCGGCGACCTCGCCGGGATGCCCGCCGTCACCCGTCGCCGGGCCGGCGACGGGTCGGCGACCTACGTCTCCGCCGACCTCGGTCGGGAGGGCGCCCGCGCCCTGCTCGAGCGTCTCGCCGGTGACATCGACGCACTCGCGGCCGACCCGCTCGCGGCCGGAGGTCGGCTCGAGGTGATCGTCCGCGAGGACGCGACGAACCGGTATGTGTTCCTCGTCAACCGCACCGACGAGGAGGTCGTCGTCGACGCCGGAGACGGTCTGCGCGTCGCCCCGCGCGGCGTGGAGGTGCTGACTCTTCCCGTCGGTGCGTCCGACGAGGCGGCCGTCGCGGCTGCGCACGGCAGGATGGGCTCATGAGAGAACGTGTCGCCTGGGATGCCGGAACGTGGACGAGTCCGCCGGCCGCGGTGAGTGAGCGGGACGGCGCGCTGGTGGTCACCGCCGTCGAAGGCAGTGACGCATGGCGCCGCACGGCGTACGGCTTCGTCCACGACACCGAGCACGCGCTGATCGCACCGCTGCCGGTCGGGACGGCCATGGAGGTCGTCTTCGAGGCCGACTTCACAGCGCAGTTCGATCAGGCGGGACTGTTCGTGCGCGCCGACGATGAGCGCTGGATGAAGGCCGGAGTCGAGAACGCCGACGGTGTGCTCGGCGTCGGCGCCGTCGTCACCGACATCATGTCGGACTGGTCGGTCGGGGCGGTGCCGGAGTGGGCCGGGCGGCCGTTGCGCGTGCGCGTGAGCCGCGGCGAGGATGCCCTCACCGTGCGCGCCGGCGTCGACGGCGAGCCGTTGCGTCTGGTGCGGGTCGCGCCGTTCCGCGGCGATCTCGACGCGCAGGCGGGACCGATGGTGTGCGCGCCGACGCGCGCCGGCCTCGAGGTCGTGTTCACCGAGTGGCTGCACACCGACGCCGACGCGTCCCTGCACTGATCACGCCCGCGGCTCGTACCGGCGCAGCTCCTGTGTGCGCGCGACGAGGTCTCGCAGCTGTTCGAGCTCTCCGTCGATCACGCCCGCCGCGCGTGCCTGGATCAGGACGTTGCCGAGCGCGGTCGCCTCGACCGGTCCCGCCACGACGGGAACGCCGCACCGGTCGGCCGTGCGCTGACACAGCAGTTCATTGAGTGCACCGCCGCCGACGAGGTGGACGGTGCGCACGTCCACGCCGCCCAGCCGGGACGTGGTGGCGACGGCATCCGCGAAGGCCTGCGAGAGCGACTCGACGATCGCGCGGACGTACGCGGCGCGCGTCCGCGGCGGGGCGACACCGTTCTCGTCGCACCACGCGTCGATGCGCGCGGGCATGTCGCCGGGGGCGAGGAAGCGGGGGTCGTCGACGTCGAACACGGGCGCGGCGGATGCCGGCACCTGCGCCGCCGCGGCCAGCAGCGTCGCCAGCTCGACGTCCCCGCCATCGCGCGACCAGCCGCGGACGGCCTCGCTGAGGATCCACAGCCCCATGACGTTGTGCAGCAGGCGCACGCGCCCGTCGACGCCGCCCTCGTTGGTGACGTTCGCGGCGCGCACCGCGGGAGTCAGCACCGGATGGGCGACCTCGACGCCGACCAGCCCCCAGGTCCCGCACGAGATGTAGGCGGCGGCCTCGGCCCGCATGGGCACGGCGACGACGGCGGATGCCGTGTCGTGCGAGCCCACGGCGATGACCGGCGCGGTGCCGCCCACACTCGCATGGACGTGGGGGAGGAGCTCTCCGATCCGCTCGCCCGGAGCGATGAGCGGCGGGAGCACGGTGCGCGGCAGTCTGAGAGCGGACACGAGCTCGTCGTCCCATGTTCGCCTGCGCGCGTCGAGCAGCCCCGTCGTCGATGCGTTGGTGAGCTCGGCGCGGCGAGCGCCGGTGAGCCAGAAGGCGATGAGGTCGGGGATCAGCAGCAGCGTGTCGGCGGTCGCCATCAGCTCGGGCGGCTCGGCGGCCAGTTGGTACGCCGTGGTGAACGGCAGGAACTGCAGGCCGTTGCGCGCGAACAGGTCGTCGCGTGCGATGGCGGTCTCCACCGCCGCGACGCCGCGGGCGGTGCGCTCGTCGCGATAGTGGAACGGGATGCCGAGCAGCCGCCCGTCGCGCAGCAGCGCGTAGTCGACGGCCCACGAGTCCACGCCGATGCTCGCGATCTGCGGTTCGCGGCGGAAGGCGTCCCGCAGGCCGTGCACGGATGCGGCATAGAGCCCTGCGGCATCCCAGTGCAGGCCCGTGCCCAGGCGGATCGGATCGTTGGGAAATCGCGCCACCGTCTCGGTGTCGAGGATGCCGCGCCCGACCCGCCCGAGCACGACGCGCCCGCTGGTCGCGCCCAGATCGATCGCGGCGACCGCGCGTGGCGTGTGGATCATCGCAGGAACGCGGCCGCGACGCCGGAGTCCACCGGGACGTGCAGGCCCGTGGTGCGCGACAGCTCGGGTCCGGTGAGCACGAAGACCGCGTCGGCGACGTTCTCGGGCACCACCTCGCGCTTGAGGATCGTGCGGTTGGCGTAGAACTGGCCGAGATCCTCCTCCTTGACCCCGTAGGTCGCCGCGCGGTTCGCGCCCCAGCCCGCGGCGAAGATCCCGGAGCCGCGCACCACGCCGTCGGGGTTGACGCCGTTCACCCGCACCCCGTGTTCACCCAGCTCGACCGCGAGCAGACGCACCTGGTGCGCCTGGTCGGCTTTCGTCGCCGAGTAGGCGATGTTGTTCGGTCCGGCGAAGACGGAGTTCTTCGAGGAGATGTAGATGACGTCGCCGCCCATCCTCTGCGCGATGAGCGCCGCTGCGGCGGCCTTCGACACCAGGAACGAGCCCTTGGCCATGACGTCGTGCTGCAGGTCCCAGTCCTTCTCCGTCGTCTCCAGCAGCGGCTTCGACAGCGAGAGACCGGCATTGTTGACGACGAGGTCGACGCCGCCGAAGGCGAGGATCGTCTCGTCGATCGCGGCCTGGACGGCCTCGGCATCCGCCACGTTCGCCGCGACGCCGATCGCCACGTCCGGCCCGCCCAGCTCCGCGGCGGCGGCCCGGGCCTTCTCGAGGTCGAGGTCGGCGACCACGACGCACGCACCCTCGGCGGCCAGGCGTGCGGCGATCGCTTTGCCGATGCCGGAGGCCGCGCCCGTGACGAACGCGATGCGCCCCTGGTGGCTCTTCGGCTTCGGCATCCGCTGGAGCTTGGCCTCCTCCAGGGCCCAGTATTCGATGCGGAACTTCTCGGCGTCCGAGATCGGGGTGTACGTGGAGACCGCCTCGGCGCCGCGCATGACGTTGATGGCGTTGACGTAGAACTCGCCCGCCACTCGCGCCGTCTGCTTCGTCGCGCCGTAGGAGAACATCCCCACCCCCGGCACGAGCACGATGAGCGGGTCGGCGCCGCGCATCGCGGGACTGTCGGCGTCGGCGTGCGCGTCGTAGTACGCCCGGTAGTCGACACGGTAGTCCTCGACCAGCTCGTGCAGGCGGCCGAGCTGGTCGTCGAGGGAGGCCGTCGCGGGCAGGTCCAGCAGCAGCGGCTTCACCTTGGTGCGCAGGAAGTGGTCGGGGCAGCTCGTGCCCAACGCCGCGAGGCGCGGCGACGCCTCGGACGCGAGGAATTCCAGCACGGTGTCGCTGTCGGTGAAGTGACCGAGCATCGGACGATCGCTGGAGACGAGGCCGCGGATGGTGGGCGCGAGCGCCGCCGCGCGGGCACGCCGCTGCGCGAGGGGAAGGGCCTGGTAGCCGTCCCGAACTCCTCCGAACGGAGCCGGATCGCCGTGTTCGGCGAGGTAGGCGGCGGCCATCGCGATGATAGTGGAGGAGTTTCGCTCGGCCTCGGCGCTGGTCTCGCCCCATGCGGTGATGCCGTGGCCGCCGAGGATCGTGCCGATCGCCCGGGGGTTCTCGGCCCTGATCGCCGCGATGTCCAGCCCGAGCTGGAAGCCCGGACGGCGCCAGGGCACCCAGACGACCGTGTCGCCGAAGATCGCGCGGGTGAGCGCGGGGCCGTCGGCGGCGGTGGCGATCGCGATGCCCGCATCGGGGTGCAGGTGGTCGACGTGGGCGGCATCCACGAGCGCGTGCATCGCGGTGTCGATCGAGGGAGCGGCGCCGCCCTTGCCGTGGAGGCAGTAGTCGAACGCGGCGACCATCTCGTCCTCGCGGTCGACGCCGGGGTACACGTCGACGAGCGCGCGCACGCGGTCGAGGCGGAGCACGGCCAGTCCCGGCTCGGTGAGCGTGCCCAGGTCGCCGCCGGAGCCCTTGACCCAGAGCAGCTCGACGGGGGCTCCGGTGACCGGGTCGATGTCCGTGCCCTTGGCGGACGTGTTGCCGCCGGCGTAGTTCGTGTTCGCGGGGTCGGCGCCCAGACGGTTGCTCCGGGCGAGGAGTTCGGCGACGGTGGGGTTCGTCATCTCAGGCACCCCATCCTGCCTGCACGCCGCCGACGCGCTCGGCCGCACTGCGTTCCGCGTAGCCGGATGCCGCATAGGCGGCCATCGGGTCGGCGGGAAGTCCCCGCTCCACGCGCCAGGCGGCCAGCTGAGGCCGGACATCCGTCTGGAACGCGTCCATGAGGATCGCGTTCGCAGCGAGCACGTCGTTGCTCTGCTGAGCGGCGCTCAGCGCCTCGCGGTCGAGCAGGAGTGCGCGCGCCGTCATCTCCTGCACGTTGAGCACCGAGCGGATCTGGCCCGGGATCTTGTCCTCGATGTTGTGACACTGATCGAGCATGAACGCGACATCCGGATTGTTCAGACCGCCGCCGCGGATGACCTCCACGAGGATGCGGAACAGCTGGAAAGGGTCGGCTGCCCCGACGATGAGGTCGTCGTCTGCGTAGAAGCGGCTGTTGAAGTCGAAGGAGCCGAGTCGTCCGAGTCGCAGCAACTGCATGACGATGAACTCGATGTTGGTGCCGGGGGCATGGTGGCCGGTGTCGAGGCAGACCATCGCCCTCTCGCCCAGGGCCGCCACCTGCACGTAGGAGGTGCCCCAGTCGGGAACGTCGGTGTGGTAGAACGCCGGCTCGAAGAACTTGTACTCCAACACGAGGCGCTGCTCGTCGCCCAGGCGTGCGTAGATCTGCTGCAGCGAGTCGTGGAGGCGATCCTGTCGGTCCCGCATGTCGTTCTGGCCGGGGTAGTTGGATCCTTCGGCCAGCCAGATCTTCAGGTCGCGCGAGCCCGTGGCATCCATGATGTCGATGCACGCGAGGTGATGGTCGATCGCCTTGCGGCGGATGCGTTCGTCGTGGTGCGTCAGCGCGCCGAACTTGTAGTCCTCGTCCTGGAAGGTGTTCGAGTTGACGGTGCCCAGGCGCACGCCGTGGTCTTCGGCGTGGCGGCGCAGGGCAGCGTAGTCCTCGACCGCGTCCCAGGGGATGTGCAGCGCGACGCTCGGTGCGAGCGCCGTGTGACGGTGCACCTGCGCGGCATCCGCGATCTTCTCGAACGGATCGCGGGGCGTGCCGAGGGTGGGGAAGACCCGGAAGCGGGTTCCCGAGTTGCCGAAAGCCCACGAGGGCAGCTCGATCGCCTGGGCGGCGAGGGTGGACAGGTTCTCTGGTGACAGCGTCGTCATTCTCGGGCTTCTCTCGACAGGCGTCTGATTCTCGAACGCGCATTGAATCGTTTCAAACGGTAGTGTCGTTGAAACGATTCGTCAAGATCGACAAGGGGCGGAGATGGGCGTCAGTGTGAAGGACGTCGCTGCCGCCGCGGGCGTCTCGGTGGGCACAGTCTCCAACGTGCTCAACCGACCCGAGAAGGTCGCCGCCGAGACCGTCACCCGGGTGCAGAGCGCCATCGAGCGTCTCGGATTCGTGCGCAACGACGCGGCGCGCCAGCTGCGCGTGGGGCGCAGCCGCGCGATCGGGCTCGTCGTGCTCGACACCGCGAACCCCTTCTTCGCCGAGGTCGCCCGCGGGGCCGAGGAGCGCGCCGCGGCCGAGGATCTCGCGGTGCTGTTGGGCAACAGTGATCATCTGCGTGACCGCGAGGACGCCTACCTCGACCTGTTCCGGGAGCAGCGCGTCAACGGTGTGCTCCTCACGCCGACCGCGCGTGATGCGTGGCCGATCGAGCGGCTGCGCGCCGCGGGAATCCCCGTGGTGCTCGTCGATGCGGAAGACCACGAACGACGGGTGCCTTCCGTCGCCGTCGACGACGTCGAGGGCGGATTCCTCGCCGCGGCACATCTGCTGGCCCTCGGCCGGCGTCGACTGGCCTTCGTCGGCGGGCCCGCCCACGTGCGGCAGGTCGCCGACCGACTCGCCGGCGCACGCCGTGCGCTCGACGCCGTCTCGGATGCGACGCTCGAGGTCGTCGACGTCGACGCGCTCACGGTGCTCGCCGGACGCCGTGTCGGCGACGCGCTCGCCGCCCGAGCGCCCGCGGATCGGCCCGAGGCCGTGTTCTGCGCCAACGATCTGCTCGCCGTGGGGCTGCTGCAGGGGGCAGCGATCCTCGGCGGCATCCGCGTCCCCGAGCAGCTCGCCCTCATCGGCTACGACGACATCGATTTCGCGGCGACGGCCGTCGTGCCCCTCTCCTCCATCCGCCAACCCGCGCGGAGCATCGGGGCGACCGCAGTGGAGCTGCTGCTCGAGACGCTCGACGATCCCGCGGCGACGCGCGCCGTCCGCTTCCGTCCGGAGTTGGTGGTGCGGGCCTCGACCGGCTCGTGAGCGCGGGCGCGACTCACTCGACGCTGCGCACCCACCTCTGCGCCGGCACCGCCAGGGTGCGCTCTCGCGCGCCGAGCACCGTGATCGTGCGGTCGGTGTCGCCGAGATTCGCAGCAAGCAGCGTGGCCGCACCCCTGTCGTCGACCGCTCCCACCACCCACAGCAGCCCGTCGCGACTGCCGCCGTACAGCAGCCTCTGCCCGGACAGCTCCGAGAGCGCGCGCACGGCGGCGGCGACGGGATAGGGGATGCCGCGCTCGTCGCGGATGCCGCGCGGACCCCACTCCTCGAAGAAGGCCAGGCTTGCGACACCGGGCACCGCCAGCGCCGCAGCGGAGGCGATCGTCCACGCGGCCATCGGCGCGCTGCGCTGGCGCGCGTCGTCCGGCGCGACCAGAGCCGCTCCGTACCCGCGGGTGAGCTCGCTCGTCGCCGGAGACGGCGCGGGCGTCGTCGCGACGTCGTTCACCCGCGGATGCAACGTGACCGGGCCGATGTGCACGGGCACTCCGGCCGCCAGAACGACGGCTTGTGAGGCGACGAGGCGCTGGATGCCGAGCGACTCGATCAGCTGGGCGGTTCCGGTGCTGTGGAAGAGGGGTGTGAGGCTGAAGGCGAGACCGTCGACCGTGTCGTCCAGGCGATGGTGCTCGCGATTGAGCTGGGTGAAGTGCGTCCGCACGCCCCCGATCACCGTCGCCGCCGCGACGTGGTGACCGCGGTGCGCGAGTGCGGCGCGCAGCAGCGCCGTCGCCTCCCGATCCGCGAGCTGGGCAGCATCGCCGTCGAGCCAGAAGGCGCCGAGGCGGGAGACATCGTGGTGTGCGAGCGCGGCGACGGCGCGATCCAGCGCGTCCACGGTCGCTTCTCGCGCTTTCGAGGCGGACGGCAGCAGCAGCCGCACATCCAGGCGTCCGCCCGACCGTGCCGCGCGCTCGAGCGCGGCCGGCCAGCCGGCCCATCCGAGATCGAGCTCGACGAGCACGGGGAGTGATCCGACCGCGTCATCCGCGCGTGGCTCGGGTGCAGGATCGGCTCCCGTGGCCGCCCCGACGGCGATCTCCGGAAAGCGGCCGGCGGTGATCAGAGCGACCGCGTCCGTCTGTGGGGCGGGGCCCTCCGCGGCGGGTGCAGGCGTCGCCCGCCGGGCCGTCACCCTCACCGCCTGCGTGATCCGTGCGCCGGCGGCCAGCTGCACCGGGAACGGGAGAGCGAGCGGCCGGCTGTAGGTCTTGAACGAGGCGTCGGTCCAGTTGCGCTGGTCTTCCATCTCGAAGACGTCGCCAGAGAACAC
Organism: Microbacterium sp. PM5; assembly: GCF_003293595.1. NCBI lineage: Bacteria > Bacillati > Actinomycetota > Actinomycetes > Micrococcales > Microbacteriaceae > Microbacterium > Microbacterium sp. PM5. The sequence goes on along the minus strand of NZ_CP022162.1, from coordinate 1,684,494 downwards.
GACCTCGACCGCGAGGCCGGCGTGCGTCCATCGCAGCGCGCCGATGTCGAGAACGGGTTGGTGGGGGCTGATCGCGCGGGGGAACGTCGTCGACTGCTCGCTGCCGTCGGTGTGGGTCACCGACAGCGTGGTACCCGCCACTGTCGGCGGGTGGAGGACCACGAGTCCGGTGCGATTCGTCTCGAAGGGCCGCGTCGTCTGGAGATCGCACGCGACGGTCAGCGTGGAATCCGCCGCGTGCACGCGGACCGTGCCGACGAAGGAGGACCCGTGACCGCGCGAGCGCACGTGCAGCGTGAGCGACGCGTCGTGCTCCTGGACGCGTTCGACGACCAGTGCAACGGTGTTCCAGTCGCGGTCGCGGACCACGGCGCGCACCGACCGGAGGACCGGCACGCCGTCGACCGAGATGGCGGCGAGCTCGTCGCCGCGCAGGTCGAGCGACCAGCGCCCCGCGCTCCAGCGCCGCGGATCCTCACCCCACCACTGCTCCGTCACAGCGACGTCATGCCCCCGTCGACCTGGAACGTCGCACCCGTCGCGAAAGCGCCATCGTCGGACGCGAGGTAGACCATGATGCCGGCGACGTCGTCGGGGGTGCCCGCCCGTCCGATCGGGATGCGCTCGACGATCGCGGCCCGTGCCTCGGGATCGTCGGTGATGGCCGCCACCAGCGGCGTCTCGGTGTACGCAGGCTGCACGGTGTTCACACGGATGCCGGTGCCGGCGTACGCCGCAGCCACCGTGCGCGCGAGGCCGTGCACGCCGGCCTTCGACGCGCTGTACGCGGTGAAGTCCTTCCCCTCTCCGTTGACCGCCGTCGGGCTGCCGGTGAGGATGATCGAACCGCCGCCGCGGGCCAGGAGCGAGCGGACCGCGTACTTGACCGTCAGGAAGGTGCCGGTGAGGTTGACGTCGATCGTGCGGCGCCAGACGTCGAGGTCGAGGTCCGCGATGGGCGCGTCGTGGCCGAAGAGTTGCACGCCGGCGTTGGCGACGACCACATCGGGCGCCCAGCCGGCCGCGTGCACCTCCGCGAACCCCGCGGCCACCGACGCCTCGTCGGAGATGTCCATCGTCAGCGCTCGCGCAGCTGCGCCGATGCGCGCGGCTGCCTCGGCGGCCCCGTCGCCGTTGCGATCGGCGAGGATGACGCGGGCTCCCTCCCGGGCGAACCGTGTGGCGACCGCCAGGCCGATACCCAACGCGCCACCCGTGATGAGGGCCGTCTTGTCGTTCAGCTGTCCCATGGGGTCCTCAGTTCTTCGGCGCGAGCGGGCGCTCGATGCGGTCGAGGTGGAGCATCCGCGCGAGGTTCTTGTCGAGCTCGTCATCGCGGAAGATCTTCTTCCAGTCATCTTTGATGATGCTCTCGCGACCGTAGTCCATCGCGATGAGGCAGGCGTCGCTGAAGGGGTTGTCGCCGCGGAGCCCATTGGCCAGCGCCACCTGCGTGTGCCCGTACAGGATGCTGCGCGCCGCCGCCTCGGGAACTCCCATCGTGTGGATCGCCTCGTGCAGGGCCTCGTTCAGGAGCGCGCCGATCATGCAGGCGACCGTCTCGACAAGCGTCGGCTCGAGCTGGGCGAGCTGCTTGACGCTCACCCAGTGCACGTCCACGACGGGTGCGTAGATCGCCCGCACCGTGTCCTCGACGATCGCCCTCTTCTGCGGGTCGTCGCTCTCGATCGCGGCGATCGCGTCCTGCGGTGCGGCGACGCCGCCGAAGGTGTCGGCCCATTCCTCGGCGCTCTGCCGCTGGAGGAACACCGACGGATGACAGGGGTGCGCGACCGCCTGCACGATGTCGTCGCGCGTCGTCAGGAGCCCGGCATAGGCGGCGGCGGGGTCGAGGGTCAGGACGATCGTGCCCGGTCGCAGCTGGGGCACGAGCTCCGCGGTCACCGGCGCCAGAGCGAGATCGGGCACGGCGAGCACGACGATGTCGGCGTCGACGACGGCAGTGGCGGCGTCGGACAGCGTGCGACCCGCGGCGAGGACGCGCTCGCGACCGGCCGGCGAGGTCTCGACGTAGTGGACCGTGTGGGCGGTGCGCACGAGGTTGTCGGACACGCGCGTGCCCATCTTGCCGCCGGCGCCGAAGACGGCGATGGTGTGGCTCACGGGGTTCTCCTCAGGTATTCCAGGGTGGTGCGGGTCCAGTCCCGCTCGGTGCGGATGGTGGTCTCGGCGTCGCCCTGCCACGGCAGCCAATGCTCGACGATCTCGTCGATGCCGCGCTCGACCGGGCGGACGGTGGCGCGCAGGTGCGCGTAGTCGTGCAGTCCTGTCCCCATCGGGGCGCCGGCGTAGGTGAAGCCCACCCATCCGTCGCGCCGGCTGAACGCGAAGTCCTTGACGTGCACATTGCGCGTGGCGGATGCCGCGGCCTCCACGCAGGCGCGGGGATCCTCGAGCCGGGCGACCACGTTGGCGGGATCGAGGCAGATGCCGAGGTGCGCGCTGCCGACATCGTCGACGAGGCGCACCAGATCGTCGGTCGCGACCTGCTCGTACGTCTCGAGCGCCAACGTGACCCCCGCCTGTTCGTACGAGGACGCGGTCGCCGTCAGCCACGCCCGAGCCTCGGACGGCGACGGCTGCGGGTGGGGTGCGCCGACCATGGTGCGCACGAGGTCCGCGTCGAAGACCGCGGCGAGGCGGAGGTAGTGCTCGAGGTGTGCGGGGGAGATGCCCTTGGTTCCGAGCTGGATCCGCAGGCCCAGCTCGCGGGCGACGCCGGCCGCGGTGCGCAGCTCGGCATCCGTCATGGCCTCCAACGGCGCGTAGTCGCAGATCTGGAACAGTCCCACATCGAGCGCGCGCGTCGCGTGGAAGGCGTCGATGAGGCTGAGTGGCTTCGGGGCGCGATCGGAGTGCTGCCAGAAGAACGCGTAGGTGCCGAGCCCGATCACGGTGTCGACGTCCGTGTGAGGGCCGCCGCCTCGTCGACCACGGCGGCGAGCGCCGCGGGGTCGTGCGCGAAGCGGCCGAGGAACACGCCGTCGACGTCGCCGTCCAGTCGCGTGAGCAGGCCGGGACCGGCGGAGCCGCCGTAGATGACACGGGAGCCTCCGCGGGCGGGATCGGCGTCGAGCGCAGCGCGCAGGGCGCGGGTGACGACGCGGATGTGATCGGTCGGTGCCGGCTCGGGAGCGCCGATCGCCCAAACGGGCTCGTAGGCGACCATCACGGGCGCCGTCGGAGCATCGGCGAGGGCCGTGCGCAGCTGTGCGAGCGTCGCGGATGCCGCGGCATCCGGGTCTTGCCGGCTCGTCTCACCCACGCAGAGAAGGGGAGTGAGGCCCTCGCTGAGTGCCGAGGACGCTTTCGCCGCCACGTCCGCGTCGGTCTCGCCCCGCAGCCGCCGGCGCTCGGCGTGCCCGATCTCGACGAGCGTGACTCCGGAAGCGGACAGTTCGGAGGCGGTGGTCTCGCCGGTGAAGGCGCCCGGGGGAAAGGCGGAGACGTCCTGGGCCCCGACGCGTATGCGCGTGGGGGCGCAGGTGGCCACGGCATCCGCGATCTGGAGATAGGTGGGCACGATGAACACCTCCACGGCTCCGGAGCGGACGGCGGGCAGGGTGCCGACGCGGAACGCGACCTCCTCGAACCACTCGCGCGCCTGCTGGCGACCGAAGTACGCCTTCAGGCTCACTCCGACGGTGAGCGCCGCCATCAGCAGGAACCGGTGCTCTCGTACTGTGCGATGACGGCGACTTTCTCCGCCGATGCGGACGCGTCGTCGAAACGGTAGGTGAGCCACTCCCGGACGAGTCGGCGCGCCAGCTCCACTCCCACGACGCGCTGGCCCATCGTGAGCACCTGGGCGTTGTTCGAAAGCACGCCGCGCTCGACGGAGAACGAGTCATGGGCGGTGACGGCCCGGATGCCGGGAACCTTGTTGGCCGCGATCGCGACGCCGAGCCCCGTGCCGCAGATGAGCAGGGCCCGATCGGCCTCGCCCCGCGCCACACGCTCGGCGGCTTCGATGGCCACGCGGGGGTACGCGGTGTGCCCGTCGGCATCGACTCCCACGTCGACGACGTCGATGACGCCGGGGTGGGCGAGCAGATCCTGCTTCAGGATCTCCTTGTAGTCGAATCCGGCGTCGTCACTGCCGATCACGAGGCGGAGGGGCGTGGTCATGCGTGAGTCCTCTCGGAGTCGGCGAGTGCGCCGGCGGTGGCGTCGGCGATGAGAGCGAGCGAGTGCGCGCCGGGGTCGGGGGTGCCGACGCTGGCGGTCCCGTGCGTGCGGGCGCGCCCGCGCCGGGGGAGCAGGTCGGCGGTGGAGGCCGCCGCCGTTCGCGCGGCGGATGCCGCCGCGGTCCAGGCTTCGGCCAGAGGGGTGCCCGCCGCGACCGCTCGGGAGAGCGCGTCGCTGAAGGGCACGAGGGCGTCGACGAGGGTCTTGTCGCCGACGGCGGCGCCCCCGTGAGCCTGCACGGTGCGGGCCGCGTCCGCGACGCCCGCCGCGACCTGAGCGGGCGCGGGGGTGCCCGCATCGCCCAGGTGCGCGGCGATCGCGGTGAGGATCAGACCCCACAGCGCCCCCGAGGTTCCGCCGGCCCGATCCGACCATGCGTCGGCGGCGCGGCGCAGGACGCTCTCGGCTCCGGCGCCGGCCGCGACCGCCTCCGCGGCGGCCGCGCGGGCAGCGCGTGCCCCGCGCTGCATGCCGATGCCGTGGTCCCCGTCGCCGGCGACGGCGTCCATGCGCCCGAGCTCGTCGGCGTTCCTGTCGATGGTGGTCGCGGAGGTGTCGAGAAGATGCAGCACCGTGGTCGCGCAGCGGCGCGACTGGTCGTCGCCGGAGGTCACGGGCGCGGCGGGCGTTGGGGGCGTCGATGCGTCGAGCGCCTCGTCGGTGGCGGGGCGGCCTCCGCCGACGCGGGCCCGGTCGACCTCCTGCGGTGCACGGCGGTAGGCGGGCGTGTCGACGGGGGTGTCCCAGAGCGTCGCCAGCTCGTCATCGAGCCAGAACAGCGTCAGCGAGGTTCCCGCCATGTCGAAGCTCGTGCAGTAGTCGCCCACGTGCGGATCGACGATGACCGCGCCGGCCTCGGTGAGCCGCGCGGCGACGCGGCGGTAGAGCACGAAGAGCTCCTCCGCGGCGAGCGAGCCGAGTCCGTTGAGGATGGGAACGACCCGGCATCCGCTCACCTCGACGCCATCGGGCACCTCGGCCAGCAGGTGATCCACGAGGAGGTCGGCCAGCTCGTCGGCGGTCGGCACGTCGGTCTCGCCGATGCCGGGCTCGCCGTGGATGCCGAGTCCCACCGCCATGCGACCGATCGGCACCGAGAACAGGGGTGCCGGGGCGCCGGGGAGCGTGCAGCCCGAGAACGCGACGCCGAAGGAGCGGGTGCGCTCGTTCGCGTGCGTGGCGATCCGGGTCACGCCGTCGAGGTCGTAGCCGGCCTCGGCGGCGGCCCCGGCGATGCGGAAGACGGTCAGATCGCCCGCGATCCCGCGACGGCGGTGACGCTCGTCGGGCCCGGCGCTCGAGATGTCGTCGGTGACGGTCACGGTCGCGCAGGCGATGCCGTCCGCCCGCAGGCGCTCCTGGGCCGCGTCGAAGTTCAGGACGTCGCCCGCGTAGTTGCCGTACGAGAAGAACACCCCGCCGCCGCGGTGTGCGGCGCTCGCCACGGCGTGCACCTGCTGCGTCGACGGCGAGGCGAAGAGGTTGCCCATCGCCGCACCGTGGGCGAGCCCCCGACCGACGAGGCCGCCGAAGGCGGGGTAGTGGCCCGAGCCGCCGCCGATGACGACGGCGACCTGACCCGGTCGCGCGCCCTCCCGGCGGACGACGCCCCCGGCCACGCGTTGCACGTAGGCGGCATGGGCGGCCACGAAGCCGTCGATCATCTCCTCGGCGAAGTCTGCCGGGTCGTTCCAGAGGCGCGTCATCGCGGGGTTCTCCTGAAGATCAGAGCCGGAGAGAGCGCACCGGCACTCGGACATTCTGACAAACCGGTTGACCAATTGCAAGAACCGGTTGACCAATCGTGGGAGGGGACGGCGGTGCTGCCGTATGTTGGACCCGTGCCCGCTTACCCCGACGACCGCTCCGCCGAGATCGCGGCGGCGTTGGAGGTGCTGCCCACCGGCTCGCCGGTGTCGCAGGTCGCCCGTCGTCTGATGGATCTCTTCACCGGCGGCTCGCTCGAGCCCGGCACACGGCTTCCTCCGGAGCGTCAGCTGGCGACGACGCTGAATGTCGGGCGCTCCGCGGTTCGCGAAGCGCTCGCCGCGCTCGAGATCCTCGGCATCGTGGACGTGCGCGCCGGCTCCGGCACGTACCTTCGCGGCACCGCGAGCGACCTGCTGCCGCAGACGCTCCGGTGGGGACTGCTGATCGGGCAGAAGAACACCGATGAGATGCTCGAGCTGCGCTCGGGGCTCGAGATCTATGTCGCGCGCCTGGCCGCCGGTCGCGCGAGTGCCGACCAGCGCGCGGCGCTCGCGGCATCCGTCGCTCGCATGCGCGAGACCACCGCCGAGCTGACGGCCTTCGCCCGGGCTGATGCCGAGTTCCACGAGACGCTCGCCGCGGCCGCCGGCAACGACACGCTCGTCGATCTGCTGCACGTCGTCCGCTCGCTGCTGCAGGTCTACGCGGATCGTGCGGTGCACGATGCCGCCGCGGCGGAACTCGCGATCGAGGAGCATGCGGCGGTGCGTGCCGCCGTCGACGCCGGTGACGCCGACCTCGCCGCCTCGGCGATGGCGGCGCACATGGCCACGGCGTCGCGCCGGCTGTCGGAGGACTCCGGTCGCCTCAGGGCGCGATGACGACGGTGCTGAACGACGCCGCCGGAAGCTCCAGCGACAGCACCTCAGCACCGAGCAGCAGGCTGATCGGCATGACCTCGTCGAGCTCGTTGTGCAGCACGACGACGAGCGAGCCGTCGGGGTTTCGGAACACCAGCTGATTGTCGTGACCGGCGACGCACCAGGTCGGCAGCACACGGGCGCCGGGGGCGACGAAGGCGCTGACGTGCTTGAGCACCAGGTAGTCGGGCGTGTAGCGGAAGGTGCGGGTGTCGGGATCGACCACGACGAGCGAGTTCTGCGTCCAGCCCCAGCGACTGCGGCCGCCCTCCTGCAGGGCGATGTTCCAGTACTGGTAGGCGTTGGTGCCGTTGCCGAGGAAGTGCTTCATGAGCCGCCACGCGTAGCGCGCGTGACGCCAGTCGTTGCGTCCGTCGCCGCACTCCTGCTCGCTCTGATAGATCCGCAGCTCCGGGTGCAGGCGGTGCACGGCGGCGACCGCCCCTTTGCCCGCCCACTGCAGGCCGACACCGGACACGACGGCGGCGGCCTCCGGGTCGGCGAGGACGCCCTCGATGAGTCGGTCGTCCGCGCGCTCGAGCGTTCCCAGGAAGACCTCGACGCCGCGCGCGGCCATCTCTGGGCCGAGGTGACGCAGGAACGCCGACAGCCCTGACGGCGTCCACGTGCAGCTCGGAAAGACCTGTGCCGAGTTGAACTCGTTCTGCGGCATGACCATCGACACCCGGATGCCGCGCTCGGCGTAGCCGTCGACGAACCTGCCGAAGTATGCCGCGTAGGCCGCGAGGTGCTCCTCGTCGACGCGGAACATGTCCGTGCCCTCGGCGCCGACCTGGTCGGGTCGCAGCCCGTTGTCGACGTCGCCGAAGAAGGGGTGCGGAAGGGCCCCGGCGTAGTGCCCGTTGCGCTTCATCCACGTGGGCGGACTCCACGGAGAGGCCCACAGGACGAGGTCGGGGCGATGCGTGCGCGCGGCGCGGATGAACGGCACGAGGGTGTCGTCGTCGTGCGACAGATCGAAGTGGGCGAGACCCAGGTCGCCCGGGGTCTCGTCGTAGGAGTACCAGTCGCGGGAGAAGTCGTTCGCGCCGATCGGCATGCGGCAGATGCCGAACGAGGCGCCCACGCCGGGGGCGAACAGCTCGCGGAGGATGCCGGTGCGTTCGGTCTCGGTGAGCAGGTCGAGAGCCTGCCAGCCCAGCTCGTTGAAGCAGGCGCCGAAGCCCTCGATCTCCTGCTGCGGATCGTCCACGGCGACGACCACGTCAGGCATGGCCGACGGGCCCGTCAGCGCCGCCGCCTCCCGCGTCTGCCACACGGCATCCGCGGTGCTGACGATCCAGCGCGGTGCGCTCATGCCGCGACCCTCGTCAGACGCACGGCCATGTACTGGCGGCCCGGAAGATCGACGCGCACCTGCCCCGTGTGCGTTCCGGACACCTCTTCGACGGTCATGTTCCACGTGTCGATCACCTCGACGCGCCAGCGGCCGTCGCCCAGGAGGACGTTGCGAAAGCGCGGACGGTTGAAGCCGAAGTAGGCCACCCGTACGTCGCCGGTTCCGCCCCACGGAACGTCCCAGTCGCCGGGCAGCGGGTCCCAGACGCCGTCGGGCGCCTCGGCGAGCAGCCGCTCGAGGAAGGCGATCCGGGCGGGCGAGGTGCCGTGCAGCGCGCCGCCCTTCGACCACCACAGGACCTCGTCGTCGTCGGCATCCCCGGGGGCGTCCAGAGCAGGCGGATAGTAGGTCTCGCCGTGTCCGACGTAGCCGCCGCGCACGGCGCCCTCCCAGAAGCGTCGGGTCATCTCCTCGCCGGTGATGTTGCCCCAACCCTGGTCGATGTCGCCCTCGTAGGCGCACTCGTCGATGACGACCGGCTTGCCCCAGCGCTCCCGCCACTGATCGGTGTTCTCGGCCGTGCGGTAGACGTCCACTCGCTGGATCGAGACGTGCGTGATCCACGGGCGGTCGTAGTCGTAGAACGGACGACAGTTGTGGATGGAGTTGAGGTGTCCGAACGGATCCTCCTCGCCGACGATCGCCGCGAGGCGCTCCCAGTCGTCGAGATCCTTCGACCACATGAGGTCGTACTCGTTCGCCATCGACCACCAGACGTTCGCGTAGCCGGACAGGCGGCGCACGACGTAACGCAGGTAGCGTTCGTCGACCGCGGGGCCGAGGTCCGAGAAGCCCCACCGGTCGTAGGCGTGGAAGAGGATGAGATCGGCTTGGATGCCGAGCTCCGCCAGATCGCGGATGCGCTGCTCGAGACGGCGGAAGTGCGCGGGGTCGAACCGGGTGAGGTCGAAACCGGTCTCCAGCGAGCCGACGAAGGGGAAGTCGATCGGTTCGTTCGCGTTGTAGAGGTACGACTTGGGGAACACGCACATCCGCAGCTTGGTGAACGGCGACGCGGCGAGGGTGGCGAGAGTCTGCTGCTGACGCGCCTCGCTCTGGTGCGTCCACGCGTACGCGGTCGTTCCCAGCGGCCGATGGCGGGTGCCGTCCGCATGGCGGAAGTGGAACCCGTCGACGCGCACCGGGCCGTGCGCGTCGACGGGAGCGGGAGCGACGTCCACGGTGCCGGCGATGCCGTCGAGCGACCGGGCCGTGGAGCGGGTGCGGAAGCGCCAGGTGCCCTCGGCATCCGCGAGAGCCCGGACGACGTACACACCGTCGCCGTCGTAGAACCCGCCGACGCGCACGACGCTGCCGTCCGGTCGGGTGAACAGGGCGTCCAGTTCCACGTCGACGAAGGGGTTGCCGTGCGACGGGCCGACGAGGCGCACCTCGAGGGGGTCCCACTGCCGCGCCGTCGGGGCGGGGGCGAACGTCGCCGAGGCGGGGGCGACCTCGTCGGCCTCGTAAGCCGGGTCGGGAGCGATCGCCGTGGGGTAGGGGGCGCGGGCGGTGCCGTCACCGACCTGGGCGAGCGCAGCCCAGAGCGCGTCGCGGGCGGCCGGCTCCTCCAACTCCGGAACGAGCGCGACGAGCTGGCCGAGGCGGGCGCTGCGGAATTGCTGCGCCATGGGAGAGGCGGCGATGCCGGGCAAGTGCTTCTCGAGCACCGCCCGGCCGGCGGGGCTGTCGAGCGTCTCGCCGAACGTACTGGCGCGGTCGAACATAGAACTCCTCGGTATCAGGCGGTCGTCGCCGCACGGATCGCGTGGTCGACGGCGGCGAGCACCGGCGGCGGCGTGAACATCAGGGCGGACACGAGCGGACGACCCGCCGCCCACGTCGTCTCCTCGCGGACAGCGTCGACGCGCTCGGGCGCGACGTCGGCCAGCGTGTCGAGCAGCGCGCGGTAGGCGCGCGGATCGTCGATGACGGCGGCGAGATCGGCGTCGAGTCCGGGCAGTTCGGGTCGCTGCGCACCGGCCGCCGCAGCGACGCGCCACTCGTGCGAACCGGGCCCGACGGTCGCGGCGATGCCGGGCAGATCCACGTCGGCAGTGGTGTTCGCCGGTACGGTCGCGGTCACGACGATGCTGTCGCCGTCGCGGCGCCAGGAGACGGCAGCCTCGCCGTAGGGGGTCAGGTGCCGCGCCGACGCGCGCGTGAGCGCCGAGAGGGGGCGCGGCGCGATGCGCAGGCGTCGATAGCCGGGCGCGGCCGGCGCGAGCCCTGCGACCGAGCGGTGCAGCCAGTCGGCGACCGCGCCGAGCGCGTAGTGGTTGAACGAGGTCATCTCGCCGGGATTGACCGACCCGTCCGGCAGCAGCGAGTCCCACCGCTCCCACACCGTCGTCGCGCCCTGCGTGATCGGATACAGCCACGACGGGCACTGCGTCTGCAGCAGCAGGCGCTCGGCGGCATCCACGTGACCGGTGGCGGTCAGTGCGTCGGCGACCAGCGGTGTGCCGACGAAGCCGGTGCCGATGCGGTATCCGCCCTCGCGGACCAGTGCCGCCAGGCGGCGACCGAGGGCGGCGCGGGTGTCGGCGTCGACGACGAGGTCGAACTGCAGCGCGAGGGCGTAGGCGGTCGGAGCATCGCTCATCATGCGTCCTGCCGGGGTGACGTACTCCGCGGTGAACGCGCGGCGCGCGGCCTCGGCGAGGGTTCCGTAGGTCTCGGCATCCTCGTCGTGTCCGAGCAGCGCTGCGGCATCAGCGACCTGGCGCAGCGACCGGGCGAAGTAGGCGCTGGCGACGATGTCGGCGTCGACCTTCGCCTTGCCGGGCTTGTCCGGCGGGGCGGCGGGGTCGAGCCAGTCGCCGAGCTGCATACGGCCGGCCCACAGGCCTGAGTCGCCCGCATCGCGGCGCACCGCCTCTACCCACGCACGCATGCTCGGATACTGCGCGGCGAGCACGTCACGGTCGCCGAAGCGCTCCCACAGCACGCTCGGCACGACCGTTGCGGCGTCACCCCACGCGGCGACCGGTCCGCCGCCCGCGAACGACGGCAGCGCTGCGGGGACGACGACCGGAACGATCCCGCCGTCGCGGTTCTGCTCGTGCGCCAGGTCGCGCAGCCACGAGGTCAGGAAACCGTCGCAGTCGTAGAGGAACGTCGCGGTCGGCGCGAACACCTGGATGTCGCCCGTCCAGCCCAGGCGCTCGTCGCGCTGCGGACAGTCGGTGGGAATCGACAGGAAGTTGCCGCGCATGCCCCAGCGCACGTTCTCGTGCAGCTTCTCCACGAGCGGGTCGGATGCCGAGAACCATCCGGTCCGGGCGAGGTCGGAGTGCAGCACCACGGCCTCGATGTCCGCGGGGTCGACGTCGAGTCCGGTGATCTGCGCGTAGCGGAAGCCGTAGAAGCTGAAACGCGACTCCAGCACGTCGTCGCCGCCCGAGAGATCGAACGTCGCCGTCGCCGCGGCGTTGCGCAGGGGGCGAAGAGCCAGCTCACCCGCATCGAGCACTTCGGCATGACGGATGACGATGCGGGTGCCGGCCGCTCCTCGCGCGCGGATGCGCAGGCGCCCGACCAGATTCTGGCCGAAGTCGAGGATCGTGGCGCCGGAGGGCGAGGCGAGAACCTCCGCGACCGGCAGCGTCTCGATGCGGCGTACGGGCGGAGCGATCCGCGCCTCGGGGACGGGGACGTTCTCGTAGCCGGGCCGCGCCGCCGCGCCGACGCGCGCCGACGTCCACACCGCGTCGTCGAGGCTCCGGCGCAGGTCTTGGTGTTCGCCCGCGTAGATGCCGCTGTCGACGACGGGCCCGTCGCCCGTCGCCTCCCAGCCGGGGCCGGTGGCCGCGAGGGTCGCGCTCGTGCCGTCTGCGTACGTCACGCGCAGCTGGGCCAGCCACGAGGGCTGATCACCGTAGACGCGGTCGGTGAAGGTGAAGAAGCCGTACTTCTCCGTGTACCAGGCGCCCGCGATCGTCGCCGCGAGCTCGTTCTCGCCGTCACGCAGGAGGGCGGTGACGTCGACGCTCTCGTGCACGAGCCGGTCGCGGTAGGCGGTCCATCCGGGCGAGAGCACATCGTCGCTCACCGGGGCGCCGTTGACGGTCGGTTCGGCCACGCCCAGCGCGGTCCAGAAGAGGACGGCGCGCGTGACTTCGCGCTCGATCATGAAACGGGTGCGCACCGCGGCGGGCTGCGCTGCGCGCGACGGGTCGGCCAGGCCGACCGGGAGGGCGACCCACTCGTCGTCGGCGAGGAAGCCCGCCTCGACGACGAGCGCATCGCTCCACCTCGTCGATCGTCCATCGGTGCTGTGCGCTCGCACCCGCACCGATCGGCTCTCACCGGGTGCCAGAGGGCGAAACGGCCAGGGAGCGAGGGCACTCTCGCCGTCGTCCAGGGTGAGCGTGATCTCCCCGTCGCTGAGCTCCGCGCTCGCCTGGTGCCAGCCGGTGATGTCGCCGCCGACCACCCAGCTCAGGCGAGGGGTCGCCGTGGCGACCACGGCGCTGTCGTGGCGCAGCTCCGCGCGCAGGCTCGTGATGACCGCGGTCATGCTGTCGCTTCCAGAAGCACGCCGAGCTCGCGCGCCAGGGCGACGGCGCGCGGGTCGGCCCCGCCGGGCCACGGTCCGCGGACGATCGTCCAGGCGAAAGTGATCCCGGTGTCGGGGTCGGCGCAGGCGAGCGCACCGGCCGCGCCGTCGTGACCGAACGCGCGGGGACCGCCGAAGGAGAGTTGCTGCGACGGCTTCTGGAAGACGATCGCGTGGGCCCGGTCGTGCTGGTGGAGCACCTCGTCGTAGCCACGGATCTGCTGCTGGCCGATCTGCTCGACGGTGTCGGCCGACAGGAACGGGGCGCGACCGTCGACGCCCGTGACCGCGGCGGCGAAGAGGCGTGCGAGCCCCCGCGCGGTGCCCGTGCCCGCGGTGGCGGCATGGCCGTACCGGTAGTTGCGGGGCGAGTTGGTGTGGTCGATGTCGCGGCTGAGGGCGCCGAAGACCACCGGGCCCAGCGCCGAGAACTGCGGAGTGCCCGTCGCCGATACGGGACGGATCATCGGGCGCAGCGGCGCGAACCGGTGCTCCTGGTCCTCCGGCAGACCGAGGTAGAAGTCGACGTCGTGCGGGGCGCGGATCTCATCCTCGTAGAACTCGTGCAGGGTTCGCCCCGTCACGCGGTACACCAGCTCGTCGCCCAGGCTGCCGATCGTGATCGCGTGGTAGCCGAACGCGCTGCCCGGGTACCAGTACGGCCGGGTGTCGGCGAGGCGCGCGGCCGCCGCGTGGTGGTCCCAGAGCTCGTCCCACGTCAGCGCTGTGGTCGCCTGCGGAAGCCCCGCCTGGTGCGAGAGCAGCTGGCGCACCGTGACGGCATCCTTCCCCTTCGCGGCGAATTCGGGCCAGTAGTGCGCGACGCGCTCATCGAGATCGATGAGACCGCGTTCCAGGAGCAGGCCCACCGACAGTCCGATCGTGTTCTTGGTGACCGAGAACGGGATCAGCACGGACGTGCCCGTCAGGTGCGGGCCGCCCCACGCGTCGAGCACCGGCACGCCGCGGTGGAAGGCCGCGACCTGGAAGGAGAGGTCGTCGTCTTCGCGCAGGAATCCGTCGAGACGGTCGACCACCGCGGCCAGGCGCGCGTCGGCCGCGCCCTGCAGGTGGATCGCGTTCACCGGCGACATCGTCGTCATCACTCCGACACCTCCCAGGCGAGCGAGAGCGGCAGCTCTGCGACGGAGGAGCCGATGCGCAGCGCATACGTGCCGGCCTCGACGCTCCAGTGCTCACCGCTCCAGTGGGCCAGGCGTCGCTCGGGAAGGCCGATCGAGACGGTCGCGGATGCGCCGGCGTCTACGCGGACGGTCGCGAATCCGACGAGCCAGCGCTCGGGGCGCTCGATCGCCGAGCCCGGCCGTTCGGCGTACACCTGCACCACCTGCTTGCCGGAGCGCGCGCCGGTGTTGGTGACCGTCACCGCGACCTCGCCGCCCTCGCGGCGCGCATCGTCCCACGACCACGTCGTGTAGCCGAGTCCGTGGCCGAACGGGAAGGCGGGAGTCGCGTCGTCCTTCAACCACGCGCGGTAGCCGATGTGGATGCCCTCGGTGTAGCGCAGCACTCCGTCCTGCGGGGTCACATCCGTGACGGGGACGTCGGCCAGTGCGGCCGGCCAGGTGGTGGGCAGGCGCCCCCCGGGCTCCTGGGCGCCCGTGAGGATGTCGGCGATCGCGTGGCCGAACTCCTGGCCGCCGAAGTAGCCCTGCACGACGGCGGCGACCTCGTCGGCCCAGGGCAGGACGACGGGCGAGCCCGCGTTGACCACGACGACGGTCGGGGTGCCGGTCGCCGCGACGGCCCGCACGAGCTCGTCCTGCGCGCCGGGGAGGTCCAGGCTCGTGCGGTCGTAGCCCTCGGACTCGACGCGAGAGTTCGTCCCGACGACCACGACGGCGACATCGGCGGATGCCGCGGCATGCGCCGCCCGGGCGATCAACTCGGCATCGGGCGTGCGCTCGGGGGCGATGCCGACCGTGGCGCTGAGCGCACCGGCGAGGGCGCCCGCCGCTTCGCGCGAGAACTCGACGCGGACCGTGCGCGCCACGCTCGCCTCCACGGCGACAGCGGTCGTCAGCGACGGCGGGTTCAGGAACGCGGCGCCGAGGTCGGTGCCCTCGATGACGGGGCTGTCGTCGAGCACCAGCTCGTCGTCGACGTAGAGGCGCCCGTGGTTGGCACCGGCGAAGCCCAGCTCGATCGTGCCGGATTCGTCGGGCGTGAACCGCGTCTCGAAGATGACGGTGCGGCTCGCCTCGATGGGGGCGTCCCCGCCGAACCAGACGAGCGCCGTCGACCGGCGATCTTCGGCGAAGAGCTCGGTGCCCTCGGCATCCAAGAAGCGCACCCGCAGTCCCGGCTCTCCGGTGACGGGGTTCTGCAGCTGGGCGAGAGGAATCTCGGCGACGCCTTCCTGCACGAGCGCGCCGAGCTCGTAGGAGACCTCCACGCCGGGCAGGGCGGCGCGCAGCCCGTCCAGCGGCGAGACGACGTGCGCGGGGACGACGGTCGCGCTGCCGCCTCCCTGTGTGCGGGCATCACGGGCATTCTGGCCGATGACGGCCACCGACCGGAGGGACGCCGGGTTCAGCGGCAGGGTGCCGTCGTTGCGCAGCAGCACGGTCCCCGCCACGGCCGCCTCGCGTGCGAAGGCCGGGCCGTCGATCTCATCGGTCGCCGCCGGAGCGCTGTCGCCCAGGGCGCCGACGCGCTCGGCCAGCAGCAGCAGACGCAGCACCTTGCGGTCGAGGTCGGCCTCCTGGACACGCCCGTCGCGGACGGCCTCGGTGAGTTCGGCCCAGGCGGGAGCCGGGCCGGGCATGGCGAGGTCCTGCGCGGCGGCGACCGCGTCGAGCGAACGCACGGCGGTCCAGTCGCTGATCACGACGCCGTCGAAGCCCCAGTCGGTGTTCAGGGGCGTCTCGAGCAGGTCGTTCTCGGTCATGGTCACGCCGTCGACGGAGTTGTACGAGCTCATGATGGTCCACGCGTGCGCGTCGGTGACGGCCCGCTCGAACGGCGCGAGATACAGCTCGCGCAGCGCGCGGTCGTCGACGCGGACATCCACCGTGAAGCGGTCGGTCTCGGAATCGTTCGCGACGTAGTGCTTGGGGCACGCCGCGACGCCGCGCTCCTGCATGCCCGCGACGTACGCCGCAGCCAGCTCGCCCGACAGCTGGGGATCTTCGCTGAAGCACTCGAAGTGGCGTCCGCCGAGGGGGCTGCGGTGCAGGTTGATGGTCGGACCGAGCACGACGTCGACGTTCTTGGCCCGTGCTTCGGCGGCCGCCGCGGCGCCGTAACGGTACGCCAGTCCGGCATCCCACGAGGCGGCCAGCGCCGAGCCGGACGGGAGGTTCAGCGACGGCTCGCGCTCATCCCAGCGGGGACCGCGCACGCCGGCGGGCCCATCCGAGAGCGTCATCGCGCGCAGACCGATCTCCGGCAGCGGCACCGTCGTCCAGAAGTCGGCGCCCTGGACGAGAGCGGCCTTCTGCTCGAGCGTCAGCTTCTCGAGCAGGGGGCGCAGGTGGTCGGCGGCGGCGGTCATGGAGGTCCTTCCGGGGGTGGGGGTGGTCGCGGTCATCAGGAGGATGCGCGGATCTGGGTGACGTACTGCTCGACGCGCGCCAGCAGCTCGTGGTCGTACGGCCCCCAGTCCGGTCGGGGGGTGTCGGGGCCGGTGTAGGGCAGGTCGCGATAGTGGTCCTGGTACTCGCGAAGGGTCTGCTCGAGCTGGGCGCGCACCTCCGCGTACGCGGGATCGTCGGCCACGTTGCGCAGCTCGGCCGGATCGGCGACGAGGTCGTACAGCTCCCATTCGGGCTCGAACTCGGCCTCCGAGGCACCGGGCACGCCCATGCCGACCCCGTAGTAGTGGATGAGCTTGTGCGTCGCGGTGCGGATGCCGTAGTGCGCGGGAGCGGCGTGGATGGGGTCGTCGTGCTCCCAATAGCGGTAGTAGGCGGCCTCCGGCCAGTCCTCCACCTCTTCGCCGCGCAGCAGCGGGCGGAAGCTGCGACCCTGCGAGGTGGGCAGAGCGGATGCCGCGTCGATCCCGCACACGTCCAGGAAGGTCGCGGCGAAATCGACGTTGGTGACGATGCCCGCGCAGCGGCTCGCGGCCGGGATCTCGGCCGGCCAGCGGATGAGCATGGGCATCTGCAGCGACTCGTCGAACATGAGGCGCTTGTCGAACCAGCCGTGATCGCCGAGGAAGAACCCCTGGTCGGACGTGTAGACGACCATCGTGTTCTCGGCGAGCCCGCGCTCGGCGAGGTGGTCGAGCAGCCTGCCCACGTTGTCGTCGATGGACTGCACGCACTGCAGATAATCGCGCATGTAGATCTGGTACTTCCAGCGCATGCGCGCTTCGCGGTTCTCGGGGCCGCGAAGGTGCGCCGGCACCTCTTCCTTCAGGTCGTCCGCCCCCATGTCGTCGGCGATCGTCATACGCACGCCCTGCACGGCCTTGCTGCGCGTCGCGTGGTCGTCGAAGAACGTGTCGGGCTCGGGGATCGTGCCGTCCGCGTAGAGGTGGCGGTGCTTCTCGTCCGGAACCCACGGCCGGTGCGGCGCCTTGTGGTGGACCATCATGCAGAACGGTTCATCACCACTCGTGGTGACCTCGTCGATCCAGTCGATCGCGAGGTCCGTGACGATGTCCGTCGCGTAGCCGGGGACCGGCCCGCTGCCGTTCTCGTCGATCATCTCCGGGTCGACGTAGTCGCCCTGGCCGGGGAAGATCTTCCATGCGTCGAACCCGCGTGGCAGCGCGTTGCCGTGCTCGCCGAGATGCCACTTGCCGAACATCGCGGTGCGGTATCCGGCGCCGTGGAGCACATCGATGAACGTCGGCACCCGGTAGTCCATCTCGGTCCAGATCGAGGAGACGCCGTTGATGTGGCTGTAGGTCCCGGTCAGGATCGTGGCCCGCGACGGGCTGCAGATGGAGTTCGTGCAGTACACGGCATCCATGCGCACCCCCTCCTGTGCCAGTCGGTCCAGGTGCGGCGTCGCGTTGACCGTGCTGCCGTAGGCCGAGATCGCATGGGCGGCGTGGTCGTCCGACATCACGAAGACGATGTTCGGGCGACTCATCGTGCGGCAGCCTCCGCGGTGAGGATCGCGCGGCGGGCGGCGCGGCGCTCCTCCTGCTTGTCGGGATCGGGGACGGGCGCGGCCATGAACAGACGCTGCGTGTACGGATGCTGCGGACGCGAGGTGACCTGGTCGCCGTCGCCGGACTCCACGATCTCGCCGCGGTACATGACGGCCACCCGGTGGCTGACGTGGCGGACCACGGCCAGGTCGTGCGTCACGAACAGGTAGGCGACGCCCGTCCGCTCCTGGATCTCGATGAACAGATCCAGGACGCGCGCCTGCGTGGACAGGTCCAGTGCGGAGACCGGCTCATCGCACACGATCAGCCGCGGGCTCAGCGCGAGGGCGCGGGCGATGGCGACGCGCTGGCGCTGGCCGCCGGAGAACTCGCGGGGAAGGCGACTGCGCGCATCGGCGGGAAGGCCCACCTGGTCGAGCAGATCGCGTACGCGCGTCTTCGCCTCGGCAGATCCGACACCGGCGACGGTGAGGGGCTCGGTGAGGATCTGCTCGACGGTCATCGACGGGTTCAGCGACGAGTACGGGTCCTGGAACACCACCTGGATCTGCGAGCTGAGCGCACGGCGCTCGCGCCGGCTCAGGTGCGAGATGTCCTGGCCGTCGAAGCGGATCGTTCCGGCGGTGACGGGAGCCAGGCCCAGTGCGGCGCGCCCGAGTGTCGTCTTTCCCGAGCCGGACTCGCCGACCAGGCCCACCGTCTCGCCCGGCTTGATGTCGAGTGAGACGCCCTTCAGTGCGCGGAAGGGCTCGGCCCGGAACCCCTTGCCCGGATACTCGACGACGAGGTCGGTGACCTCCAGCAGTGACGCGCTCATGCTCCGGCTCCGTTCGTGGCAGGGGTGAGGGGCCCGCGGGCCGGACCCTCGTCGAGGATCGCGTCGAGCAGCGTCTTCGTGTAGGGGTGTCGCGCATCGTTGAAGATGGCGCGCACGGGGCCCTGCTCGACGAAGAGCCCGTTCTGCATGACCGTCACGCGGTCGCACAGGTCGGCGACGACGCCGAAGTTGTGCGTCACGAGCAGCATCGCCATGTTGCGTTCCGCCTGCAGATCGCGCAGCAGATCCAGCACCTCGGCCTGCACCGTCACGTCCAGAGCCGTGGTCGGCTCGTCCGCGATGATCAGGTCGGGGTCGGTCGAGACGGCGCCGGCGATGAGCACCCGCTGCGCCATGCCACCGGAGACCTCGAACGGGTACGCGTCGAACGTGCGCTTCGGCTGCGGGATGCCCACGCGCTCGAGCAGCCCGAGCGCGCGCTCACGCGCCTCCGCCTTGGACAGGCCCAGGTTCTTGCGCAGGGGCTCGACCAGCTGGCTGCCGATCGTGAAGGACGGATCGAGGTTGCTCATCGGCTCCTGAGGGATGTAGCCGATGCGCTTGCCGCGGACACCCGCGTAGACGCGCTCCGACGCATCGGCCAGCTCGGTGCCTTCGTAGACGATCGAGCCGGAGGTGACGCTGCCGCCGCGCGGGAGCAGCCCGAGCACGGCGAAGGCGGTCTGGGTCTTGCCCGAACCCGACTCTCCGATCAGGCCGTGCACCTCGCCGCGGCGGATGTCGAGCGAGACGCCGTGGACGACCTCGATGTGCGAGCCGTCGGGCTGGTCGTAGCCCACGTGCAGGTCGCGCACCTGCAGGATGGCGTCGCTCGCCTTGCTGCGCGTGTCTTCGGGGTGGACGATCACCTCGATGTTCTCGATCACGGGCGGCTCGTCGAGGTCGACCAGGTCGCCGCCGCCGGTGCGCACCGATGTGGTGACCGCCGCGATCGATCCGGTCGCGGTCGTCACCGCGCGCCGGCGCTTGCGGCGCACGGTGACGGTGCGCTCCAGTTCGTCGCGCATGACGTTGGCGAGCAGGGTCAGGGCGATGCAGGTGAGTGCGATGGCCAGCGAGGGCCACAGCATGAGCATCGGCTGCTTGTAGATGCTCTTGAAACCGTCGTTGAGCATGGCGCCCCACGTGGGCACCGACGAGTCGCCGAGACCCAGGAACTCGAGGCCCGACTGGATCGCGATCGCGATGCCGGCGATGATCGCCGACTGGATGATGATGGGCGCGCGCACGACCGACAGCACGTGCCGACCGATGATGCGGGCGTCGCTGAGGCCCGAGACCCGCGCGGCATCCACGTAGAGTTCCGCGCGTACGGCGGTGACCGAGGCGAAGACGAGCCGGAAGGAGCCGGGGGAGAGCAGGATGCCGAAGATGAACATCGACAGCCAGACGGACGGACCCAGGGCGGCACGTGCCGCGAGCAGCACCACCATCGCCGGCAGGGCCATGTTCAGCTCTGTCACCCACGTGGCGACCGTGTTGAACCAGCCCTGGTAGTAGCCGGCGATCAGACCCGACACGACGCCGAGCACCAGCGCGGTCACCAGCGCCACGAGAGCGGCGGCGATGCTCGTCTGGGTGGCCAGCAGCAGACGCGAGAAGACGTCGCGCCCGGCGCTGTCGGTGCCCAGCAGGTGGTCGGCGCCGGGAGGGGCGAGGATCGCGCGGATGTCGGCGTAGTTCGGATCCTGCGGAGCGATGAAGGGGCCGATGATCGCGATCAGGATGACCAGCGCGAGAAAGCCCAGCGAGACCAGGCCGAGGGGGTGGCGCACGAGCCGGCGCATCAGCGAGACGCGCACCGGCGCGACGGGGACGGAGTTGGGAACGTCGACAGCGGTCATGACAGACGCACCTTCGGGTTGAGAGCGGCCTGAGCCAGATCGATCAGGAGGTTGACGATGACCACGATGATCGCGAAGACGATCACCAGGCCCATGACAGCGGGGATGTCGCCCTGCGTCGTCGCCTTGACGGTGAGCTGACCCATGCCGGGGATGGCGAAGACCTGCTCGACGATGACGGCGCCGCCCAGCAGGCCGATGAACTGCACGGCGAGCACGGCCAGTGCCGGGCCGCCGGCGTTTCGCAGCACGTGCTTGTAGACGACGGAGGCACTGGACAGGCCGCGCGAGCGGAGCGTGCGGACGTAGTCGCGCGACATCGCGTCGATGACGGAGCCTCGCACCTGCTGGGCGACCGTGGCGATCGCGCCGAGGGAGAGCGCGACGATCGGCAGGGTCACCGAGGCGACCCACCCGCCGAACGAGGTCGTGAGCGGCACGAAGCCGGTGGCCTTGAACCAGTGCAGTTCGATCGCGAACACGAGCACGAGGCCCAGGGCGATGAGGAAGCCGGGAATGGCGAAGCCGATGAGAGAGAGGAACTGCACGAGTCCGTCGATCCAGCCCCCGCGGCGCGCGGCCAGCACGCCCAGGACGACCGACAGGATGGCCGAGACCAGCGTCGCGCCGATCACGATCGAGAGGGTCACTCCGACGCGTCCGGAGACGCTGACGCTGACGAGCTCTCCGCTGAACCAGCTGCGGCCGAGGTTTCCCGTCAGCGCCGATGTCAGCCAGTCCCAGTACTGCACGAGGAGCGGGCGGTTCAGCCCGAGCTCCTCGGTCTTCTTGGCGACCGTCTCGGCGGTCGCGGTCTCGCCCAGGATACGGCGGGCGATGTCGCCGCCGGCGGCGTAGAGCAGCACGTAGGCGAGGAAGGAGATGACGGCGACGAGGACGACGCCCGAGGCGATCCGCCTGAGGATGAAGCTGAGCATGGCTCTCTCCGGGTTCGAGCGGCGCTGTCCGCCTGCGGGTGCGCAGGCGGACAGCGCAGCGGGTCAGTTCTTCGGCGCGAAGCTGAAGATCGACGGGTAGGCGTTCGTCGGCCAGAAGTCGACGGTCGTGTTGGCGTCGGTGGCGAACGAGCCCTGAACGCGGAAGAACGGAGCGAACCAGGCCTGGTCGACCAGGTACTTGTTCAGGTCCTTGAGCGCCTGGGTGGCCTCGTCCGTGCTGCCGAACTGGATCGTCTTGATGAAGGCGTCGATCTTGGGGTCTTCGGCCTTGAACGGGTTGAAGGTCGCGCCCGGAGCGATCATGAAGTTGATCAGCTGCCAGTCGGGGTCCTGCTGCAGCGCCATCCAGGTGGCGGGGAACTTCGGGGTCAGCATGTCGCTGATGAAGTTGCCCGTGCCGCTTTCCGTGTACTGCACCGTGATGCCGATGTCCTGCAGCTGCTGCTTGATCAGGTCGAACGACGTCTGGAAGGCGGGCACCGACGGCATGTTGATGGTCAGGCCGCTCGCGTAGCCCGCGTCGGCGAGGAGCTTCTTGGCGCCGGCCGGGTCGTACGCGTAGGTGCTGTCCAGGGCCGGGTCGTAGGCGACCGAGGACTTCGGGAAGACCTGCTCGGTGACGGTGCCGAATCCGCTCTGGAGGGACTTCAGCAGCGCCTCGCGGTCGAAGGCCATGTTGATCGCCTGGCGGACGCGAACGTCGCCGAGCGCCGGGTTCATCGTGCCGGCGCGGTCGAGCAGCAGCAGGCCCTGGAAGTCGAGTTCGTTGGACGCGATCGACCAGCCCGAGCCCTCGACCTCGCTGATCGTGGTGTTGTCCGCGATCTTCGCGCCGTTCGCCTCGCCGGCCTTGATGGCGTTGAGGATGGCGGTCGTGTCGTCGATGACGTTGACGGTCAGGTTGTCGTACTTGACGGCATCCTTGTTCCAGTAGTCGGGGTTCGCCTTGTACACGTAGGTCGTGCCGGTCACGGTCGCCGAGGTGTCCAGGATGTACGGGCCGGAGCCGACGGGGCGCGTGGCGACGTCGGAGTCGGAGAACGACGACGGCGCGGCGACGAGGCCCTGGGCGAGCGAGAGCGAGTTGAGCAGAGCCGGGTTCGGCGCCGGCAGCGTGATGGTGACGGTGTGGTCGTCGGTGGCCGCGTACTGGTTGCCCTTCATCGTGCCCGCCTGCGGTGACGTGCCGTCGCGGAAGCGCTCCATGCTGGCGACGACGGCCTTCGCGTCGACGGGGGTGCCGTCGGTGAACTTCGCGTCGGTGCGCAGCGTCAGGGTGAGGACGGTCTTGTCGTCGTTGTACGACCACTCGGTCGCCAGGTTGGGCTGGAGCTCACCCTTGGAGTCCTGTCGCAGGAGGGTGTCGAACACTGCCTCGAAGTACTCGCTGCGGTTGCCCCACTCGGCGCCCGCGCCGATGTCGTAGCTCGTGGGTGCGGCGATGGAGATGAGTGTGAGGCGGTCTGCGTGTGCGCCGCCTGAGCCGCTCTCGCCTCCGGACTCGCCGCCACCGGCGCAGCCGGTGAGTGCGAGTGCCGCGACGACCGCGAGGGCTGCTGTGGCCTTCCAACGGAACATCTTTGGTCCCTTTCTCGGGTGGGCGATACCCCTGCGGATCGCTCTGTCGGGGGACGCTAGCAGGAAATCCGAGTGCGCACTAGGTTTTTGGATCAAATATCGAGTGATCGCTAGGTTTTTGTTATGAGAGCGTGCACACTGGGGGCATCGGCGCCGACTCGCGGCGACCGGGATAGGGCACGATGGTCACGATGACCGACACGAACACACCGCGGCGCAGCCAGCGCGGCGAGTACGCGAAGAGCGAGGTGACGCGCGGAGCGATTCTCGACGCCGCGCTGGAGGTCTTCGCTCAAGGCGGGTACCGCGCCGGATCGCTGCGAGAGATCGCTCAGCGCGTCGGGATGAGCGAAGCGGGACTGCTGCATCACTTCAAGAGCAAGAGCACCCTGCTGCTGGCCGTGCTCGACCACCGCGACGAGCAGTCGCGTCAGATCGTGAACTTCGACGACGCCGACGGCGTCGAGACGTTGCGCGCGCTCGTGAAGCTCGCGCGCTACAACGCGTCGATCCCGGGTGTCATCGAGCTGTTCTGCACGCTGTCGGCCGAGGCGACGTCGCCGTCCCACCCGGCGCACGAGTACTTCCTGCGCCGTTACGAGTACGTGCGCGAGAGCATCACGGCGGCGTTCCGGAGGATCGCGGCAGAGGGGCGACTGATCCGCGAGATCGATCCGTATCGCGCGGCCGTCGCGACCACGGCGATGATGGACGGTCTCCAGGTGCAGTGGCTGCTGGATCCGACCTCCACCGACATGGCCGATGCCCTGGCAGAGTTCTTCCGGGGCTACGTGCGCGGGTACGACCTCGACGCACTCGAGCAGTTGCTCGACGCGCGCGCCGCCGGATCATTCCCGAGCGGCGAGGGCGCCGGCTCGGTGCCCACGTCGTGAAGCGGGTTCCCTTCCACGTCGGCTGGACGGTCGGACCGAAGCTCGGCGCCTTCGAGAGTCGTGAGGGCGTCGCTGCTGCCGTGCCGGTCACCATCCCGCACGACGCGCTGCGCGACCTGCCGCGTTCCGCCGACAACGACGGCGGTGTGCATTCCGGCTACATCCCGGGTGGGGTCTTCGTCTACGAACGCTCCTTCGAGGTGCCGGACGACTGGCGCGAGCGGAGTGTGCTGATCGAGTTCGAGGGCGTGTACCGCGACGCCGTCGTGTTCATCAACGGAGACTTCGCCGCGCATCAGCCCGACGGCTACGCGGCCTTCGTCGTCGCCGCGGACGCGTTCCTGCGCTTCGGCGAGACCAACACGGTCACCGTCGAGGCGCGCGCCCACCGCGACAGCCGGTGGTACACGGGCGCCGGCATCTACCGGCCCGTGCATCTCATCGTGGCCGATCCGGTGCACCTGGCTCTCGACGGCACGACGGTGACGACCCCCGACATCGACGACGAACGAACGATGGTCGAGGTCACGACCATCGTGGAGAACCTCACGCGTCACACGCGCACGCTGCGGGTGCACTGGCATCTCGCCGATCCGTCGGGAGCCGTCATCGTGCAGGCGAACGCGCCGGTGACCGTGCTGCCCCGTGAGCAGGCGGTGGCACGGGCGCGCCTGTTCGTCGCGCGTCCCGAGCTGTGGTCGCCCGATCATCCCGCCCAGCACGAGGTGCGCATCAGCCTGGAAGACGCCGACGGCACGGTCGTCGACACGGATGCGGTGAGATTCGGCATCCGCCGCCTGCAGGTGGACGCGCGCCACGGGCTTCGCATCAACGGTGTGGGGGTGGATCTGCGCGGAGCGTGCGTGCACCACGACAACGGCGCTCTCGGTGCGATCACCCATCCCGATGCCGAGGATCGGCGGGTGCGGCTGCTGAAGGACGCCGGATTCAATGCGATCCGCAGTGCACACAACCCGGCCTCGCGCGCCCTGCTCGACGCGTGCGATCGACACGGGATGCTCGTCATGGATGAGCTCAGCGACGTGTGGACTCATGCCAAGACCGGGTTCGACGCGTCCGTCGGGTTCGCGTCGCGCTGGCAGGCAGCAGTGGCGGCCCTCGTGGCGAAGGACCGCAACCGTCCGAGCGTGATCTTGTACTCGATCGGCAACGAGATCCTCGAGCTGGCGACGCCGCACGGGGCCACCTGGAGCCGGCGCACCGCGGAGGAGTTCCGGCGGCTCGACCCGACGCGCTACATCACGAACGGCATCAACGGGGTCATCGCCAACATGCAGCGACTGCCCGAGATCCTCGGCGAGATCGCAGCGACCGACCCGAACACGATGATGGCCGGGCTCGGCGCCCAGATGGCCGCCGCGAACGCGTCGGAGCTCATCACGCGTTCGACGGAGGAGTCGGCGGCGGTGCTCGACGTGGTGGGCTTCAACTACGGCGATGCCCGATACGAGATGGATGCGGAGCTGTTCCCGGGGCGGGTCATCGTGGGGTCGGAGACGTTCCCCGATCGGATCGCCGACCTGTGGGATCAGGTGCGCAGGCTTCCGCACGTCATCGGGGACTTCACCTGGACGGGATGGGACTACGTCGGCGAGGCCGGCATCGGTCGCGTCGAGTACACGGACGTCGACGACTACCGATCGACCGGGACCGCAGGCCCCTTCCCGTGGTTGCTGGCGCGGTGCGGCGACATCGACCTCACGGGTCGGCGAACGCCCGCCTCGTACTACCGTCAGATCGCGTTCGGTCTTCGCAGCGATCCGGCGATCGCCGTGCATCGCCCCGCACATCACGGGCGGCCGGTCGAGAAGACGCCGTGGTCGTGGGACGACGTGGTCTCGTCGTGGTCGTGGGGTGTCGAGCCGGGCTCGCCGGTGACGGTGGACGTGTACGCGGATGCCGAGGAGGTCGAGCTGCGCCTCATCGACGCGACCGGCGAGGTCGTGGTCGGTCGCGCGCCGGTGGGCCACCCGCGGCCGCTCATCGCCCGATTCGAAACGCGGTATCGGCCGGGCCGGCTTCTCGCGATCGCACGCCGGGGCGGGGCGGAGATCGGGCGGGCCGAGCTGGCGAGCGCGGGCTCGCCGGCGCTGCGTGTCCGCGCCGAAGACCTCACCATCGCGGCCGACGGGGGCCTTGCGCACGTCGTCATCGAGCTGGCGGACGCGGACGGCATCGTCGCGTGCGATGGCGACACGGAGGTCACGGTCACGGTGGCCGGCGCCGGCGAACTCGCCGCGCTCGGTTCGAGCCGAGGCCGGACGACCGAGTCGTTCGCGGGACCCTCGCGTCTGACCCACGACGGGCGTGCGCTCGCCGTGGTGCGTGCCACCGGCGGCGGGGAGATCATCGTCACCGTCGATGCGCCGGGGTACAGCCCCGCCGCGGTGCGGGTCGTTGCGCAAGCGCCGGCTGCTCGGACGTCCTGACAGCGCTGCCGCAACGAGCCGCCGTGCTACCGCCGCGTCGGGTCCGGGAGGGAGATGGGCGTGGTTCCCGCCACCTCGTCGCTGAACTCCTCCGGCGTCACGATGGACAGGGGCCGTGTCTCGTCCAGCGACAGCGCGAAGCGGCGCGACTCGTGGCGATGCAGCCGGCCTGACCACAGCAGCCATCCGAAGCCGACGGCGAAGGCGACGAACGCCGCGGCGGCTCCGAGCAGAATGGCGGCGCGGGCACCGTACTCCGCGGCCACCCAGCCCACGATGGGCGCGCCGATCGGCGTTCCGCCCATGAGGATCGCCATGTACAGGGCGAGCACGCGCCCGCGCAGCGCGGGATCGGTCGTCGTCTGCACGTAGCCGTTCGCCGTCGTGAGCGTCGTGACGACCGAGAATCCGGTGAACATCAGGGTGATGGCGTACAACCAGTAGTCCGGCATGAATGCCGAGACCGTTCCGACGACCGCGAACATGCCGGTGCCCACGATCACGAGACGCATCCGTGCGCGATCGCGCCGAGCGGCGAGCAGGGCCCCGGCGAGCGAGCCGATGGCGAGGATCGAGCTCAGCAGCCCGTAGCCGTCGGCATCCCGTCCGAACTCCAGGGCCATCGTGGAGGCGAAGATCGGGAAGTTCATGCCGAACGCGCCGAGCAGGAACACCATCACGAACGTCACCATGAGGTCGGGGCGACTGCCGACATAGCGGAAGCCGTCGGCCAGACGCGATGCTCCGGGCGCCGTGATGCGCGGCACGAGTTCCTCGGAGCGGATCAGCCGCAGAGCCACGATCATCGCGAGGAACGTCACCGCGTTGACCAGGAACACCCAGCCGGTGCCGACCGCGACGATCACGACGCCGGCGGCGGCGGGCCCGATCATCCGAGCGCCGTTGAAGGATGCCGCGTTCAGCGCCACCGCGTTCGAGGCGTTCTCGCGGTCGACGAGGTCGGACACGAACGCCTGGCGCGTCGGGTTGTCGAACGCCGCCACGAGACCCAGCGCGAAGGCGAAGACGTACATGAGGGGAAGCGTCATGACGCCGGTGAGGATCAGGATGCCGATGGTAGCGCCGAGCACCAGCAGCGAGCTCTGGGTCACCATCAGCAGCCGTCGCCGCTCGAACTTGTCGGCGACCCAGCCGGTCACGCTCACCAGCAGCAGGGGAGGAGCGAACTGCAACGCCATGGTGACGCCCATCGCACCCGCGTCGTTGTGCGTGAGCTGCGTGAGGACGACCCAGCTGAGAGCCGTGGCCTGCATCCACGCGCCGATGTTGGACACCAGGGCGCCGATGAACCAGACGCGGTAGTTGAAGACGGAGAACGAGCGGAACATCGCATTCGACGCGCGGGCGGGCGAGCTCATCGGGCGGCCACCTCCCGCATCAGCTCAGCCGCCGAGCGCAGCAGCTCGCGCTGCGCCGGCGTCAATGCGGCCAGGGCGTCTTCGAGCCAGGAGTCGCGCCGGCGGACGGTCTCGTCGACCACCGCGCGGCCCGAGTCCGTCAGCGCGATGTTGACCTTGCGGCGGTCGTCGGTGTCGGTCGTGCGGGTGAGATACCCGGACTCTTCGAGGCAGTTCACCGTACGGTTCATCGACGGCGCCGACACGCGCTCCCGGTCGGCGAGTTCGCCGAGGGTGTGCTGCCCGTGCACCGACAGCGCGGCGAGCACCGCGAACTGTGCGTCGCTCATGGTGTCGACGGCCCGCTGGGAGCGAAGTCGTCGTGCCAGGCGAAAGGTCGCCATGCGCAGTTCGGCGGCGGGTGTGGACAGGTCGGGTGCGGCGGGCGCGGGCGTCTCGGTGCTCATGCTGATACTTAGCATAGCTCATTAGTCATGCTAAGTATCGGGGATGCGGCTGTCGCCGCCGGTCCTCAGCTCTGCACGGACGGCTGCGCCGCGTCGGTCTCGTCGCGCCGCCGCTCGCGGCCCAGCGGAATCGTCGCGAGCAGTCCCACCACGAGGAAGCCTCCGGCGGTGAACGCCGACAGCCGTGTCGCGTCGGAGAACGCCGCCTTCGCGTCGGCGGCGATCGGCGCGGTCGCCGGGTTCGCAGCGAGGCCGGCGATGGCCCCGCCCGAGCTGTCGACCACCGCCGACACGATCTGATCGCGCTCCTGTGCCGGCAGTCCGCGATCGTCGAGGGACGACGACAGGATGCCGGCGGTGCCGGTGAACAGCACGGTTCCGAGGATCGCGATGCCCAGCGCCGATCCGACCTGACGGGCCGTCGACTGCGTCCCCGACCCCTGTCCGGACAGCTCGACCGGCACGTCCTGCAGGATGACCCCCGTCAGCTGCGCCGTCGCGAGGCCCACGCCGAAGCCGTAGACGAACAGGGCGGGCAGCAGCCAGAGCCAGGCCGACTGCGTCCCGGCATCCCAGCCGACGACCAGCCCCGCTGCGACCACGCCCACGATCTCGGCGACGAGGCCGGCGCGGACGATGAGCACGGCGCTGATCTTGCCGCTGGATGCGCCCGCGAACCCGCTGGCCACGAACGAGCCCGCGGCCAGCGCGATGAGGATGAGGCCGGTCTGCAGGGCGTCGAAGCCGAGCACGAACTGCAGCCAGAGCGGCAGGGACAGGATGATTCCGAATTCGCCGAGTGCGACGACGAGGGCGGCGATGTTGCCGCTGCGGAAGGTCGCGATGGAGAAGAGGCGGGGATCGAGCAGGGTCGGACGTCCTCGATGTGCCTGGCGCCGCGACCACGTCACGAAGCCCACGGCCGCGAGCAGCGCCATCGCAAAGGCCACCGGCACGGGCGAGACGGAGAACGGCCAGCTCCAGCCGCCGATGGTGAAGGGGTCGTTGACCTCCCACCATCCGAGGGTGCGGCCTTCGATCAGGCCGAAGACGAGGGCGCCGAAGAGGATGACAGACAGGACGGCGCCGATCGCGTCGATCGTGGGAGCGTTCTTGGCGCGCGACTCGCCCACCGCCCACAGCACTCCGATCGCGATGATGACACCGAGCGGGATGTTGATGCCGAAAGCCCAGCGCCACGAGAACGAAGTGGTCAGCCAGCCGCCGAGCAGGGGGCCGACGGCCGCCATGCCGCCGATCGTCGATCCCCAGACGGCGAAGGCGATGCCGCGCTCGCGACCCTGGAAGGTCGCGTTCAGCAGCGACAGCGTGCTCGGCAGCATCATGGCACCGCCCACGCCCTGGATGAGACGCGCGAGGATCAGCAGGTCGCCCGTCGGCGCGAACGAGGCCAGCACCGATGCGCCCGCGAACAGGGCGACGCCGATCAGCAGCAGCCGTCGCCGTCCGATGCGGTCGGCCAACGACCCGAACAGCAGCAGCAGGGAGGCGAAGACGAGGGTGTATGCCTCCTGCACCCACTGCACCTGGGTGGAGGTGATGCCCAGGTCGTCCACGATCGCCGGAATCGCGACGTTGACGATGGTCGAGTCGACGATGATGAGCGCGACCGCGAGGCTGATGAAGACCAGACCGATCCAGCGGCGTGACGTGACGTCCTTCATGAATGGCTAGCTTATCTAGCAATATCCAGAATGCCAACCACCGGTCCTAGACTCGGGCCATGGCAGCAGCGCGGCGCGAGGAACGTTCCTTCATCGATCCTCACGGCATCCGCATCGTCTACGACCTCTACGAGCCCGACGGCGACGCCCCGCCCGTGCGCGGCGCCGTGCAGATCCTCCACGGCGTCGGGGAGCACGCCGGCCGCTACACGCACGTCGCCGAGGCCCTCACAGCCGCCGGATTCCTCGTCTACGCCGACGATCACCGCGGACACGGGCGCACCGGCCTGGAGCAGCACGGCGGTGATGCGAGCCGGCTCGGTCGACTCGGCCCCGGTGGGCTGAGGGCTGCCGTCGCGGCCTGCGCACAGCTGAGCGGCATCATCCGCGCCGACCACCCCGAGCTGCCCCTCATCCTCATCGGGCATTCGTGGGGCTCGTTCCTCGCGCAGATGCTGCTCGACCGGCATCCGCGGGACTACGACGCGCTTGTCCTCACCGGCTCGGCGCTGCGCTGGCCGGGATCCCTGAACTCGGGTGACCTCAACGCGCCGTGGGCGGGGCCCGAAGCGATGGGATCGGAGTGGCTGTCCTCCGACCTCTCGGTCGGCCGCGCATTCCTCGACGACCCGCTGACCACCTCGGAACCGCTGTCGAAGCTTTTCGGGCCGCTGGACACGCTGCGGCTGATCGGCAAGCCCGCGAAGAACCTTCCCCGCGACGTTCCCGTGCTGCTGATCATCGGCCGCGACGACACCGTCGGCGGTCCTCGCAGCATCCACCGTCTCGCCGCGGCGTACCGGCGGCGCTCCGGCCTCACCGACGTCACGACGCTCATCTACCCCGACATCCGGCACGAGGTGTTCAACGACGTGACACGCGACGAGGTGATCGCCGACCTGATCGCATGGATCGACCGGCACCTCCCGCCCTCGGGATAACGCCGCGCAGCGATCTTCGTGCGCGGCGACGCGTGGGGGAAACGGATGATTTCCGCATCGCGTGGGGTCTCCCCGTTTCGCGGCGCGCGCTCCCGTGTCAAGATTCCGGCAGAATCCGGCGTGAGCGCCGGTCAGTGCGGAGGAATGCGCGCGATGGCGAGGAGCACGGACCGCGACCGTGAGCAGGCTCGGGTCGCTCTGGATGCGACGCTCGTGAGCGTCTTCTCCGGCGACGCCGCGGATCATCTGTCCCGCCTGCAGGGCATGCTCGACACCGTGGGCGCCGACCCCGATGCGGCCGAGTCGCGAACCCGGCTCGCCGTCGCTGCCGCGATGGCCGCGGTCATCGCCTGTCGGTTCGATGTCGCCGCGGACTATGCCGCGCGCGCGGCCGATGCGGCCGTCGGCCTGTCGGCGGAGCTGACGCGCATGGTGGGCGCCGTCGTGCTGATGACCGACGCGATGGCGGGGACGGCGAATGCGTCTCGACGGGGGATCACGCTGCCCGCACTCCTTCCCGGCGACTCCGGTCCGCGCCGCACGAGCGTGCGTGCCCGCCGCGATGACCTGCTGACGCGTTATCTCCTCGCCGAAGCCGCGCTCAGCGTCGCCGAATTCGACGTCGCCGAGCAGCTGATCGAGGGTGCCGGGCTCGCGCCGGGGCAGGTGAGCGCCCCTACAGGCGACGGCGAACCCGATGCGGCGGGCGCGCCGCCGGCGCGCATCGACGGCGCCGCGCTGACCCTCCAGCTTCTGCGAGCGCGGCTCAGCGCGTTCCGGGGGCGCGCTGCCCAGGCTCGGGTCATCGGCGAGGGTTTCGCCGCGGCGGGCGTCGCGGTACCGGAGCGCGCCTTCCTGGTAATCGACGCGATTGCCGCGTACGGTCACGCCCAGGCCGGCGATCGGCGCGCTTTCGAGCGCGCCGCCGCGGAGGTGCTCGCCCGTGCGCGCGACGACGCGAACTATCTGAGCGTCGGCTCCTGCCTCTACGTCGGTTGGGGCATGCGCACGCTCGGCCAGCTCCAGGCCTCCGCCGCGCTGCTCACCGCGATCGGCGGTCCCGGCCTCGCGCGCTGCAAGCTGTGGGATCGTGCCTTCGCGTCCGAGATCATCATCACCGCCGCTGCTCAGCGCGGTGATCTCTTGCGCGCAGAGGAGTTGCTCGCCGAGGCGACAGCCCTCAGTTCGCACCTCGTCGCAGCCTCCGCGGTCATCCGTGCGCGCGGAGCGATCGCGGCGATGCGCGGACGGCTCGAGGAGGCGAGAGCTCACGCCATCGCGTCGGTCCATCTCGACGAAGCGGTGGGTTCCGACATCGAGGCTCTGCGCGGGCGGCACCTGCACGCGAGTCTCGATCCCGACACCCGCCGCGCTGCCGCAGCCTTGCGCCGCATCGCGTCCGAGGCCGATCGGTTGGGGATCGAGTCGGTGAGGGCGCTCGCGGCCCGCGACTGGCGGCGCCTGTCGGCGAACGATCCCTCGATCGTCGGGGACATCAGCGTTCTCAGCTCACGGGAGCGCGAGATCGCGGCGCTGATGGCGGAAGGGCACAGCAACCCCGCGATCGCGAGGTTGCGATTTCTGTCGCTGGGCACCGTGAAGTCCCACGCCGCCGAGGTGCTGGCCGTCCTGGGGTTGCGCTCGCGGGTCCACCTCGCCGCCCTGCTCGCGCCGGTCGGCGACGAGGATGCCGCGGCGCATCTCAGCCCGCGCCAGGCGCAGGTCGCACGGCTGATCGCGGCCGGATTGCGCAATGCCGAGATCGCCAGCCGGCTCGGGCTCAGCGAGCGTACCGTCGAGAAGCACGTGTCCGCCGTGCTGGACCGTCTGGATGTGACCTCACGCGCCGCCGTCGCGGCGCGTGTGCCGCACGAGGCGGCGTCGCGTGAGAAGGACGCCGCCTCCGGCGAGCAGCATCACTCCGACGCCGAGGACGGGGCCGTTCACCGCACCGCCGCTGTCGGCGAGCCGGTGTGAGTCGCTCTCACCGTTCGCGGGCGCGGGCGCGGCCGCGGCCGGTGCGGCGCCGACGGCGATGGTCCACGTGGTCGTCGCCGCCGCCCCGTCGGACGATGACGCCGTGATCGTGTAGGCCGTCGCGGGGCTCTCGAGGCTCGGTGTGCCCGAGACCGAGCCGGTTGCCGGATCGAGCGTCAGACCGGCCGGCAGGGCCGGCGTCGCGGCGTAGGTCACCGGCAGGTCGAACCCGGATGCCGTGAGCATCGCGGAGAACATCGCGCCGACGGTCGCATTCGCCGCGGGAGCCGTCACCGCGGGGTCCGCGAGCATGGCGATGCCTCCCGGCACGTGCGCGTCGGCGACCCACACGCGCGCGCCGGACGGCGAGACGGCGATCGCCGCTGCGCTCGTCTCGTCGATGGCGAACGACGTCTCTGCGGTGCCGGTGACCGGGTCGACGACGGTGACGGTGTTCGCGCCGACCACGTAGAGCGCGGATCCGTCGGGGCTGTACGCGACCCGCGTCGCGGGCACGGCGGACACCGTTGCGCTGACGCTGCCGAAGCCGGGCGAGGTGGGATCGACGTCCACGAGGAAGACCAGCCCGTCGATGGGGGAGGTGACCGCGGCCTGCGCGCCGTCAGGAGACAGCGCGACGTCGTACGCGCCGGAGCTTGACGGCAGGGTGATCGCCGTCGTCGGCCCGGTGAGGGCGAACGGGCCGTCGAACAGGTACAGAACGCCCACTGCGCCGGCCGTGCCTGCGAGCAGGATCGGGTTGTCGTTGCCGTTTCCCGCTCCGACGGCGACGCGGCCGAGCGTCGATGGCGTCGCGGTCCCGAGGGGGATCGGGCTGATGGTGCCCGCCCCGACGTTGACGCGGTAGATCACGCTCGGGCTCACCGCGCTCGGCACGACCACGATGCTCGGCCCGTTCGCAACCGCCGCCAGCGCCCCGAAACCGGTGCCGGGAAGTGCGCTGACCGCGTCGACGCTGCCGTCGCCGTGAACGAGCGAAACCCAACCGTCGTCGGTGACCACGTAGGCGCCGGTGTCGTTGGGAGCTGTGGCGAGATCCGTCGGCACGCCGAGCCATGCCGGCGGCGACGAGGTCGCTCCCGTCATCGCGTTGGTCGCGGTGTCGATCAGGCCGACGGCATCCGACCCGTCGACGACGAACGCCACGCCGCCCGATGTCGACAGCGTCATCGCCGTCACCCCTCCCGCGGCGCCGCTCACGGACGCGACGACGTGCACCGCGGACGAGCTCGCCGCCGCCGGGGCCCCGCCGAGGGTCGCGGCCACACCCATCGAGAACAGGGCCGCGCTCACGACGGCGAGCGGCGCGACGGCGCGCCGGGTCGGGTGCGTGACGGGAGAGAGGGCGGGGCGGACCGAGAGAGGGGGCACCCCGTCATCATCGGGTGGAGCGTGCGGCGCGTATATGGGTGGACGGAGTGATTCCGGCGTGCGCCGGAGGGCTGTCCCGACCTCGTACGCTGGAGTCATGCACGGGGAGTACAAGGTTCCGGGCGGCAAGCTCGTGGTCGTCGACCTCGAGGTCGACAACGGACGCATCGCCGATTTCCACCTCGCAGGGGACTTCTTCCTCGAGCCCGACGACGCGCTGGCCGACATCGACGCCGCCGTCACCGGGCTTCCCGTGGAGACGGATGCCGCGGGGATCGCGGCCGCCGTCCGCGGGGCGCTGCCCGACGGCGCTCAGCTTCTCGGGTTCACGCCCGAATCCGTGGGCACGGCCGTCCGTCGTGCGCTGGTCACGGCGCCCGGATGGCGCGACTTCGAGTGGGAAGTCGTGCACGAGAAGGCGGTCTCGCCCGCCATGAACCTCGCGCTGGACGAAGTGCTCACGACGCGCGTGGGCGACGGGCGTCGCAAGCCGACCCTGCGCATCTGGGAGTGGAACGAGTCGGCGGTCGTCATCGGCTCGTTCCAGTCGTACCGCAACGAGGTCGACCCCGAGGGCGCGGCGCGGCACGGGTTCGACGTCGTCCGGCGCATCTCGGGCGGCGGCGCCATGCTGATGGCCGCCGGTTCGATCGTCACCTACTCGCTCTATGTGCCCGCATCGCTCGTCGCCGGTCTCACCTTCGCCGACTCCTATGCGTTCCTCGACGACTGGGCCCTGCAGGCCCTGCGCTCGCTCGGAGTGGATGCCGTGTACCAGCCGCTCAACGACATCGCCTCGCCGACCGGCAAGATCGGCGGTGCCGCGCAGAAGCGGCTCGCCAACGGCGGTGTGCTGCATCACGCGACGCTCTCCTACGACATGGACGGTCAGGTGATGACCGAGGTGCTGCGCATCGGGCGCGAGAAGCTGAGCGACAAGGGCACCGTGTCTGCGGCCAAACGCGTCGACCCGCTGCGGAGTCAGACGGGACTGCCCCGCGAGGCGATCATCGAACGATTCGTGCAGACGTTCTCCACGCTCTATGGTGCCGAACCCGGTCATATCACCGAGGAGGAATACGCCGAGGCCGCGACCCTCGTCGAGGAGAAGTTCTCCACCGACGCGTGGCTGCACCGCGTTCCGTGACGGACGCATCGGCATCCGGCGCCGTCGATCCCTCCGGCGCCGTCGAAATCCATCACGGCGACAACCTCGCGATCGCGCATGCGCTGCCGGATGCCGCGTTCACCCTGATCTATCTCGACCCACCGTTCAACACGGGGCGGCTGCAAGGCAAGGCGATCGAGTCCGCGGACCGCAGCGGCGTGCGCGGCGAGGTCAAGACCGGCTTTCGGGGCACGAGCTATGCACGCCTGCGTGGTGATCTCCGCCGCTACGACGACCGCTTCGACGACTATTGGGAGTTCCTCGAACCGCGCCTGCGCGAGGCGTGGCGACTGCTCGCCGACGACGGCACGCTCTACGTGCATCTCGACTATCGCGAAGCCCATTATGCGAAGGTGCTGCTGGACGCGCTCTTCGGGCGGGAGTGCTTCCTCAACGAGCTGATCTGGGCCTACGACTACGGCGCCAAGAGCCGCCGCCGGTGGCCCACGAAGCACGACACGATACTGGTCTACGTGAAGGACCCACGCGGGTACTGGTTCGACTCGGATGCCGTCGACCGAGAGCCTTACATGGCCCCCGGGCTCGTCACGGCCGAGAAGGCGGCCCGGGGCAAACTCCCGACCGACGTGTGGTGGCACACGATCGTGCCGACCAGCGGCCGCGAGAAGACGGGCTACCCCACGCAGAAGCCCGAAGGCATCCTTCGTCGGATCGTCCAGGCGTCCAGCCGACCCGGCGATCGCGTGCTCGATCTGTTCGCCGGCAGCGGCACCACGGGGGCGGTGTGCAGCACACTGGGGCGCGACGCCGTGCTCGTCGACGACAACCCCGAGGCCATCGCGGTGATGCGCCGGCGCATGCCGCATGCGCGCATCGTGACGGCCGAGCCGCGACCGCCCGTGCCGTGATCGACCCGGCCCCGATCGGGCCGTGCCATGATCGGACCGTGCAGAGCGATCCCGAGATCCTGATCACCGCCGGACGTGTGCGCGGTCGCTGGCGGACGGCGGCGGACGGGAGCCGTTCGGCCGCGTTCCTCGGCATCCCGTTCGCGGAGCCGCCGGTGGGAGAGCGGCGCTTCGGCGCGCCGGTGCGCGTCGCGGCGTGGGAGGGCACGCGGGACGCGGGCGCGTTCGGCGCCACGGCGCAACGCGGTGACCCCGGGATCACCCTCATCCCCGAGCCCAGCATTCCCGGGGACGGCACGCTGAACGTCAACGTCTTCACCCCCGACCCGGGAGCCGCCGGGCTTCCGGTGCTCGTGTGGATCCACGGGGGAGGCTTCTTCTCCGGCTCGCCCGCCAGCCCCTGGTACGACGGCCGTGCCTTCGCGCGTGACGGTGCGGTGACCGTCACCGTCTCGTACCGGCTCGGCGTGGACGGTTTCGGCCACATCGACGGCGCGCCGTCCAACCGCGGCGTCCGCGACTGGCTCGCGGCGCTGGAGTGGGTACAGGAGAACATCGCCGCCTTCGGGGGCGATCCGGCCCGCGTGACGATCGCCGGCCAGTCGGCCGGAGGCGGTGCGGTGCTGACCCTCCTCGGGATGCCGTCGGCACAACACCTGTTCCACCGGGTGTGGTCGCTGTCTGCCGCTCTCGGCGACGTGGAGCCCGAGCGCGCTCGGGCTCTCACCGCCGCGATCGCCGCCGCAGCCGGGGTCTCCGCCGACCGCGACGGGTTCGCGTCGATCCCCGAGGAACGCCTGCTCGCGCTGCAGAAGCAGGCGACCGCGATCGATCCGAAGGCGGCGGCGCAGATGCTCGCTGCCGGGCTCGCCCTCGGTCCCGAGATCGACGGCGAGCTGCTGCCGCGCGCGACCGGCGCGTCGTTCGCGGCCGGCGTGGGAGCGGACAAGCCGCTCGTGCTGGGCACGACCGACGACGAGTTCACGATGATCTTCGCGCGCGCGGCCCGGGCGATGCGCTGGGTGCCCAGAAGCATCGTCCTCGGTCGTCTCGGGCTGGAACGACGACGGCGCCGCGCCTACCTCGCGGCCAACCGCGACGTCGCCGCGCACGGGACGGCCCGCGTCGCCGGTCGCTATCTCACCGACCGCATGTTCCGAGAGAAGAACGTGCAGCTCGCGGATGCGCGCGGTGCGGCGCCCACCTGGATGTACCGATTCTCGTGGCCGTCGGGGCGCTTCGGATTCGCGGAGCACTGCCTCGACGTGCCCTTCTTCTTCGACTGTCTGGATGCCGAGGGCATCGCGCCGCTGGCGGGCGATGCGCCGCCCCCGCAGCTCGCCGACGCGGTGCACGCCGACGCGGTCGCGTTCGTCGCCGGCGGCGATCCCGGATGGACCCGGTGGAGTGCGGCGCAGGCGGCGCGGATCTACGACGTACCGGTCTCGGAGCGGGTCGGCGCCTACGCCTCGGTGGCGCCGCTGCGCTGAGCACCCGAGACGGCGTCCTCCCCGGCGCGCACGCCGATGACCGCTCGGTTCGCGGCGGCCATGGCGGCGGCGCGTCCGGCCGAGCGCGCCGCGACGAAATCGTAGAAGGTGAGCGCGAGTCGCAGGGGGCCGAGCTCGAGCGGGCGGAAGTCGCGGGTGCGGCGAAGACGCGCCCACAGGTGCGGATCGAGCTCGTGCAGGTAGCCGCGGGCGCGGTGGGCGTGCGCCGTGTTCGAGGCGATGCGGATGGTGCGGGCCTCCCGCAGCCACGGCAGGCTGAACGACAGGTTCTCCCGTGTGCTCTCGGCCGCCGACTCGATGGCGACGGCATCCGACGGCACGCCCAGACGAACAGTCGCGTGACGCGCCATCACCACCGCCTCCGGTTCGGTTCCGCGTACGGTGCCGCCGGAGAAGACGAAGAGTGCGTCGGGCGGTGCCGAGCGCACCGCGATGCGCGTCCGCCATGCCTGCAGGGCGTTCAGTCGACCGTCCGCCCGCGAGCGGAAGCCGAGCACGAGCACGACGTCGCGCCCGCCGGCGGGGCCGGCGGTGGGGGCCGCGGGGTAGTCCGCGCGCGAGGTACGCCACGCCTGCACCTCACCGAACGCGATGATCGCCCCACCCGCCGCGGCGACCCACGGCATCCACCCGAGGAGCCTCACACGCGGAGGAAGGCGAGCAGCGCCTCGTTCACCTCGGCGCC
The DNA here is from genome assembly GCF_003293595.1 of Microbacterium sp. PM5. Lineage (NCBI taxonomy): Bacteria > Bacillati > Actinomycetota > Actinomycetes > Micrococcales > Microbacteriaceae > Microbacterium > Microbacterium sp. PM5. The sequence goes on along the minus strand of NZ_CP022162.1, from coordinate 1,646,030 downwards.
GTGGGTGCGCAGCAGGCCGTGCGGCGCGCCGTCGATCTCGACGTAGGTGAGATCCGTGCCCTCCGGGATCAGATCCTTGAAGCGCCGCGCCGTCTTGTCGATCGGGAGGATGTTGTCTGCGGTGCCGTGCAGGATCAGCGTGGGGACGGTGATCGCGGGGATATCGCCCCGGAAGTCCGTCGGCCATGTCAGGGGAGCGGCGGCGATCGCGGCGTTGCCGGCCTGGTTCGCGACCTGGACGGAGGCATCGACGGCCTCCTGCGAGATCCGCCGGCCGAGCAGGTCGTCGAGGTTGTAGAAGTCGCGGAAGAAGCCCGTGAGGAACGCGGCGCGATCGGCGGCGACCGCCGCCGCGGTGTCGTCGAAGAAGGCCTGGTCGCCGGCGCCATCGGGATTGTCGTTCGTGATCAGGAGGAACGGCTCGAGCGACCCCAGGAACGCCGCCTTCGCGACGCGCTCCGTGCCGTAGCGGGAGAGGTAGCGGGCGATCTCGCCGGTTCCCATCGAGAAGCCCACGAGGACGACGTCATCGAGATCGAGGTCTTCGATGAGCGCGTGCAGGTCGGCGGCGAAGGTGTCGTAGTCGGAGCCCGAGGCCGTCTTGCTCGAGAGTCCGAAGCCTCGGCGGTCGTAGGAGATCACGCGGTATCCGGCATCGCGCAGGGCGCGCTGCTGCAGGTCCCATGACTCGCCGTTCAGCGGGAAGCCGTGGATCAGCACGACCGGCTGAGCCTCGGACGGACCGTGATCGGTGTAGAAGATGTCGATGTCGGTCGAGTTCTCGGTCCCGACGGTGATGTAGGCCACGACTGCTCCTTCCGGGATGCCGCGGATCGACCTCCCGCCCTCGACGCTACCCGTCGCGGCGTGCGCCGTCCGAGGGGTGCACGGTGAACACGTGCGGAGCGCCGAAGTCCGCGGCTTCGAATGCCGCGACGACGCGGGCGGTCGCCTCCTCGACGAGATCACGATCGATGAGTGCGATCGCGGCGCCGCCGAAGCCGCCGCCGGTCATGCGGGCGCCGACGGCTCCTGCCGCCCGTGCGGTCTCCACGGCGAGATCGAGTTCGGGTGTCGAGATCTCGAAGTCGTCGCGCATCGACACGTGCGACGCGTCGAGCAGCGCGCCGATGGCCCGAGGTCCCTCCGCGCGCAGCAGACGCACGGCGTCGAGGACCCGCTGGTCCTCCGTGACGACGTGGCGCACACGCCGGAAGGTGACGTCATCCATCAGCGCGCGAGCGCGGTCGAGGTCGGCCGGCACGAGATCGCGCAGGGCGGCGACCCCCATGATCTGCGCGCCGCGTTCACAGGCTTCGCGCCGCTCGCCGTAGCCACCGGTGGAGTGCGCGTGGCTCACGCGGGTGTCGATGACGAGCACCTCCAGCCCTGCGTCGGCGAATCCGAGCGGCACGACATCGACTTCCAGCGAGCGGCAGTCGAGGAAGATGCCGGCATCGGCGCGTCCGAGCATCGAGGCCATCTGGTCCATGATCCCGGTGGGCGCGCCCACGGCCAGGTTCTCGGCGCGGCGACCGGCCTGAGCGAGATCCACCGGCGAGAGGGAGAGCTGCCACACGTCGTTGAGGGCCGATGCCGTGGCACCTTCGATCGCCGCCGACGACGACAGCCCCGCGCCGACGGGCACGTCGGAGGCCAGAGCGATGTCGACGCCCGTCAGCGCGTCGGCGTCGCGGCCGGCGGCGCGTGCGGCATCCCGCAGCGCCCACGCCACCCCGAGCGGGTAGCGCGCCCACTCGACGATCTCATCGCGTCGGTCGGGGAAGAGGGCGTCGAGGTCGGCCAGCGCGACCTCAACCGGCACCGGATCGAAGGTCGATACGACGCGGATGCGGCCGTCGTCGCGGGTACCCAGCGCCGCGATCGTGCGGCCGTCGATCGCGAAGGGGAACACGAAGCCGTCGTTGTAATCGGTGTGCTCCCCGATGAGGTTCACCCGTCCCGGAGCCGACCAGTAGCCCACGGGCGCTGCGCCGGTGAGCTCGCCGAACAGGTCGTGCGCATCGGTGCGCGGTGTGGCCGTGGTCGTCACAGCTGGACTCCTTCGATGGCGGATCGCAGCCGGTCGGCCGCGGTCTCGGGGGGGACGTCGCCGATCCAGGCGCCCATGGCGGCTTCGGATCCGGCGAGGAACTTGAGCTTGTCGGCCGCGCGGCGCGGGCTCGTGATCTGCAGGTTCAGGCGCACCGTGTCGCGGCCCACGTGCACCGGGGCCTGATGCCACGCGGCGATGTAGGGCGTGGGGTCGCCGTAGAGGGCATCGATGCCGCGCAGCAGGCGCAGATAGATCGGCGCGAGCTCGTCGCGTTCGGCGTCGTCGAGGGCGGCGAAGTCGGGCACGTGGCGGTGGGGAAGCAGGTGCACCTCGAGCGGCCAGCGGGCGGCGAACGGCACGAACGCGGTCCAGTGCTCGCCCCGCAGCAGCACGCGGGGGCCTGCCTGCTCGAACGCGAGGATACGAGCGAAGAGGTCCGGTGCCGTCCGGTCGATCGCGTCGAGGAGTCGGGTCGTGCGCGGGGTGATGTACGGATACGAGTAGATCTGACCGTGTGGGTGCTGCAGCGTGACGCCGATCGCCTCGCCTCGGTTCTCGAACGGGAACACCTGCTGCACGCCGGGCAGCGCCGACAGCGCCGCCGTGCGGTCGGCCCAGGCCTCGATCACCGTGCGTGCGCGTGTCGGTGTCTGCGTGCCGAACGAGCCGCTGCGCTCCGGTGAGAAGCAGACGACTTCGCAGCGGCCGACGCTCGTGCGGGTGCGCCCGAGGCCCAGGTGTGCGAGGTCGTCGAGTCCGCGCGGAGGGTCGGATGCCGCGGGGGCGTCTCCGGTGGCCTCCGCCAGAGCCGGGCCGAAGGAGGGGGAGCGGTTCTCGAAGACGGCGACGTCGTACTGAGAGGGGATCTCGGAGGGGTTGGTCGGCGTCTGCGGCGCGAGCGGGTCGAGTTCCGCCGGGGGCAGGAAGGCGCGGTTCTGCCGAGCTGCGGCGACGGAGATCCAGTCTCCGGTGAGGATGTCCTGACGCATCGTCGCCGTCGCCGGACGAGGGTCGAGGCTGCGCGCATCGACGGCTCGGTCGGCTCCGAGCGCCGTGTCGGGGTCGTCGAAGTAGATGAGGTCGCGCCCGTCGGCCAGCCGTGTGGGGCGCTTCACCACGCCCGCGCCCAGGGACACCGCGGGCAGGGGCAGCGGCTGAGGGGTCGCGGCAGCGAGGTGAGGAGGCGGCTCCGGCATGTTCACGATAACACGATAGGGCTATGTGCGTGCTATCGTCAACACGGAGGTCGGGATGGCACACAAGCGCGCGTCGATGGCGGATGTCGCACGAATCGCGGGGGTGTCGGCGCAGACCGTCTCCCGGGTCGTGAACGCCAGTCCCCGGGTCGATCCCGCCACCCGCGCCCGCGTCGAGGAGGCGATGGCCCGCAGCGGCTACCGCATCCACCGCGCCGCCCGGGCGCTGCGGACCGGGAGATCCGGCACGATCGGCGTCGTCGTCTCGACGCTCGCGACCGTCGGCAACTCGCTCATGCTCGAAGCCGTGACCGATGCCGCCGCCGAACGCGAGCACGACGTGGCCGTCGTCACTCTGGGTTCCGGAGACGCGGCCGAAGCGCTCCAGCGACTCAACGAGCAGGGCGTGGACGGTGTGGTCGTCATCAACGAGGCCTCCGCGCTCGTCCGCTCTGCCGATCTGCCGACCGCTCTTCGACTGGTCGTCGTCGACTCGGCGCCCGACGACCGGTTCGCCGGTGTGGAGACCGATCATGCCGGGGGAGCCGCCGAGGCGACCGCGCATCTGCTCGCGCTCGGCCACGCGTCGGTCGCGCACATCGCCGGCCCGGCGACCTCCTACGCGGCGGCCGAGCGCGAGCGGGGCTGGCGCGACACCCTCGAGGCAGCGGGGCGGCCGGTCGGCGCGCTCGTGCGCGGTTCCTGGACCTCGGCATCCGGCTACGAGGCAGCCCAGACACTCATCGACGACGGCGCCGTCGGCACCGCCCTGTTCGTCGCCAACGACCAGATGGCCCTCGGGGCGCTGCGCGCCCTCGCCGAGCACGGTGCCCGGGTGCCCGAAGACGTCAGCGTCGTCGGCTTCGACGACGTCGACGACGCGGCGAACTACCGGCCCCCGCTCACGACCGTGCGCCAGCTCTTCGACCGGCTCGGTGCGCAGGCCGTCGCCGCTCTTCTCGACGAGGGCGACGACCTCGAGTCCACGTCGGCGACCGGGGCGACCCGCGCCGTCATGCCGGCTCCCCTCATCGTGCGCGACAGCACGGGCCCCGCGCCGGTCTGATCGCGGGACGACGTTCGCGAGGTCAGTCGACGGCGACGGCGTCGATCAGCGCCGCGGCCTGCGGCTGCAGCACCGGCGGCCGGAGCCCTACCGATGCCGCCGCGCGGCCCGTCATCGTGACCGGCGCGGCCTCCCAGGCCAAGGGTGACTGCCCGAGGTAGCCACCGGCCCCGTCCGGGATGGCGATCGACACCCGGTACCGGCGGTCGGGGTCGAGCCCCGGCAGGGTGATCGGCGCCGGCGGATGCAGTGCGCTCGTCCGCACCTGTGTGTGGACGTAGACGGCGCGCGAGCGGTCGCGGGCCACGGTGCCGCGCAGGTCGAGGGCGGGGTCGGCGAGGTCGGCGTGCACGCGTCGGCCGGTGGCGATCAGGTCGCGGTGCTCGCGGTAGAGCTCCACCCACGCGGCGATCTGCGCGAGGGTCGTCTCGTCCTCGGCGGTGAGGTTCCACTCGATTCCGAGGTGACCGAACAGCGCGGTCAGCGCGCTGAACGGCAGCGAGACGCTCCGTCCCGTCGAGTGCACGACCGGGCTCGTCAGGTGGGCGCCCATCATCTCGGGCGGGACGATCAGGCCGGTGTAACGCTGGGTGTCGAGGCGCTCGACGGGATCGAGGCAGTCGCTGGTCCAGATGCGATGGGTGCGCCGCAGGATGCCGAGGTCCACCCGCGCCCCGCCCGACGCGCACGACTCGATCTCGAGCCCGGGGTGCCGCTCGAGCAGCTCGTCCAGCAGACGGTACAGCGCGAGGACGTTCTCGTGCGTCCGGGGGGTGCCGTGCGCACCCGATCCCGCCTCGGCGAGATCCCGGTTGTGATCCCATTTCAGATAGGCGATCGGGTACTCGTCCAGGAGGGCGTGCAACCGGTGCGCGATGTAGGCGTAGGCCTCGGGGTGGGACAGATCGAGCACCTGCTGCTGACGTCCCGGCGGGGGCAGCTCATCTCGCGCGCGCAGGATCCAGTCGGGATGCCGCCGCGCGAGCTCGCTGTCGGGGCTGATCATCTCCGGCTCGACCCAGAGCCCGAATTCCATCCCCAGCCCGCGCACGTGCTCGATCAGCGGGCCCAGCCCGTCGGGCCAGACCTCGGCATCCACCCACCAGTCCCCGAGTGCGGCCGTGTCGTCCCGGCGTCCGTGGAACCATCCGTCGTCCAGGACGAAGCGTTCCACGCCGACACGCGCACCGCGGTCGGCGAGGGCGCGGAGGGTGTCGAGGTCCTGGCGGAAGTACACCGCCTCCCACGTGTTGAGGGTGACCGGTCTTGGCCGTCTCGGATGCGCCTCGCGTGCCCGCAGCTCGTCGTGGAAGCGGGCCGCGAGCTCATCGAGGCCATCGCCCCACGAGCCGATCGCCTCGGGAGTCTCGTAGCTCTCGCCCGTGGCGAGGAGAACCTCGCCGGGCTGCAGGAGCTCGCCGGCGCGCAGCACCGCGTCTCCGGTGGGCGTGCGCTCCGCGAGAAGGCGGTGATCGCCCGACCACGCCACGTGCACCCCGTGCACGAGTCCGCGCTCGAAGCCGAAGCCGGGGACCCCCGCCGCGAGCAGCAGGGTCGCGTCCGCACCCGGGCGGCCGCGACGGCTCTCGCGGACGAATCCGCCGATCGTGAACGGCTGACGCTGCGGCGCGCGCTCGCGCAGGTGGTGACCGGTCGTGCTCAACAGCTCGGCGGCGCCGGGGGGCAGGGGGAATCCGGCGGTGAGCGCATCCACGCGGTAGGGCGCGGCGCCGAGGTTGGTCACCCGCAGGCGCTGGTGCAGAAGGCCGCTCACGCCGACGGCGAGAGCGATCCGCACCTCGAGTGCGGCGGCACCGTCGCGGAGCGTGAAGGTCGCGGCGTCCGGGGTCACGTCGGCGTCGACGAGGGTGAGACGCGTCGAGAAATCCGCGCCCGCGCGATCGCCGCTCAGCCCGGGGGCCGTCAGCCATCCTCCGGACTGCTGGGGCAGCAGGGTCAGTCTCGCCGTCGTGTCCAGGCCGCCCGAGACACGCTGCGGGACGGCGGCCCGGGCGAGGTCGGCGAGATCGGATGCCGCGAGCTCGCCGAGATCGGGCCCCCAGTGCACGATGATCGGCTGGTCGGCCGACACGAGATCCAGCACGACGCTCGTGCCGCCGGCGCGAAGGTGGGCATGAGGGGGGACGGCGGTGGAGGCAGAGGTCACGAGCGGTCGTCCTTCGTCGGGCAGCGGGGGTGCGGTGCGGTGGAGGCGCGCGTCACGAGCGCCGTCGACACATGGTGCACGCCGCCCGCGACCGGGCGGCCCTCGATCTGGTCGACGACGAGAGAGACGGCCAGCGAGCCGGCGGTTCCGAAGTCCTGGCGCACCGTGGTCAGCGGCGGCCAGAAGTAGGCCGCTTCGGCCATGTCGTCGAAGCCGACGACGCTGACCTCGGCGGGCACGGCGCGACCGCGCTCGTGGAAGGCGCGCATTGCGCCGAGCGCCATCTGGTCGTTCGCGGCGAACAGGGCCGTCAGCTCGGGCTGCGCCGCCAGGAGGCGACCGATGCGGTAGCCCGACTCGGCGGTCCAGTCGCCCACGTGGACGTGCGGCACCGCCCTGCCCGCCGCCTCCAGCGTCGACTGCCACGCCCGTCGACGCAGCTCGGCGGCACGCGAAGCGGGGGGTCCGGCGATGTGCCAGACCGTCTCGTGGCCCAGCGAGAGCAGGTGCTCGACGGCGAGGCGGCTGCCCTGGTCCTGGTCGGCGGTCACGGAGGGGTGCTCGTCGCCGGCGCCGGACTGGATGAGCACGCTCGGCATGCCCGCGGGAAAGCCGACCGATGCCGAGGACATCAGATGCGACTCGATCACGACGATGATGCCGTCGACGGCGTCCTGGTCCAGGCGTGACACCGCCGAGGCCACGGCGTCGCCGGCGGCGAGGGCCGGCTGGGCCTGGATGAGCTCGATGGCGTAGCCGCGGGCGGCTGCGGCGGTGAGGATGCCGCCGATCGTGCCGATGTTGCCGAGCGAGTCGAGGCTGAAGACCACGACCCCGATGGAGCCGAAGGCGCCGCGGCGCAGGGCGCGTGCCGCGACGTTGGGGCGATAGCCCAGCTCGTTCATCGCGGCGAGCACACGGTGGCGGGTCGCATCCGCGACTCGTTCGGAATTGTTAGCGACTCGTGACACGGTCTGTCCGGAGACCCCCGCGCGCCGCGCGACATCTTGCAGCGAGGCGCTGCGCGCGCGTTCCGCTGAGCCGTTCATCCGCGTTCTCCCTTGAGCGTCGATCCGGAACTCTTGACACATGTTGACGTCAACATGCTACTCTCGACCTCGCCATGTTGACGTAAACATGGCCCCGTCCCACAGAAGGCTCTGACGAAGATGTCCGCACTCACCGCACCCGCACCGGCTCGACGCCGCGTGCGTCGGACCGACCGCCAATGGGCGGGGTTCTGGTTCGTCCTGCCCTTCCTGATCGTGTTCGCCGTGACGTTCCTCGCGCCGCTGGCCTACTCGATCTATCTCAGCGTCTTTCGCACGAAGCTGATCGGCGGCACGTCCTTCGTCGGTGCCGACAACTACCTGCAGGCGTTCTCCGACCCCCAGTTCTGGGCGGGGTTCGCAAACGTCTTCCTCGTGCTCGTCATCCAGGTGCCGATCATGCTGCTGCTGGCGCTCATCGCCGCCCTCGCCCTGGACTCGCGCCGCCTGGCCGGCAGCTCCTTCTTCCGCATCGGCATCTTCCTGCCCTACGCGGTGCCCGGCGTCGTCGCGGTGCTCATGTGGGGCTTCATGTACTCCGACCGTCTGGGGCTGGCGGGCAACATCAACCAGCTCGTCGGCTTCGACCTCGTGACCCCGTTCACCCAGCAGTGGATCCTGCTGGCGATCGGCAACATCATCACGTGGGAGTTCATCGGCTACAACATGCTGATCTTCTACTCGGCACTGCGCACCATCCCCGAGGACCTCTACGAGGCGGCGGCGCTGGACGGCGCCGGTCAGTTCCGCATCATCCGCGCGATCAAGCTGCCTGCCCTGCGCGGTGCGCTGGTGATCGCGACGATCTTCTCGATCATCGGCAGCTTCCAGCTGTTCAACGAACCCAACATCCTCAAGACGCTGGTCCCGAACCTGCTCACGACGTACTTCACCCCGAACATGTACGCCTACAACCTGAGCTTCATCGGCCAGCAGGTCAACTACGCCGCCACCATCGCGATCATCATGGGCGTCATCACCGCCGTCATCGCCTACGTCGTCCAGCTGCGCGGCACCCGTAAGGAGAACCGCTGATGGCCGGCCTGCCCCTCGACCACACCGGCACCATGACCGGTCGTCCCCGTCGCCGTCGGCGCTCCGAGATCGGCGAGAAGGGGCCGCGCAAGTCGCCCCTGCTGACGATCATCATGTCGCTGTTCCTGATCTACTCCTTCCTGCCGCTGCTGTGGCTCGTGATCAGCTCGACCAAGACGCAGCAGTCGCTCATCGGATCGTTCGGCCTGTGGTTCTCGGGGCCCTTCGCCCTGTTCGACAACATCGGCCAGGTCCTCACCTACAACGACGGCATCTTCCTGCGGTGGTTCCTGAATACGCTGATCTACGTCGTGATCGGAGCCGGGGGTGCGACGCTGCTGGCGACGCTGGCCGGCTACGGCCTCGCGAAGTACAACTTCCCCGGCAAGCGCGCCGTCTTCGCCGTGATCCTCGGTGCCATCGCGGTGCCGGGAACGGCCCTCGCCGTGCCCACGTTCCTCATGTTCAGCCAGCTCGGCCTCACGAACACGATGTGGGCGATCATCATCCCGTCCCTGATCTCGCCCTTCGGTCTGTACCTGATCTGGGTCTACGCGGTCGACTCCGTGCCCACCGAACTGCTCGAAGCAGCCCGCGTGGACGGATCGGGTGAGTTCCGGACGTTCTTCACGATCTCACTGCGTCTGTTGGCGCCCGGCGTCGTCACCGTGGCCCTCTTCGCGATCGTGGCGACCTGGAACAACTACTTCCTGCCCCTCATCATGCTCAACGACCCCAACCTGTTCCCGCTGACCATCGGTCTGCAGCAGTGGAACCTCCAAGCCGTCGGCGTCAGCTCGCAGCCGATCTTCAACCTGGTCATCACCGGGTCGCTCCTCACGATCGTTCCGATCGTCATCGCCTTCCTCCTCCTCCAGCGCTACTGGCAGTCCGGCCTGAGCGCGGGAAGCGTCAAGCAGTGACAGGGGTGTCACTGCGCGGCGTCCCATACCCACCCACCCACCCATATCCGACAAAGAAGCGGAAGGACACAGCATGACAAGCACCAAGAAGATCGCGCGTGTGGTCGCGATCGGAGCCACCGCGCTCCTGATCGGCGGCGGCCTCGCGGCGTGCGCCGGCGGCAACGGCGGCTCGAGCTCGGGCGGCAGCGCGTCGTCGATCGACGAGGCCCTGAAGGCCGGCGGCGAGATCACCTACTGGACGTGGACCCCTTCCGCCAAGGATCAGGTCGCCGCGTTCGAGAAGGCCTACCCGAACGTCAAGGTCAACCTCGTCAACACCGGTGGCGCGAACGACAACAACACCAAGCTGCAGAACGCGATCTCGGCCGGCTCGGGCATCCCCGACGTCGTCCAGATCGAGTACCAGTCGCTCCCGCAGTTCCAGCTGGCCGGTTCGCTCCTGGACCTCAGCGCGTACGGCTTCGGCGACCTCAAGGACGACTACACGGCATCCACGTGGGGTGCGGTGTCGCAGAACGGTGGCATCTGGGGCCTTCCGCAGGACTCGGGCCCCATGGCCCTGTTCTACAACAAGGAGGTCTTCGACAAGTTCGGTCTGACCGTGCCGAAGACGTGGGACGAGTTCGTCGCGGCGGGTGAGAAGCTGCACGCGGCAGACCCGACGAAGTTCATCACGAACGACCAGGGCACCGACGCCGGCTTCGGCACCTCGATGATCTGGCAGGCCGGCGGCCGCCCGTTCAAGACCGATGGCGAGAATGTCACGATCGACCTGAACGACGCGGGCGCGAAGAAGTGGACCGCTGTCTGGGACAAGCTGCTCGCCAGCGGCTCGCTCGGCAACATCCCCGGCTGGAGCGACCAGTGGTTCCAGGCTCTCGGTGACGGCACGATCGCCTCGCTGCCGATCGGCGCCTGGATGCCGGGTGTTCTCGAGGCCAACGTCCCCGGCGGCAAGGGCAAGTGGGCTGTCGCGCCCATGCCGACCTACGACGGCACCCCGGCCACGGCCGAGAACGGCGGATCGTCCGAGGTCGTCATGAAGGGCTCGAAGAACCAGGCTCTCGCGGCCGGCTTCCTCAAGTGGCTGAACAACTCGCAGGATTCGATCGACGTCTTCCTGAAGTCGGGCGGCTTCCCCGCGACGACGAAGGACCTCGAGTCGTCTGACTTCCTGAACAAGACCTCGGACTACTTCGGTGGCCAGGCCATTAACCAGGTTCTCGTCGACGCGACCAAGTCGGTGGGCACCGGATGGCAGTACCTGCCGTGGCAGTCGTACGCCAACAGCATCTACGCCGACACCGTCGGCAAGGCCTACCTGAACAAGACGTCCATCGCGGACGGACTGAAGGCCTGGCAGGACAAGAACGTGTCGTACGGCACGGACCAGGGCTTCAGCGTCAACAAGTAAGCCCTTCGCAGGATCTGCGGCGGTGGGGTGGTCCCGATCACCCCACCGCCGCGGCTGTGAGAAGACAGTGATTGAGAGGCCCGCATGGCTACCGGATCCTTCCGCATCGGCGAGAGCGACTTTCTGCTCGACGACCAGCCGTACCGGGTGCTGAGCGGCGCCCTCCACTATTTCCGTGTGCACCCCGACCAGTGGGCCGATCGCATCCGCGCCGCCCGCCTCATGGGGCTGAACACGATCGAGACCTACGTTCCCTGGAACGAGCACGAGCCCGAACCCGGAGTCTTCCGCGCCGACGGTGCGCTCGATCTCGCCCGCTTCCTCGATCTGGTCGCGGCCGAAGGAATGCACGCGATCGTTCGCCCCGGGCCCTACATCTGCGCGGAGTGGGACGGCGGGGGTCTTCCCGCCTGGCTGTTCTTCGACGGCGACATGGGCGTCCGTTCGGCCGACCCTCGTTTCCTCGCCCCCGTGACGGCTTTCCTTCGCAGAGTGCTCGAGATCGTGGTGCCGCGCCAGATCGATCGCGGCGGCCCGGTCATCCTGATGCAGGTCGAGAACGAGTACGGCGCCTACGGCGATTTCACGACGCAGGAGCGCGAGAGCTACCTGCGCGCCCTCCGCGACACGTATCTCGATGCGGGCGTGACGGTCCCGCTCACGAGCGTCGACCAGCCGACCGACGAGATGCTCTCGCGCGGCAGTCTGCCCGAGCTGCACCGCACCGGCTCCTTCGGCGGCAACGTCGCCGATCGCCTGCGCGTCCTGCGCACGCACCAGCCCACCGGCCCGCTCATGTGCTCGGAGTTCTGGTGCGGATGGTTCGACTACTGGGGATCGTTCCATCGCACGTCCTCGACGGAGGCATCCGTCGCGTCACTGGAGGCTCTGCTGCAGTCGGGCGCCTCGGTCAACATCTACATGTTCCACGGCGGCACGAACTTCGGCCTGACGAACGGTGCCAACGACAAGGGCGTCTTCGAGCCGACCATCACGAGCTACGACTACGACGCCCCGCTCGACGAGGCCGGCCGTCCCACGGAGAAGTTCTGGGCGTTCCGAGAGGTCATCGCCCGCTACGCGCCCGTTCCCGAGGCGACCGCGGCCGATCTGCTGCCGCCCCTCGCGGCGGCCCCGGCGCCGGTCCCGCTCGAAGGCGTCGTCACGCTCGCCGACCTTCTGCGCGCCGAGCCCGCACAGCACCACGATCACGCGCCGACGATGGACGAGCTCGGCGTCTCGCGCGGCTTCCTGCGCTACGAGACCCGTCTGGCGCAGGGTGAGGCGCCGGTGGTGCTCGCGATCGGCGAGGTGCGCGACCGTGCCTGGGTGAGCCTGGACGGCGTGCCCGTCGGCGTCCTCTCGCGCGACCGCCGTGAACGCACGCTCGTGCTGCCGCGCGGCACCGGCGTTCTCGGCATCCTCGTCGAAGACCAGGGACGCGTGAACTACGGACCGCGCATCGGCGAGGACAAAGGCCTGATCGGTCCGGTCACCGTGGGCGGGCTGGTTCCCGCCGCGTGGGACGTCGTGGTCGTGCCCTGGGAGCAGCTGCCGGCGCGCGCCGCCGAAGCATCCGGTGCGGATGCCGGGCCCGTCGCCGGTGCCGCGGTGCTTCGCGCTGTCGTCGACCTCGACGCGCCGCGTGACCTCGTCGTCGATCTCACGGCGCTCGGAACAGGGCTGGTGTGGATTGGAGAGTTCTGCCTGGGTCGCTTCTGGCAGACGGGTCCGCAGCACTCGCTGTTCGTCCCCGCCCCGCTGACGCGGGCGGGTCGTAACGTGTTCACGGTGCTCGACCTGGAGCCGACCGGCGCCGCCGAACTCGCGTTCAGCGATCGGCTGCTGCTCGGGCCGGTCGAATGGTGAGGCCCGTCGAATGGTGAGGAGAGAACCCATGACCGCACGTGTGCGTGCTGCCGAGATCGTCGGCGACGTCGACGCCCGAGTTTTCGGCGGGTTCGTCGAGCATCTCGGACGGCACATCTACGACGGCATCCACGAGCCCGGACACCCCACTGCCGATGCCGAGGGCTTCCGCACCGACGTGATCGCGCTCGTGCAGGAGCTCGGCGTCACGACCATCCGCTACCCGGGCGGCAACTTCGTCTCCGGCTATCGCTGGGAAGACGGCATCGGCCCGCGCGAGGATCGGCCGCGGCGCCTGGACCTCGCGTGGCGATCGACCGAGACCAACCAGGTGGGCCTGCACGAGTTCTCCTCGTGGCTGGAGAAGGTCGGCAGCGACCTCATGCTCGCCGTGAACCTCGGTACGCGCGATGTCGCCGAGGCCCTCGACCTGCTCGAGTACGCGAACGTCGCCGCCGACACCGCCTGGACTCGCGTGCGCGCCGCGAACGGACGCGAGACCCCCTTCGACGTGCGGATGTGGTGCCTGGGCAACGAGATGGACGGTCCGTGGCAGCTCGGTCACCGCAACGCCGAGGACTACGGCACGCTCGCCTCACGTGCGGCCAAGGCGATGCGCATGCTCGATCCCACCATCGAGCTCGTCGCCTGCGGCTCGTCGGCCCGTGACATGCCCACGTTCGGGGCGTGGGAGCGCGACGTCCTGCGGCACACGTTCGACGACGTCGACTTCATCTCCTGCCACGCGTACTACCAGGAGCGCAACGGCCAGGCGCAGGAGTTCCTCGTCTCGGCCGTCGACACCGACCTGTTCGTCCGCGAGGTGGTGGCCGCCGCCGACGAGATCGCGCACGAGCGCGGATCGGACAAGCGCATCATGCTCTCGTTCGACGAGTGGAACGTCTGGTACCAGTTCGCCGACGACGGCACGAAGGCGGGAGACCTCGTTCCCGACGGTTGGCCGGTGGCGCCGAGGCTGCTGGAGGACCAGTACAACGTGATGGATGCCGTCGTCGTGGGCGATCTGCTCATCACGCTGCTCCAGCACGCCGATCGCGTGCGCTCCGCCTCGCTCGCACAGCTCGTGAACGTCATCGCACCGATCATGACCGAGCCCGGCGGTCCCGCGTGGCGCCAGACGACCTTCTACCCCTTCTCGCTCACGTCCCGCCTCGGCCGCGGCACCGCGCGGCGGGTCGAGATCGACGGCGCGCCGCGCGTGCAGAGCGCGCGCTTCGGCGACGTCTCCGCCGTCAACGCGGTCGCCACGACCGACGACGCCGGCACGAGCGTGTTCCTCGTGAACCGCTCGGTGTCGGATGCCGCGGAGCTCGTGATCGATCTGCGCGAGCTCGACGCGGCATCCCTCGCCGTCGTCGAGTCGTGGATGATCACCGATGCCGATTACCGGGTCGCCAACACGCTCGCCGACCCGGACCGGGTGCGGCCGCAGTCGCTGGAGGTCATCCGCCAGGGCGACGAGCTGCGCGTGTCACTGCCGGCCGTCTCGTGGGCGGTCGTGCGACTCGGCTAGCCTCCGCTCCGCGCGTTCTCCCGCGCGAGAAACCACATCCGCCACGAGAAACCAACGCGGCGGGTGTTTCTTGCGCTGAATGTGGTTTCTCGCGGCGCGGCGCGCGCCCGCGCTGCGCTTCAGTCGGCGATGAGCTCCGCAGAGCTGAGCTCGTTCCACAGCACCGGATGCCACGCGCCGGCGAGTCTAAAGCGGAGCGTCGGCGTCGTCGCCGTGTCGGTGTCCGTCATCGACCTGTTCCGAGAGCGTCGTTGATCCCGCCGCTGCTGACGTCGATCCCATCACCGATCTTGCTGTAGAGAATGCCCAGCTGGTCGGCTGCGGCGGTGAGGTCGAGCGAGGCGCTCGACTGACTCTTCGTGAAGAGATCGATGTGACCGGGCTCGCGGCTGCCCGCATGGCGCGCGGCCAGCAGGAGTGCAGAGAGCTCATCGGAGGTGACGGGGTCTTCACCGGACGTGACGACTTCCACGATCCCGCCCGAGGAGAAACCACTCTGCCCCTGCGCGACCGTTGCGCTCGCGACGCGAGAATCGGCCGCGACCGTCCATCCGCGTCTCATTCCTGCCATGAGTAGTACTCCGTTTCGGTGTAGCTGTTCGCCTCGTGCGTACTGCCCGGCGTCGTGGATCTTCGTCACGTCGGTCGGGTTGCCAGGCGCGGCCGACGTGATCGTCTGCCAGTTCGGGCGAGTGGGAGGAAGCGTGAAGAAGTCGAGCTTCGGGACGGGGTCGCCCTCGTGCTGCACGGAGATCACGCGCGCGCGGTCCGGGATCGGCATGTTGTCGATCGGTGCGCCGCAGACGACGACGGCACCGAAGTTGTCGTCGTCCGAGCGGTAGGCGGCGAGGTGGCCCGCGAGGATGCCGCCCTGACTGAACCCGACGAGCATGACGGACTCCCCTCGGCCCGCCCTTGATCCCGGCCTGGTCCGCCTCCTGGTGTCGATGCGAGCCTAGGCGCTGGTGGCGGCCATGCGACATGGGCAGGACTCCCCATGCGAGTCGCACGCCGCCGTGCGTCAGCGCGCGGCGCGGCGCGCCTCCCAGCCCGTGCGCACCATCTCGTCGACCGTGTAGCGGTTGGCCCAGTCGAGGTCGCGCGCGGCGAGCTCGCCCGTGGCGACGATGCGGTCGGGGTCGCCGGGGCGGCGGGGCCCGATCTTCGGGGTGAAGTCGATGCCGGTCACGCGGGCCATGGCATCCATGATCTCGCGCACGCTCAGTCCGTTCTGCGAGCCGAGGTTGTAGGCGGCCTCTACGGGCTCACCCGCCTCCAGACGCTGCGCCGCCACGACATGCGCCGCGGCGATGTCGCCGACGTGCACATAGTCGCGGACGTTGGTGCCGTCGGGCGTGTCGTAGTCGTCGCCGTTGATCTGCGGCGTCTCGCCCGCGAGCAGCTTCTCGAACACGATCGGGAAGAGGTTGTGGGGGCTGGTGTCGTACACCGAGGGGTCGGCCGAGCCGACGACGTTGAAGTAGCGCAGCGCGGTGTGCCGCAGCGGGTTCTCGTCGGATGCCGTGGCGACCGCCTGGTCGCGCAGCAGCCATTCTCCGATGAGCTTCGACTCGCCGTACGGCGACGCGGGGCGCTTGGGAAGGTCCTCGGTCACCAGCGGCACGTCAGGGGTGCCGTAGACCGCGGCCGAGGAAGAGAAGACGATGTTGTGCACACCGGCATCCGCCATGGCCGCCAGCGCCACGCGGGTGCCCTCGACGTTCTGCTCGTAGGTGTGCAGCGGGCGCTGTACGGAGACGCCCGCGTACTTGAATCCGGCGACGTGGATCACGCCCGTGACGCCGTGTTCGCGCATCGTGTCGGCCAGCAGTGCGCGATGCAGGATCGTGCCCTCCACGAACGGTACGCCGTCCGGCACGAACGACGCGTGGCCGCTCGAGAGGTCGTCCACGACGACCGGGGCGATGCCCGACGCCTGTAGAGCGCGCACCACGTGCGCACCGATGTATCCCGCTCCGCCGGTCACAAGCCACGTCATGTGTCCATCCTGCCCGATGCGAGCGGGTACCCGATGCCGCGGGCAGGTGAACGCGTAGCATCGCGCCCATGACCCGCGTCGTCCTCGCCCCCGACAGCTTCAAGGGCTCGATCCCCGCCGCCGCGGCCGCCGCTGCGCTGCGCGACGGATGGCTCGCGGCGCGGCCCGCCGACGACGTGCTGTTGCGGCCGATGGCCGACGGGGGAGAGGGCACGCTGGACGCGTTCGCCGCCGCCGTCCCGGGTGCGACGCGGATGCCGCTCACGGTCACCGGGCCCGCGGGAACGCCCGCCGAGACCGCATGGCTGCTGCTGCCGGACAGCACCGCGGTCGTCGAGCTCGCGGCGGCCAGCGGGATCGAACTGCTCGGCGGTCGGTTGCGTCCTTGGGATGCGTCGACGCGCGGGTTCGGCGAGGCGATCGCCGCCGCGCTCGACCATGGCGTGGAGCGCCTCGTCCTCGGCATCGGATCGAGCGCGTCCACCGATCTCGGCGTCGGCATGCTCTCGGCGCTCGGCGCCGGGTTCGTCGACGGCGACGGCGCCGCGGTGTCCGACGGCGCCGGAGGGCTGGCGGCGATCGCCCACGTCGACACCGCCGCGCTGCGACCGCCTCCTGCCGGCGGCATCGTCGTGCTCTCCGACGTGACCAATCCCCTGCTCGGCCCCTCGGGTGCGGCCGCGGTCTTCGGTCCGCAGAAGGGCATCGACGACATCGCGCACGCGGAGGCGGGCCTCGCGCATGCCGCGTCGCTGTTCCCGCTCGATCCGATGGTGTCGGGCGCGGGCGCGGCGGGAGGCACCGGCTTCGCCCTGCTGACGTGGGGAGCACGACTCGTCTCCGGCGCCGAGGAGATCGCCCGCCTCGTCGGACTCGCGGATGCCGTCGCGACGGCCGATGTCGTCGTCACGGGTGAGGGGGCCTACGACGATCAGTCCGCGGCGGGAAAGGCGCCCTCCGTGGTCGCCGCGGCGGCCGGCGCGGCCGGGGTGCCGACGGTCCTCGTCGCCGGACGGGTCGCCCCCACAGCGGATGCGACCGCGTTCTCCGCGGCGATCGCGCTCACCGACCTCGCCGGGTCGACGGAGGCTGCGCTCGCCGATCCCGCGCGGTGGCTGCGCGCCGCCGGGGCGCAGCTCGCAGCAGGTGTCGCACGCGTGGCCTGACGAGGGGGCGCCGCCGCGACGCGAACATCGCGTGTTGACGTCAACATTGCGACTCCTCTAGGCTTGTACGCGAGCCATGTTAACGTCAACATGACGAGCTCCCGGTTCGCGACGACGCGACACAGAGAGGAATCCCCCACGATGAAGTCCCCCGGCCTGATCGCGCTCGCCGCCGTCACCGCCCTCGGCATCACCGGACTCGTGGCGCCGCTCGCGGCTGCCGAGCCTGCGGCGGCGGCATCCGCGCCCCCCACGGTGACGATCACCCCCAACCCCGCCTACGCCTCCGAGCCCTTCGAAGGGTGGGGGACGAGCCTAGTCTGGTTCGCGAACGCCACCGGTGGCTACCCGGAGGCGGTTCGACAGGACCTCCTCGACAAGGTGTTCGGCGAAGACGGGCTGAACCTCAACATCGCCCGCTACAACATCGGCGGCGGCAACGCGACCGACGTCCCGTCGTATCTGCGTCCGGGCGGTGCCGTGCAGGGGTGGTGGAACCCGGATCTCGGCAAGAGCGACGGCTCCGGGCCGATCACCTCCACCTACGCCGACCGCGCACGCTACGCCGCCGCCTGGAACCCCGACGACCCGTCCGCGTTCAACTGGAACGCCGATGCGACCCAGCGCTGGTGGATCGAAGCGCTCAAGGACAAGATCACCAAGTGGGAGGCGTTCAGCAACTCCCCGCCCTACTTCCTGACGCAGAGCGGGTACGTCTCGGGTGGCATCAACAACGCCAGCGCCGAGCAGCTGGCGCCCGCCGACATGGACAAGTTCGCCGGGTACCTCGTGAAGGTCGTCGAGCACCTCGAGCAGACCTACGGCATCACCTTCGACTCCCTCGACCCGTTCAACGAGCCGAACACGAACTACTGGGGCACGACCATCCCGCAGGGCGCGACCTGGCCGACCTCGGCCAGTCGCCAGGAGGGGGCGCACATCGGCCCGCAGCGCCAGGATCAGATGATCCAGGCGCTCGCGGCGCGTCTCGCGGCCCCGTCGACCACGACCAAGGTTCCGATCTCGGCCATGGACGAGACGAACCCGTCCACCTTCGTCACGGACTGGAACGGGTGGTCGCAGTCATCGAAGGACGCCGTCGCCCAACTCAACGTGCACACGTACGGAACCTCCAACCGCACGATGGTGCGCGACATCGCCAAGACCGCTGACAAGCCGCTGTGGATGAGCGAGGTCGAAGGCGACTGGGACACCTCGAAGTCCGGCTTCAACCAGACCAACATCGACAACGGTCTGGGCATGGCGGGCCACATGATCGATGACCTCCGCGAGCTCGAACCGCGGGCCTGGGTGTTCTGGCAGCCGGTCGAAGACCTCTACAACATGCAGAAGGTGGAAAAGCTCAACTGGGGCAGCGTCCTCGTCGACTTCGACTGCAACGCCGACGGGAACTCGAAGCGGCGCCTCACGGACGGCGACGCCGACCCCTCGTGCAAGGTCGTCACCAACGCGAAGTACAACACGGTGCGCAACTTCACCCACTTCATCCGCCCGGGCGACCACATCGTCCCCACCAACGACACGCAGACCACCGCCGCCGTCTCGGCATCCGGTACCGGGGTGAACCTCGTCCACGTCAACACGGAGACCACCGCCCGCACCGTGCGTCTGGACCTGTCGAACTTCGCATCGATCGCGCCGGGCGCGACCGTGACCCCGGTCGTCACGACGCAGTCTCCGGCCGACGATGTCGAGAAGAACGCGCTCGTCACCGGTTCCGCCGTGGCCGTCGACCCGATCACGCGCACGGCGACCCTCACGGTGCCGGCCAAGTCCGTCACGACCTTCGTCGTGTCGGGCGTGTCGGGCGTTGCGGCGTCCGCGCCGCAGGTGAAGGACGGCGCGGCCTACCAGCTCTTGGGCGTGCAGAGCGGCAAGGCTCTCACCGTGCAGGGGTCGGCGCTCACCATCCGCAGTGCGGCGACGACGGCGGATGCCGCGACGGCGCAGACCTGGACGGCGACCTCGCTCACCGGCGCCGGCTCCGACCGCCAGCGTGTGCTGCTGCGGGCGGCCGACGGGCGCTACCTGGCCTCATCCGGGACGAACCTGACGGTGATCAGTGCGACACCGGAGCAGGCCGCGACCAACCCGGCGGCGCAGTGGATGCCCACCACGCTCGACGGACGCGGATTCTCGCTGCTGAACGTCGCGTCCACCCGCGTGCTCGACGTCAACGGCGCCGGTACGGCCGACGGCACCAGTGTGGGGCTGTGGACCTCGAACAACGGCGCGAACCAGGCCTGGACGCTCGCCCCGACCGCGGTGCAGAGCGTGCCCGACGTGACGACCACGACCGCCGTGGGCGTCGCGCCGGTGCTTCCCACGACGGTGCCGATCCGTTACGTGGGCGGTGGCACGCGCACGGCCGCCGTGACGTGGAGCCTCGACGGCCACGACTGGGCCCCGGGCACCACCATCGTCGCAGGCAGCGGCACCGATCTGTTCGGTACGCCGTTCACCGTGCGGGCGGTGGTCGACGTCGGCGCCTATACGGCGGCACTGCCCGTCTCGCTCACCACGTACACGGGAGCCTCCGCGGGCACGGTCGCCGCCGCGTCGCCGACGACCGTGCCTCTGGAGGTGCGCGCCGGCGGAGCGACGGCCTCGGCGCCGGTGACCTGGTCGTGGTCGGGCGTGACGGATGCCGCGTTCGCGCAGCCCGGCATCGTCTCGATCAGCGGCAGTGCGAGCGTCGCAGGCGGGGGCACGCTCCCGGCCACGCTCAGCGTCATCGTCACGGAGCCGACGGAGAACAACGTCGCACGCACGAGCACGGCGTCCGCGACCTACACCGAGAGCGGCTACCCCGCCTCGAACACGATCAACGGCATCACGACGGACAAGGGATGGTCGAACTGGCGCAGCGGCACGCTCAACGCCGCCGACACGCTGACCTACGCCCTGTCCGCTGCGGTTCCCGTCCCGCACGTGAAGGTGTACTTCAAGCGCGACGGGGGCACCTCGTGGGCCCAGACGATGCACATCGACTACCGACTCGGCTCGGGTTCCTGGGTCACCGGAGACACGATCACCGTCGGAACCCCGGCGACCGGCGATCCCTCCGTCGACGTCCCCGTCGGCGCGGCATCGGCCGATCAGATCCGTGTCGTGATGAACGCCTACCCCAACACGCACATCATCGTGTCGGAGGTCGAGATCTACGCGCCGGCTCCCTCGGCGTCGTCGGTCGCGGACCTCGCACGGCTGAGCGTCGGCTCCACGTCCGTGCAGGACTTCACCGCCGACCGCACGGCCTATGCGGTGTCGGTGCCCGGATCGACGTGGCCGACGGTGGCCGCGACAGCGGTCGACGAGGATGCGACGGTCGCGATCGTCCAGCCCGCCGACGGCGGGGGCACGGCCACTGTCCGTGTCACGGCTGTCTCCGGCGCCGAGAAGGTGTACACGGTCGCCGTCACCCGCGATGCCGTCGTCTCGGGCGTGACGATCACCGGCACGCCCACGGTCGGTGCGACGTTGACGGCTGTCGCCGGCACCGTCGACCCGTCGACGGCGCAGCTCACCTACGCCTGGCGTCGGGACGGGGTGCCGATCGATGGAGCGGTGTCGACGCAGTACACCGTGACCACCGCCGATGTCGGACACGCGCTGACGGTCGCTCTCACGGCAGCCGCCGACGGGTTCACGGCTGCCACCACGGTCTCCGACACCGTCACGGGTCAGGAGGCGACGACCACGCCGACGCCGGATCCCTCGCCGTCGCCGAGTGGCTCCACCTCCCCGTCCCCGAGCAGCCCCGCTTCGCCGTCGCCGTCGGCATCCGCCGGAACGGGAGCGCCTGGTGAGGGCGACCTCACGGCGGCGCTGCAGGGTGCGATCTCGGGTCCGGCGACCATCGCCGCCGGCTCCACCGTGTCGATCCAGGTCGGCACCGATCGCGCCGGCAGCTCGGTGGGTGCGTGGCTGTTCTCGACGCCGCGAGCCCTCGGCACGGCGACCGTCTCGGCAGCGGGAACCATCGCGGTGACCGTTCCGCTCGACGTCCCCGCAGGCGCACACCGGCTTGCGGTCACCGACGCCTCCGGAGCGGTGATCGGGTGGTACGCGGTCACGGTGACGGCAGCGCCGACGGCGCTCGCGACGACCGGTGCCACGGCTCCGTTCGGCGTGGCTCTGGTCATCGCGATGCTCCTGGTCCTCGCCGGCGCGGCGCTGGTCATGCGTCGCCGCCCCGTGCGGGCCTGAGAGACGGAAGCGGCCCCGTCCCCCTCGTCGGGGGCCGGGGCCGCTTCCGTTCGTGCGGTCAGCGATCGGTGCGTGTCACGCGTCGCCCAGCGCGGCAGCGACGACGGCGCGGGCTTCGGCCTGCACTTCGCGCAGGTGATCCTCGCCGCGCAGCGACTCGGCGTACAGCTTGTAGACGTCCTCCGTGCCGGAGGGGCGTGCGGCGAACCAGGCGTCTGCGGTCTGCACCTTGAGGCCACCGATTGCGGCGCCGTTGCCGGGCGCGTGCGACAGTTTCGCGGTGATCGGCTCGCCGGCGAGCTCGGTCGCGGTGACCGCCTCCGGGGCGAGCTTGGACAGGGCGGACTTCTGCGCCGGCGTCGCCGGGGCGTCCACGCGCTGATAGGCGGAGGCGCCGAACTGGGCCTCCAGCTCGGCATAGCGCTGCGACGGCGTCTTGCCGGTCACCGCGAGGATCTCCGCGGCGAGAAGGCACAGGAGGATGCCGTCCTTGTCGGTCGTCCACACCGAGCCATCGAAACGCAGGAAGGAGGCTCCCGCCGACTCTTCGCCGCCGAACGCGACCGACCCGTCGAGGAGTCCGGGAACGAACCACTTGAACCCGACCGGCACTTCGAGCAGGCGCCGGCCGAGCGCCTCAGCGACACGGTCGATGATCATCGACGAGACGAGGGTCTTGCCGACGGCGGCGTCGGCCGCCCACTGTGGGCGGTGCGCGTACAGGTAGTCGATCGCCACCGCCAGGTAGTGGTTCGGGTTCATCAGCCCGGCATCCGGCGTCACGATGCCGTGGCGGTCGGCGTCGGCGTCGTTGCCCGTGAGGATGTCGTACTCATGGCGTCGCGCCACGAGTGCGGCCATCGCGGACGGCGACGACGGGTCCATGCGGATCTTCTCGTCCCAGTCCAGTGTCATGAAGCGCCACGTCGGGTCGACCTCGGGGTTCACGACGGTGAGATCGAGCCCGTAGCGCTCGCCGATCAGCTGCCAGTACTCGACCGAGGCGCCGCCCAGGGGGTCCGCGCCGATGCGCACGCCCGCCTTCGCGATGGCGGCGACGTCGATGATGCTGCCGAGGTCGGCGACATAGCCTTCACGGAAGTCGTACGAACCGAGGGTGTCGGCGTCGATGTCCTTGAAGGGCGTGCGCCGCACGCCCTCGAGGCCGGCGGCGATGAGGGCATTGGCGCGGTCGGCGATCCAGCCGGTGGCATCGGTGTCGGCCGGGCCGCCGTGGGGCGGGTTGTACTTGAAGCCCCCGTCTCGCGGCGGGTTGTGCGAGGGGGTGACCACGATGCCGTCGGCGCGAGCGGGGTCGTCGTCGGCGAGGTCGCGGTTGTAGGTGAGGATGGCGTGGCTGAGGGCCGGTGTCGGCACCCACGAATCGCGGGAGTCGGTACGGACGTCCACACCGTTGGCGACCAGGACCTCCACCGCCGTCCGCTCTGCCGGAAGCGACAGGCCGTGCGTGTCGCGACCGAGGAAGAGCGGACCGCTGATGCCCTGCGCCGTGCGGTAGTCGACGATCGCCTGGGTGGTCGCGAGGATGTGGTCCTCGTTGAAGCTCGTGCTCAGCGACGAGCCGCGGTGGCCGCTCGTACCGAAGGCGACACGCTGTTCGGCGACGGTGGGATCGGGCTTGAGGTCGTAGTAGGCGGCGATGAGCTCATCGATGTCGACGAGGTCGGAGGCTTCGGCTGGCTGTCCTGCGCGGCTCATGTCCACAGTCTGTCACTGCCGCGGCGCCCCCGCTCACTCCCGGTGCAGGACCGAGGTCGCGGTGCTGTCGGACAGCTTGTTGATGAGCGTCAGCGTCTCGGGCTTGCACCCGTACTTCGCGTCGCTGATCGGCGCGACCGAGATCTGCTGGCTGATGGCCCCGGCGTCCGTGCCCTTGCCGTCGATCGTCGCGACGATCTCCAAGCCCGACGTGTCCTGGGTCTGGCTGCCGATCCCGTTGCCGGTGACCGTGTAGGTGCCCGTGATCGAGCCCTTGAAGTTGATGAGGATGGTCGTTCCCGACACGTTCGCGGTGACCTGCTCGGCCGGGGTCCACTTGTAGGTCCCGTCCTTGCGGAGGATGAGATCCGCGGTGCCCACCGGAGTGAACTTGGCACCCGATCCCGCCATGAGCGAGTTCACGTCGTTGTAGAAGGCCGTGACCTGGTCCTGGCCCATGTGCCACTCGCCGACGAGGCAGGCGAGATCGGCCGTGGGCGACGGCGAGGGCGTCGCTGTCGGAGTGGGCGTCGGCGTCGGGGTTGCGCTCGCAGAACCGGTCGGCGTGGGCTGGGTCACCGGCTTCTCATCGACGGGCGCGCACGCGCTCAAGCCGAGTGCGAGCATGGCGGCGGTGACGACGGCGAGGGAGGAGAATCGGCGGATCACCCCTTCAGCGTAGGCTGTCACCCGTGACTTCCGCGCCTTCGTCGACCGAGGCGTCTGCGGCATCCGTGCCCGCGCGCCGTACCTACAGCTATCTCGGACCGGCCGGAACGTTCACCGAAGCGGCGCTGGC
Organism: Microbacterium sp. PM5; assembly: GCF_003293595.1. Lineage (NCBI taxonomy): Bacteria > Bacillati > Actinomycetota > Actinomycetes > Micrococcales > Microbacteriaceae > Microbacterium > Microbacterium sp. PM5. The sequence goes on along the minus strand of NZ_CP022162.1, from coordinate 1,621,805 downwards.
GCAGGTGCCCGAGGCGCGCGACCAGATCTGGCGTCCGGTGCGCAATGTCGCCGAAGCGCTCGCCGACGTGGTCGAAGGCCGGTCGGATGCCGCGATGATCGCGATCGAGAACTCGGTCGACGGCGGTGTGTCCACCGCACAGGATGCGCTGGCCACGATGCCGGGGCTGAGAATCATCGGTGAGTATCTGGTCCGCGTGAACTTCGTGCTCGTCGGCCGCCCGGGAACCCGCCTCGAGGACGTCACCCTCGTGGCTGCGCACCCGGTCGCCTACGCGCAGTGCCTGCGGTGGCTGTCGGCCCATGTGCCCGACCACGCGCACCTGCCGGCGTCGAGCAACGTGGCCTCCGCGGTCGACATGTTGGAGGGGATCAGCGACGCGGATGCCGCGGTGGCGCCGCCCGCGATCCTCGAACACCACGACCTTCAACTGCTCGCCGAGGAGATCGGCGACAACGCCAATGCCGTCACCCGCTTCGTGCTGGTGGGGCGCACCGTCGCGCCGCCTGCGCCGACCGGCGCCGACAAGACCTCGCTGATCGTCGAGCTGCCCGAGGAGTACCCGGGCGCGTTGATGGAGATGCTCGAGCAGTTCGCCACGCGCGGGATCAACCTGTCGCTGCTCGCCTCGCGACCCATCGGCGACGCCCTGGGGCGCTACCGATTCGTCATCGATGCGGACGGGCATATCCAGGACGAGCGCATGGCCGACGCGCTGCTGGGTCTGCGGCGGTTCAGCCCGAAGATGATCTACCTCGGCTCCTATCCGCGCGCCGACCGTGCGATCGTCCACTACCCCGAGCGCTACTCGGACGAGGTGTTCGTCGAGGCCCGCGATTGGCTTCGCGGTCTCATCTCCGGCGCCCCCGAGCTCTGACGCGCGGCGCTCCGGCCTCAGGCCGCGAGGAGTTCCAGCGTCTGGATGCGGCCGGCCGCGGCATCCATAGCCTCCCCGTCGTAGGCTCCCGACACGGGTGAGATCATGACCTCGTCGACGCCGTAGCGATCCGCGAAGGCCGCAATCGCCCCGCGCGCGTCGTCGCCGGTGCCGACGAACCAGCGCCGCCGCAGCGCGTCGAGAAGAGGGCTGGCGAGACGGTCCTCCGCCTCGGACGCGGCGGCCTGCTCGACGGTTTCCAGCGCCGTGAGCGGGCGCCCACCGCGCAGACGTGCCATCATCCGCGCCTGCGGCAGCATGCGCTCCTCGGCCTCGGCGGTGGTGGGGGCGACGACCGCGTTGGCGGTGAGGAAGGTGCGGGGCGCGTCGAGGTGCGCCGAGGGCTGGAACTGGCCGCGATAGAGGTCCAGCGCTCGCTCGAGGCCCTCGCCCGAGAAGTGGTTGGCGAACACGTAGGGCAGCCCGAATGCGGCCGCGAGCTGCGCCGAGTAGTCACTCGATCCGAGCAGCCACACCTCGGGCGCGCCCGTCGCCGCGGGCGTCGCGTGGATGCCGTAGCGGTCGTCGTCGCCGGCGCGGCCCGTGAGGCGCACCGTCGCGCCGTCGGGCGACATCAGCGCGCTGATGTCGCGGACGTGCTCGGGGAAGCGGTCGACGTCGCTGGAGGTGCCGCTCATGCGCAGCAGCTGGGTGATGACCGGGTCGCTTCCCGGTGCTCGCCCGAGGCCCAGGTCGACGCGGCCGGGCGCGATGGCCTCGAGCGCGGCGAACTGCTCCGCGACGACGAGCGGCGCGTGGTTCGGCAGCATCACGCCGCCGGAGCCGACGCGGATGCGCGAAGTGCGTGCGGCGGTGGCAGCGATCAGTACCGGCGGCGTCGTCGACGCGACGGCCGGCATGTTGTGGTGCTCTGCGAACCAGTAACGGCGATAGCCCAGGTCGTCGGCGCGCTGCGCCAGCGCGAGCGAGGCGGCGACGGCCTGGCTGCTGGTCTGGCCGGAACGGACGGGAACGAGGTCGAGAACGGAGAGTGCGGGAGACATCGACAGCGACAACCCCGCGCGCGCCTCTCGCATTCCGCCGCCGAATCTCAGCCGGCGTTCTTCACGACCTCGTAGGCCGCCAGGGCCGCGTCGCGCGATGCCTTCAGGTCGACGATGGGGTCCCTGTCCTCGGCATCCGGCGCCCACTCGCGGACGTACCGCCCGTCGCCATCGAATTTCTTCGCCTGCAGCTCCGGGTTGAAGATGCGGAAGTAGGGGGCCGCGTCGGCGCCGGAGCCGGCGACCCACTGCCAGTTGAACGGGTTGCTGGCGGCATCCGCATCGACGAGGGTGTCCCAGAACCACTCCTCGCCGCGTCGCCAGTCGATGAGGAGGTTCTTGATGAGGAAGGATGCCGTCACCATCCGCACTCGGTTGTGCATGAAGCCCGACGCCCAGAGCTCGCGCATGCCGGCATCCACCAGGGGAACCCCGGTCTCGCCGCGCTGCCACGCGCGCAGCATCGATGGCCTCAGTCGGGGCCAGGGGAACGCGTCGTACGCGGGCTTGAGGTTCGTGGTCGCCAGATCCGGCGCGTGGAAGAGGGTGTGCCAGGCGAACTCGCGCCAGCCGACCTCGGAGAGGAAGCCGGCTACGCGGGCGCCCGATTCGACGGCCGCGTGCCACACCTGGAATGGGCTCAGCTCTCCCCACCGCAGCCGTGGCGACAGCATCGAGGTCGNGCCCCCGGCGGGCTCGTCGCGGGCGCGGTCGTAGTCGGCGACATCCTCGGCGAGGAACTCCCGCAGGCGGTGGCGTGCGGCGAGTTCGCCGGGAGTCCAGCGCTCGCGCAGCCCGCCCGCCCAGTCCGGTCTCGTCGGCAGCAGCCCCCAGTCGTCGAGGTCGTCGGATGCCGGGTACGTCGACGCCCCGCGCAGCTCGCGCGGCTCCGCGAGCGGCTCGCGCGGAGCGGGAAGCTGCTGACACGCTTTCCAGAACGGCGTGAACACCCCGTAGGGCGTCCCCGCGCCGGTGCGGACGGTCCACGGTTCGAACAGCAACGATGCCGCGAACGAGCTGACCTCGAGGCCGTCGGCTCGCAGTGACGTCTTGAGGCCCGCGTCCACCTCGCGTTCGGGCGCGCTGTACCGCCGGTTCCAGAACACCGCGCCGGCGCCGACCTCGCGGGCGAGTGAAGGGATGACCTCGGATGCGGCGCCGCGGCGCAGGACGAGGCGGGTGCCCTTCTCGCGCAGGCGATCGCCGAGCGCGGTGAGGGAGTGATGCAGCCACCACCGGGCGGCGCCGCCGAGGGGGCGCATACCCGGCGACTCCTCGTCGAGCACATACACCGCGATCACGGGCTCGCCGCGGTCGACGCCCGCACGCAGCGCGGGGTTGTCCGCGAGGCGGAGGTCGTCGCGGAACCAGACGAGACTCGGGGATGCCGGCATGGCTCCATCGTGCCGGGTGCGTCGGGCTGCGGCGAGCCCTTGCGTATGCGGTGGCGATGGCGGTACGTGGCGGGAATCTTTGTGAGTACAGTTGTGCTCACAAACATGGAGAGGCGGGTCGCATGATCGTCATACTGATCGTGGCGTGCGAGGTCGGGTTCTGGGTAGCCGTGCTCGCCGGCCTCCTCGCGCGCTACCCGCTGCGGCGACCGCGGCTGGGGGCAGCGCTGCTGATCGCGGCTCCGGCGATCGACGTTGTGCTGTTGATCCTCGTGGCCGTCGACTTGCTCCGTGGAGGGGCTGCCTCGTGGCAGCACGGGCTGGCCGCGATCTACATCGGCTTCTCGGTCGCCTTCGGCCATCAGGTCATCTCGTGGGCCGACGTGCGCTTCGCGCACCGTTTCGCCTCCGGGCCTCCGCCCGTCAGGCTCTCGGGTACCGCATACACGATCGCGTGTTGGAAGGACGTGTTGCGCACCATCGTCATGGTGGTGATCGCGGGCGGTGTCACGTGGGGGCTGATCGCGCTCGCCCGCGACGGCAACGGGGCTGACGAACTGCTGGTCAACGTTCGGATCCTCGGGATCATCCTCGCCGCCGACGTGATCTGGGCTGTGAGCTACACCATCTGGCCCCGACGCGCGTCGTCAGCGCCGCCCGTCGGGGCACACTAGCTCTCATGCCCCGGCTCATCGACCAAGACGCTCGCACGCAAGACATCGCCGCGGCCTCGCTGCGCGTGCTCGAGCGCGACGGCCTCGCGGGACTGTCGGTGCGCGGCGTGGCAGACGAGGCGGGCATCGCCGTCGCGTCGCTGCGGCGCACCTTTCCCACGCAGCATGCGCTGCGCGAGCACTGTCTGCTGCTCATCGATCGGCGGGTGTCCGCGCGCATCGCCGGGCTTCTCGGGCACTCCGCGGGACGTCGGCTCGCTGAGGAGATCCTGGAACAGCTGTTGCCTCTCGATCATGACCGGCGGGTGGAGCTGCTCGCCCAGATCCAGCTCGGCGTGCTCGCTCTCACCGATGCGCGGCTGCGCGACTCGGTCCTGCGCCTCAACGGCGGGGTCGCCGCGGCGTGTCGCGCGTGCATCGAGCTTCTGCGAGAGGCGGACGACCTCGGCGTCGGGCGCGACCCGAACCTGGAGGCCCAGCGGCTGCACGCCCTGCTGGATGGCGCCGCCCTGCACGCGGTGTGGGGCGGGGAGGATGACGCGGAGGCGGCGCGCCGCCTGGTCGTCGCGCACCTCGACGACATTGCCCGCCGTCCCCGCTAGAGCGCGGGGGAGGTGTGCCCGGCGGGCACGGCGAGCTGGAGCGCGCCGGCGTGGATGCGGACGTCGACGGCCGTGGCCTCGCCGAACTCGTCCCCGTCGAGCTGCACCGGCGTGGCGACGCCGGCGGCGATCTGGATGCCGGTGCCGCGCGCGTACCGGATGGAGTTGTCGCGCGTGCGCAGTCGCAGAATCCGCCGGCCGGCGCGGAACCGGCGCAGCACACTGTTGTCCCACGCGACGCGGCGCCACACCGCGAGCCAGCCGAAGGCCGTCTTGGGTTGGAAGATCGCGATGTCGAGCTGCCCGTCGGCGACCGACGCCTCGGGGATCAGCTCCAGACCGGCCGGCAGCGAGCCGCAGTTGGCGAAGAGCACGCTCTGCACGTGTGCGCGGTGCATCCGGTGGCCGGCGACCTGGTACATGATGCCGAAGGGTTTGGCCTTCACGAGCGAGCGGGCGGCGCCGTCGACGTAGGCGACCCACCCGACCTTCTTCTTCAGATCGCCGCTGGTGTTGGCGATCATGGCGGCATCCAGACCCATGCCGCCCATCACGACGAACGCACGCTCCTCCCGCTGTCCGTCGGGGCGCACCAGCTCCGCGAACCCCACATCGATCGCGTGGACATCGCCCGCGAAGGTCGCCGCGATCATGGCGTCGGGATCGGAAAGGGGAAGCTGGAGGTTGCGGGCGAGCAGATTGCCGGTGCCGCTCGGCACGATCGTCAGCGGCACCTCCACGCCCGCCATGGCCTCGCTGACCGCGCGGACCGTGCCGTCGCCGCCCGCGACGAGCACCGCATCGGCTCCGGCCGCGATAGCCTCGCGCGCCAGACCGTCGCCGAGTTCGTCGACGGTCGTCTCGTAGAAGAGCGGCTCGGCCCACCCTGCGTCGGCGGAGTGACGGGTCACCGCATCGCGCAGCTGATCGACCTCGACCTTGATCGGGTTGTAGACCAGCGCCGCGCGGCGAGGCGAACCGTCGTCGGCGGGGGCGGCAGCGTCAGCAGGGGCCATGCCGCCCAACATACCCGTCTCTCGGCGGATGCCGCCGTGGCACCCGATCGCGCTCAGTAGACTCTGTCGGGTGATCGATCTCGCCCTTCTCCGCGACAATCCGGACCTCGTCAAGCGCTCGCAGGAGGCGCGCGGCGAGTCGGCCGACACCGTCGACGCCGCGATCGAAGCCGACCGCGCCCGGCGCGCGGCGATCACCGCGTTCGAAGAGCTGCGCGCCGCGCAGAACGCCCACGGCAAGACCGTGGCCTCGGCGCCGAAGGAGGACAAGCCCGCGCTCGTCGCGCAGGCCAAGGAGCTGAGCGATCGCGTCAAGGCCGCCCAGCAGGCGGTCACAGCGGCCGAGGAGGCCGCCGACGCGGCCCTCGCCCGCATCGAGAACATCGTCATCGACGGGGTCCCCGCCGGCGGCGAGGAGAACTTCGTCACCGTCCGTACGCACGGCGAACCGGCATCTTTCGACTTCGAGCCCCTCGACCACCTCGCCCTCGGTGAGAAGCTCGGCGCGATCGACATGGAGCGCGGCACCAAGGTCTCCGGCAGCCGCTTCTACTTCCTCACCGGCATCGGCGCCCGCCTCGAGTACGCCCTCATGTCCCTCGCGCTCCAGCGGGCGTTGGATGCCGGGTTCATCCCGATGATTCCGCCGACGCTCGTGCGTCCCGAGGTCATGCGCGGTACCGGCTTCCTCGGTCAGCACGCCGACGAGGTCTACAAGCTCGAGGCCGACGACCTCTACCTCGTCGGCACGAGCGAGGTCCCCCTTGCGGGCTACCACATGGGCGAGATCCTCGACCTGACCGCCGGCCCGAAGCGCTACGCCGGCTGGTCCACCTGCTACCGGCGCGAAGCCGGTTCGTACGGCAAGGACACCCGCGGCATCATCCGGGTGCACCAGTTCAACAAGCTCGAAATGTTCGTCTACACGACCCCGGAGGATGCCGAGGCGGAGCACCTGCGCCTCGTCGGGCTCCAGGAGCAGATGCTGCAGGACCTCGGCCTGAGCTATCGCGTGATCGACGTGGCCGCGGGAGACCTCGGCTCCAGCGCCGCGCGCAAATACGACGTCGAAGCCTGGGTGCCCACGCAGGGCTCGTACCGCGAGCTCACCTCGACGAGCAACTGCACCACTTACCAGGCGCGCCGCCTCGACGTGCGCTACCGGCCGAGCGTCGACGGCGTGGCGAGCAAGACCGCTCCGGTCGCGACGCTGAACGGCACCCTCGCGACCACCCGATGGATCGTGGCGCTGCTGGAGACGCACCAGCGCGCCGACGGGTCGGTGGTGATCCCCGAGGTGCTGCGGCCCTACCTCGGCGGCCTCGAGGTGGCGGAGCCGATCGCATGAGCGGCCCGCGCGCCGAAGACCGTCTGCCGCCCACGGGTGCGATCGAGGTCGTCGACGCGCCGAAGGCCGCGCACCTCGTCGACGATCTGGCGACGGATGCCGAGAACCCCGCCGTCGCGACGGAGCGCCTGCTCATCGCGCTCGACGTCGACGGCACGGTGCTGCTGGAGGACGAGACCCTCAGCCCGGGTGTCGTGGAGGCCGTCGCGCACGCCCATCGCGCCGGACACGAGGTGATGCTCGCCACGGGCCGCAGCTGGGAGGGCACCCGCGGCATCCAGCACGTGCTCGAGCTCGCCCCGGAGTACGCGGTCTGCTCCAACGGCGCCGTCATCATGAAGCGCGTCGGGGGCGACTTCGCGGAAGAAGGCCGCTACGAGCGCTTCCACGTCGAGACGTTCGACCCCTCGGAGGTCGTCGACCTCTTGCGCGCGCACCTGCCGCACGCGAAGTACATGGTGGAACTCGCCGACGGCGAGCGGCTCTACACCGAGCGGCTCGACGACTGGAACCTGGCGCACGCGCGCCGAGTCGACTTCGCCGAGCTCGTCGCGCAGCCCGTCTGCCGCGTCGTCGTGGTCGCACCCGACGAGACCGACGAGGACTTCCTGGCCCTCGTCGAACGCATCGGCCTCACCAAGGTCTCGTACGCCGTGGGCTGGTCGGCGTGGCTCGACATCGCGCCGCAGGGCGTCGACAAGTCGACCGCCCTGGAGCGCGTGCGCACCTGGCTCGGCGTGGAGAGCGAGCGCGTGCTCGTGATGGGCGACGGTCGCAACGACCTCGGCATGTTCCGCTGGGCCCTCGATCACGGCGGCCGTGCCATCGCGATGGGACAGGGGCCCGACGAGGTGCGCCGTGAAGCGGGAGAGGTCACGGCTTCGGTGCACGCCGGCGGCGTCGCCGACATCCTGCGCGAACTCTGACGTCTTTTCAGCCGCCGCCCAGGACGACGCGCGATGATGGGCATCGTGCGTCGACTAGACTCGTCGCCTGTCTGAGGGATGCTGCGGCATCCATCGGGAGGGTTGTCCGAGCGGCCGATGGACCCGGTCTTGAAAACCGGTGGGCAGAGATGTCCCGTGGGTTCGAATCCCACACCCTCCGCAGAAGCGGTCGTGCCCGCTGTCGAAAGGTCCCCCGTGAGTCCACGCCCCGAGCGCCCTCGTCGGCAGCCCGTCGCCCGCCACGGCATCCTGAAGTCTCCGCACCCGCTTTCGCAGGTGCTCGCGATCCTCGCGGCGATCGTCGCGGTCGCCGTGGTGAGCACGACGGCCGTGGGCGCGTTCTATGTGTGGGATGCCGCGCGTGCCGTTCAGGCCGCCGGTGTCTCGATCGGCGGCGATGACGAAGCGCTTCCGCCCACGCTCGGCGAGATCGAGGGCGGCGCCAACATCCTCGTCGTCGGCACCGACTCCTGCGAGGGGCCCAACGCCGCCCTCTCCGGTGCTTGCCAGGCCGGCGACACCGACGGCGAGCGCAACGACGTCACGATGCTCGTGCACATCTCCGATCAGCCGCGTCGCGTCACGGTCGTTTCCTTCCCGCGCGACATGATCGTGCCGATCCCTTCGTGCACGGGTCCGGACGGCACGCAGTACTCGGCCATGAGCGGTCAGATGCTCAACGCGTCGTACATGTACGGCGGCCTGTCGTGCACCGTGGCGACCATCGAGAAGCTGACCGGCATCGACATCCAGTTCGCCGCCGCGACGCGATGGACGGGTGTCATCGCCATGTCCGACGCCATCGGGGGCGTCGACGTCTGTGTCGCCGACGACATCAGCGACAGCCACACCGGGCTCAACTTGACCAAGGGCGAGCACACGCTGATGGGCGTCGAAGCCCTGCAGTTCCTCCGCATCCGTCACGGCATCGGCGACGGTTCGGACCTCGGCCGCATCTCGAACCAGCAGCAGTTCCTGAGCTCTCTGGTGCGCAAGCTGCAGTCCGAGGGTGTGCTGGGCAACCCGGCGACCCTCTTCAACCTCGCCAACACCGCGATCTCGCAGGTGACCGCCGACCCGCCACAGGTCGTGCTGAGCTCGACCCTCGCGAACCCGCAGCGGATGGTGCAGATCGCGATGGCGGTGCGCAGCGTGCCGTACCAGGACATCGTCTTCGTGCAGTACCCCACGGTGTATGCGACCGGCGGTTCCCGTGTCGACCCCGTCACCTCGGCGGCCAAGGTGCTCTTCGACGCGCTCGCCAACAACCAGCCGATCCAGCTGACCGGGTCGACCAGCGACGGCTACGGCACCGAGGTCGTCGGTGAGGCGACGCCGTCGCCCGCCGACCCGGGCGCCACGCCCAGCCCGACGGCCACCGGCGACGCCGGCGCGACGGCTGCGGCACCCACGCCCACGCAGGAGGCCGTGCAGCTGCCGTCGTCGATCACCGGGCAGACCGCGGCCCAGGTGACCTGCACCGTCGCCCAGCGCTGATCGTGCCATCGACCGGATGCGGCGGCATCCGGTTCGGCAGCACGCTCCGAAACCGTTATGCTTGCGGGGTGCGTTCGCGCGGTTTCGACCGGCAGCGCCTGGAGACGTCGCATAGTCAGGCCTAGTGCACCACCCTGCTAAGGTGGAGTCCCCTTACGGGGACCGAGGGTTCAAATCCCTCCGTCTCCGCCGAAAATCCCTGTTCAGCCCGTCATTTTCAAAGCGTTCTGTGCAGAATTTGGCGATTTCGCATTCCGTTTGTGACAAGTCGCCCCTGAGGTTGCCCCCAATCCTGCAAGGTGGTGCACTCCTAGCGTTGTGCTGGCGCCGCTCATGAGGCGCTCCCCGCGCCGTCCTTCCTAGCGAAGATGCCTGTCAACCCCAGTAGGGTGGTGCACCTCCCGGCCTGTGGCGCCCTGAGGCCGCGCGGATCGGCCCCGATCAGCGCGCCTGCGCGCGAGCCTGTCATACGAACGATGGCGACTGCGTCAGCGGGTAAGACGATGGTGCCTTGTCGCCGAACGGGTGAGGACCCGCTCTCGGGCGGCCCGCCGCAGATGGCGAAGTCTGGTAATGCCGCCAGGTAGTGGACTGGAATCGACAGAATGGGCGGCGTGCCCACAGACGATGAGGGGAAGTTCCAGACTGGAGCCACCAACCTCGACGAGGTCTGGACGTTTGAGGGCGAGGAAGCTGCGCTGCAAGTTCTGCTCGTCGGGAAGCGCCGCGACCCAGCGATTCAGGGAGCTCGCGCCGAAGCGCTCGGACGCACGCTGAACGGCGTGAACTGGAAGATCGACGCCATGGACTCGAACTTGGACGAGTTCCGCACGGCGAGCGAGAAGCCGCTTCGCCTCAACGCCAAGGAGGCGAAGCTGCTCGCCGATTATCAGCGCGACCAGTCAGAAACGCTGAGCGGTACCATCGCTCATACGAACGCCCCTTGGCGGGCGAGAGCCCCGCGGCAATCTCCGCAGTGCGCCGGCGAGCCCAACAGGAAGCGCGCCCCTGCGACCGTTGCTTCACCGAGTTCGGGGCCGACAGCTCGTGTATGTGTACATGAATGCTGTGGGTCAGCGCTCCAGTCGCTAGCCAGCCGGTACGGTGTGGCAGTCAGCCACCGACTACCGAGACACGCGGTTCGGTTGCGGGACGTTCTATCGGGAACAGCCATGTGACGCGGCGAAGCCGAGCCGCTATCAAGGGTGATCCGTGTCGGGCGATATCCGCCTTCTCCGCCGAGACTGACAGTATCGACCACCGAGGACAGAAGGAACGTCCGCGATTAAGGTTCCGACCCTCGTCGTCAAACCTCCTCGAGCCGTGGCCTCTTCGCAGCGGTCCTGACGGTGGCGCCGCAACCTGTCGCACGCGGTCGACCGGCGGCCGCCCCGCTCGTCTCCGTCCCGAAATGAACGGTCTGCCGCGCCGGCCAGCGATGCACTCCGGGGTCGCCGCGGGTCGATATCGTCGTGACTATGGCGTGCGGACGCCTCGGCAGAGTAGGGAGCAGATCATGGACTGGTTCTTCGATGGACTCGGCACAATGATCATCGGACTGATCGTTGGCGCTGCAGGTGGAAGCGCCGTTACATGGCGAGTGATGACCAGGCGGCAGTCGCAGACGCAGCGCGCAGGGAGGAATTCGAAGCTGATGCAGGCAGGTGGCGACATTAAGGACGCCCGCCAGTGAGGCCCACCGGGCAGAGCCAGCGCGGCGGCCAAGGATCCAGGCAGTACCAGGCTGCGGGGAATATTGTCATTCACCAGGGCGTAACTGAGGAGCGCGTCCGTGCCATCATGCAGGAAGAAACCCGACGACTTGTCGAAGCGTACTCAACTGAGGCACACGCCGCGATCGAGTCGCGAATCGGGCATCTCGACGATCGACTTCTTCCTCGGCTTGCCGATGCAGGTGAGCTCGGCGCATTTGCGGATCCTGCTGTGATCCGCGCCTATCGAAAGGCGCAAGAGGGCGCCGCGGCCAGCGAGCGGGAGCTCGACTATGACATGCTCGCCGCGCTGATTGCGAAGAGAGTGGAGAACCCGCGAGAGCGTCCGGTGGTGGCCGGGATCGACCGTGCAATCGAGATCATGGATAGGGTCGACGAGAAGGCTCTCCGCGGGCTCACGGCCACCTATGCTTTGACCACCTGGACGCCCGCCGCCGGGTCCATCGCGGCCGGACTTGAGACCCTCGATGGCATCTTTGAGCGTGTGATCGACGGTGGCCTGCCGTCAGGTACTGAGTGGCTGGACCATCTCGACATCCTTGACGCCGTGCGCGTTGGGACCAGCGGGTTCGGTGGGACGAAAACGATCGAGCTGTACTACGGCGAAAGACTGAATGGCTACGTTGCACCAGGGGTTGAAGCCCCCGGCCCGGATCTTGTAGGTGGGGCCTTTCCCGACTCCCCGTGGGGCTCAGCCGTCGTGGACCACGAACTAAAGCCCGGCTATCGGCGGCTGAACACGGTTAGCAAGGCGAATTTCGACAAGCAACAGATGACACGCCAGAACCGCGAGGGCTTCAACGAAGAGGTGATCAGGCAGGCCGCGAGCGTTTTCGGGCTTGGTCAGCAGGACAATAGCGCCCGCGCGGCACTGCGCACCAGAATTGCTGAGACGCCGCACCTCGGACCGTTCGCCGATTGGTGGGACTCTCTGAAGGACGCATCCTTCCAACTCACATCGGTCGGCCGCGCGCTCGCACGTGCGAACTGCTTTCGGCTTGACCCGGAGGGGTATCTGCCGCGCGACTGAGCTCCCTTAGGCCGCCGCCCTGAGTTCAAGCGTTCGCCCGCTGACGGTCAGATACTCAGCGCCGGGTGCGGCAGCGAGTGGCCGCTCGCGGGCGATTGACCGTGGGGCCCTGGACGGGAGGATCAGGTGCTGAGTGTGATTGAAGTGCGCTGCATGGGACCGCGCATCGCGTGGATGTCGCGGTCCGCAGCAACGAGCGATCAGCGGGTGGAGTGCCATCGACGAATCCTGTTGCGAGCGCGGGACGTCTTCACGGACGCCAGCCAAGTGAGGGACGGGGCCCCGTGTCGAGCATCCGCTACAACTTCAACCTTGTCGCCGTCCTGGAGTTTCCAATCCAGTGAGACTGCAGCCCCGTTTACCGATGCTGTGACGATCCGCTCACCGAGCTCGGTGTGTATCGCGAACGCATAATCTACTGGCGTTGCGTCTCTTGGAAGCCGCACGCGTTTCCCTGCCGGGCTGTTGACCACGATCGATCCTTCACCGCCGAGTCGCATTCGAACCTTCGATTTTCGGTCCCGCTTCTTGAGGATGGCACTCACGGCATCGTTAGCTCTCGACCTTACGACTGGGTTGGTGATGCTGTCGGATATCAGCGCAAGTGCCGTCTTGAAGTCGGCCTGCAATGCTACTCGACGTGAGAGTTCCTCGATGGCTCGGTCTCGTCCGTCGGTGACTAGACGATCGTCTATCAGTCGCAAGACGTCGCCGCTGTTCCGGCCCGTAAAAAAGCGGGGCAGTACCTGAGCGAGTGCCTCATGATGATGACGCCCCGCGGGGAGTTCGTTGTCGAGGCGGACCAGCGCTTCTTCGGGATGGCCGCCTGCGGCCAACTGGATCAACTCCTGCATCAGGGAGCCCGGATTTGAGACACCTCGATGCGTTGAAGATTCGGACTTACTAGCGACGCCTGCTATCGAATTGTCACGACGCGTCTTAGACCGCCGCGACGAGCCCGCCGGCCTGTGGCGTTTTGAGGCAGCAATGTCTGCAAGCGTCTCAATTCGATCCCACCACTCGATCACTTCGGGGCTCTGATCGGCTAGCTCGGGGCGACGCGGTTTCACGTCTTCGATTGCGATTGCATTCGCCAGCGCTTCCAGCTCGGATGGCGACCACGCAGTCGCGTCATAAAACTTCGAGAGTTCGGCGATCGCAGCGATACCACCTCGCCGAAGGAGCTCTCTGTACAAGTCGACATGGAGCCCGATCCGTTGGGATTCTGTGACGAGCTTTGTTGACTCGCGCGAGGGGTCGCGGCGAGTCCGGGCTGCGCGAACGGCGGAGCCAATTTCTCGAAGTCCCGACGGGCTGATGTCATCCTGGTCAAGAGCCGCTGTAAGCGCATCAAACGTTGAGACATCGAGGGGTGACCGTGGGCTCAGACGCTGAAGCACCTGCCAGTACTGTTCAGACTCGATCGCATCGGACCCTGACACTTCCCTTACCCACGCGCGCCGAGCGGGGTCGGTGAGAATGGCAATCAGGCGCTCCCGATTCTCGCTTCGTTCGAGCTCACTCAGGACGAACGCGTCAGTCGCCAGGTAATACGGGGTCGTTCGCAGGTTCCATTGCATCGTGATGCATTCGTCAACGACTGCGCTGATCCGTTTCCGATATGGCGATAGGACTTCATCTCGAAGGTTGTGCCACCGTTCGAGATCCCTCAGCCCATTCAGGTCTCGCAGGGCCGGACTAAGATTCTGGACAATACGCTCTGCCGTCGTCGCGTGTCCTAGCTGGAAACCAACTCGACCGGCGAACTGTACAGGAATCAGATTCCTTGTGGTTCGCTGAGCAAGTAGCTGCTCGACCTGAGTCACGGGCGCGGGCGCTAGGATCGCGAGATCGGACACGGTAAGTGGGCCCTCTGCCGCAAGAATGAGCGCCGCGATCGTGGTGCCGAGCGAGGTGCTCATCAGGTGATCAACCTCGCGGGGATCGATCGACGAGTCGGCGATCGCGAGCGGACTGAGCGTCCTCCAGTTGCTCCCGTCACGTAGCCAATGTCCATGCGCGACATCCGGGGGCAACGGAGGTGCTGGTCGACGGCTAACGAGAATACGTACGTTCGCGGGGATGCTTCCGTAGTCTGCAGGTAGCAACGACGCAATAGACGGGCGCTGCGCCAAGCCCGGGTCCATGGCAGCGTCTTCGTCTAAGCCGTCGATCACTAGCAAGAGGCGCTGCCCAGCCTTCTCGGTGAGCCGAGCGGCTTCCGTCAGCGCAGACATGAAGAGCTGCGGGATATGGGCTAGTTCGGCGGATCGCGGCGAACTGTCTCTCCCAATGATGTCGTCGACGAACGCGCCCGCGATTGAGGCGAATGCACGCACGTCGTCCATTCCTGCTCGCGCAGAGTCAATGAAAAACGGGATGACCCTCGTATCTGGGAGACCGCGTGCGACCACTGCGCGCAATAGCTCGGTCTTGCCGGATTTCTCTCGGCCTTCCCACCCCATGACGGCATAGTCTCCCTTGACGAACTCCGCAATGGCGCGAAGCTCTTGATCACGGTTGACCAACTCTCTCGGCGAGGCGGCGACAACCATGAGGTCGAGGTACCCCCGCGCGATGGTAGACGGCGAGGGGAAGGTCGCCGCTCGTGCGGGAGGCGGGACGGAGGGATCAGCAATACTCACCGCACGATCGACAGCATCCAGGCGTCCTAGCCCAGTTTCGCTTGCAGCCGCAATGACGGGGGAATCACCCACCCGCGCAAGGGCGCTGTTGTCGTCGCGCGGAACGGTCGGTGACGCCATGCGCAGAGCGTACCGGCTGTGGGAGATGAACGGATCCTGGCTCGATTTCCCGCGCGCTTGGCAGTCGGATCTGACTCGCGCAGGCAAGGGAGTCATTGATGGAAAACGTCATAAGGAACGCGAGTGCGAAGCCGATAGCGCCCCAGTCAGCAATCCGAAGAGAAGTCATCATGGTCCTGTGCTTTCGGCCAGCCGCGTTCGCGGCGCCGGGGACCCGGTAACCCTCAAGCATCCCCGAACTGACGGGTCACGTCTTCTCGACACGCCCGTCCGCAGGCGAGGGCGCCACCAGGGAGCACCGCCCGATTGGGGATCGAGCTCCTCCAGCGTCGTGCACCGACCGGTTCACTGGAGTGTGTGCCGTCACCGCGGAAAAAGTCGGTGATGAGCGGACAAATCCGCGTGACTCCGCGACGCGGGCACGATCGTGGCCGCGGAGGCCGAAAGTCGCAGGTCCACCCTGCTAAGGTGGAGTCCCCTTACGGGGACCGAGGGTTCAAATCCCTCCGTCTCCGCCACTTCCCCTTTCGCTTCAGCGGTTCGCTCCCCGTCAGTTGATGATCTCGCCGCGCTCCTCGGGCGGTCGGGACGTGATGCGCTCGCGCCACAGCTGCCGCTCTTCCGGTGTCAACCGCGGCCAGTCCGCGACCTCCTCGACCACACGCAACGCCTGCGCGCTGCGGTAGGAGCGGGTCGGGTTTCCGGGGAACTTCTTGTCGGTGACGTTCGGATCGTCCTCGAAGGCACCTGTCGGCTCGACGAGGTACACGCGAGGAGCGCGGCCGTCGGCGGCGAGGTCGGCGGCGAGCTCGGCCGCGAGGCCGGCGCCGGGCAGCAGCGCGGTGAAGTAGATGTGGTTCATCACGACCTCGGGTCGATAGTTCGATCGAAACCCCGGGCTCAGGAGGTCGCCCGGGAGCAGGTCGGCGACCGTGCCGTGGAAGAAGGGACCTGTCTCGTCGGCTGCGCTCATGCTGTCAGCGTAGGTCGCCGGCGGTTCTCGAGTGCGCGTGCCGAGTTCTCCTGCCGAGAGAACCGGCAAGGGGATTGACGTTCATGCGGAACCCGCGTCAGTCTCGTGAGGTCGTCAGGAGACCCCCCATGCCCCAGATCACCATCCGCCCCATCCACCCGTCCGACGCGGGCGAGGTGCTGACCGTGCAGCGGGCGGCCTTCGTCGCCGAGGCGCTCATCTATGGCGACCCCGATATGGCCCCGCTCACTCAGACGCTGGAGGAAGTCGAGTTCGAACTGCGCGAGAACCTCGGCTGCGTCGCGATCGCGGGGACGCGACTGGTGGGGGTTGCGCGCGCCGTCGCCGATGGGGAGATGCTCCTCGTCGGCCGGATCGCGATCGCTCCCGATCAGCAGGGTGAGGGCATCGGATCGAGATTGCTGGAGGCCGTCGAACAGCGAGGCGTCGGGAGCGGATGCCGGCGGGCGGAGCTGTTCACCGGATCGCTGAGTGCGCAGAACATCGCGTTGTACGAGAGCCTCGGGTATCGGGAGAGCGCACGCATCGATCAGGGGGACGGCACCGCGCAGGTGTTCCTGCAGAAGGAGATCGCAGCGGCGGACGCCACCGGGGGCTGACGTCCTCCGCTGCGCAGGCGTACGGTCCCCGTCAGAACACGTCGCCCATGTCCCACCCGTCGTCACCGTCGTCGTCGCCACCGTCGGCGGACGGCGCAGGGGCTGCGGGGGGAGGCGTGAACATGCTGGAGATGCCCTGCGCGAGCAGCACACCGCCCGCGACGCCTGCTGCCCCGGCGGCCGCGGTGCGCAGGAAGCTGCCACCACCACCGCCACCACCGGCGGGTGCCGCCTGATCGGCTCCGCCGTCGCGCCGGGACCCGAACAGGCCTCCCCAGCGTGGGCGCGCGCTCTCCTCCGCGGCGGCGGGCGCGGCGGTCGTGGGCGCTGCCGGAGGCGTGGCGGCGGGCGCGCCTGCTGCGGCGAGAGCCTCCTTCTGCAGCAGCACGGTCTGCACGAGGAAGTACAGGGCGTCCGGCTGCGTGCCGATCAGCTGATCGATCAGGCGGGCCGCCTCGGCATCCTTCTGGATCGGTCCCGCACCGCGCACCGCGTCGGCGAGGTCGACGATCAGTCGCACATCCGAAGTCTGCATGGCATGTCCTTTCGTTCGGCGCGGATCGGCGTCGGGTGCCGTGGCCGCGCTCTTCCATGCTCGGTCGCCGGGGACTGCGGGCCCATCCGCCGGGCGGCCGGGAACGCTCGCCGACCGGCGGACACCCCTCGCCTGACGGCGGGGCGGGATCAGTCCGTGCGGCGCGGCAGGGTCAGGCGCACGAGGAAGCCGTCATCGAGAGGGTGGGCGTCGAGGGTTCCCCCCAGGATCTCGGCACGCTCACGGAGGCCTCTCAGCCCCAGACCCGCGCCGGGCAGATCGAGAGCCGGCTCCGTCATCGCGCCGTTGGTGATCGTGACACCGCACGCACGGTCGTCCCGCCAGAACGCGACGGCGACGGGCGAGCCGGGCGCGTGCTTGCGGACGTTGGTCAGCGCCTCCTGCACGGTGCGGTAGACGGCGCGTTGCGCCGCGGGCCCCAGATCTTCGGGTGGGGCTCCGGTGACCGCCAAGGCCATGCCGGTCGATGCGAGCAGTGCGGGAAGCTCCGCGATCGTCGGCTGCGGCGCGAGACCGGGACTGCGGGTGCCGGCGGCGCGCAGCAGCATGACCATCGAGCGCAGCTCCTCCAGAGTCGTCGAACTCAAGGACCGGATGGATGCCGCGCCCTCCCGCGCCGCGGCATCCGCCGCCGTCACCTGCAGAGCGGCCGCCTGCACCGCGATCAGACTGACCTGATGCGACACGACGTCGTGCATCTCGCGCGCCAGCTGGTTGCGCTCTTGGGCGAGGACGGACTGCGCGTACAACTCCTGTTCGTGGCGCTTGGTCGCCTCGATCTCCTCGAGGCGCGCGTGCAGCTCCTCCGTCGTCTGCAGGAGTTGGCCGAGCAGGATGGGCGCCGCCGCGGTGGCCGCTTGGTACACGAAGGTGACCGCGGTCCAACTCTGGTCGACGACGAGCTGATCGACGATCGGCCACCCGATGGCCTCGGCCGCGGCGAACGCCGCTCCCGCGAGAATCAGCAGCCCGCGCGCCCGCGTGCGCGCCGACAGGCTGAACAGCGCGATGACGGGTGCGGCGAGCACATTCGCGATGAGTGCGGCAGGCAGGGTGAGTGCGAAGGCCAGCGCCGGCCAGCGACGCCGCAGCAGCAGTGCGGCGCACCCGAGGATGCAGACCGCGAGCGTCAGGGGGTCGTCGGTGTTGGCCGAGAGGTACGCGTCGGCGGCGGCCACGGCGACGGCGAGAAGATCGACGACGAGCGGCGGGATCCGCCGCCACCATGCTCGGATGGCGTTCACACCGTGTCGTCCCGTTCGGCGCCGTCGTGCGCGTCGAGCAGGCCCGCGCGCTGCGCTGCGAGCGCCGCCTGCACGCGACCGGCGACTCCCAGCTTCGCGAGGATCGCGCTGACGTGGTCCTTGACGGTGCCGGCGCCCAGGTAGAGCCGTCCGCCGATCTCCGCATTGGAGAGCCCCTGAGCGACGAGCGCGAGCACCTGCTGCTCGCGACCGGTGAGCGTCGCGACGCGCTCGGACTCGGCATCCATGGCCGGGCGGCCCGGCTGCGTGTCCAGAAGCCGACGCGACGCGCGCGGGGCGAGCACGACGCCGCCCGCGGCGAGAGCCCGCACGTACTGCGCGAGCTGATCGGGCTCGGTGTCCTTCAGCAGAAACCCGGAGGCGCCGGCGTTGAGCGCAGTGAGCACGTACTCGTCCGCGTCGAACGTCGTCAGCATCGCGATCGCCGGCCGATCGGGCATCGCGGTGAGCACGTTCAACAGCGTGAGCCCGTCCACCTGGGGCATGCGGATGTCGAGGAGCAGCACGTCGGGCTTCTCCGCCTTGATCACCTCGAGTGCGTCGACACCGCTTGCGCTGGCGACCACCCGGATGTCGGGTGTCGCATTCAGGATGAGTGTGAAGCCGCTGCGCACCAGCGCTTCATCGTCCACGATGACGACACGGATCATCGACGCCACCTCCCTCCCTCAGAACCTAGATCATGGTGTTCGCGGTCGCGTCCACGTCGTCGGACGTTCCGCCATCCGCCGGGAGGGAGGCCCGCCGATCGGCGGGGGCGGATGACACCTGCCGACCGATGCGTCGACGCGCGGATCGAGGTTGGCTCGATGATGTGAAACCTGCCTTCTCCGCCGTCGTCCGTGCTGTGCTGCGCCACCCCGTGTCGCTCGCCGTCGCCGCGGGGGCCCTGGGGATGGGGGTCGCCCATGTCACCGCGGCGGGAGAGGTCGCGCTGGACGGGGCGGCCTTCAGCGTGCTGTCGTGGCTCGGCCTGGTCGTGATGCTCGCGATCGTCGAGCGCATGATGGGAAGCGTGCGGGCGGTGCTCGTGACCGCTGCGGGCACGGCGACGGCCGTCCTGCTCGCCTGGGGTGTCTTGTCCACTCTTGCCGCTCTCGGGGAGCAGCTGTCGGTAACGGCCCTGCAGTACCAACCGTGGGTGCCCTCGGTCACGACGGCGCTTCTGGTGACGGTCGCGTCGGGCTCGCTGCGTCCCGCGACGCGGCGACGCGTCCGCTGGGCCGCCGTCACGATCATCGTTGCGATGCTCCTGGTCAACGGCCATGCCTCCGATCTGGCCCGTGCGGCCGCGGTGCTGCCCGGCCTCGCCGCAGCGGCGTGGTGGGCGCCGTCCGCCGCGGTGCGCCCGTGGCCGGCCGGAGCTCGTAGCACGTGGCGACGCCTCGTCTCATCCGTGCTCATCGTCCTGGCCAGCGCCCTCGCGCTGGCGGCGGTGACCCCCGACGCCAGCGGAATCCTGGCGTGGACGGGCGCCGCGGTCGACGCATCCCTCGCGCCCCTGGCCGCCGCGCTTCTTCTGGTCAGCGCGTTGCTGATCGATCTCGGTCGGATCGTGGGCGTCGTGCTCGCCGGGGCTGTGCTCGTCACGGTCGCCGCCGTCGTGTTCGTCGAGGTGCTGCTCACACCTCTGGTCGAGGGGGACCTCTGGTGGTCCGGGATCAGCGCTGGTGAGATGGAATGGCAGATCGTCATCGCACTCGCCGGTGTCCTTCCGGCGCTGGCCGCGCTGAGCGTGGTGATCGGCGCTCGCGCGATCGTCCGGCGCACGGCGCCGGCGGCGACGGCGGAAGACCGCGCCGCCGCCCGGGACGCCGCGCGCGCTCTCGGAACGGGCACCTTCGCCCACATGGCGACCTGGGCGGGCAACTCGGTGTGGGTCGGCCCGGACGGCGCGGTGGTCGCGTATCGCGTGCGCGGCGGCGTGGCGATCACGGTGGGCGATCCGATCTGCTCCGACCGCGCGGCCACCATCCGCGCATTCTCCGACTTCTGCGATCAGCGGGGATGGATGCCGGTCCTGTACAGCGTCCATGCCGAGACGGCCGCCGATCTGGCCGGCGCAGGCTGGTCCACGATGCCGGTCGGCACCGAAGCGGTGCTCGCGACCGCCGGCTTCAGCCTCTCCGGCAAGCGGCGCCAGGACCTGCGGACCGCCGTCAACCGTGCCGCTCGCGAATCGGTCGAGGCCGTATGGACTCGCTACGTCGATCTCGACGCGGCCGCGCGAGAGCAGGTCGACCGCATCTGTGGGCGTTGGGCGCAGGACAAGGCGCTTCCGGAAATGGGCTTCACCCTCGGCGGCCTTGCCGAACTGAAGGACGAGGAGGTGCGCCTGATGCTCGTCGTCGGCGCCGACGGCGACGTCCACGCCGTCACGAGCTGGCTTCCCCGTCGACGGGCGGGCGTCGTCGTGGGATGGACTCTGGATGTCATGCGCCGCGCCGAAGCGGCCATGCCGGGAGCGATGGAGTTCGCGATCGTGTCCACCATCCGGCGGGCGGAGGTCGACGGCATCCCGACGATCAGCCTGTCCGGCACACCGCTCGCTCCGCACGAGGGTGCCGTACCCGGACGGCTCTCGCGTCGGGTGGTGCGGGCCCTCGAGCCGGCCTACGGGTTCGCCTCCCTGGAGAGGTTCAAGGCGAAGTTCGGCGCCGAGCACCGCCCCCTCTGGATGTGTTACCCCGAGGGCCTCCAGCTCGGGCGCGTCGGATCGGCTCTGGTCCGCGCCTATGTTCCCGGCCTGCGGCTGCGCGCCATCTTCGCGACACTGAAGGCGATGGCGTGAGGTCACCGTGCTGACGACATTCCTGCTCGTCACCGGTGTCGCCCTGTTGATCTGGTCGCTGTGGAGCCGGACGTTTCGGCGTGCAACGGTGAACGGGCCGATCGTGATGACCGGGCTCGGTCTGATCGCCGGGGCCGTGCTGCCCACTCAGGGCATTCTCTTCATGGAGTCGAAAGCGACGCTCTTCCTCGCCGAGATCGTCCTCGCGTTCCTGCTGTTCGTCGACGCGCTGGATGTGCGCGGCTCGGTGCGTTCGCAGTTCACAGGGGTGCCGGTCCGCCTGCTCGGTATCGGCCTGCCGCTCTCGCTCGTGCTCGTCCTCGCGGTCGGGCTGATGCTCCCGCTCGGTCTGTCGGTCGCCGTCGTGCTCGCCATCGCCTGCATCGCGGTTCCCGCCGACTTCTCGCCCGAAACCTCCCTCGTCCGCGACGAGCGGATTCCCGCGCGCGTGCGGCGCTGGCTCAGCGTCGAGAGCGGCTACAACGACGGCCTCGTCTCTCCGCTCCTGCTCGCGGCGCTCGCGTTCGCCTCGGCGGGAACCACGGGCGACGCCGGGCGCGCGTTCGCCGTCGCGGCCCCCGCCGGGCTCATCGCCGTTCTCGTCGGCGCGGCGGTGGGCGCGGCCATCGGCGGCGCGACCCGCTTCGCCGATGAGCGCGGGTGGACCGAGCCGCAGAGCATGCGCATCGCCTTCGTCGCCGCACCGCTCATCGTCTTCGCGGCTGCCGTCATGCTGCACGGCAACGGCTTCGTCGCCGTGTTCGTCGCCGGTATCGCCATCCGGCTGACGCGCGGGGAGAAGGGGCTCGACCGCGCTGAGCTCACTCTGTTGGAGGATGTGTCGTGGCTGACCAATCTGCTGCTGTGGCTGGCCTTCGGCTTCGCCGCCGTCGTGCTGCTGAGCGAGACGTATGACTGGTGGCCGGCGATCGCCCTGGCGCTCGTCGCGCTCACCATCGGGCGGATCATCCCCGTCGGCATCGCCCTGCTCGGAAGCGAGGCAACTCGCCAGGAGCGGATCTTCGTCGCGGTGGTGGGGCCGCGCGGCGCGGCATCCATCGTGTTCGGGCTCATCGCCGCGAACGCCCTGCCCGGCGAGCAGGGGTTTCTCGTGCTGGCGGCGACCTGCATGGTCGTGCTGGGAAGCGTCGCGATCCACGGGATCGGCGGGCCTCTGCTCGTTCGGCGCCTGTGGGGAGCACGCGCAGCGGATGCCGCACCGCCCCCGGTAGGTGCCGCGGCGGCATCCGTCAAGCCCCCGGCGTGATCCGGTGATGTGCGCGAGGCTGGGGGCGGAGGCGCACCATGACCATCGACACCACGCCGTCCCGTCGCGCTGAGCGACCGGAGGAGGGCCATCGACCCGGTCCCGGTGCGGACGCTCCCGCCGCCGGCGCCGACGAGGCGTATCGGCTGGTCATCGACGATATCGACCGCTACCGCGTCATCGCCGACGGCCTTGTCGTCGGGTACGTCGACGTGGTCGGTGCCGTCTTCGTGGCGCTCGCGGGGGCGTCCTATGCGCAGGCGACCGAGGTGCACCAGGCTCTCGTGCTCGAGGACGCGCTCGCAGCTATCATGAGTCGGCGGTAACGCGCGGGCGGGTGGCGTCCGTCATCGGCACGGCGACGCCGGAGACGCGGACGCGCCCCGTCGCCGGAATGTCGACGACGAGCAGGCCGGGGCGACCGACATGCAGGCCCTGCTCGATCGCGATGCGTGCCGGCACCGGCACCGCACCGAGCTCGCGCAGGTAGGCGCCCAGCGCGGCGGCCGCCGAGCCGGTGGCGGGGTCTTCGGTGATCCGCCCGACGGGGAACAGGTTGCGCACGGTGAAACGATCCTCCGCCGAGCGGTGCACGACGGTGATCGTCGCGGGCCAACCGCGCGCATCCATGAGGGCGCGCACGCGGTCCGGGTCGAAGGTGAACGCATCGAAGCGGGTGCGGTCGGACAGCACGATGACCGGATGCGGGTTGCCCGCGTCGGCGATGCGCGGCGGCAGCGTCGGGTCGAGCTCGTCGCTGCTGAGCCCGAGCAGCAGGAGGATCGCGTCCCGGTCGTCGGGATCGAGGGCGCGCACGGAGGTCGGAGCGCTGGTGAAGGCCGCGCGGATGCCGCCGGCGCCGCGTTCGATCTCGATGCGGATGTCGCCGACGGGGGTGTCGAAGACGATGGCATCGGCGTCGCTGCGCTCGGCCAGGGCAACGGCCGTGGCGATCGTGGCGTGCCCGCAGAACGGCACTTCGGCGATGGGGGAGAAGTAGCGCACCGTGCGCGCCCCGTCCTCGCGCATCCCGGTCACGAAGGCGGTCTCGGCGAAGTCGACCTCGGCGGCGATCCGCTGCATGTCGGCATCGTCCAGCCCGCCGGCATCGAGCACCACGCCCGCCGGGTTGCCGCCGGCGGGGTCAGAGCTGAATGCGGTGTAGCGGAGGATCTCGGGTGCGGCCATCCTCTCAGGCTACGGGCGCGCGAAGTCGGTCGGGGCCGCCATCTGCTCTCCGTCATCGCCGACACGCTCGGTACCGGCTGACCGTTGCGCTCAGCGCGGTGGCTGCAGGAGGCGCCCGAACGTGCGCAGGGTCTCGCTGAGTCCGATCGACGGCTCGAGCAGCCACTGGATCTGCAGGCCGTCGGAGGCGGCGATCAAGAGCGCCGCGAGGTCTTCGGCGGGGACGTCGTCGCGGATGTCGCCATCGACCTGCTGTCGGTGAAATGACGTCGTGAGCTCGTCGCGCACGCGCTCGAAGCGGGCCGAGAAGAACTCTCGGCCGACGTCGTTGCCCGCCTCCAGCGAGGCCGCCAGCAGCGTCGTATACAGCTGGACCAGTCCCGGCACGTCGACGTTCGCGATCGCCGCAGCGATCATCGTGTCGACGCCGGGGGTGACGATCGGGTCCGCAGCGGCGTTGCGCCGGATCTCGGCATGCGCGTAGACGGCGACCAGCAGCTGCTCCCGGGAGTCGAAGTAGTGCAGCAGAGCGGCATGCGAGACGCCGATCGCCTCGGCGATGCGACGCAGCGACGTGCCGTCGGCCCCGCGCTCGCGGAACACCTCGATCGCGCGGTCCAGGATCTCCTGGCGCCGCGCCACCCCCTTCGGCTGCAGGCCGCGGCGCCCGATCACCGCCTCGTCGCCCGTGCCGTCCGTCGTGCTCACGGCATCCAACCTAGCCGATCCTCGAAGAAGAAACCTCCATGTGGAGGTTTTGTGATACCGTCGCCTCAGCGCCACGCGGACGATGCGCCGCCGACGCCGCACACACGAGACAACGAGGTTCGAAGGACGCACGTCATGACACTGCCCGTCGCTTCCGTCCAGCTCTACACGCTGGCCAAGGAGTTCACCGCCGACATGGGAGGCTCGCTCGACAAGCTCGCCGCGATCGGCCTGCGCAACGTGGAGGCGTTCGATTTCGTCTCCCGCCCCACGCAGGTCCGCGCCGCGCTGGACGCCAGCGGACTCGCCTCGCCCACCGGACATGCACCGCTGCTGTCCGACACCCTCTGGACTCCGGACGGCGAGATTCCGACCCCGGCACCCGAGGTCGTGTTCGCCGCCGCGGCGGAGATCGGCATGACCACGGTCATCGACCCGTTCGTCGCTCCCGAGCGCTGGCTGACGGCCGACGGTGTCGCCGACATCGCCGACCGGCTCAACCGCGCCGCCGAGAAGGCGGCGGAGTTCGGCCTCAGCGTCGGCTACCACAACCACGCCCAGGAGTTCGTCGCCTCCTTCGACGGCGCCACCGCCTACGAGCGCTTCGTCGCGCTGACCGACGAGCGCGTCCAGCTCGAGCTCGACCTCTTCTGGGCGCTCACCGGCGGCCAGGACGTGCCCGCGCTCGTGTCCGCGCTCGGCGACCGCCTCGTCGCGGTGCACGTCAAGGACGGCGTCGTCCCGGCATCCAACCCCTGGGCTCCCGGCGCCGGTTCCTTCGGGTCGGACAGCCTCGACCAGCGCCACGCCGGCACTGCCGACGTCCCTCTCGCGGAGGCGCTGAAGGCCGGTACGGCGATCCGCTACGCCGTGATCGAGTACGACAAGGCCCCCGGAGACGTGTTCGAGGACATCGCCGCCAGCTACGCCTTCCTCCGCGACGGGGGGTACGTCCAGTGAGCGCCCTGCGCGTCGGTGTCATCGGCACCGGAGTCATCAGCCAGACCTACCTGGAGAACCTGACCTCGTTCCCCGACGTCGAGGTCGTGGCCGTGGGCGATCTCCTGCCCGAACGCGCACAGGCCAAGGCCGAGGAGCACGGCGTGCCCAGCTGGGGCACGGGGGAGGACGTGCTGTCGAATCCCGACGTCGACCTCGTCGTCAACCTCACGATCCCGGCGGTGCACGTCGAGGTGTCGAAGGCCGCCGTCGCCGCCGGCAAGCACGTGTGGACCGAGAAGCCGCTGGGCCTGGATCGTGAGAGCACGCGTGAACTGCTCGCGCAAGCCGAGGCGGCCGGTGTGCGCATCGGGTCGGCCCCCGACACGATCCTCGGCCCGGGCTTCCAGACCGCCAAGCGCGCCATCCGCGAGGGCGTCATCGGAACGCCGCTGTTCGTGCAGACGTCGTTCCAGACGCAGGGGCCCGACCTGTGGCATCCCGAGCCGGCGTTCCTGTTCGCACAGGGTGCGGGGCCGCTGCTGGACATGGGGCCGTATTACTTCTCGGCGCTGGTGAGCTTGCTCGGTCCGGTCGCGGGCGTCACGGCGCGCGGGTCGCGCTGGCAGACGACCCGTCAGATCCACACCGGTGCGCGGGCGGGCGAGACCTTCCCCGTCGAGGTACCCTCGACCGTCCAGGTGCTGACCTCGTTCGCCGGCGGCCAGCACGGGACCCACCTGCTCAGCTTCGACTCGGCGCTGGAGCGACACGGCGTCATCGAGATCCACGGCTCCGAGGGCACGATCGTGCTGCCCGACCCGAACGCCTTCACCGGACGCATCGCGTACGTGAAGCCGCTCGGTGTGATCCGTGACGGCATGCGGTTCGAGCAGGAGTGGGTCGAGATCCCCGCGCAGGGCACCGTCGTCGGTCGCGGCCTCGGCGTGCTCGACATGGCACGCGCCATCGCGGACGGGCGGCCGCATGTCGCCACCGGTGAGCTCGGGTATCACGTCCTCGACGTCATGCTGTCGGCGCAGGAATCCGCCGGTACCGGCGAGACCCTGACGATCGACAGCACCGTCGCCGACGTGCCGCTTCTGCCCGAGGGGTTCGATCCCTTCGAGAGCACGCTCGCCTGAGTCGCCGCCGGGCGCACGCGAAGAGGGGTGGATGCCGGGAGCACCGGCATCCACCCCTCTTCGTCGCCTGATCGGCGACCGGCCTCGCGGTCAGTGACCGGCGTGCGGATCGACGATCATCACGGTGCCGTCGGGTCGCACGAGCGCCGCATCCTGCACGGCGCCGAGCGCCGGTGTGGTCACGACCGCCACGAGACCCGCGGCCAGAAGCAGAGGAACCAAGCGGATCGCGCTGGCCGGCGCCACGGGGCGGCGACCGTCGGCGATGATCATGACGGCGGTCGTCAGCAGGAGGACGACCGCGACCGCCGCGGCGAGAATGCTCGCGCGGCCTCCGGTCAGAACGACGAGCGCGGCGACGCCGATGACAGTGACGAGCGTCGACGCCGCCGCGGTCCGGGAGAGGAGCAGGCGGCCGGTGGTCAGCGCCGCCGCGCCCCAGGCCAGCCACAGCAGTCCCGCCACGGCGAGGACGACGCCCGCCCCGCGGGCCGCGCCCGAAGACACGTCGCCCGTGATGGCGGCAGCGCCCATGCCGATCGAGACCAGACCCGCCCCCCACGCGAGCGGCACGGTCCAGGCGCGCACGGCGGCGCCCGGAGCGGCCGCCGCGCGGGAGGGCGCGTTCATGCCGTGACCGACCGTGCGCCGCGCTCGGCGCCGAGCGCGACGCCGAGCAGCACGATCGCGCTGGCGAGGTGCAGGAAGTGGTCGGGCACGTTCAGCGCGAGGATGTTCGCCGAGGTGCCGACGAGGAAGAAGCCGACCACGCCCAGCAGCAGATAGGCGGCGCCGATGGTGGCGTTGACCGTCTTGGCGGCGCGCACGCCGCTCAGGCCCGCGATCACGAGTGCCGCGCCGATGAGAAGGTGCGCGATGTTGTGCAGCGGGTTGACGGCGAAGATCCCCAGCAGCAGTCCACCATCGGTGGCGAGGAATCCGACGCCTCCGGTGACGGCGAAACCCAGGGCGCCGACGACGAGGTAGACGGCGCCGAAGACGATGGCGACGAGACGGTTCGGTGACGAGCTCATGACTGACCTCCTGTTCGGGTCGCGACCGGTGTCGTGACGGAGGTTGTTCGCTGCGCCGCCCCGAACGGATTGCGGGCGGGTCGTGCCTCAGCTCAGCCGCGCGGTCACGATCCGCGTCGCGGCGGCGGGGTCGAGGCGGTGGCCGACCGATTCGGGAGAGACGATGAGCTCGGCGTGCGGCATCGCCGCCGCCAGGCGTTCGGCCGCCGCGGTGAGGATCGGGAAGGTCTGCTGGCCGCAGAGGATCGTCACCGGCACGTCGACGGTGAGCATGGCATCCGTCGGCGTGGACAGCTCGCGGGCCAGCGTCGCGTCGTACACGGTCGACTGGGCCAGCGGCACGATGCCGGCGAAGGCGTCGGTGGCGCGGAACTGCGCGATCATCGCGTCGGGAAGCCCGACGGCCTCGCGCTGGAAGAGGACGACGGCCTCTTCGCGGTCTCCCGCGTCGACGAACGCCTGGATGCGCGACGGCAGATCGGGCGCCGGCTCGTCGATGCCGAAGTGGAACGGGGGTTCGGACAGGAACAGCGCGCGCACCGGCACCCCCGTCTCGACAGCGAGGGATGCCGCGTACAGCGCGATCACCGCACCCGAGGAGTGCCCCAGCACCGCGACCTCTCCGCCGGCGTCGGCGATGACGGCGGCCAGATCCTCCGCCTCACGACGCGGTGAGAACGGGGTCGTGTCGCCGCTGTCGCCCCGAGCGCGCCGGTCGTAGGTGATCGCCCTCATGCCCGACTCGGCCAGCGTCGTGGCGAGCGCCGCGGCATCCTTCGCGGTCGACAGGGCGCCGTTGACGATCACGACGGCGGGCCCCGATCCGGTGTCGTGGACGGCGAGGCGCGTTCCGTCGGCGGAGATCACGTGATGCATGGCCCGATGCAAGCACTGCCCTCCGACATCGGTCAAGGGTGTTGGAGCGGACCTCAGAGGAGGTCGGCGCGGTGCACGAGCGCGCCGGCACCGATGAGCGGGGCGTCTCCGCCCAGCCCGGCACGCACGACCTTCAGGCGACCGGCGTACGCGTTGACGGCGCTCTCGCGAACGACGCTTTCGATGCGGTCCGGATAGTCGTCCGCCACGAACGAGAACCCGCCGCCGACGACGGCGAGCTCGAGGTCGAGCAGGGTGGCGGCGTTCGTGAGACCGATACCGACGGCGTGCGCCGATCGTGCGATGGCCGCGACGGCGACCTCGTCGCCCGCGCGGTAGGCGTCGGCGAGCTCTTCACCGGTCGTGCCGGCCCACCCCTGGGCGCGGGCCCAGGCGACCGTGTGCGGACCCGAGGCGCGCTGCTCGAGAGTGGAGGCCGCCGGCTCGCCCTGGACGTCGGCGACGATCATCTGACCCAAGTGGCCGGCGTTTCCCGATCCGCCCGCCACCAGACGGCCGTCCGAGACGATACCGCCGCCGACGCCCGTCGAGACGACGAAGACGATGGCGTTGCGAACCCCTCGCGCCGCGCCTCGCCAGGCTTCGGCGAGGGCGATGCACGTGCCGTCCAGACGCAGCGTGGCCGTGTCCAGGCCGCTCGCGGCTCGCACCGCCTCGACGATGCGAAACCCGTGCGCGGCGGGAAGGTTGATCGGCGCGATGGTGCCGGCGGCGACGTCGACCGGTCCGGCTGCGCCGATGCCCGCCGCGACGACCTCGTCCCATCTCGGGTGCGCGCGACATCCGTCGATCACCTCCGCGAGACCGCGGTCGAGCACCGTGACGTCCGCGGCCGCGCCGGCTCCGGTGGGCGTGCGGTGACGCGAGCCGTCCACGAGGCGCCCCTCCTCGTCGACGAGGGCCGCCTCGATCTTCGTGCCGCCGAGATCGATCGCCAGTGCCAGTGTCATGCCGCATCCTTGAGGAGAGAAGGGGCCGTATGCCCGTAGCCGTATAGACGCAAGCGTAGTGTCGGCATCAGCGATCGGCACCCGCCTTTGGCTTCGCCCCTGACCACCACCGCGGCTTCGCTTCTCCGCGGCGGTTGCCGATCGAACGGAGCCCTCGTGGCTGTATCCGCGCCCGTCATCGAGACCGTCTCACGGCTCGGCCCCGTCCGTCAGACG
Organism: Microbacterium sp. PM5; assembly: GCF_003293595.1. NCBI lineage: Bacteria > Bacillati > Actinomycetota > Actinomycetes > Micrococcales > Microbacteriaceae > Microbacterium > Microbacterium sp. PM5. The sequence continues at coordinate 1,592,309 of NZ_CP022162.1, read as the reverse complement.
TACGCGACGGCGGAGAGCTTCCCGCCCGTCGCGCGGGCCTACACGCAGGTCTCGCGGGTCGTGAAGGAGCTGGGGCTGCTGCGGCGTGCCCCCGCGTTCTACGCGCTCGTCGGCACCGCGCTGCTCGTGGCCTTGGCCGGTTGCGTCACCGGGTTCATCCTGCTCGGCGACAGCTGGTTTCAGCTGCTGATCGCGGCGGCCCTCGGCATCGTGTTCACGCAGGTGGCCTTCCTCGCGCACGAGGCCGCGCACCGGCAGATCCTCAGCTCGGGGCCGGCCAACGATCGCCTGGCGCGCATCCTCGCCGCCGGCGTCGTCGGCATCAGCTATTCGTGGTGGGACGCCAAGCACTCCCGCCACCACGCGAACCCCAACCGTGTCGGCAAAGACCCCGACATCGAGGTCGACACGATCTCGTTCCTCGTCGAGGATGCCGCCCAGGCGCGCGGACTGCGCCGCCTCATCACGCGCCATCAGGGATGGTTCTTCTTCCCGTTGCTGACGCTGGAGGGCCTCAACCTGCACGTGCACGGCATCCGCCACCTGCTGTCGCGGCAGCCGGTGAACAAGCGTGGCCTGGAGCTGGCTCTCATCACGGCGCGACTCGCGGCTGTCATCGTCCCGGTCTTCCTGCTCCTGCCGCTCGGGATGGCCTTCGCGTTCCTCGGGGTTCAGTTCGCCGTCTTCGGCGTCTACATGGGAGCCTCGTTCGCGCCGAACCACAAGGGCATGCCGGTCGTCGACGCCGCGGCGCGTCTCGACTTCTTCAGCAAGCAGGTGCGCACGTCGCGCAACATCCGCGGTGGATGGTGGGCGACGGCCCTCTTCGGCGGTCTCAACCACCAGGTCGAGCACCACCTGTTCCCGAGCATGGCGCGCCCATACCTCGCGCGCGCCCGATCGGTCGTCCGCGACTACTGCCGCAGTGCCGACATCCCGTACACGGAGACGAGCGTCTGGCGTTCATACGCGATCGTGATCGACTACCTCAACCGCGTGGGCCTGGGCGCGCGCGACCCGTTCGACTGCCCGATGGCCGCCGAGTACCGCCGCGCCTGAGTCTGAGCGGTGCGAGCCGGCTCAGGCGTTGCGCTTCACGACGCGCATGAGCCACGCGATGATCGCGATGAGCAGAATGACGAGTCCGATCCACAGCAGGAACTTCGCCGCTTCGACGAAGACGCCGAGGAGGATCAGGACGATGCCGACGACGAGGAGGATGAGTGCGAGTGCCATGTCCTCATTGTGTGCGTGGTCTTCTCGCGCGCGCAGGGGCTTGACAGCGCCGCCCGAGGCTGTCAACCCCCTGACCGTCGACGCCCGCCCCGCGTTTTACTGAGGCGTACCGATCTTCCGTTGACGACTCTGGCGAGGCCGAGCCATGAAAGACATCCTCATCGAAGGACACCGCATCCTCACGACGGACGATGTCGCCGACGCGGTGCTGATGTATGCGAAGCGACTGATGGAGTGCGCCACGACCGACATCGTGGAGTTTCCGAGCATCGATGCCGGAGCGCCGAGTCGCTGCCGAATGCTGCTCGGCAACGGGATGCCATTGGCGACGCTGGACGCCACCACGGCGCTGGCATCCGACATCCAGGGCGCCGATCTCGCCTGCGCCGAGATCCGGCGACGCACACTGCTGCTCGGCTGATCGGCGCCGGCGTGTCCGTGCGGCCACGTAGGCTGGAGCGGTGGGACGGTTCAGTTACGACGGCAGCGTCAAAGCGGAGTTCGACGATCGCGTGCTCGCGCACCTGCAGGTCGTCATCAGTCAGAAGCTCCGCCGCGGCGAGACATTCACCTTCACGTGGCGCAACGACACGAGCCTCGGTGACGGGCGCACGGCCATCTGGCTGCACCCGCACGCATCGATCGTCTACTCGTACCACGGCAGCCGTCAGCCCGCCCTGAACCGGGCGTGGCTGGAGGCGCTGACGCACGCCGCGAACTCGACGGCGGGGTTGCAGATCGTCCCCGAGCCCGAGGGCCCCTACTCCGGTGAGGTCTTGACCGGCTGACGGCCTCGCGCGTCGCACGGGCGCGGGGACCTGTCAATCCCCTCGCCTCGCCGCCGAGCGTCCCGGAGAGTGGGGGAGAAGGCGGTGACGACGATGACGCAGACAGCGCATGTCGGCGGCCACCTCGAACTGCTCCCCATCGATGAGGACGCCTGGCGGTTGTGTGATCGTCGCGTGAGCGCACGCGACGCCGAATTCGTCGTGGCCTACATCGAGCGCACGGACGGCGGGTTCGAGACGGTCTGGATGCGAGGCGGTGCGCGGCGTGCGCGTCTGTCCTCGCTGGAGGAGTGTGTCGAGAGGGGCGAACGGATCCTCTGCGAGCAGGAACGTTCCACCGCGAGCCGACCGGTCCCGATCGCCCACTTCCCGCCGGCACGCGGCTTCTGACGCGATCAGTCGTCGGCGACCGCGACCGTCTGCGGCGCGTTGTCCGCGTCGCCGTCGACCGATTCGATCTGCTCCTCGGTGAGCTGGATGCCGCCGGACGAACTGGCCGATTGCGCCAGCTCTTCGATCCACGCGCGGTTCAGCTCCGTGGGCTCCGGATCGTCGAAGACGAAGCGCAGCGGAATCGACGGATGCAGCCAGATGGTGCTGCGGCCGCGGGTCTCGCCGTCGGGGTGCTGCCACGACACGGTGAAGCTCTCGCCGCGACGGAGCTTCGTGGCGACGACCACCTTCAGGTGGGCGAGCACTCTGTCCTCGATATGGATCGGAGTCGCCGAGCCCCCGTAATAGATCGTGCCCACGATGCGATTGTAGGCCGCGGGACAGCGATCAGGGAGTGATCAGGCTCACGCCGGCCTGCAGGAGCGCGCTCGTCAGGGGAGGCGGCGGCGCCGCATCGGTGATGAGGTAGTCGACGCCCTCGAGGGGAGCGACCTGGGCGAAGAGTCGGCGGCCGAGCTTGGAGGAGTCGGCGAGCACCGCCGTGCGGTCAGCGCGGTCGATCATCTCCGCCATCATCGTCGCGTCGCCGAGGTTGCTCGTCGAGTAGCCGGACTCGTCGACGGCGCCGACGGCGACGAGCGCGAGGTCGCAGCGGATGTCGAGTTCACGGCCACCGGCCGCCATCGCGAAGGTGACGGGGCCGGTGGTGGCCTGTGTGATCGTCCGGACGGCGCCGCCGAAGACGTAGAGGTCGCGAAACGCCGACGGAGCGATCTCCGCCGGGATCCTCAGATTGTTGGTCGCGATCGTCAGGTCGCGGTGTCCTCGGAGCGCGCGGGCGACGGCGAGCGTCGTCGTGCCGGCGTTGAGCATGACGACCGCGCCGTCGTCGACCATCTCGGCGGCGAGCCGGGCGATCTTCTCCTTCTCCTCCACCTGCACGCGCAGGCGCACGTCGAGACCCCGATCGCGCAGCGCCCCGTCGGTGGCGCTCACGGCGCCGCCGTGGGTGCGGATGAGCGCGCCCTCGCGATGGAGCTGGTCGAGGTCGCGGCGCACGGTGTCGATCGACACGTCGAAGTGCTCCGACAGCTCGGCCACCGTGACCTGCCCCTGTTCGGCGACGTAGGCCGCCAGGTCGGCTTTGCGGCCGGCGGGAAGCCGGCGGCCACGGGGGGCTGCTTTGTCCATGTCTTCATCCCTAGCACAGTGGATGCTGTTTTCGCGCCCATAACCGGCATAAGAGTGCAGAAGATGGCAATTTGTGGAGCAGACCTCTTGACCGAGCGGCAAAAGACGGCATAATGGTGCTGAAAGACGCATTTATCCGCAGTGGTGCGGAGGGCGCACAAACTCAAAGAGGAGAAACGATGTCCAGAGTGGGGCGGGGTCACAGCACGGCCCGCACGGTTCTCGGCGCGGTCGCGGCGGCGGCGACGCTGGTTGCGATGGCGGGCTGCTCCAGCAGCGCGTCGCCGTCCGGCAGCGGCGACGCCGGCGGAGATGTCACGATCGAGTTCGCGCAGTGGTGGGAGCCGGAGCTGCCCGACGGACAGTTCCGCGCGCTGATGGACCAGTTCGAGTCCGAGAACCCGGGCATCAAGGTCAAGCTCGTCAGCGGCCCGTACGCGTCGACGAAGGAGCAGCTGTTCGCGGGGGCCGCGTCCGGCACCATGCCCGACGTCGTCGGCCTCGACGGCGCGTGGGTCAACGACTTCGCCTCCAAGGGCGTGATCGCGAACCTCACCGACCTGATGACGCAGAACAACTACGACGAGAGTCAGCTGGCGAGCCAGATCAAGGTCGACGGCAGCACCTACATGATCCCGGTCGTCAACTTCGTCTACCCGATGTTCTCGAACGACGACCTGCTCGCCAAGGCCGGCGTCACCGCACCCCCGTCCACGCGCACCGAGTTCGCCGATGCCGCGAAGAAGATCAAGGCCCTCGGCGGCGACGTCTCCGGCTGGGTCCTGCCGCTGTCGCTCGAAGCCCCCAACGGCGTGCAGAACGACGTGATGTCCTGGGTGTGGGCGTCGGGCGGATCGATGCTGAAGGACGGCAAGCCCGATCTCACCAACAAAGACGTGACCTCCGCGATGAACTACATCGACGGGCTGTGGAAGGACGGTGTCATCGCCTCCGGATCCTTCACGATGAAGGAGCAGGACAAGGTCGAGGAGTTCACCAACGGTCGCGTCGGCATGATGATCGACTCGCTGGCGCACATCAACCTGATCCGTCAGTCGAACCCCAACCTCAAGTTCTCGATCTCGGCGATCCCCGCCGCCGACGGCTACACCGGACAGCGCGGCATCCCCTACGCGTCGTGGGGCATCGGCGTCGCCGAGAACTCCGCGCACAAGGATGCCGCGTTCAAGCTGGTGTCGTTCCTGATGAGCAAGGACACCAACTCGAAGCTGTCGACGCTGGCCAAGGCGTTCCCCGGCAACACGCAGTCCACCCCGGACTTCTCGGGCAGCGACGAACTGTTCAAGAAGGCGTTCGACATCTACAAGGCGGGCTACCCCGCGAACGAGTTCACCGGGCTGCCGACCGCGGAGGACCTCATGCGCCAGCTCGGCCAGCAGCTGCAGACGGCGCTGGACGGTCAGCAGTCCATGGACGATGCGCTCAAGAACGCGCAGACGTCCTGGGCCGCAGCGTTCTGAGCCGCCTCGCCCCCACCCGGGTGCCGCATCGCTGCGCGACAGCGGTGCGGCACCCGCCCACCCACCCGTCCGGCGCCGGCCGGAACCCCGCAAGGAGCCGTGCGGTCTCATGACCCTGAAAACCCCCGTCTCGCTCGACACCGAGGTGCTCGTCACCGGCGTCGCGCACTCGCGTCGCCGGCGCCAGCTGCGCCGCACGACCGAGTCGTACGCCTTCCTCGCGCCGACGCTGATCCTCCTGCTCGTGCTGATGATCGTCCCGATCGTCATGGTCATCGGCTACTCGCTGCAGAGCAACGTCATCCTCAGCAAGAACGGCCAGTTCGTCGGCATCCAGAACTACCTGACGGTGCTCGGCGACGGCGCGTTCTGGAAGGCGACCTCCAACACGGTCGTCTTCACCGTCGTCAGCGTCGCCGCCCACCTCGTGCTCGGCCTCGGCTTTGCCCTCATGCTCAACAGCACGCTGATCGGGGCCGTGCCGCGCGCGATCTTCCGGGGGCTCTACGTTCTGCCGTGGCTGTTCGCCGTCGCCGTCATCGCCGTCCTCTGGCGGATGCTGCTGGCTCCCAACGGAGTGATCAACTTCCTCCTGAATGCCAACGTGGAATGGCTCGCCTCCCCGCAGCTCGCTCTCGGCACCGTGACGTTCATCAACATCTGGGCCGGCTACCCGTTTTTCATGGTGAGCCTTCTGGCGGGCCTGCAGGGCATCCCCAGCGACCTCTACGAGGCCGCCACGGTCGACGGTGCCAGCAGCGTGCAGCGGTTCTGGAACGTCACCCTGCCGCAGCTTCGGCCCATCATCGTCAGCCTGCTGCTGCTCGATCTCATCTGGACTTCTCAGCAGTTCGCCCTCATCTGGATGACGACCGGCGGAGGCCCGATCGATGTGACCGAGGTGCTCAGCACCTACACCTACAAGCTGGCCTTCGCGAAGTACGACTTCTCGCTCGCGGCGACCGCCGCCGTGCTCGTCCTGCTCATGTCGATGGTCCTCGCCGTGTTCTACGTGCGGCACCAGAAGGCGAGGGATTGACATGGCCATGTCCGTACAGACACGTCGGCGCACCGCGCGCATCGGCATCGTGATCGGCCTCGTCCTCGGGGCGGTGTTCGCCGCCGGTCCCGTGGTGTGGATGCTCTCGAACTCGTTCAAATCGAACACCGAGATCTTCGAGCTGCCGCCACGACTGATCACCGACACGTTCTCCCTGAACGCCTACGTCGCCATCTTCACGAACCCCGAGACGATGCGGTTCTTCCTCAACAGCTACATCGTCGCCGGTGCCGTGACGGTGCTGACGCTGCTGGTCGCCATCCAGGCGGCGTACGCGTTCAGCAGGTTCGATTTCCGCGGCAAGCGCGTGCTCAACGTCATCATCGTGAGCGTGCAGGCGGTGCCACCCATCACGCTGCTCATCCCCTACTTCGGCCTGATGGTGGGCCTCGGCCTGTACAACACCTATCCCGGCCTGATCCTCACGTACATGGTGTTCACGCTGCCCTACGCGATCATCATGATGACCGGCTACTTCAACACCCTGCCGCGCGAACTGGACGAAGCCGTCCGCGTCGACGGCGCCGGTTCGATGACCGCCCTGTGGCGGGTGCTCGTACCGATCTCGGTGCCCGGCATCGTGTCGGTGGGAATCTACACGTTCATGATCGCGTGGAACGAGTACCTGTTCGCCCTGACACTGACCCGCACGATCGACATGCGCACGGTCCCCATCGGCATCCAGCTGCTGATGGGCCAGCACTCCTACGAGTGGAACCAGATCATGGCCATGAGCGTGCTCGGCTCGATCCCCGTGCTCATCCTCTTCCTCTTCTTCCAGCGCTTCTTCATCAGCGGCCTGACGGCCGGCTCGGTGAAGAGCTGATCAGACCCGTCCGCACGGACGCCTCTCACCACCCCCACCGACAGGAGAATCCACCGTGGTGCTGTACACCGGCAAGTCCATCCTCGACATCGCCAACCAGAACAACTTTGCCATCCCGGCCTTCAACATCAGCGATTGGGCGATGTTCCTCGGCGTCATGGACATCAGCGAGGAGAAGAACGCGCCCGTCATCATCGCGATCCACCCCGACGAGGTCTCGCACGTGACGACCGATCTCATCGTCGCGATCCGCGAACGCGCGCACCGCTCGCCGGTACCGGTCGCGATCCACTGGGATCACGGCGGCACGTACGAGCAGATGATCGTGGCCATCCAGGCCGGCTTCACGTCGGTCATGATCGACGCATCGCTGTTGCCGTTCGAGGAGAACGTCGCACTCACCCGCAAGGTCGTCGAGGCCGCGCACGCCGTCGGCATCCAGGTGGAGGGCGAGCTCGGCACGATCGGCGCGAACGACAGCTACGGCGAATCCGGGGCCGCGGAGATCATCTACACGAACGTCGACGACGCGGTGCGCTTCGTCGCCGAGACCGGAGTCGACAGCCTCGCCATCGCCATCGGCACCTCGCACGGGCTGTACCCGTCCGACAAGAACCCGGAGCTGCGCCACGACCTGCTCGAGCAGATCAAGGCCGCGGTGAAGATCCCTCTCGTCCTCCACGGCGGCTCGGGCAACCCCGACGCAGAGCTCGCCCGCGCCGTCTCGCTCGGCATCAACAAGATCAACATCTCCAGCGACATCAAGGTCAGTTACCACAACCGGATGCGCGAGATCCTCGGCACCGACGAGCGCCTGCGCGAACCGAACGCCATCCAGCCCGAGCCGATCGCCGCCCTCAAGGCGACGGCCGCCCAGAAGATCGACCTGTTCGGCGCCGCCGGCAAGGCCGACCTGTACTGACGCACGTCGGCAGGAGATCATCGACACCATGAGCGCGCGACTCGTCCTCGGACTCGGCGGCACCGTCGACTACGAGATCCGGTGGGATGCCGCGGTCATCAGCGATCTGGCCCGCCACCACGGCGTGCGCCGGGCGGAGCTGGCGGCCCCGGGCCCCATCGACGACGAGCGCGCGCTCATCGTCGCGATCCTCGCCCTGCTCGAACGCGGCGTCGGAGGGGAGCGGTTCGCCGCCTCCTCCGACCTGCTCGAGACCTTCGCTGCACGTTTCGAGACGGCGGTGACGCTCGGCGGCACGGGGGTGCGCGCGGGAATCGCGCTGGCCAATCTCGGCATCCCCAGCACGCAGCACCTCGTGAGCATCGACGACAACGTGCGACGTCTCATGCCCCCGATCGTCGACTGGGTGTGCTCGGCCTCCGCGGACACCCTCGACCCGCACCTGATCGTGCAGTACCCGGCGGGGGCGGTCGTCGCGCTCGCCGACGGCGAGGTCGCAGCGCCCGCGGCGAATCGGGTGATCATCGCCAACGATCGACCCAACCGCGAGATGGCGATCGCTGCGCAACTGGGCGAGCGCCTGCGCGACGCCGACGCCTTCCTCGTGTCGGGATTCAACACGATGCAGGATGCCGAGCTTCTGGACCTGCGCCTCGACGAGCTGGGGGTCGCGATGAGTCGGCTTCCGGCGGGGGCGCTGGTCTACTACGAGGATGCCGGGTTCTATCGCCGGGAATTCGCCGCGATCGTCCGCGATCGCCTCATCTCGCGCATCGATGTGTACGGCATGAACGAAGACGAGCTGCAGGAGTACGTCGGCCGGACGATCGATCTGCGCGATCCCGCAGACGTCGCCGCCGCCCTGGCCGAGGCGCACCGGCTCATCCCGGTGCCGGCGCTCGTCGTGCATACGCGCTTCTGGTCGATCGCGGTCGGTGACGGCGCGCAGCGCCACCGTTCCGCCCTCGAAGCCGCGGTGCGGGTCTCGGCGACGCGCTACCGTCTCGGCGACGTGTTCGACGCGTCCGACCTCGACGACACCGGACGGCTGCCGCGGCATCCGGACGGCGCCCGCGTCGTCGCGGCCGTCGAGGGGTCGCGACCGGATGCCGTCGGGGTGGCCGCTGTCGTGGTCGACACCCCGACTCCGACCACCATCGGCCTCGGCGACAGCTTCGTCGGCGGATTCCTGTCGGTCACGCGCGTCGCCGACGCGGTGTCTGCGCCCTGACGGGCCTCGTCATGCCCATCCGGCTGCCCTCGAACCGTCCCGCGGATCGCTTCTACCGCGGCGGCGCGCGCCTGTGCGCGTTCCGGGGCGAAGCGCCACCGGCCGGACGCGAACCGGAGGACTGGATCGCCTCCACGACCACGGTGTCCGGTGCGGCGCTCACGGGGCTGACGGCGCTTCCCGACGGCGGCGGAGGGCGCGGCATCCTGCTGCGCGATGCCGTCGCCGCCGACCCCGTGCACTGGCTGGGCGGTGCGCACGCGCAGCGGTGGGGTGCCGATACGCGTCTGCTCGTGAAGCTCCTCGACGCCGGTCAGCGCCTGCCCGTACACGCCCATCCCGACGACGCCTTTGCGGCCGCCCACCTCGGGCGCGCGCACGGAAAGGCCGAGGCCTGGTACATCCTCTCCGGCGGAACGGTGCACCTGGGGCTGCGTGAGGACGTCGACCTCGACCGGTTGGCGCAGATGGTGGCCCGCCAGCGCACCGAGGAGCTGCTGGCGCTGCTGCACCGCGTGGAGGTGCACCCGGGCGACGTGGTGTGGGTGCCTCCCGGAGAGCTGCACGCGATCGGTGAGGGCGTGCTCCTGCTGGAGCTGCAGCAACCCGAGGACCTCTCTATCCTTCTCGAGTGGCGCGGCTTCGCATTGGACGGCGCGGCCGATGGCCACGTGGGGATCGGGTTCGACCGTGCCCTCACCGCCGTCACCCGTCGGGCGCGCAGCGCCGCCGAGATCGACGAGCTCGTCCACCCGGCGCCGGTCGGGCATGAAGGGTCGGTGTTTCCCGCGGCGGCGGACGCGTACTTCCGTCTCGAGCGTCGCGTCGTCGAGGGTGCGGCCGTGGTCTCCGCGGGCTTCGCCGTCGTCGTGGTGACGGACGGCGACGTGATGATCGGTGGCGCCCCCGCTCGGGCGGGGACGACCTGGCTGGTCGCTGCGGCGGAGGGCGATGTGGTCGTCAGCGGCCGCGGTGAGCTCCTGGTCGCGCGACCGCCGGCGCCGTAGCCCGTCGCGTTCGGTGCCCCGGCGGTCGGCGACCTCAGGAGATGCGGGAGTGCTCGCCGAGACGGTGCCAGGTGCGGTTGTGGTAGACCAGCGCGTCGCCGGGCTCTCCCGGGGCGACGTCGCGCTCGAGCTGCGACTGCAGTGCGTGTGCCGCGAACACGGTGGAGCCCCCGGCATCCATGCGTTCGATGACGGCGCACCGCACCCAGGCGCGCACGTCGTGGTAGACCGGCTCGCCGGTGACCAGCCGCGACCACGGCTGCGACCCGTCGAAGCGATCGACGCCGCTGGTGGCGCCGAGGCGGGCGAGGTCGAGGTCGTGCGCATCGAGCAGATGCACGACGACGGTCTCGGCCTTGGCGAGCACGGCGGCCGACGACGACAGGGCGGACACCGAGAAGATCAGCAGCGGCGGCTCGGCGCTGACGCTGGCGACGCTCGTCGCCGTGAGCGCGACCGGTCCGTCGCCGGCATCGGCGGTGATGACCGCCACGCCGCCCGGGTGGCCGCGGAAGAGCGCCTTGAACTCGCCGGCCGACAGCGACGAGGAGAAACCCGGTGAGGTGAGATCGGTGGCGTGGTGCGCGGGGGCATCGACCGGCACGGCGATGGGTGCGGTGGGCGACGAAGTCATACCTCCACGGTAAACGCACTGAGGAAGGCGGGCTCCGTCAGGCGCAACACGGCGACATGTCCGGGTCCGCGCTCCGCTCAGGAGGACGCCGCTAGCGCCCGGTCGAGGTCGGCGATGAGGTCGGATGCCGTCTCGATGCCGATCGAGAGTCGGATGAGTCCGTCGCCGATTCCGAGCCGCTCCCGCTCCTCGGGCGGGAACGACACGTGCGTCGTCGTCGCGGGATGCAGTGCCATCGAGCGGACATCGCCGATGTTCGTCATGCGGCTGATGAGGCGCAGGCCGTCGAAGAAGCGCTCGGCGGCGGGCCGCCCGCCGCGGACGGTGAACGCGAACACCGATCCGGCGTGGCCGCCGAAGCGCTCCTGTGCGATGCGGTGGTAGGGGCTCGAGGGCAGAGCCGCGAAGTCGACGCTCTCCACGGCGGGATGCCTCGCGAGCCACGCGGCGACGATCTCGGCGTTCTCGAGGTGCTTCGCCATGCGCAGCGACAGCGTCTCGATGCCCTGCTGCAGCAGGAACGAGTTGACCGGCGACAGGGCGGCCCCGAGATCGTTGACGATGCCGAAGCGCAGGTACGCCTCCAGCGCACGGGCGCCGTGGCTGTCCACGAGCGCGGGACGGCCGGGGGCGGCCGGTGCGGTCAGCCCCGGGTAGTCGCGCGACGAGCCGGCCCAGTCGAAGCGGCCGCCGTCGACGATGACGCCCGACAGGGCGGCGCCGTGACCGGTGAGGAACTTCGTCGAGGAGTGCACGACGACATCGGCGCCGTGCTCGAGCGGGCGGATGAGGTACGGGGTCGCGACGGTGTTGTCCACGATCAGGGGGATCGTGTGCCGCCGTGCGATGCGGGCGACCGCGGCGACATCGACGAGGTCGTTCTTCGGATTGGGGATCGTCTCGACGAAGATCGCCTTCGTCTGCGGGGTGATCAGACGCTCCCACTCGTCTACGTCCGCAGGATCGCGGACGTAGTCGGTCGACACGCCCAGGCGGGCGAAGGTGCGATCGAAGAGGATGCGCGTGCCGCTGTAGATGCTCGCGGTCGACACGAGACGCTCGCCGGCGCCGGCGAGCCCCAGCAGCAGCGCCGTGATCGCCGCTTGACCGGAGCCCACGACGATCGCTCCCGTCCCGCCTTCGAGCGAGGCGATGCGGCGCTCGGCGACTTCGTGCGTCGGATTGAGGTTGCGGGAGTACAGCTGACCCGTCTCCGCTCCCGTGAAGCGGTCCTCGGCCTGCGCGAACGAGTCGAAGCGGTAGGCGGCCGTGAGGTAGATGGGGGTGATGCGTGCGCCGTGGTTGCGGTCGTCGACCTCGCCGGCGTGCACCTGGCGGGTGTCGAAGCCGTAGTCGTCGCTGTCGGGCTGCGTGCTCACCAGCACAGATTAGGGCGATGTGGGTGATTGTGACGGATCGGTCGTAACACTTCGCGGCATCCCATGCGCGTGGGCCTCCAGCGGCGCCGCTAGCGTGGAGCCATGAGCGAGAAAGCACGCTGGGCGGTACTGGGTGCCGGTGTCATCACGGGCGACTTCCTCGCGGCGCTGCCGCACGCGGAACACGGGGTTCTGCATGCGGTGGGAGCGCGCGACGGCATCCGGGCGCGTGAATTCGCCGACCGCCACGGCGCGTCGGTGGCCGGTACCTACGACGAGGTGCTGGCGCGCGAGGACGTGGACGCCGTGTACATCGGCACCGTCCACACGACGCACGCCGAGCTCGCGCACGCCGCCCTCGATGCGGGTAAAGCGGTGCTCTGCGAAAAGCCCCTCGGGATCTCGACGGCCGAGACCGAGGCCGTGCTCGACCGTGCGGCGCGGGCCGGGCTGCCGCTCGTCGAGGCGTTCAAGTACCGCTTCGGTCCGTTCGCAGAGCAGCTGCGCCGGCTCGTCTCCTCCGGCGTGATCGGCGAGCTGCGGTCGGTGGACTCCACGCTCGGGTTCGCCGCCGACGCTCATGAGGGGCGTCTGTTCGACCCGGCGACCGCCGGCGGTGCGATCCTCGATGTCGGGTGCTACCCGGCATCCCTCGTCGTGGGGCTGGCCGCGTGGGCGGGCATCGCCCACCCGCCCGTGATCGTGGACGCCGACGGTGTCGTGGGCGCCGTTGACGAGCAGGCCCGGGCCACGGTCGCGTTCGGCGGCTTCGAGGCGCGGATCGCGACGGCGATCACCGCCGATCTGCCCCGTCGTGCGGTGGTGCGCGGAACGGAGGGCGAGCTCGAGATCGAGAACGTGTGGGGCAGCCGCGTGGTCTCGACGGCAGACGCCGTGCTGCGTCGCGCCGACGGCACCGTCGAGCGGATCCGCACGGCGACGATCAGCCCGATGGCCGCCGAGGCGGATGCCACGATCCTGGCGCTGCGCGACGGCCGGACCGAGGCGCCCGAAATGCCGTGGGCGCAGACCCGCACGACCGCACGCCTGCTCGAGGACTGGCGGGCCGCGCTCGGCTGACCCGGCTCGTGCTGCGGAGCCCGCCGCTGCGGAGTTCACAGAATCGGAAACCATCAACGGATGCGGATGCCGAGGCGCTCGGCATCCGCATCCGTTGCTCGCCTGCGCATCCGCTGCCGGTTCAGCGTCGGCGGAACAGACCGCGCCGGCGTCGAGGCTCGGGCGGCGACGGCGGGGTGGATGCCGCCGCGAGGCGCTGCCGACGACGCTCGTGCCACGCCGCGACCTCGCCATCGACGTCGCGGGTCGCCGTCACCACCGGCGGACCGCCCTGCAGCTGGCGGCGGGCCTCGACCACGCGCCGGTTGAAGTCGTCGACGTGGGCGCGCACGTCGGCTTCGCGCGTGAGGGCGTCGAGGGTCTGCGCGAACTCGGCATCCTCGGTGCGCAGCATCAGCGCGGCGGGTCCGAGGCCGGTGAGGCGCTCGTTCTGGATCTTGCGGCGGATCCACCAGTCGGGGTCGTGGTGGTCGCCGAGGCCTTCCACCGGTTTACCGGCGCCGGGCAGATCGTCGAAGTCTCCGCGGCGGATCGCCTGCTGGATGGCCGTCTCGACGTACATCGCGCGGTCGTGGGCGGTGGGCGTGCCGTGCGCGGGCGCAGGCACATCGGTGGCGCCCACCGCCGGGGCACCCTCGCCGGACGCGCGCGCCTCCTGCGCGATCCGGTAGCGCGCCGCCTCCAGGCGCGGATCCTCGCTCATGCGTCCAGGTTAGGCGCCGGCGCGCTCAGACGGCTCGGATCGCCGCAGAGGCCGGACCGTGCAGCTGTCCGTGCAGGCGTTCCATGCGGGCATCCAGCAGGGATGCCGAGTCGGCTGCCTCTTTGAGTTCGGCGAGCAGTCCGTCGGGAACCGCGCCGGCGTACTTGTAGTAGATCTTGTGCTCCAGGCTCGCCCAGAAATCCATCGCGATCGTGCGGAACTGCACCTCGACGGCGACGTCGACGCGCCCCGACGAGAGGAACACGGGGACCTCGACGATCACGTGCAGACTCTTGTAGCCGTTGGCCTTCGGGTGGGCGATGTAGTCCTTCACCTCGCGCACGGTGATGTCGTCCTGCTGGGTGAGCAGGTCGAACAGGCGGTAGGCGTCCTTCGTGAAGCTCGTCGTCACCCGGATGCCGGCGATGTCGGTGATGGCCGCGCGGATCGCGTCGAAGCTGGGATCGACACCCTTGCGCGTGATCTTGTCGACGAGGCTGTCGGCCGACTTCACCCGACTGGAGACGTGCTCGATCGGGTTGTAGTCGTGCATCAGCAGGAATTCGTCGCGGAGGATGCCGAGCTTGGTCTCGACCTCCCGCAGGCCGAACTGGTACTCGAGCAGGAAACGCTGGAACTCGTCGCGCATCATCCGCAGCTGCTCGGGGGAGAAGGTCGCCACCCCCTCGTCGGTCGAGATGGACAGGGGCTGCGAAATCGCTTCCATGGTCTCGACCGTAGCCAGCCCTCCTCGGCGCCGGCTGTGCGAACCGGGGGAGTCGGCCCGAGCGGCGAGGGAGAATGAGGGGATGTCGTCGTGCACCCCGTCGCCCCGCTTCGGCGCCCGCGTGCGCGCGGAGGCGGCCCACGTCGCGCGGAGCCTTGCGACGTTCGGTCCCGCGCGCGGCCGGCGCTGGCCACTCGCGTTGCAGGCGGGACTCGCCATGGCAGTGCCGATCGTTGCGCTCGCGGCATCCGGCCACGCCGACCTCGCGCTCCTGTCGGCGACCGGGGCTTTCGCCGTGATCTACGGCGGCTGGCTGCGCCCTCGCGAGCGCGCCCGCGTCGCGCCGCTGTTGGCGCTGGTGCTGTGGGTGTGCGCCGCCGGCGGCACGCTGGCGGCGCAGGGCGGCGTTGCGTTCGTGCTCGGCGGGGTGCTGGTCACCACGATCGTCGTGTCGGCGCTGGCCGGTGCCGTCTCGCTCGGGCCACCCGGACCGGTGTTCTTCGTGCTGGTCTTCGGTCTGTCTGCGCAGATCACCTCGCGGCACGGCGGTGCGCGCGCCGTGGACCCGGCGGTCTACCTCGCCGTCGTCGCCGCGTCGGGCGCGTTCGCCTGCCTGCTGGTCGCGGTACCGCTGCTGTTGCCGCGGTACCGCCGCGAGCGGCCTCGACCGCGTGCGGAGCTCTTTCCGCTGCAGTGGTCGGCGCTCGCGCAGACCCTCACGCTGCGTGCGGCGATCGTGGGCGTCGCGGGCGTGGCCGCGGCGGTGGTCGTCGACCCGGCACGCTCGTACTGGATCGTCTGCGCGGGTCTGGCCGTGGTCGGGCTGCCGGTGGGGCGGCGGGATGCGGCGACGCGCGGCGTCCACCGCACCGTGGGCACCGTGGTCGGCGGCGCGCTGTATCTCGGGCTGGCATTCGTGCCGCTGCCCGTCTGGGCACTCGGGCTGCTGCTGGGCGTACTGCAGTTCGCGATCGAGATGGTCGTGGTGCGCCACTACGCGCTCGCACTGGTGTTCATCACGCCGCTCGTGCTGCTGCTGATCGGCGCGGCGACGGGTACGGCCGAGACGCTGCCGCTCGC
The DNA here is from genome assembly GCF_003293595.1 of Microbacterium sp. PM5. NCBI lineage: Bacteria > Bacillati > Actinomycetota > Actinomycetes > Micrococcales > Microbacteriaceae > Microbacterium > Microbacterium sp. PM5. The sequence goes on along the minus strand of NZ_CP022162.1, from coordinate 1,576,571 downwards.
TCTGGAGCGCATCCTCGACACGCTCGTCGGCGCTGCCGTGGGAACGGCGGCGGCACTCGCGGTGCGGCTTCGCGCAGGGGACTGACGGCTGGCGGCCGCCGGCCGCACGCCCTGCGCGGGCCGATTTTCCGCGTATGCATATACTGAGAAATTACATACTGGAAGGTCGGGGGAGCACAGATGTCGGTGCGTCACAGCCTGCTGGCGATCCTCGATCAAGCGCCGTGCTACGGGTATCAGCTGCGCGCCGAGTTCACGCGACGCACCGGGGCGAGCTCGCTGAACGTCGGCCAGATCTACAACACCCTGGAGCGCCTGGAGCGCGACGGGCTCGTCTCCAAAGACGACGTCGACGCCCAGGGCCACGTGTACTGGCGCATCACGGACGACGGATCGGCCGCCGTGCGGGAATGGTTCGATACTCCTGTCGAGCGGGGGGAAGCAACCCGCGACGAACTGGCGGTGAAGGTCGCTCTCGCAGCGACCTTGCCCGGAGTCGATGTGCTGTACCTGGTGCGCGCGCAGCGTGCGGCATCTCAGGGGCGGCTCGACGAACTGACGGCGCGCTACGCCGGCGTGGATGTCGACGATCCGGCATCCGTGGTCGGAGCGCTGCCGCTGTCGGCGTCGCTGTTCACCGCCGAGTCGGAGGTGCGCTGGCTCGCACACGTCGAAGAGCGGCTGTCCAGCCCGTCGATCGCCTCGCTTGCGCAGGGGCTTTCGTCCGAGCGGCCCAAGCGGGGACGGCCGGCGCGGAGCGCCGCCGCGACTCCGTGAGAGGCGCACCGAGACCTGACACGTGTCATGTTCCGCTCGTGACAGCGCCCTCCTGACGTTCCGGGCGTGCGCGATCAGAGTGGATGTGTGACCACCGCACGCGCCGCCACCCTCACATCCGTCGTCCTTCGCCTCGATGCTCTGGAGCGCTCCTTCGGTCTCGGCGAGCGCACCGTGCGCGCGGTCGACGGCATCGACCTCACCGTCCGCCAGGGCGAGATCGTGGCCCTGCTGGGACCCAACGGCGCCGGCAAGACCACGACCCTCGACATGCTGCTCGGGCTGGTCGAGCCCACCGCGGGCACGGTGCGGGTGCTCGGGCAGCGGGCGGCGGATGCCGCGGCATCCGGTCGCATCGCCGCCGTCCTGCAGACCGGAGGGCTGCTCGGCGACATCACGGTGCGTGAGAGCGTCGAGGTGATCGCCTCGCTGCACGGGCGTGCGGCCCTGCAACGAGTGCCGGAAGTGATGCGGCAGACGGCGTTGGAGCCGCTCGCCAGGCGTCGGGTGTCGAAGTGCTCCGGCGGTGAGCAGCAGCGGGTGCGCTTCGCGCTGGCGCTCGTGGCCGATCCCGAGATCCTCGTGCTCGATGAGCCGACCGCGGGCATGGACGTGACGGCGCGCCAGCGGTTCTGGGACGTGATGCGAGCGCAGGCGGATGCCGGGCGCACGATCGTCTTCGCCACCCACTACCTCGAAGAGGCGGAGCACTTCGCGCAACGCACCGTCGTGATGCACCGCGGGCGGATCGTCGCGGACGCTCCGACGGCGCAGCTGCGGGCGAGCCTCGGCGCCCGCACGGTGGCCGCGACCCTTCCCGCCGACGGCGCCGCGGCGCTGGTCGGCGTTCTCGCCGTGACGAACGGTGTCACCGACCTGCGCGAGGACGGCGGGCGCGTTCACCTGCGCGCCGTCGACGCCGATGCTGCGGCGTTCGCCCTGCTGCGCGCCGGCGCCCACGACCTCGAAGTGACGGCTCCCACGCTCGAAACCGCCTTCACGGCACTGACGGAGGACTGACCCATGGCTCATGCGCTCACGATCTCGCCCACGATGCTGCGCGTGGAGGCGCTGCGTCAGCTGCGAAACCCCTACACGCTCGCCTTCACTCTCGCGATGCCGGTGGGGATGTACCTGCTGTTCGGTGCGGGCGCCGCCTATGGCGGGATGTCGGCCGGACACGGCAACGTCCGCTTCTACGTCATGGTGTCGATGGCGGCCTACGGTGCGGCGGTGGCGATGACCTCGGCGACGTCGACGGCGGCTGTCGAGGCGGCGCAGGGATGGGGACGCCAGCTGGCCATGACGCCGCTGCGCACCGCCGGGTACGCGGCGACAAAGCTGATCACCGCGCTGGCGGCGGCGACGCTCGCGGTGGCGCTCGTCTTCGTGGTCGGCGCCGCCACGGGAGCGGAGGCGTCGGACGGATGGCGCTGGGCCGCCTCTGCGGTTCTCGTTCTCGGCGGTGCGCTGCTGTTCGGGCTCTACGGGCTGGGGATGGGGCTCGTGTTCCGCTCGGACGGCGCGGCGACGCTCGCCTCGATCTCGCTGACCTTCTTCGGATTCTTCGGAAACGTCTTCATGCCGTTGGACGGCACGATGCTCGACATCGCCCGGTTCACACCGATGTACGGTGTGGTGGCGCTCGCGCGCTGGCCGCTCACCGACGGTGTCCTCACCACCGGTCAGACCGATCAGCCGTGGGCCATCGCCCTCAACATCGTCGTGTGGCTGGTCGTGTTCGCCGCGCTGGTCGGCGTCGGTGTGAAGCGCTCTCGCGCCCGTCGGTAGGGTCGAGAGCATGAGTCGCGAGGCAGGGCGCGTGCGGGAGCGGGGCCCCGACTCGGTCTGGGAACGCTACGGCTGGGTCATGGCCGTCGTGTGGCTCGTCTTCCTCATCTACCCGATTCTCGGCCTGCTGCGATCGGCCGCCGATGCCGGCTGGATCGTGACAGGCTGGGTCGCGCTCGTCGCCTTCGTGCTCATCTACATCGCAGCCTTCCTCAACGGCATGAGCGGCGACGGCGGGGGGCTGCTCACGCCGCCGAGGCCGATCCAGTGGGTGGCGTTCGGCGCGCTGATCGTGTGCGCCGCGCTCACCATCCCCGCGGTGTCGGGCAACGCGCTGAGTTTCGTTCCGTTCGTCATGTCGTTCGCGTCCTACGGCCTCACCCGTCCGGCCCACTGGGCGACGGTCGCGGGCGGAATCGGCGTCGCGGCGGCGACGGTGATTCTGCTGCCGGATGGCGTCGATTACGTGGCGGTGCTCGCGATCATCGTGCTTCTGGCGACCGTCAACACCGTCACGACGGCGCTCATCGTCCGCTCCGTGCAGGCGCAGCAGCTCGAAGTCGAGCTCGCGACGAGCGAGGGACGGGAGGCCGTCGCGCGCGACGTGCATGACTTGATCGGCCATTCACTGACCGTCGTGCGCGTCAAAGCGCAGCTCGCGCGACGGCTCATCGCCACCGATCCCGAGCGCGCCGACGCCGAGCTCGCCGACATCGAGGCTCTCACCGCGGAGGCGCTGTCGGGGGTGCGTGAGACCGTCGCCGGCATCCGCAGTGCGACGCTCGCCGACGAGCTGGCGACCAGTCGCGACGTGCTGCGCGCCGCGGGCGTCGGGTTCGTCGTGCACGGGGATGCCGAGGCGCTCTCGCCCGCACAGGCCCTCACGGCGAGCTGGATCCTCCGGGAGGCGACGACGAACGTGCTTCGCCACGCCTCCGCCTCCGCCGTGTCGGTCCGTATCCGTCCGGGCGGCCTCGTCGTGGCCGACGACGGGCGCGGCATACGCGGACCCGAGGGCAACGGTGTGCGGGGGATGCGGGAGCGCGCCGCCATGTCGGGGGCGCGGTTGTCGATCACGGCCGCAGGTGCGGGCGGCACGAGCGTGGAGGTGACGTGGTGAGCGTCGAAGATCGGGCCGGGGGCATTCGGATCGTCCTCGCCGACGACCAGGCGATGCTCCGCGGGGCTCTGGCTGCGCTGCTCGATCTCGAGCCGGACATGAGGGTGGTCGGTGTCGCCGGCGACGGCGACGAGGCCCTTCGCATCGTCGAGGCCGAGCGGCCCGATGTCTGTCTCATGGACATCCAGATGCCCGGTCGGGACGGGATCGAGGCGACCCTGGCGATCCGTGCGGCCAGCCCGCACACGCGGGTGCTCATCGTCACGACGTTCGCCCGACCGGGCTATCTTCGCGCCGCCTTGGATGCCGGGGCCGCCGGATTCGTCGTGAAAGACGCATCGGTCGAGCACCTCGCCGACGCGGTGAGGCGAGTGCATGCCGGGCTGCGGGTCGTCGACCCGCAGCTCGCCGAGGCGAGCCTGTTCGACGGCGCCAACCCGCTCAGCGAACGGGAGCGGCAGATCCTCCGCCTTGCCGCCGACGGTCGCGATGCCCCCGCCATCGCCGCAGAGGTGTACTTGTCGGCCGGCACGGTTCGCAACAACCTCTCCGCCGCGATCGGCAAGCTCGGCGCGTCGAACCGGGCTCAGGCTGTGCGGATCGCGCAGGACAAGGGGTGGCTGTAGCGGCCGCGCCCTGCTTCCGTCGGCGCTCGCCCCGCGCGCGGCTCAGACCTCGTCGCGCCAGGAGTGCTGGGGGGTCCAGCCCAGCAGTCGCTGCGCCTTCGCGGTCGAGAAGAGCGAATCGTTGACGCCGAGGTCGCCGCGGACCTCGACGTCGGGGAACACATCGGCGACCAGTTCCGCGTTCGGGCGGCTCATGACCGTGTCGGTGTTCGCGATGAGGAAGTGGTCGAACCCGGCCGGCGCGACCTCCAGTGCCCGGCCGATGACGGCGGCGGCGTCTCGGGCGTCGATGTAGCTCCACAGGTTCCACTTGCGCAGGGTCGCGTCGGCGTCGAACGAGGGGAACTCGGCGTAGTCGGCCGGGACCATGACGTTGGAGAAGCGCAGCGCGGTGATCGACACCTCGGGGTGCCACCGCACGAGCTCCTTCTCCATGGTCTCCTCGAGGTGCTTCACGAGCGAGTAGACCGTCTCTGGGCGGGCGGCGTACTCCTCGTCGACCGGCAGGTACGGCGGCGGCACGTCGAACGGCAGGCCCTGCACGGTCTCGCTCGACGCGGTGACGATGCGGGTGATGCCCAGCCGGATCGCCGCCCACATCACGTTGAAGGTGACCGCGATGTTGTTGTGGAAGGTGGCGACGTCGGAGCGGATGCCGGGAGCCGGGATGGCCGCGAGGTGCACGACCGCGTCGAGCCCGTCGTGCTGGTCGTTGACAGCCTGCAGGGCGTCGACGGTCTGCCCGTAGTCGGTGAAGTCGACCTGGACGAAGCCCGCGCCGCGGGTGCCGACGACGTCCATCCCGACGACGTCGTGGCCCGCCTCTCGCAGTTCGCGGACGACGACGGTTCCCAGCTTTCCGGATGCTCCGGTCACGGCGATGCGCATGGGTCCGAGCCTAGCCGCGGTCGAACTCGGGACGAACCTCGGCGATCCCCGCGAGCTCGCTCTGCACTCGACGATGAAGCCGCCGCCCCTCGTGGAGGAACGCGTCCTCGTCGGGCATCGCCTGCTCCGGGTCGTGGGCGTTCCATCGGGCGTTCCAGGCGCGCAGGTCTGCCGCCAGTGCCGGACTCAGACCGAGGGCTGCCGGGTCGGCCGGGTAGCTGTCGGTGAAGCTCTCCCATAGGGGGCTCTCTGCCCAGCCCAGGAACATGCGCACCACGCGCAGTCCGTCGGGCAGGACGACCGGTCGTCCGGCGCGCGACTGAGCCGACAGATAGCGGTCCTGCATGACGCGGCGCGCCGCCCACCGGTGCCGATCGTTCGGCGGTTCGCGGTAGTCGTAGCCGGAGAGCCAGCTCAACCCGGCCGCTGGACCGCGGGCGCTCACGAGAGCGAGAGACCACAGTCGCGTCTCGTCCCAGCGGCCTGCCTCCCCGAGGGCGGCATCGACCGAACAATCCCAGAGATCCGTCGCCGTGACCGTCGGGGCCGGGCCCTCGAAGGTGTAGAGGCGGAACCGAGGGCGCACGTCCTGCGCTGTGATGATGTCGGCATCGACTGCCTCCGCGCGCATGGTGCCGAGCCTAACGCCGCTGCCCGAGCCTAACGCCGGGCGAACCGCCGCAGCTGCGCGGCGCCGACGAGACCCAGCAGGAGGAACAGCGACGCGAGCAGCAGTGACCAGCGGGTCGCGTCGGCGAACCCTGCCGAGAGGGCGTGCACGGCGGCATCGGTCTGTGCTCCGAGCATGCTGGCGGAGCCCTCCGCGCGCAGCTGTGAGATCAGGGTGCCCGCCGACGTCCGCGTCGCGTCGGCGAGCTGTGACGCCGCGGGGCCGGTGATCCCGGCATCCGTCAATGCTCCGGGAAGGGTCAGCGCGAGCGAGACCGACAGTGCCGCCCCGGCGAACGCGGTGCCGAGCGCCGTGCCGATCTGGCGGACGGTCGACTGCGTCGCCGAGCCCTGGCCGCTGATCTCCACCGGCACATCGCGCAGCACCGTGCCCGTGAGCTGGGCAGAGGCGAGGCCGAGGCCGAGGCCGTAGAGGACGAGCGGCAGGGCGATGACCCACCCCGGCGTCGTGGCGGCGACGATCCCGGCGAGGATCACGATGCCGATGACTTCCAGGGCCAGGCCGATCAGCACGGTGCCGGGGGAGCCGAACCGCGCGGCGAGATGTCGTGCTGCCGCTCCCGACGCGAACGCCCCGAACGCCATGGCGGCCAGGACCAGACCCGTCTGCATGATCGACAGCCCGAGCGCCGCCGTGAGGTAGAGCGGGAGGACGAAGATGATCGCGAACTCGCCGACGGCGACCATGGCGGCGGTCACATTGCCCCACGAGAAGGTGCGCAGAGAGAAGAGGTGCAGATCGAGCAGGGCGTCGCGTTGCACGCGTTCGCGGTGCCGCTCCCAGAAGACGAACAGCGTCAGTGCGACGGCACCGACGGCCAGGCAGACGGGCACGATCGAGACCGGGGCCGACGCGGGCCAGACCCAGCCGGCGATCACGAGGTCGGTCTTGGGCGTCCACCAGCCCAGATCGGGTCCTTCGATGACGGCGAAGACGAGCGAGCCGAAACCGATGGCCGACAGCAACGCGCCATCGACGTCGGCGCCGCGGCGGAAGCCGGCACCTCGCGTTTCGGGCACGGCCCACAGTGCCAGCGCGAAGACAACCGCGCCCAAGGGCAGGTTCACCAGGAACACCCACTGCCACGAGGCGTACTGGGTGAGCGCGCCTCCTACCAGCGGTCCGATCGCTGCGGCGCCCGAGATGACCGCGCCCCACACCCCGAAGGCGGCGGCGCGGTAGCGGCCCTGGAAGACGGCGTTCACCGTCGAGAGCGTCGACGGCATGATGAACGCGGCGCCGACGGCCTGCACGGCGCGCGCCGAGATGAGCGCCCCGCCCGTCGTGGATGCCGCCGCCCACACACTGCCGCCGACGAAGACCAGGATGCCGAGCAGGAAGAGGAGCTTGCGGCCGAAGCGGTCCGCGAGCTTGCCGGTGGACAGCAGGAGCGCCGCGAGCAGCACCGCGTACAGGCTCGAGACCCACTGCGCGTCGGTCAGGTCGAGTGTGAGGTCGCGGATGATGTCGGGCATGGCGACACCGACGATCGTCCCATCCAGCACGATCATGCCGAGTCCGGCGGCGAGGACCGCGAGTCCCATCCATTCGCGCCGGGACGGCGCTGCGTCGACGATACCTTCAGTCATACTGAAAGTATGCACCCGAGACCCGGTTGATGTCCATGAGGCGGGGTGGGGACTGTTATCGATAACCCATCGAAACGGGCATCGAAACCGCGGGAGCGGGCTTGCCGCTCCTTTGTGGTACCGGTAACATCGCGAACGTTCCATCCGAACGGGATGTCGGGGGCAGTGTCGCTCACCCGAGCGCCGCCGTCTTCGCACAGACCGGACGACTCCCCGGACAGGGATCGGGAGAGCGTGCATGCCGGCACGTTCTCGCACTGCACTTCGCGTGCGCCCACCGTCCGAGGAGTCGTCGGAGTGTTCCCGACTGTGCACGGGCGGCGAAGCCGCCTCGGTCTGGAACGGCGAAAGTGTACACCCCGCGAGGCGTGCTCACACTGAACGTCGAGGCTCCTGCCGATGGGCGCACCGAGGTACCCAATCAAAAGGAGTCATCGACGTGAGTCATCACAAAAAACCACCCACACCCTCTCCGCGGCCGGCGCTGCGCCGTCTCGGCGCACTCGCCGGCGTCGGCGCGCTGGTCCTGTCGGCGCTCGCGACCTCGCCGGCGACGGCGGCGACGACCGAGCTGTTGAGCAACGGCACGTTCGAAGGCGGCATCGCCGGCTGGAGCGCACCGTTCGGCGGCACGCTTGCGGCCAGCAGCGATGCCCGGACGGGCACCGGGGCCATCCAGATCTCCGGTCGGACGGGGTTCCAGTCCGGGCCGGCCGCGACCGTGACCGGGCAGCTGAAGACCGATCGCTCCTACGATCTGTCGCTGTCGATCAAATACACCGGCACGCCGGCGACGCATAACGTCAACGTGACCCTTTGCACGGCCTCGCGCAGCGCGTGCGCGCCGGTGGTCGGTGGCACGGCGACGTCGGGTGAATGGCTCACGCTCACGAAGACCTTCACCCCGGCCGTCGACACGTACGACTACCTCTTCGTCGAGACGCCGTGGGACACGACCGTCGCCTCCTTCGTCGTCGACGATGCATCACTGACGGTTCAGAGCACGACGCCGACGACCCCCACGGTGCCGGAAGTGCCGGTCGTCCCCGGCAACCTGCTGCCCGACGGTCGCTTCGTCGACGGCTTCACCGGGTGGCAGGCTCCACGCGGCGGCACGCTGGCGCTGACGACGGATGCCGCGAGCGGCCTGAACGCGCTGAAGGTCACAGGCCGCACGAACACGCAATCCGGTCCGTTCGCCAGTGTCACCGGCAAGCTCGAGGCCGGGGCGGGCTACCGCCTGAGCGCGAAACTCAAGTACACCGAGGGCCCCGACACCCAGCAGTTCAACTTCACCTTCTGCCCGGCCAACTTCAACGGCTGCGACGATCGTGGTCAGAGCTTCACCAAGGGCGAGTGGGGATCGTTCTCGAAGGACTTCGTCGCCGACCAGCGCCACCCCGGCATGGACTGGCTGTTCGTCGAGACCCCGTGGAACTCCAACGCGCTCCAGGACTTCCAGGTCGACGAGATCTCGCTCGTCAAGATCTCGGACGCTCCGGCCGGCCCCGGCTTCACCTCGCTGGAGAAGGTGCAGACCAAGCCGATCGGTGACCACAACCCGCTGGTGGGCCACAAGTTCGGCGCCGACCCGCACCACCTCATCTACAACGGTCGCCTCTACATCTACTCGACCAACGACACGCAGCAGTACGAGGCCAACTCGAAGGACGCCAACGGGCTTCCGACGGCGTCGAACGGGTACGGGGCGATCACGACGCTGAACGTCATGTCGACGACCGACATGGTCAACTGGGTCGATCACGGCTCCGTGCCGATCGCTCGCGAGGGCGGCGCGGCTCCGTGGGCGCGCAACTCGTGGGCGCCCGCGGCGATCGAGAAGGACGGCAAGGTCTACCTGTACTTCTGCGACAGCGGCACCGGCACGGCCGTGGTCGTGGGCGGTTCGCCGCTCGGACCGTGGACCGATCCGCTCGGCAAGAAGATCATCCCCGACACCGTCTCGCGCGACTACGTCAACAACGGGGGCTTCCCCGCCGGCATGTGGCTGTTCGACCCCGAGGTGTTCATCGACGACGACGGTCAGGCGTACCTGTACTTCGGCGGCAACTCGCAGATCGGCTCGGGCGCCAACGTCCAGGGACCGCAGAACCCGAAGTCGACGCGCGTCGTGAAGCTGAAGGACGACATGGTCACCCTCGACGGTGACCCCGTCGAGATCGACGGCCCCGGCATGTTCGAGGCATCGTCCATCTTCAAGCGGGACGGCAAGTACTACTACTCGTACTCGTCGAACTTCCAGGTGAACGAGGTCCCGGGGCAGTATCCGTCGCGCGGCGGTATCGCCTACATGATGACCGATGACCCGATGAAGCTGCCGGCATCGACGTACGCCGGTGTGGCCTTCCAGAACCCGAGCACGTTCTTCGGACCGGGCAACGGCGGCAACAACCACTCCGACATGTTCACCTACAAGGGCGAGACCTACTTCACGTACCACGCGCAGACGCGCGGGGCCGCGTGGGCGCAGGCCCTCGGCACGGCGGGACAGACGCAGGGGTACCGCTCGGTGCACATCGACAAGCTCGAGTTCAATGTGGACGGCACGATCAAGCCCATCGTCGGCACGCGCGCCGGCGTTGCGCAGGTCGAAGACTTCGACCCGTACCGTACGTTCGAGGCCGAGACACTGGCCTGGCAGCTCGGCGTGAAGACGACGGCGACGACCCAGCCCTCGGTCGAGTTCCCGGAGCACAACGGCAACGGCAACATGGCGCTGTCCAGCATCGACGACGGTGACTTCGCCGCGCTGTCGCAGGTCGCGTTCGGCGAGGGTGCGGCGACGGTGTCGGCGCGCGTGAAGCCGCTGGTCGAAGGTGCCTCGGTGCAGGTCCGCCTGGACAACGTCGACGGCCCGGTCGTCGCGACGCTCCCGGTGGAGGGCACGGCCGGCGAGTGGACCACGGTCACCGCCGATGTCACCGGCGCGACGGGCACGCACGACGTGTTCTTCGTGTTCGCCCAGCCCGAGTCCGCGGCGGTCGAGGCCACGGGGCCGCTGTTCGAGGTCGACAACTGGACGTTCACGGCCGCGCAGGCGCCCGTCGAGAACGACCCGTCGATCGCCCTGAGCGCGACCGAGGTTCGTGCCGGCGGCGCGCTCACCGTGACGGGCAGCGACTTCACCGTGCCGCGCGTCGAGGTCGGTGTGGCCAGCACCTACCGGGCGCTCGCGGAGGCGGATGTCGTCGATGGCGCGTTCTCCGCGCCGGTCGTCATCCCGTCCGACCTCGAACCGGGCAGCCACACCATCCAGGTGCGGGTCGATGGTGAGGTCGTCGCGTCCGCGGCGATCACCGTGCTCGCCGCCGGCGACGCGGGCGGCGATCCGGGCACGGGCACAGGTGCGTCGACGCCGGCACCCGCGGCGGGCGGCTCGAACCTCGCCGCGACCGGCGGTCGGTCCGACGGCCTGGTTGCAGGTGCGTTCGCCGGGGTGCTGCTCCTGTTGGCGGGTGGGGCCGTGATCTGGCGCCGCCGCCACCTGAGCCGCGTCTCGGACTGATCCCCTGAGCGTGCGGGCGGATGCCGAGAAGTCGGCGTCCGCCCGTACGCGCTCGCGCGTAACCTCTCTCCCATGAGCATGTCTCCCCTCATCACCCCCTCCGAGCTGAAGGCCCAGCTGGGCTCTCTCACGCCGCCGGTCGTCCTCGATGTGCGTTACCGTCTCGACGCCCCCGACGGTGCGGAGGCGTACCGCGACGGCCACGTGCCCGGTGCCGTCTACGTCCGCATGGACGGCGAGCTCGCCGTGCACGGGGCTGCGAGCGAGGGGCGTCATCCCCTTCCGTCTCCGGCTGACTTCGAGCGTTCCGTGCGCAGCTGGGGGATCGATGACGGCGACACCGTCGTCGTCTACGACGATTGGAACTCGTTCGCCGCGGCCCGCGCCTGGTGGATGCTCACGGACGCCGGCGTTCCCGCCCGGGTGCTCGACGGCGGGCTGCGCGCGTGGCGCGCCGCCGGAGGGGCCCTCGAGACCGGCGAGGTGACCCCCACGCCGGGCGCCGTGACGCTGCATGCGGGACAGCGCCGCAGGCTCGACATCGACGCCGCGGCATCCCTCGCACACAGCGGCGTGCTGCTGGACGCCCGCGCACCGGAGCGCTACCGCGGCGACGTCGAACCGCTCGACCCCGCCGCCGGACACATCCCGGGCGCCCGCAACGCGCCGACCACCGAGAACCTGGATGCCGAGGGCCGGCTCCTCGCCCCCGACGTGCTGCGTGCCCGCTACGCCGATCTGGAGGGACAGTCCGTCGGTGTCTACTGCGGCTCGGGCATCACCGCTGCCCACGCCGTTCTGGCGCTCGCGGTCGCGGGCCACGACGCGGCTCTGTACCCGGGCTCCTGGAGCCAGTGGTCGAATACTCCCGACCGGCCGGTCGCCACCGGCGACCGCCCCTGACACTACGATGTTGACGATGCCACAGACACCTGCCCCGACCACCGCGTCCGTTCCCGCCTCGGGGACCAACGTGACCCTCCGTCACGGAGCCTACGAAGCGCACATCGCCAGCGTCGGCGCGTCGCTGCGTGCGCTCACGTTCGACGGGCGCGACCTCGTCGTGCCCTTCGCTGCCGACGAGGTGCGCCCCGCCTTCCGCGGTGCCACTCTCGCCCCCTGGCCGAATCGCGTCGTCGACGGCGCGTATTCCTTCGGCGGGCACAGCTACGAACTCGCGCTCAGTGACATCGGCCGCCCGAATGCGTTGCACGGCCTCGCCGTCTGGCTCGACTTCGCCGTCGTCGATCACACCGCCGACGCGGTCACGCTGGCGGCGGTGATCGTGCCGCAGTCCGGCTACCCGTGGCGCGTGCGTGTGGAGACGACCTACCGGTTGGGTGCCGACGGTCTCACCCAGACCGTGGCGGCGACGAATGAGAGCGCGGATGCCGCGCCGTTCGGCACCGGTCCGCATCCGTATCTGGTGGCCGGTTCTGCGCCGCTGGACGGGTGGACGTTGACGCTGCCCGCCGACCGGGTGCTCGAGGTCACCGACCACCAGCTCGCTCCCATCGCGCTCGCCGAGGTCGCCGGCTCGGATCGTTTCGACTGGCGCGCGCCGCGGGTGCTCGGCGATGTGGAGATCGACCACGCGTTCACCGGGCTGTCCCGCGCGGACGGTGTGGCGACCGTGCGGTTGGTCGACCCGTCCGGTACCGGCGTGGAGATGGTCTGGGATCAGGCGTGCCCCTGGGTGCAGATCCACACGGCCGACCGCCCGCCGCTGGCCGACGGCAGGCCCGATCCCGGTCACCGCGCCGGCCTCGCCGTCGAGCCGATGACCTGCGCTCCGGACGCCTTCAACGCCGATCGCTACGACTACGACGCGGGCCTGATCGTCATCCCGGCCGGCGGATCGGTCTCGGCATCCTGGCGCATCGCCGCCGTCGGTATCTGACTGCGGCAGTCGCCCTCTCACGCGAAAGGGCCCCGACACGGACGTGTCGGGGCCCTTCGGCGTGAGGAGACGACTCAGTGGTCGCCGCGGATCTCTTCCTTGATCTCGTTGCGCTTGTGGACGGAGTCGCGCTCGGCTTCGGCCTTCTTGACCTCGGCGTCGGCCTTCGCCTCGTCGATCTTGTCGGAGACACGGTCGACCGTGTCCTCGAAGCCTTCCTTGATCTTCCGGCCGGCCGTCTCGGCCGCGTCCTTCGCGTCGTCGATGAATCCCATGGCGACTCCTTTCATCAGGTCGGACTTCCACGGTACGAACCCTCTCCGCCACACGAAAGGGCTTGCCGCCGGTGCCGTGCCCGTGCTAACCGCAGCCCGTGCGGTCGCCGCAGCCCGCGCTGGTGGGCGGGCGCGCACGACCCCTAGGATGGCGCCGTGAACAACACCGGCACTCTGGACCAGTGGCAGGCGGCTTTCGGCGGCGGCACCGGTCTCGTCCTGTTCGTCGTCTATTACGTGCTGCTCGCCGTGGCGATGTGGAAGGTGTTCAGCAAGGCCGGATACCCCGGCATCCTCGCCCTCATCCCCATCGTGAACTGGTTCATCCAGGTGAAGATCGCAGGATTCTCGGCGTGGTGGGGGTTGTTGGCGATCGTTCCGATCGTCAACGTCATCTTCTTCATCATCGTGGCGATCCGCATCGGCCGCGGGTTCGGGCACGGCGCCTTCTTCTCGATCGTGCTGCTGCTGCTGTTCGCCCCCATCGGGTTCTTCATCATCGGCTTCAGCTCCGATCGGTACACGTCGCCGGCCTGAGCGCCCGTCGCGCATTCCGTCCCGGCGTCGGTCTTCCCTAGGATCGAGGGGAGGGGATGCCGTGGTCAACGAGAAGCGCGTACGCACCCGTGACGTGGTCGCGGAGGGGCTGTACATCGCGTCCGCGGCGACGCGGCTGAGCCTGAAGAACACGATCCTCGTCCACATCCTCGCCGAGGGAGAGGACTTCGACCTCGATCGGTATCTCCCCGAGGCCAAGGAAGCCCTGGAGACCCTCGCCGCGGAAGCGGAGGACGATGCGGCGCGCACCGAACGGCAGCGTCGCGCTGCCCGCGGCCGCCACACCGACTCGGACGGCACGCACGACTATCGCAGTCGCGATGTGCGCAACCTGCGCCGCCGCCAGAAGCAGTCGCTGCACGTCGCCCATGAGCTGCGGCGTCGCGCCGACGACACCGAAGAGCTGCGCAAGCTCGTCCTGGACGCGCGGGATGCCGCGTGGGCAGAGGTGGCCGGCAACATCGATCGGACGCTGCGGATCGAGGCCGCGCGCCCCGATCTCGACCCGGACTACGAGCATATGCGCACGGCGCGGATGCAGGCACTGCGGCTCGTGGACCTTCCGAAACTTCGCGCCCATCGGCGCAGCGTCGCGGCTCAGCAGAAGCAGCAGGACCCCGATTCGTCACATCCCGGCGCGTAGGCTAAGCTGGTCCTCGGCCCTCCAAGAGGTGCCGGAAACTGCGCCCGTAGCTCAATGGATAGAGCATCTGACTACGGATCAGAAGGTTAGGGGTTCGAGTCCCTTCGGGCGCACACTGTGTTGAGACAGTAACGAGAAAGGCCCGCGGCATGCCGCGGGCCTTTCTCGTTCTCCGGCGGCATCGGCGATCGCGCGTGCGTGAAGAAGTGTGACGATCCCGGCCCCGACGCCTGCGCGGCGACCTAACGTATCTGCGTGGCCACTTCCGCTCCCGCCTCCGTCCGCCCCGCCGGCATCGACCCCCGGGGTCCGCGCTTCGCGGCATCCATCACCGCCGTGCTCCTGCTGGCCGGCACGTTCCTCGCCCTGCTGGGAACGTCTGTGCGCGAGGCCGCGACTTTCGCCGAGAGGCTCGCCGATCCGGCGTTCCTGCTGCTGCTCGTCGTCGACCTCCTCTTCGTGTGGGGTTTCGCCGCTCCGCGGACGGCGCCCTGGGGTGCGCTGTACCGGGTCGCCGTCCGTCCGCGCCTGCAGCCGCCGGTCGACCTCGAAGACCCGCGTCCCCCGCGCTTCGCGCAGGTCATCGGATTCGTCGTCGTGACGGTCGGCCTCGTGCTGCACGTCGCGGGCGTCGCGTGGGCCCTGCCGATCGCCGCGGCCCTCGCATTCATCGCCGCGTTCCTCAACGCCGCCTTCGGCGTGTGCCTCGGCTGCCTGCTCTACCTCGCGCTCGCCCGTGCCGGCGTGTTCCGCCCGCGGGGCGGCCTGCTGGGCGCCTGAGGGACGAGCGCGCCCGTCAGACGGGCGTGACGCGCAGCCACACGAACCCGTGCGGGCGCAGTGCAAGACCCTCGTCGAGGTCGACGCTCGCGTCGTGTACGGGGTCGAAGGCGGTGCGCTCGAAGCCCGACAGCGTGAGCGGATCGATCGTGACCTCGGCGTCGCCGACGTTCGCCAGCACCAGCAGCGTGCTGGTCTCACCGGGGCGCTGGTAGCCGATGACGGCGGGGTGCGGGGTATGGAAAGGGATGAGCGCGTTGCCCGCGAGCTCCGGAGACTGCTGGCGCACCGAGATCAGCTTGGTGAGTCGGCGGAACACCCGCCCGGCCGGCGTGGTGTCGTCGTCGCGCTGCGCGTAGGCATCGCGCGGACGATGGCCGCGGTGCACCCAGCGGGTGTCGCCACGGCGAACCGGATCGTCGGCGTAGGAGTAGTCGTTGAGCTGTGCGACATCGTCCCCGAGGTACAGCAGGGGGATGCCGCCGGTCGACAGGGCCAGGGCGTGCGCGAGGATCACGCGATCCTCCCCGCCGGGATCTCCCGCTTCGATCCCGGCCAGAGACGCCGTCGTTCCGGTGACGCGGGCATCGCCGGTGACGGGGTTCTCCTGGAAGGCGACGCCGCGCGCGAACGTTCCCTCGTGGCGGCCCGTGTAGAAGCGGTTGAGGAACTGTCGGTGGGTGTAGCCGTCGATGCCGAGCTCGGCCGCGTCTTCGTCGGCGAACGTCCACCCGATATCGTCGTGGCTGCGGACGTAGTTCACCCATGCCGTGCCGGCCGGCAGCGCGTGGCGTCGATCCAGCGCCTGTTGCAGGAGCCGGCCGTCGCGCGTGGCGAGCGCCTCCCACGTCAGCGCCATCTGCAGCGGGTTGTATGACAGCTCGCATTCTTCGGGTGAGATGTAGCTGACGACCTCGTCGGGGTGGACGATCGCCTCGGACTTGAAGATCATGCCGGGCGCGGCCATTGCGAGCACCGCGTTGAACGCCTGCAGCAGCAGGTGGGCTTCGGGCAGCGACTCGCAGGACGTTCCCAGGCGCTTCCAGATGAAGGCCACGGCATCCATCCGGAGCACCTCGACGCCCTGGTTCGCCAGGAACAGCATCTCGCCCGCCATCGCGCGGAAGACGGCGGGGTTCGCGTAGTTGAGGTCCCACTGATAGTGGTAGAAGGTCGACCAGATCCAGCGGCCGTCCTCGAGCTGCACGAACGATCCACGGTGGTCGTCGGGAAAGATCTCGCGCGTCGTGCGCTCGTAGGCGTCGGGCATCTGTCGGTCGGGGAAGATCAGATAGAAGTCGGCGTAGTCGGGGTCGCCCGCCACGGCCTTCTGAGCCCACTCGTGCTCGTTGCTGGTGTGGTTGAAGATGAAGTCGAGTACGAGCGAGATGCCCGCCAACCGCAGCTCTGCCGCCAGCTCGGCCAGTTGCGCCATCGTGCCCAGGCTCGGGTTGACGCGCCGGTAGCTCGAGACGGCATAGCCGCCGTCGTTGTCGCCGGCGGGGGCGTCGAACAGCGGCATGAGGTGCAGGTAGGTCAGCCCGAGTTCGCGGAACGAGGGGATCAGCTCGCGCACGCCGGCGAGGTTGCCGGCGAAGCGGTCGACGTAGCAGACGCCGCCCAGCATGCGCTCGGACTGGAACCACTCGGGGTCGGCGGCGCGTTGCGCGTCGTGCACCTTCAGGTCGAGAGGGCGCGCATTCCACGAGGCGGATGCCGCCGCCACCGTGGCCGCCAGCTGCTCGCGGCCGTCGGTGCGCTCGCCGTAGAGGCGGGTGAAGAGGCCGTGCAACCGCGGGAACTGCTCATCGAACCGGGTGAGGAACGCGTCGTCGAGGCGCCCTGCCGCCTCGCAGGCCTCGAGCGCCGCGACGCGATCGGCGTCGGACGTGGTCAGTGCGGTCATGGTTCCCCCTCCGGTCTCAGCGTATCGGGCAGGGCCCGGCGCGGCGGGCGGCGTAGGCTCACACACGTGAGTGCGTACGTCTCGGCGTTCGACCTGTTCTCCATCGGGGTAGGACCATCGAGCTCCCATACGGTGGGCCCGCTGCGCGCGGCCCGAGATTTCGCGCGCCGCGTCGGGGATCTGCCGGGGCTCTTCCGGGTGGAGTGCGCCCTTTACGGTTCGCTCGGCGCCACCGGCATCGGACACGGCACGCCCGACGCGGTCGTCGCGGGCCTGCAGGGGTTCGCGGCCGAGACCGTCGATCCGGCGCGCGTGCGGGGTGCCTGGACCGATTGGGTCGACGGAGCGCACCTCCTCCTGGACGGTCGCATCCCGATCCCTTTCTCGCGCTCAGACATCTCGCTCGCACCGCGGACGCGTCTTCCCGGACACCCCAACGCGATGACCCTCGTCGCGCGTGATGCCGACGGAATCGCGCTGCGCGAAGACACCTACTACTCGATCGGTGGAGGGTTCATCCGGCGCGAGGGCGCGTCGGATGCGGTGGCCGCGGCATCCTTCCCGCTGCCGTACGCGACGGCGGCGCAGCTGCTGGACGTCTGCGATACCTACGGGCTCACGATCGCGGAGGTCGCCCGGCGCAACGAGGAGGCGCTGCGACCGGAAGCAGACGTCGCGGCCGGCCTCGACGCGATCTGGGACGCCATGGCGGCGTGCGTCGATGCGGGCCTGCACGCCGACGGGGTGCTGCCGGGAGTGCTGAAGGTGAAGCGGCGTGCGGGCGCGATCCGCGCGCAGCTGGAGAGCGTCGAGGCGACGGGGCGCGAGCTTCCCGGTGAGTGGCTCGGCGCGTTCGCGCTGGCCGTCAACGAGGAGAACGCCGCCGGTGGACGGGTCGTGACGGCGCCGACGAACGGTGCCGCCGGCATCCTGCCCGCCGTCGCGATGTACTGGTGGCGCTTCCTCGCGGATGCCGGGATCGGCGCCGAGAATGCGGTGACGCCCTACGGCGAACTCGTCGGCTCGGCGCTTCTCGGGCTGCACGGTCCGGAGGGCGGCGAATCCGGCGATGCGGCCCACCGAGCCGAGGGCGTCGTCGCCACCGCGCAGGAGCTCGCCGAGGCGAACCGTCGTCGCGGCATCCGTCGATTCCTCTTGACGGCCACGGCTCTCGGTTCGCTCTTCAAGGCCAACGCCTCGATCTCGGGAGCCGAGGGCGGGTGTCAAGCCGAGGTCGGCTCGGCGTGCGCGATGGCTGCCGGCGGCTTGACCGCGGTGATGGGCGGCACGAACCGCCAGATCGAGAACGCCGCCGAGATCGCGATGGAGCACCATCTGGGTCTGACGTGCGACCCCGTGGGCGGACTCGTGCAGATCCCCTGCATCGAGCGCAACGCGATCGCGGCATCCACCGCGGTCACCGCCGCGCGCCTCGCGCTGCGTGGCGACGGCACGCACTACGTACCGCTGGATGCCGTGGTCGAGACGATGCGTCAGACCGGCATCGACATGTCGACCAAGTACAAGGAGACCAGCGAGGGCGGACTCGCCGTCAACGTCGTGGAGTGCTGAACCGCGCCCGCAACCGCTCGTGTTCGCCATGCGTGAACCATTGGCACTCTCATGGGTCGAGTGCTAATCTGATGGCAGTTGAGTCAATGAGGCTCAACTTTGACAGACCATCACAGTGACACACGACAAGGAGAGAACAATGGCCACGTATGACCCGTTCCGTGACCTCGACCGCATCGCGTCGGGCCTCTTCGACACGCGCCGCGGACCCCGCCGGATGCCGATGGACCTTTACCGCGACGGCGACCACTACGTGCTCAGCGCCGACCTTCCGGGAATCGACCCGGGCTCGGTCGACATCGATGTGGACGGCCAGCTGCTGACCATTCGTGCCGAGCGCACCCTCAGCGAGGGCGACGGCGTGAAGTGGATCACGCGCGAGCGTGAGACCGCGAGCTTCCTCCGCCAGCTGAACCTCGGTCAGGGAATCGACACCGATGGCATCGCCGCCACCTACAGCAACGGCGTGCTGACGGTCACGATCCCCGTGAGCGAGAAGGCGAAGCCGCGCAAGGTCCAGGTCGTCGCCGATGGCGCGGCGCCGACGATCCAGGCGCACGAATCCGCGCAGGAGCCGCAGCCGGTCGAGCAGTAGTCCCGCACCGCGCGCAGCCGCCCCGTGTCCGCGAGGACCGGGGCGGTTCGCGTGCGCACGCTAGTGTCGAAGCACCCGCCGGAAGTACCAGCACTCGGAACGTCAGCAAGGATGCCGATGACCGCACCCCCCGTCGCGCGCGAGCGCGAGATCACCGAACCCGTCGCCCTCACCGGTCCCGATGGTCGACTCAACCCGGCGGCGATCGGCTTCGCCCGCGCGCCGCTCATCGACACCCGTGGCATCGGGCGCGGACGTTTCGTCCGCTCGTGGGGACGCAACAAGCGCTGGGAGTACTGGAACGTCATGACTCCCACGCACATCGTCTCGCTCACGGTGTCGTCGCTGGACTATGCGGCCGTGCACGAAGTGTGGATCCATGATCGCGCCACGACCCGGTCGTGGGGTCGCAGTGTGACGGTGCTGCCGTCGCGCGAGGTGTCCCTTCCCGCGTCGCTCGGCACGGGCATCGCCATCGCGCGACACGCGGATCTCGCCGCGACGATCACTCCCGCCGAGCGGGGAACGCTCTGGCGCCTGCACGCGGAGATCGCGGACGCGTCTTTCGACATCACGGTGCGCCGCCCGCCCGGACACGAGCTGCTGGCGGTCGTGGTGCCATGGTCGTCTCGGCGCTTCCAGTACACCGTGAAGGATGTCGCGCTCCCGGCATCCGGGGTGCTGACGCTCGACGGCATCGACTACGACGTCGGGCAGGGATCGTGGGCGGTGCTCGACCACGGGCGGGGGCGCTGGCCCTACGACGTGTCGTGGAACTGGGGTGCGGGATCGGGCACCCTCGCAGACGGGCGCAGCCTCGGCATCCAGGTCGGGGGACGGTGGACCGACGGGACGGGCTCGACGGAGAACGCCGTCCTGCTCGACGGCGTTCTGCACAAGATCTCTGCGTCGGTGGTCTGGGAGTACGAGCGCGCGGCGCCGTTGCGTCCGTGGCGGGTGCGCGGGGGAGGCCTGGATGCCGTGTTCACCCCGTTCTACGACAAGAAGTCGGCGACGAACCTCGGCGTGGTCTCCTCGCGAACGGATCAGTGCTTCGGCACCTGGTCGGGGACGTTCGCCGGGGACGGCGGCGTGATCGCGTTCGACGGCATCGAAGGTTTCGCAGAGGATGTCCGCAACCGGTGGTAGCCGGGGAGAGGCCAGAGGGAGGGGCAAGGATGTCGTTTCAGGCATATCTCGACAACATCGAGGACAAGACCGGGCGGACGCCGCAGGAGCTCGTAGACGAAGCCAGCGCGAAGGGCTTCGGACCGGGGACGAAGGCGGGTGAGATCGTCGCATGGCTCGCCGAGGACTACGGGCTCGGGCGCGGGCACGCGATGGCGCTCGTGCACGTGATCACAAAGGGGCCCAAGATCGCGTCGACCCACGTGGGCAGCGGCACGGCGCACAGCGACGAGAGCGACACGCTGTGGCTCGAGGGGAAGGCGACGAACCCGTCGCGCGGGTCCTGACGGCTCAGGCGCCCCGCAGCTTCGTCGTCAGTCGCTGCAACTGTGCCAGCTCGTCGTCGCTGAGCACCGACATCCGCTCGGCGATCGATCGACCGTGCACGGTCGCGAGGCGCCGGAAGGCGGCCACCCCCCGTTCGGTCGCGCGGACGACCGCGCCGCGCCCGTCGAGCGGATCGACGCACTTGCTGATGAGGTCGCGGGCGACCATGCGGTCGACCAGTCGCGAGACGCTCGGCTGGCTGATGAGCATGTTGGCGGTCACGTCGCGCAGGCGCGCACTGTTGTCATCACCCCGGACGACGGTGAGCAGCACGTCGTACTCGGCCTGTGTCAGCTCGTCCTCGCCGAAGTCTTCGCTGATCTCGCGCAAAATCTCGTGCTGCGCGCGAAAGAGGCTCTCCCACGCGGAGATGGCGAGGCGGCGGTCGGTCATGGCGTCAACTGTAGTGCGCCACCCGGACGTCGCCCATAGGCTGAAGCCCATGGGGCGCGTACGTGCACGGATCGTCGGCGTCGCGCTCGCGATCGTCGGTATCGCGGTCGCGGTGGCGGCCGGAACGGCGAGTCCTGCGTGGGCCGGAGCGGCGAGTCCTGCGTGGGCCGGAGCGGCGACAGCGGTCGACGACTTCTCCTTCTCGTCGATGACGGCCGACTACACCCTGACGCGGGCCGCCGACGGCACCAGTCGGCTGCGGGTCGTCGAGACGCTCGTCGCACAGTTCCCTGACGCGGATCAGAACCACGGCATCCGCCGCCAGATCCCCGACTCCTACAACGGTCAGCCGCTGCGCCCCTCACTCGTCTCGGTGACGGACGACGACGGATCACCACGACCGAGCGAGGTGGAAGATCAAGACGGCGTATTCTCGGTCGTCTCGCGGTCGGACGAGTACCTGCGCGGTGCGCAGACCTTCATCCTCACCTACACGCTCGAGAACGTGACGTGGGTCTTCCCCGACTCCGGCCTGGAGTTCTATTGGGACGTCAACGGGGTCGACTGGGGCCAGCCGTTCGAACGCGTGACCGCTCGACTGCATCTGGATGCGGCGCTGGCGGCATCCCTGACGGGGAGCATGTCGTGCTACCAGGGAGTGCAGGACGCCCACACGTCGTGCGCGTCGATCTCGTCGGCTCCGGATGCCGCGGGCGGTGCCGGGGGCGTCGTCGTCACGGCCGTCGCCGACGGCGTTCAGCCGCACCAGACCCTCACGATGGCCGTCGGGTTCGCGGAGGGGACCTTCGCGACCTTCGATTCCGGATACCTGGCCTCTCCCTTCGGCTGGGGTCAGCTGGGTGCGGGTCTGCTCGCCGTCGGAGCGGGCGTTCTGGGGCTGCGTGCGCGGCGACGAGAGCTGGCGGATGAGCCCGGTCGCGCAACGATCATCGCCGAGTACGACCCCCCGAAGATCGTGGATGCGCTCGAGAGCGCCGTGCTGCTCGGACAGTCGTCGAAGGCGATCCCGGCGGAGGTGCTGGAGCAGGCGGTGCGCGGGTCGATCCGCATCCTGGAGTCCGACGGGCGCGGCTGGGGCAAGCCCGCGCTGATCGCAGAGCTCGTGGACCGCTCCAACGCGGACGGCGACGGGATGATGCTGCTGGACGGACTGTTCCCGGGCGGGGCTCCGGGCGCGCAGTACCGGTTCGGAAAGCAGGACACGCGGTTCTCCAGAGTCGCGCAGAAGATCCTCGCGGCGGCGGAGACGGAGCTGATGGCCCGCGGACTGCGGCGGCCGGTGCCGCTTCGTGCCCGCTGGCTGCCGATCCTGCTCGCCGTGGTCGGTGCGGGACTGGCTCTGGGCCTGGGGTTCGTCGCGATCGGTGCGTACGTGCACCCCGCCGTTCCGTGGACGGTGATCGGCATCAGTGTGGCGATCGCCGTGGTGGTGATCGGGCTGTGCTCCCGTAAGCCGCTGACGGCGCTCGGCGCCGAGACCCGCGATCACCTGCGCGGGTTGGAGGAGTTCATCCGGTGGGCCGAGGCCGACCGCATTCGGATGCTGCAGTCGCCGGCGGGTGCGGAGCGGGTGGCGGTCGATGTGAACGACCCGCGCCAGAAGCTGGATCTGTACGAGAAGCTGCTCCCGTACGCGGTCGTGTTCGGCCAGGAGAAGCAGTGGTCGGCGGAGCTGGCGGTGCTGTACACGGCGGTCGGCGCGGCCGGTCCGTACTGGTACTACGGCACCGGAGTCTTCGATGCGTCGTCGTTCTCGGCGGGGATCGGTTCGCTCTCGAGCGCCGCGATGTCGTCGTCATCGACGTCGGGTGGATCGGGAGGGGGCGGTTCCGCCGGGGGCGGGGGCGGGGGTGGCGGAGGCGGCGGCGTCTGACCGGCTCGTCGACTGGTCGCGACGACGTCAGAGCGTGCCGCCGTCGCCCTCCAGGATGTCGCGGAGCGTCGTCCGGTCGATCTCGTCGCGCTCGCCGTCGAACTGAGCGTGCAGGACGAACGGCAGGCCCAGCTCGTCGAGGTAGGAGATGGTCTTCTCGAGGCGGGGGACGACGTCGATGTGGTCGGGCCCGAAAAGCGCGGCGGTGAAGATCGGCTCGTGGCGCTGGATGCCGAGTCGCATCTCGACCGTGGATCGTCCGGTGAGGCGGTAGAGCGTCTGGAGTATCGCGCTGGGAAGGTCGGGCGTGCCGTCGAGGGTGAGCGAGATGGCGTCATCGGGCATGCTGACATTCCATCACGGGGGGAGGGCCCATTCCGGCGCCGCGTCGGTGTCAGGGGTTGTCGGTCGGAGATCGCGGTTGCCGCATCGGTTTCAGAACGGCGGTGGCTCGAAGACGAGAGTGCGCGCGGGAAGGTCGTCGTATCGCCGCCCCGTCGGGCTCGTCCATTCGAGAGTGCCGTCCGCCCGCTGGCGGACGCGCCAGGCGGAATGGTGTTTGAGGGTGTGATGCCGTCGGCACAGATGCGCCAGGTTCGTGACCGACGTCGGTCCGTCGTGTTCTCGGGCGACGGTGTGGTCGACGTCGCAGCGGGGCATCGGCTGGCGGCATCCGGGAAAACGGCAGTGCTCGTCGCGCGCGCGGAGCAGGCGCAACTGGTCACGGGAGGGGCGGTAGCGGTCGACGGCGAGGACGGCTCCGGTCGTCGGGCTGGTGAGCAACCGATCCCACCCGGCGGCGGTGCCCGCGAGCTGCCGTGCGAGGTCGGGGTCGATCGGGCCGTATCCGGTCAGGTCGGCCGCCTCGTCCGCGCCGCCGAGGAGGCTCATCACGGGAATCGTGACCTGGATGCGCGCACGGATCGCATCGGCCGCGGCGATGCTCGTGGTGCTCGCTTCAGCGGTCGCATGTCCGCAGAGCAGGAGGTCGAGTGCGACGTCGACGCGAACCTCATCCAGTCGTCGCATGTCGGGAGCGGTGGCAGACGCGGCATCCACGGTCGCCGGGATCTTCTCGTCGTCCGGGGCTGAGGGGCGGGGCGCGTCGAGGACGGCGCGTGCGAGCTGGGTCAGGCGGTCGTAGACGCCGTGCACGAGGTGGGCAGGGCCGGTGAGTCCGAGCTCCGCGATACCGTCTTCGCGATCGCAGACCCAAACGCGGCGCTGGCGGCGGGCGTAGCGGTGGCGCTCATCGATCGGCGTCGGGTGAATGGCGTCGGCGAGGCGGCGGGCGACGGGCCGCAGTCGGCCGACGGTCTCGCGTTCGGCCACCGGCAGGACCGCCGCTTCGTAGGCGGCGCGGGCGTCGTCGTCGATCAGGCGTCCCCCGGCATCCGTGATCACCGCCGCGTGAGCGCGGCTGATCCGGCCGGCCGTCAGTGCATTGAGCGTCGCCGGAAAGCGTGTCACGAGCATCGATGCCTCATCCATACGCGATTGGATCGTGCGATCGGACTGCTGTGTCGCCGCGCCGATCTCGGCGGCGATCGACCGGATCGTGATGTCGTCGGGAGCCTCTCGATCGACGTACGCGGCGTTGCGCTGCGCGAGTGCATGCTGCTGGGCGGCGTGCAGCAGGGTCGCCTCTTCCGCCTGCAGTGCCGCGATGCGACGGCGTCTGTCGACGAGGGCCTCCACGATCTCACCGACGGCCGTACGCTCAGCGCGCGTCGTGGGGGACTCGGTGGTGGCCATGACCTCATTCTGTCGCGGACCTCCGACACTGGAGCGGGATAAGTCCTGGTCAACCGTGCATTGTGGATAACCGTCGGATGGCCCCGTCTGGGGAGGAATCGGCGCAAGAGTAAGGGCCGGTCGGAGAGGCTTCCGACCGGCCCTTGTCCCTTGCACCAAGAGTGTCCTGCAATCACATGCCGGTAGCTGCCACAGCAAAACAACTACCGTGCGAGCACTCTATAACGACCAGATAACGGCCACAAGGGGTTTCCGTTACCTTTTCGTGACTTCATACGAAAGTCGAATCTTGGGGCTCGATGCCTCGCAGCTTGTCAGCCGCGCCACGTGATCTGTCAGTGGAGTCAGACGCCTGTGCCGTGCCATCCAATCTGTCAGTCGCTCGGCGCGTCCCACAACGTATCGGGCGCTCGCCGCCGTAGCTCGGCGCCGAGCACGTACCCGAAGTACGCATTGTCAGGCTCACGATCCTCGACCACGAGAGACCTCGCACGGTGATCCTGACAACCTTCACGCCATCCGAGCACACCGCCGCCGAACTCGCAGCTGCAACTGTCGAGGTGAAGTACGGCGGCCGGGTGTGCGACATCGGGCCCGATCAGGTAAGTGAACTCGATGTTTCGCGCATCGCTCCGATCATCAGATGCGAAACTAATCAGTTCGAAATCGGAGGTCGCAATGCGGATCGAAGGCCAGTCAGAGGATTGGGAACCTATGTTCATTGGGATGATCGAGCGCGCCAGGGAGACGGCGCCATCCGAGCCCGGCGTCTACAAGATGCCGTGCGGTGAGTGCGTGGTCGACTTCTTCGTCACCGCGGAGGGCGAGGAGCGTTGGCTCGTGGCAGGCGACGGCCACTCCTATACGCGAGAGTCAGTCGTGATCGCGCGGCACGGGGAGCATCCCTGGGTGCGTCTCTACTCGCTCGCCGACGCCGCAGCGGAAATCGCAAGGCTCGCCGCGTTGGGCGAACGTGATCTGGATCGCGTAGTCGAGGACTTGATCGAGTCGATCGACGACCGCGAGGGCGAGAGCATTGAGCGTGAACGCGCCGACATGCGCGAGGCGCCGCTCGCGGACGTCGCTGATCGCTTCGGGGTCGAACTCGGCGACGAGCGGCACCTAACTCCGGACGCGTGAGCGGATGTCTGTCAGCAAGGAGATGATGACCCTCACCGTTTGCCCGTTTGCCACTTCGCCACGCGCGACGTCCATCCCGGACCACGTCGGCCCCTCGCGATAACGTGACATTCATCCCGTGTCGTGAGGTTCAGGAGCTACGGTGCTCCGTCGAGAGAGTATGAGATGGCCCGAGTAGCGAAGCCGAAGCACCAGAAGTCTCTGGAGCAGACCCTTTGGGAGGCGGCCGACAAGCTGCGTGGCAACCAGGAGCCGAGCGAGTACAAGCACGTCGTCCTCGGCCTGGTCTTCCTGAAATACATCTCGGACCGCTTCGAGGAGCGTCGTCAGGCCCTCGAATCCGAGCTGGTCGCGGATGGCATCAAGCCGGAGCGTCTGGCCGGCTTCCTCGAGGACCGCGACGAGTACTCCAGCCACAACGTCTTCTGGGTG
Source organism: Microbacterium sp. PM5 (assembly GCF_003293595.1). Taxonomy (NCBI): domain Bacteria; kingdom Bacillati; phylum Actinomycetota; class Actinomycetes; order Micrococcales; family Microbacteriaceae; genus Microbacterium; species Microbacterium sp. PM5. The sequence continues at coordinate 1,550,205 of NZ_CP022162.1, read as the reverse complement.
CCTGCCGACGCCCGCTGGGAGTACATCCAAGGCCGAGCCAAGCTCTCCAGCGTTGGCGAGGACATCGACCGGGCGATGGATCTGGTCGAGAAGGAGAACGCCTCCATCCGTGGCGTGCTGCCTCGCAACTACGGCCGTGACGGCCTCGACAAGCGTCGCCTCGGTGAACTGGTCGACCTGATCGGCTCCATCGGTTTCACCTCGACCGATGACCACGGTGCCGACGACGTGCTGGGTCGGGTATACGAGTACTTCCTCGGCCAGTTCGCGGGCAAGGAGACCGGCAAGGACGCCGGAGCCTTCTACACGCCTCGCTCGGTGGTCAAGACGCTGGTCGAGATGCTCGAGCCGTACAAGGGTCGCGTCTACGACCCGGCTGCCGGTTCGGGCGGCATGTTTGTCCAGTCCGCCGAGTTCGTGAAGGCCCACGGCGGCAAGCGAACCGACATCTCCGTCTACGGCCAGGAGTTCACCGACACCACCTGGAAGCTGGCCAAGATGAACCTCGCCCTGCGAGGCATCGAGGCTGACCTCGGTACACACTCCGCCGACTCGTTTACCGAAGACCTGCACCCGGATCTGCGGGCTGACTTCGTGATCGCCAACCCGCCGTTCAATGTCTCGGACTGGTGGGACGCCAAGCTCGCCGACGACCCTCGGTGGAAGTACGGCACACCTCCGCAGGGCAACGCCAACTTCGCCTGGGTGCAGCACTTCGTCTATCACCTGAGCCCCAAGGGCACTGCGGGCTTCGTCCTAGCCAACGGCTCGCTCTCTTCCAAGAGCGGCGGCGAGGGCGACATCCGCCGCAAGCTGGTCGAGGCGGGACTGGTGGACTGCATCGTCGCCATGCCCGACAAGCTCTTCTTCAACACCGGCATCCCGGTGTCGCTCTGGTTCGTCTCCAAGGACCGCCACGGCAACGGCCACCGCGAGCGTGACGACGAGGTGCTGTTCATCGACGCCCGTAAGCTCGGCGACATGGAGACCCGCCGTCTGCGGGTGCTCTCCGACGACGACATCCAGAAGATTGCTGGCACCTACCACGCCTGGCGGAACCACGACGGTGGCTACGAAGACGTCCCGGGCTTCGCCAAGGCGGCCTCGCGTGAGGAGATCGCCGGCCACGACTTCGTCCTGACTCCCGGACGCTACGTCGGCACCGAAGAAGCCGAAGCTGACGATGAACCCATCGGCGAGAAGATCGAGCGGCTGACTGCCGAGCTGTTCGCTGAGTTCGACCGCGGGCGGGAGCTGGAACAGGAGATCAGAACACGTCTCGGGAGCATCGCAAAATGACTCGGCTCGGTGATCTTGTAGACATGACGTTCGGATTCGCCTTCAAGAGCGCCGAGTTCACGGATTCTCGGGAAGCGGTGCGTCTTCTGCGTGGCGACAACATTGGTCAGGGTCGCTTGCGATGGGACGGTGCTAAGCGGTTTCCGCAAGAACGCGTAGGCGAAGTCACCAAGTACCAGCTCGCTATCGGCGACGTTGTCCTAGCGATGGACCGCCCCTGGATCGAGGCTGGCCTGAAGTACTCGGTTGTGCGCTCCGGTGATGTGCCGTCACTGCTGGTTCAGCGTGTTGCTCGGCTGAGAGCAAAGCCCGCGCTCGACCAGGGTTACCTAGCTGCAGTCATTGGCAGCAAGGAGTTCATGGACTACATCGTCGGCACTCAGACTGGATCTGCGGTACCCCATATCAGCGGTGGGCAGATCGGAGACTTCCAGGTTGACCGCCTACCCCCGCTGGCAGAGCAAGCGGCCATTGCACGGATTTTGGGTGTGATCGACGACAAGATCGAGTCGAACAGACGGAGCATCGCACTCATCGAAGAACTCGGGGCGTCGCTCCTGGCAAACGCACTGGGACGCGAGACCTCTGAAGTACCAACCCTTACCGAGCAGCTTGACTCCATTCTGACTGTCATTGAGTCGGGAAGTCGACCCCGCGGTGGCGCGTTGACTGATGGAAGCGGGGTTATCAGTCTTGGCGCCGAGAGCATCCAGTCAGCCGGCGTGATTAATACGAAGACCTTTAAGTCCGTTCCGAGCGACTATGCAGCGAGCATGAAGAGAGGCCATTTGGCCAACGCTGACGTTCTCGTCTACAAGGACGGTGGAACACCCGGAAAGTTCATTCCGCATGTCAGCGCGTTTGGTTTTGGGTTTCCGGTCGAGCAGGCGGTCATCAACGAGCACGTCTACCGTGTTCGTGCTGATGGACGTGTGTCACAGGGGACGCTCTACTGGCTATTGAGTTCTTCCTGGATGGACGACGAGATGCGTCGGCGAGGCACCGGTGCCGCAATCCCCGGAATCAATAGCACGAACTTCCGCGAAATGCCGATTCCGAACATGGCGAATAAGGCGGTGCAGGAGATTGGTGCGACTCTCGACCAATTGCTAGAGCGAGTGCTTCGGCTTGGGACCGAGTCACGAAGACTCGGCAGTATTCGCGACGCCCTCCTGCCCGAGCTTCTCTCCGGACGTATTCGTGTCCCGGTCGAGGAGTCCGCCGCATGACCGGTCTCAATTCTGAGTGGGCTATCGCTGAACTCGACAAGCTCATCGATCAGACCGTGATGACCAACAACAGCCGTAGCGGTGACGGCATGACGTACATCACGCACAAGTCGAGTACCAAGTCACCCGACGCTGAGGTTACTAAGCAAGCCCAGGTCGTCGAGAAGATTCTCGACCGAGTTGTTCCCGGCTGGCGGACTGAGATTGAGCTTCGCAATACCAACCGATGGACTCGCCACCGTGAGGCCGCCATACGTGCCAAAGAAGAGCTGCTTCGCCAGGACGAGGTTCGAAAGAACCTCGGCGATTACGCCCCGGAGATCTCCGCATCCAAGCTTCACCCCTGGGTTTGGAGTGGGGCTGCATCCCTGTGGCAGTCCGGTCACTACCGCTCGGCTGTTGAGGACGCCGCCAAGAAGCTGAACGCCGAGACCCAGAACAAGGTCGGTCGACGCAACGTCAGCGAGACCAAGCTCTTCCAGGAGTCGTTCAATGCCGAGCCTCCTGCGGCGGGCAGGCCTCGTCTGCGTCGCATGAAGGACGACGGCAGCGACACGTACCGCTCGATGCAGCGTGGTGCGATGGCTCTTGCCGAGGGCATCTATGCCGGTATCCGGAACCCGTTCAACCACGAAGACCCGCACGACATCGACGAGCAGGTCGGGCTCGAATACCTCGCCGCTCTCAGTGTTCTGGCACGCTGGGTGGACGAGTCGGAAATGGAGGTTGCGAAGTGACCTCCTTCAACGAGAACACCGTCGAGCTGGCGGCCCTCGAGTACTTCGCCGAGCTTGGCTACCACACGCTTCACGGCCCGACGATCGCCCCCGGCGAGCAGCTGGCCGAGCGTGCCTCCTACGAGGACGTCTTCCTCTGGGACCGGCTCCGCGATGCCATTGGCCTCATCAACCCTGGGGCCGACCGGACTGTTCGTGACGAGGCCATCAAGCGGGTACAGCGGGCTGAGTCGCAGAGTGCCATCGACGAGAACTACCGTTTGCACAAGCTGATCACCGAGGGCGTGCCCGTCGAGCATCGTGGTGCCGATGGTCAGGTGCGGACGACTCGTGTCTGGCTGGTGGACTTCGAGCGGCCGGCGAACAACGACTGGCTGGCCGTCAACCAGTTCACGATCATCGAGAACGGCAAGAACCGTCGCCCGGACGTGCTGGTCTTCCTGAACGGTATCCCGCTGGGGCTGCTTGAGCTGAAGAACCCCACCGCCGAGCATGCCACGCTCAAGTCGGCCTGGAACCAGGTGCAGACCTACCGCTCCGACATCTCGTCGGTGTTCGTGCCCAACGCTGTGACGGTCATCTCGGATGGCACGTCGGCAGCGATGAGCAGCTACACCGGCGGCTTCGAGCATTACGCCCCGTGGAAGACCATCGAGGGTAGGGACGTCGTCACCGACCACCCGGCACTTGAGGTGCTCATCAAGGGTGTCTTCGAACAGCGTCGCTTCCTCGACCTGCTCCAGAACTTCATCGTCTTCTCGGACGAGACCGCCACCGACAAGAAGTCCGGCCAGCCCATCCGCGTGCTGGTGAAGCGGGTCGCCAAGTACCACCAGTACTGGGCGGTCAACGCGGCTGTGGAAAGCACGGTTGAGGCGTCCAGCCCGAGCGGAAACCGTCGTGGTGGGGTCGTCTGGCATACCCAGGGCTCGGGCAAGAGCTTCGAGATGGTCTTCTATGCCGCCAAGATCATGCGGGATGCCCGCATGGCCAACCCGACGCTAGTGTTCATCACCGACCGCAACGACCTCGACGACCAGCTGTTCGGCGAGACTTTCGCCCCGGCCCGCATCCTGCCGGAGACGCCCGTCCAGGCGGAGACTCGCAGCGACCTGCGTACCAAGCTGAAGCGAGCCTCGGGTGGCATCATCTTCACGACGCTGCAGAAGTTCGCCCCGGGCGAGGATGGCGATGCCAACCCCGTCCTGACCGACCGCCGCAACGTGGTCGTGGTGGCCGACGAGGCCCACCGCAGCCAGTACGGCTTCGGCGAGACCATCGACTCATATGGTCGTATCAAGGCCGGCCTGGCCAAGCACATGCGTGACGCCCTGCCGGGTGCGACCTACCTGGGCTTCACGGGTACGCCTATCGAGTCGGGCGACAAGAGCACCCGCTCAGTCTTCGGCGACTACATCGACGTCTACGACCTGACCCGTGCCGTCGAGGACGGTGCCACGGTCAAGATCTTCTACGAGTCGCGTCTGGCGAAGGTCGACCTCTCTGTCGACGACCTGGCTGCCCTTGATGACTTGGCCGACGAGATCACCGAGACGGTGGAGGAAGACGCCGCCACCGCGGCCAAGTCCCGCTGGGCCCGCCTGGAGGCCATCGTCGGTGCTGACGAACGCCTCGAGCTGATCGCTCGCGACATCGTCGACCACTGGGAGAAGCGCCGGGAAGCTCTGTTCGGCAAGGGCATGATCGTGGTCATGAGCCGCCGCATCGCGGTCAAGCTCTACGAGAAGATCGTCGCCCTGCGTCCCGACTGGCACTCCGACGACCCCGCCAAGGGCAAGATCAAGGTCGTCATGACCGGCTCGGCGGCCGACCCGGTCGAGTTCCAGCCACACATCCACTCCAAGGACGTCCGCAAGGACCTCAAGCTGCGGGCCAAGAATCCCGACGACGAGCTGGAGTTGGTCATCGTCCGCGACATGTGGCTGACCGGCTTCGACGCCCCGTCGATGCACACCATGTACGTCGACAAGACGATGCAGGGTGCCGGACTGATGCAGGCCATCGCCCGCGTCAACCGTACCTTCCGCGACAAGCCCGGTGGCCTGATCGTCGACTACATCGGCGTCTTCGCCAACCTGCAGGCCGCCCTTGCCGAGTACAGCCCGAGCGACCGCGACCAGGCCGGTGTGCCCATCGACGAGATGGTCGCCGTCATGCTGGAAAAGCACGACATCGTGCGTGGTCTGCTCCATGGCGTGACCTACGACGCCTCGCCGTCGCTGTCGGCCTCACAGCGTCTGGCCGAGTACGCCAAGGTACTCGACTTCGTCATGGCCGACCCTGACCGCACCAGTCGCTTCAACGACCAGGTGCTGGCCCTAGCCAAGGCGTTCGCTCTGGCCGGTGCCCGTGATGAGGCGGCTGCCATCCGCAACCACGTCCGTCTCTTCACCGACGTCCGTGCTGCCATCCTCAAGATCCAGAACCCTGACTCCGGCCGTGGTGGCTCCGGTGCCGTCGAGATCGATACCGCCCTCGGCCAGCTGCTCAACGAGGCCGTTGCCGCCGACCAGGTCATCGATGTCTACAAGCTAGCCGGTGTCGAGACGCCGGAGCTGTCCATCCTCAGCGACGAGTTCCTCGACTCGCTGGCCCAGAAGGAGAAGCCGAACCTCCAGATGGGGCTGTTGCGGCGTCTGCTCAACGACCAGATCCGCACCGTGCAGCGCACCAATCTCGTGCAGGCGCGGAAGTTCTCCGAGCTGCTCGACGAGGCGATCAATCGCTATACGAACAGGTCCCTCACGACAGCGGAGATCATCGCCGAACTGGTGAAGCTCGCCAAGCAGATGCGGGACGACGCGAAGCGCAATGAGCGCTTGGGTCTGTCCGCGGCCGAAGTTGCCCTCTACGACGCGATCGCTCAGAACGACGCTGCGGTTCTGCAGATGGGCGATGACACGCTCAAGCAGATCGCGGTCGATCTCGTCTGGGCGGTGCGGTCGAGCGTCGTTATCGATTGGGACCAGAAGGAGAGCGTCCGTGCAGCGATGCGCTCCAAGGTGAGACGCCTCCTCGCCCGCTACGACTATCCGCCAGACGCCGAGGCGAAGGCAGTGGAGCTGGTACTTGAGCAGGCGGAGCTGTTCGCGAGCACTGCGGCGAACTCATGACCCCCGGCGACTACCAGGCCGTGGAACGGTCGCACGGGCGCCAGGTTGTGATTGGTGTGCAGAGTCAATCGGCGAGCCACACATGATTCATCGCGACCTCAACCGACTACAGGAGATCGGTTCGCCCCGATTCTGGCGCCGGCGCCAGCTATATGCCCGTCGAGCCGCGAGTTGGGCGAGAGTAGTCGCCAATGTTCGAAGGTTCTTCGTTCGCCGACGGATGGGCGCTACTGCGGCCGGACGGATCGTTGGTCAGAGCCTGGCGACATTGGCGCTTGCCGTTGCGCTGGTCGTAGCGCTTGAGGCTTTTTCGCTTGTCCTCGTCGGGACCGAGTGGGGGGCGAGGATCGGTTGGTTCGAACCACCCGATCCTTCACTCCAAGGAACGTCGTCTGCTCTGGTCGCCGCGGCCATTGGCGTCGGCGCGACCCTTCTCGGTCTGTATTACGCGACGATCGGCGTAATCGCATCGACAATCTACAAGTCAGTTCCGGGCGACGTGCGAGAACTGTTCATTGCTGAGCGAAACAGCGAGGCGTACCTGAAGATCGTGATCCTTACGATCGGGACGAGCGTTGTGGTTCTCGCGGCCGGCGTGCTGGGCTATGCAGTGACCGGGATGACTCTCGTTGTTGTTGGGTTCTTGGCTGCGCTCGCCTGCGCGGGACTCATAGTCCTGGCGCGCCGTCTTTTCGACTACTTCGATCCTTCCAAGTTGTCGTCGCTGTTGCTGAGTCAGATTGCGGACGGTATTCGCGAAGCGACGGGTTCGCGCACTCGCGCACTGCCGCACCGCCAATCGGAGGCGCACTACAGGGTCTACAGTGCTTTGGCATCGTTCAGGCACCTTGTGGACCTCCTCGGGCACGAGGAGCTGCGAAACGCTACCGCGCCGATGTCCCTCACCCGGCAACTGCTGGATATCGTTGGCAGCTACTCGTCCTGGAAGTACGCCATTCCGACTGACAGCAACTGGTGGGATCGGATGCCGAGTCATTCGAATTGGCTGACAATCGACCACAGCCGTTTGGAGCTAGCGCTCAACGCATCTGTGAGCTACCCGCCAGATCTGCAGCCGGACTACTTGTGGTTGGAGAACACAGTCGCGCGACTCCTGCGGAAGAGCCTGCAAGTTGGGTTTCAGTCCCAGGCTGGCGCGAACGCGCTGGCCATCACGGAGTCCATTGCGGGCCTTGTCGCGAACCTCGCCGCACGGCTCCAGATCGACGAAGCGCTTGCCATTGAGGCCGCGTGGGAAGACGTCATCCTCGACGTAGCGACGACGGCCCAGGTGGCTGAGGGTGACGCGCCCGACTATCAGATTCGCATCAACCAGATGGCAGCCGCAGAGAGCCTTGTTCTGCCGCTCACAAAGATGGTGCTCGGTCTCGAGTACGCGGCGCGCTCTATCATCGGTCGTGATCTGTCGGGTGAGTTCGAGGCCGCAGTTTCCGATCCGAATGCGCTCTATCGCGGCCACCTTCCCACGCTCACCCGACAGATGCTTGAGGAGTTCTCAACCGCCATCCGCCGCGAGACCGAGGCGGAGGGGCGTCGTGTCACCCCACGCTGGTGGATCGACCACTTCGCCGCGCGAAGCATGGCGGAAGCTTTGCTGGCCACGGAGTCGGGAGTACTTCAGGAAGTTGGCCGCCGGACGACGGCGCAGGTCGCGCAGTTCGCGGAGCAGGGGCGGCACGATCTGGCGGTCGTTACCGGGATGGCGTCACTCGAGCTACTGAGCAAGATCGAGACGCACGCGCCGACGATTCGGCGCGCGCAGGCGAAGTTGGATGGCTTCCGAAACGAGAATGCAAGTGTTCCTCAATGGCCGGAACGCGGAACGGCGGTAGTAGACCCCCAAGATGCTCACACAGCAATGCTCGTTAAGCTCGCTGCCCTGCTCCCGGAACTCCGAATCAAGAAGTTCGAGCCGCGTGAGCCTGACCTGTATGGGCAGCTCTATCAGTTCGTCGTGGACGGTGCGTTCCGTGCAATCCTTAGTGGCGACCGCGATCGGGCGCTCATTTTGTATCAATCGGCGCTTCTGGAGATGGAGCCAGCGCGGATGCGGATACTTGCTGACCTTGAGCGCCACGAGACGAATACTCGCGTGGTGTTCGCCGTTGAGCCGCTGATCACTGCGATGGATTTGGCAGGCTACGCGCTGCTCATGTTCGAACTCGACGGCAAGGGGATCTGGCCGGAGATCAAATCTATGTGGGACACCCTCCTGACGGACAAACGCGAAGTCGCTGAATTCCTCCTGACGGCCGCGTCATTCGTTGACGGGACGTTCGCGATGACTGTTGGCGGTCTGGAGCGAAGCCGGCGTTCAATCGAGATGGGACGCGTATTCGAAGCTCGTCAGGTCGGTGGGGATGAGCGGACGTGGGACGGCTCGAGGTGGCGTCCGCACGAGAGCGCAATCGTCTCTGCGCTCGCGCCGCGCGGATACGGGATCCAAGATGACCTGTACGAACTCTTCATCGCCGAGTACCTCGTCGATCACCTTCCGGACGATGCGAAGCTGGGACACAAGGCCGACATGCTCGCCGACCAGATAGCGCGATATCGAGGCGAGTCGGGCGCAAGCGACGACGCTCAAGGTGAGTCCGATGCTTGACGATCCCTTCGAGAACCTAATTCGGGCGCCGAGGCGCCGTGCCACGCGACGTAGGGTTGCGACTTTTGTCCAGTCTGCCGAGGATCGTCCCTATCCAGGTCCCAGCGAACACATGCTTCTCCAGGACCTTCGGACCTACTCCCTGCCGTACGGAAGGGGATCAAACGACGGGTTTGATGTCATCATCGAACCGGCTGAGTCCGAACTGACTCAACTCATCCACGACGCCCTGCCGTCGACTTCCTACCGCCACTGGCGAATTGCGGACTCGATACGCGATTTCGTTGATAGCGCGCTGTGGCGCCTCATCGACGGCGACCTTCACCTCGAAGTGCAGTATTACCACGCGTTGGACAATCCGGACGGTGAGCCCGTCGCTTTCGGAATCAAGATCTTGGACGCTGAACGGATCATGCGGCATCGTGGCCGCTACTGCTACATCGTCGCCGACAGCGATCGATTCGAAGGTCCACGCACGTGGCGCGCTGAAGAGCTGGATCCGCGCTGCTTAGTGAACGCTTCGCTCCCGAGAACCCTTCGGCGTGATCTCGAACGAGCGCTCAGTCTCATCCGTTTGAGCGACCGTGACATCAACATCGCTTCGAGCTTCGTCATGGGGAACCATGGCAACAACTCGGGATTCGATTTCGCGGCGCACCGCAGAATGTCGAACGACATCGTGCTGAAGGGCACCCGCACCATCGGGTGGGCCGGTAGAGGGCTCTTGACCGAAGGCCTGCTTGATCCGGAGAAGGCTTGGCGAGCAATCTCCTTCGGCCGATTCGCTGCTCGACTGCGCGACGTTGCCATAGACGCGCTAAACGAATCCATCAGTCGCGCGGGCGCTCGGCTCGATTTCGCAGCTTCGCTGACGCTGTCGAGGGTCCCAACTCGAGCCGATTTCGATCAGATGGAACGCGATCTCCAGGCTGGGAAACGCCCTATCTCTCAGCTACTGGTCCCGTGGCTGTCGGACGGAGAGCCAGATGCGGAACCACAAGACGTCGACGCGGGTGCCACGGACGAGAAGCTGTGAGACGACGCAGGAAAGTCAGGCCGATTCAGTTAGTGTCGGCCCGTCAGCTTTCAGCAACGGTCACCATGACACGGAAGCGCCGATGACCTCGGCGTACAGCGGCTCCAGATCGAACTCGATTTCAGCGATGATCTCTGCGCGCGCGGTGAATTCAACGGAGACCTCGTAACCGTTGATGTCCCCGCCGGTCATTTCGAGGTTCGAGTGGTCAGCGTCCATGTAGTCCATCGGCGACATCCGCCCGCTGAACGTGAAGTCGGCGTACCCGATGCACTCCGCCGGGTTGCCGTCACCAACATGGTCGACCTCCACGCCATCGACAGAAATCAGCAGCGCGTCCTCCATGCCGTACGGGACGTTCGCGCTGTGGTGGGTCACGTACATGTCTCGGGGGGATGAGCCCCACTCGATCCCATCGAAGCGCTCCACGTAGTCGATGAGCGCGGCGCTCAGTGTGCCGTCGCGTTCACCGATCAGGCTCGCGAGCCTCCCCGCTTCGAGCACGGCGGATGCCAGAGAAGACGCAACGCGCAGGCGGTTTCCGTCCCACCAGGCGCCGTCAATTTCTTCTTCGAGTTCGTCGTGTAGCCCACCGTCGTTGACGAACCCGCCGTCCGCGCTCACGAAGATGACGAAGTCATCGTCGCTGTCAAGAGTTTCGAGCAGTTCCAATAACCCGTGCCAGATGATCGTGTCGCGGAGACCGATCGACTGACCGCTCTTCTCGAGCACAGGCTTGCGTCGCTCCAACTCGCGCTCGACGAGGTCTTGCGCGCTCACCCCCGACCACTCGATGACCTCGCAGGCATCGTGCGCTAGGAGCGGCGCGAGAGCCTTATCGCTTACCGCGGTGATCTCCCCCGCGAGCGTGCTGAGAAGTGCCTTCATTGATGCCTCGGGGAGACCCAAACTGCGCGTCGCCTTCGTGACCGATGTGGTGACGTCCTTGCGTGTCGCCTCAACGCTCTCGCGAACCTGACGATCCGCTTCCGCTACGACAGCCGGGGAGAGACGCACCTCGACGACGCCCTCGTCGAGCAGTGCAAGAAGCTCGCTACTGAGCTTGCGCTGCATGAGGAGATCGGAGTGCAGAGCATTGGTGTCGGGGTAGATGACGATCACCCTCGGAGGGTATCGCGACACACGCAACTTGACCGGCGCCGCCCGCCAGCCGGGCGGAAAAGGAGTGCAGCGCCACTCAACGATCTGCTCGCGGCAGAGACGGGCGTGTAGTCGGCTTGCCGCGAAGGCTGATCGCCTGGTCAATCCTGTCTACCTGAAGAAGGTGATCTGACTTCCGACAGAACTCACATCTGGCACGACGGGGGTGTTCGGCTACTGGCAACTTGCATGGCGTTGATGCTGCTGCGAGTCGCGACGCGGGTCCCGGAAAGCCTTGGGCTGTGCGGGCTGTGGGGCACGGCGGCGACCCGACGCCCCGCGAGGGGCTCTGCCGGGCTGGAATGGGAGACTGGGCTATGCCCGTTCGCCCCGACATCGTGTGCATCTGCGGATCCGCGCGCTTCGCCGACGAGATGCGCGACGCGAGCCGTGATCTCACACTTCGCGGCGTCGTCGTTCTCGCGCCCGCCGAGATGGACGGCGATGTCAGCGCAGACCAGAAGGCGCACCTCGATGCGCTGCACCGCCACAAGATCGACCTCGCCGATCGCGTGCTCGTCGTCAACCCGGGCGGCTATATCGGCGCATCGACGGCGGCGGAGATCGCCTACGCGCGGGTGACCGGCACGCCGGTTTCCTTCACGGCTCCGCCGGACGGTGCCGCGGCCGATGGAAGCGGCGAGCTGTGACGGCGGTCATTTCGTTCTCCCTCGACGGCGTCGTCCGCCACCTCGATTGCCAGGCCGTCGGTCATACCGCCCGCAGATCCAGCACGATGTCGCCGTCCACCCCGCCAGCATCGGCCGCGCGCATGACGGCGCGGTGCTCTGCGTCGATCGCGCGGGGCGACATGTCGGCGACGGCTCGGGAGTGGGCGATGTCGTCGGTCTCCATGGCGTACACAAGGACGGGGCCATCCGCGCCGTCAAGGATCATCGCCGTCTCATGACGGACGCGTTCCGCGGCGAGTGAGGCGAGTGCCTCTTGGCGACGCGGACCGTTCACGGTGCGGAGCCACTCCACAACGCGGTCGAGGTGATCGGGGTCGATGCGCCGTGCGACGAGATGGATCATGCAGTCAGCCTAGAAAGCCGCCACCCATCCGATTGCCCGGTAGCGACGAACAACACAGGTACCCCGACCCCGGCGGCAGGAGACCATCGTGACCACGCACACCGGCCGGCGCGTGTCGCTCGCCCTCGCCGCCCTCGCGGGCCTTGTCAGCGGTGCGGTGTTCCTCGGCGTCGCCGAGCTGCTGGCGCTGCTCGTCGCGCGCAACGCCAGCCCGATCCTGGCGGTCGGTGGCTTCGTGATCGACATCGTCCCCCAGCCCTTCAAAGAGTTCGCGATCGCCACGTTCGGCGCCAACGACAAGATCGCCCTCCTCGCCGGTCTCGGCCTCGCCGTCGTGATCGCCTCGGCGATCGGGGGAGTGCTCGAGTACGTGCGCAGCCCTCTCGGCGTTGCGGTCGTCGCGATCGCCGGCGTGCTGTCGACCGCCGCCGTCGTCTCGCGCACCGGAGTCACGCCGTTGTCGTTCGTTCCTCCCGTGCTCGGGGCGGCCGCGGCATCCGTCGTTCTCGTGATGCTCGGTCGCCGCCTGCGGCGCTGGCGGCGGCCCGGGCCGGACTCCGCCGAAACCGACTCCGCGCCGGACGAGGCGCAAGCGCTCGGTCGGCGCGGCTTCTTCCGCCTCGCGGGCGTGGCCGGGGTCTCCGCCGTGATCGTCGGTGTCACGGCACGCGTCGTGACGGCCGCGACCTCATCGGTCGAAGCGATCCGCGATGCGCTGAAGCTGCCGGCCCCTCGCCGAACGCTGACCGTACCCGCGGGCGCCGAGCTCGACGTTCCCGGTCTCTCGCCGCTGTTCACGCCGAACGCCGACTTCTACCGCGTCGACACGGCGCTCACCGTCCCGACCATCGATCCGACGACGTGGCGCCTCGTCGTGGACGGCATGGTCGACCGTCGCATCGAGCTGAGCTTCGACGACCTCGTGGGCATGGGGCTGGACGAGTACGGCATCACCTTGACGTGCGTGTCGAACGAGGTCGGCGGCGGGCTGGTGGGCAATGCGCGATGGCTCGGCGTGCCCGTACGCGACATTCTGCGGATGGCGGGCCCGCAGGGCGGCGCCGACATGGTGCTCTCACGCAGCGTCGACGGCTACACCGCGAGCACTCCGCTGTCGGCGCTCACGGATAACGGACTCGACGCGATTCTGGCGGTCGCGATGAACGGCGAGCCGCTCCCTGCCGAGCACGGCTTTCCGGTGCGGATGATCGTCCCAGGGCTCTATGGGTACGTCTCGGCGACGAAGTGGCTGACCGAGCTGAAGGTGACGACCTTCGCCGCTGATGAGGCCTACTGGACGCCGCGAGGCTACAGCGCCCAGGCGCCCATCAAACTCTCCTCGCGTGTCGACGTCCCCAAGGTCGGCAGCCCCGTCGCCCCCGGACGTGTGCCCGTCGCCGGCATGGCGTGGGCGCAGCCGACCGGCGTCGCCCGCGTCGAGGTGAACATCGACGACACCGGCTGGGTTCCCGCGACGATCTCCACGCCGGTCAACGACGAGAGCTGGGTGCAGTGGATGTACGACTGGGATGCCGCGCCCGGCACTCACTACATCGCGGTGCGCGCCTGGAACAAGAAGGGCGAGCTGCAGGAGCAGCAGCGTGCCCCGATCGCGCCGAACGGTTCGACGGGGTGGCACCGGGTGCTCGTCACGGTCTCGTCGTGAGCGATCGCACACGGTGGCGATGCTGACGCGTGAGAATGTGCCCATGACACCTCGTTGGACACCTCTCGCGATCACCTACCTCGTGCTGGCGGTCGGAGGCCTTGTCGGCACGTTCGCGCTGAACGTCTGGTCGGTCGTGCTGATGCGCAACTACCTGCTCGATCTCGTGCAGTCGGGACCGGCCGTCGGGTCGATCGGTGTCGACATCATGGTCGCGGCGATTGCGGGCAGCATCCTGATCATCGTCGAAGGACGACGGCTGGGCATGCGCCGCCCGTGGCTGTACGTGCTCGTGTCGCTCGTGACCGCGTTCGCCTTCGTCTTTCCGCTGTTTCTCGCGATGCGCGAGCGGACTCTCGCGGCGCGGCGGATGCTGTCGACCGCGGGCTCCGACGACCTCGCTGAGCCCGCGAGCTGAAAGGCCCCCAGGCTCAGTCGGTAACGGCGCGGCCCTCGTCCGTGCGTGTGGCCTTGCGTTCACGCGCGATCGAACGGGCGAGCACTTGGCCGCCGCTGGTCAGCAGCGCCCGTCGCCAGGGGAGGGTGCCCTCGATCTCGATCTGGATCGAGATGGACAAAACGGTCCGGATGATCACGATGAGCCCCAGAATCACCGCGTCTTCGATCGACGGCTTGGAGGTGATCGTGCGGATGAGGTCGGCGGCCACGAGAACCTCCAGCCCGAGCAGGATCGCGGCGCCGAGCGTGTTGCGCAGCACCAGGTAGGCGTCGTGGCCGCTCCCGGTGCGCCGAAGCGCGCGCACCGCCAGAACGAGGGCGATGACGAATCCGGCGACCATGGCGAGCGCGCCGATCGCCTCGAACCCGAGCGCGATCGCCGTGAACAACGGCTCGATGCTCTCCGCCATGATGTGCGCTCCCCTCGGAGGACCGACATCCTCTCGCCGCTCACTCTACGAGGCGGCTCGCGGGCGCGGCGAGCAGGCGTCGTCCGCGCGCAGACGACGCCCCCACTCGCCGAGGAGTGGGGGCGTCGGTCGGGGGCTTACTTGAACGCGTCCTTGACGTCTTCGCCGGCCTTCTTCACGTGGGCCTTGGCCTGGTCGGCCTCACCCTCCGCTTCTAGCTTCTCGTTGTGCGTCAGCTTGCCGACGCCCTCCTTGACCTTGCCGCCGATGTCCTCGGCCGCGTTCTTGATCTTGTCGTCGAGACCCATGATGTCTTCCCTTCTGCCAACTCCTGCCTCGACGCTACGAAGTCCGCGCGCCGGAGGGCAGTGGGTTGACGCGGCGCGGCCACCGTACTAGGCGCGGATGCCGCGGCATCCGGATCCTGATCACGCCGACGGGTCGCGCGGGAGGGGGCCTTCCGCGAGCGCCGGCCAGTCGGGGAGGGGATCGGGAAAGGCCGCCCAGGCCGCGGCTCCGGCCTCCAGCTCCGCGTCGGTCAACAGTGCCTCGTCGAGCGTCGCCATCACCGCACCGGTGATCAGATCCAGCCCGGTCAGCGCGATGTCCTGCGCGGTGAGCGCCGCCTCGGCCCCGGCATCCTGGGGATCGATCCACATCGCCGAGCCGACCTGATTCCATCGGGCGAGGATGCCGGGTCGGGTCGCGATCCGGCAGAAGCCCGCCGATCGCAGCAGAAGACCGAAGCGCCCGGTGTCGATCGCGTCGAGAGCAGCGGCGAGCCGCGAGGGGTGGAACGGTCGCAGTCGTTCGTAACGCACGGTGCTCACCCGCGGGTCGGTCATGTAGGGGTCGTGCTCGTCGTTGAGGGCGCGCACCCACCCGGCACGCTCGAGCACGGGCCCATCGTCGACGGCGGACGGCGCGGAGTCGATGAGCGCCCGGATGTCTTCGCTGGGGCCCCGCGACAGGCGCACCCGAGCGCGCGGCGCCAGATGCGAGGCCAGCGCCATGAGCATCGAAAGCTCGGCTGTCGTCACGTGCTCCCACCGGACGATGCTGACGAGTGTGGCGGCTTCCAGCAGTGTGACGGCTCGGCGTGCACGCGCACCGCTGTCGCCGTCGCCGGGCCCTCCCCGTTCGTCGAGCGGACTGGGGTCGCGCAGATCGTCGAGCATGTGGCGTGCGTCCACGACGCACACGATCGGCGCGGACGGCGTCCGGGTCACGATGTCCAGGTGGAGCACGTCCACGTCGATGCCGGCATCGATCACGAACCGTTCGACGTCTCGGCGGTCGCGGGTGAGAGCGATAGTGACGGGGTGGTCCGGCGTCGGCGCTGCGGCATCGTCTCTCGTCGAGATGCGCAGCAGTCCGCGCTGCGTGGCGACGGCCAGCCCGGCGGCATAGCGCCGACGTTCCGGAGTGCACACGCCGGCGACGAGGAGGGGAGAGGGCAGCACGACGGGGCCTGCTTTCAGGTTTGACGGACGGACGCCTTCACTCTAGCTTCTTATTGAGAAGAATTATCAACAAGGAGGTCTCGTGAAAGTTCGTGCGTCGCTCAAGTCGCTGAAGGAGCAGCCCGGTGCTCAGGTCGTTCGCCGGCGCGGTCGCGTCTACGTCATCAACAAGCAGAACCCTCGGTTCAAGGGCCGGCAGGGGTGACCATCGACGCCTCCTCGAGCGCCGACGTCGAGATCCGTCTCGCGCGCCCGCAGGAGGTCCCGACGATCTGCGCCTTCGGAACGGACGTGCTCCCGGCGCACTACGGTCCGCTCATCGGAGCGGCGGCCGCTGCCGAGCTCGTGGCCGACTGGTGGAATCCGGAGGTCACCTCCCGAGGGGTGGCGGCCGGGGCGGTGTGGGTCGCCGTGGACGCGGACGGAGCCCTCGTCGGTGTCGGCGAGCTCGGCACCGCCGGCGGCGAACCCGTCGTCTATCGGCTGTACGTCGCTCCGGGGCGGCGCGGCCGGGGGTTCGGCGTCCGCCTGCTCGATGCCATGATCGCAACGTTGCCGGAGGGGACGCCCCGCGTGCTCATCGAGCACGTCGCCGCGAATCGCCGCGCCGGCGCGTTCTATCAACGGGAGGGGTTCGTCATCGACCGCATCGACGTGGTCGACTCCGCGGCGCGCGATCGGGATGTCGTATGGAGGGCGCGCCCCCTCAGCGTCTGAGCGCGAGTCTCAGGCGAAGCGTCCGAGGTGGATGCCCGCATACGCGACCGCGGCGACACTCTCGCCGTCGGTGATCTCGCCGGCGGCGATCATGCGCAGGACCTGGCCGAACGGTACCCACCGCACCGCGTCGATTCCCTCCTCATGCTGGGATGCCTCGGCATCCGCACCCCGGGAGACGCCCTGCGCGAGGAAGACGAACTCGGGCGCGCGGGCGATGCCGTTGAGGGCGTTCATCCGGCCGAGTGCGGTCCAGCGCTCCGCCGTGATGCCGGCTTCCTCGGCCAGCTCGCGCTTCGCCGCGGCCAGTGGGTCTTCGCCGTCGGAGCCGCCCGCCGGCACCTCCCATGAAGGCCCCGTCGTGTAGCGCTCGAGCGAGACGAGACAGACGCGGTCGTCATCGTCGACGGCCACGACGAACACGGCGGGATGCTGCATCTCCACCACCCCGTAGATGCCCTCGCCGTGCGGGCCGACGACGTCGTTCTCCTCGACGCGGATCCAGCGGTTCTCGTACACGGTGCGCGATGCGCGCGTCTGCCACGTCATGCGCCCACCCTAGAACGGGCGAACGGCCCGGACGCAGAGGTCCGGGCCGTTCGAAGGCGTACGTGTGCGCTGCTCAGTACCAGCCCACCGACTCCGAGTGGTCCCACGCGCCGCACGGCGTGCCGTAACGGCCCGCGATGTAGCCCATGCCCCACGCGATCTGGGTCGCCGGGTTGGTCTCCCAGTCGGCACCGGCCGATGCCATCTTGCTGCCGGGGAGAGCCTGCGGGATACCGTAGGCGCCGCTGCTGTTGGCGGCGTTGACGCGCCAGCCCGACTCCTTGTTCCACAGCGACACGAGGCAGGCGAACTGGTCGTCGCCCCAGCCGTAGTTGGCCGCCGCCATGGAACGAGCGATGCCCTGAGCGGATGCCGGGTCGACGTTGACGTCGACGGCCGGACGCGACGAGACCGACGCGGTCTTCGCCGCAGCGGCCTCCTCGGCCTTCGCCTTCGCGGCGGCTTCTGCGGCCGCGGCGGCCTCGGCAGCAGCCTTCGCCGCCGCCTCGGCGGCGGCCTTGGCGGCAGCCTCCTCTGCGGCCTTGCGCTGCACGGCGGCATCGAGGGCGGCCCGCAGCTTCGCCGTCTTGGCGGCGACGACCTCGGTCTCGGCCTTCGCGTCGGAGGTGAGCGTGGGGATCATCATCGCGGGCGTCACGTCGAGTGCGCGCAGCTTCGTGATGAGCGCGCCGAGCTTGGCGGTGTCGACCGAGGTGTCGGTGGTGCCGACATCGAGACCGGAGGCCGAGATGTCGATCGACACCTTCGCGGCGGCGGCGACGGCACTCTGCGCGGCGCTCATCGCGGTGACGCCGCCGGCGGTGATCGCGCTGAGCGGTGCGGAGGTGGTCTCGACGGTGACCGAGCCGGTGGAGGCGGCGGGAGCATCGCTCGCAGCGAAGGCCGGCAGGGCCCCCGCAGTGGTCGTGGCGGCGCCGATCACGAGGCCGAGGCCGAGGAGGGCGGATGTCACGGGGCGGTAAGGCAGACGGGGCATAAAGAGAGTACTTCCGGTGAATCAGCACCGCCCCGGCGCCGGAGCGCGAGCGGTGTGCGTCCTCGGGTGGACACGAAGGTCACAGCTTCACAACGTTTTCTGGACATCCCCGGCGCAGAACCTGAGTGAAACCTGAATGCGAACCGCCCGTCGGGCCGCATTTCCTCCGGGCCGTTTGCCACGGTCCGGGCCCTGTCCGCTGTCCTGGCGGCGATATAGAGTCGCCTGCGACAGATCGTCATCGACAGGACGTCGCATAACGAAAAAGAGGCGAAAAAATGGCATCCAATTCGGCATCCGAGATCGTCGACGCCGTCGGCGGACCCGGAAACATCGCGAGTCTCACCCACTGCGCCACACGATTGCGCTTCCAGCTCAACGACGGAGACAAGGTCGACAAGACCGCCGTCGAAGCCATTCCGGGAGTGCTCGGCGCGGTCCCGCAGGCCGGCGACCGCTTCCAGGTCGTGATCGGCGGCGGCGTGCAGACCGTCTACAACGAGATCATGGCGCTGCCCGTCATGGCCGGCGGTGCATCCGCCGCCGGCGCGGGGGAGAGCGACGCCGACATCAAGGCGCGCGAGCGCGCGAAGGGCCCCCGCGGCACGAACGCGTGGCTCGACACGCTGTTCGAGTTCCTCTCGGACTCCTTCCGCCCCATCCTCGGCGCCCTCCTCGGCGCCTCGCTGTTCATCACGTTCATGGCACTGGCCGCGACGCTCGGCTGGATTCCGGCGTGGAACGCGCCCGGTGTCGTGCTGCCGCCGTCGTGGGCCTTCGTCAACCTCATGTGGCAGTGCGTGTTCATCTTCCTGCCGCTGATGGTGGCCTACAACGCGTCGCAGAAGATCGGTGCCGACCCGTGGGTGGGCTTCGCGATCATGGCCGTGACGATGCTTCCCGGATTCGCGGGGCTCGGCAAGACGGCGGATGCCGTGCAGACGACCTTCCTCGGCTCGCAGATCACGACCGTGCAGGTGTTCGGCCTGCCGCTGACGATCTTCGACTACAGCTCGCAGGTGTTCCCGCCGCTGCTGATGGCGGCCGTGCTGGGCCTGGTCTACAAGGGGCTGAAGAAGGTCATTCCCGAGAACATCCAGCTCATCTTCGTGCCGTTCATCTCGATGCTCGTCATGATTCCGCTGACGGCGTTCCTCATCGGCCCGATCGGCGTCTACGCGGGCGCGGCCCTGGCGAACCTGCTGAGCTCCATCAACACGTTCTCACCGTTCATCTTCGCGATCGTCATCCCGCTGGCCTACCCCTTCATGGTGCCGCTGGGCCTGCACTGGCCGATCAACGCCATCATGCTGCTGAACATCCAGACCCTCGGGTACGACTTCATCCAGGGCCCCATGGGTGCGTGGAACTTCGCGTGCTTCGGCGCCACGGCCGGTGTGCTCGTGCTCGCCTGGCGCGAGAAGGACAAGCAGATGCGCCAGACGGCGACCGGCGCGCTCGCCGCGGGCCTTCTCGGCGGCATCTCCGAGCCGTCGCTGTACGGCATCCACCTGCGGTACAAGAGGATCTATCCGCGCATGCTCGTCGGCTGCCTCACGGGTGGTCTGATCATCGGCGTCGGATCGCTCCTGCTGGGCCTGCCGCACGGCATCACGACGCAGGCGTTCGTCTTCACGTCGCTGCTGACGATCCCCGCGTTCAACCCGATCGGGCTCTACTTGGTCGCCGTCGCCGGCGCCTTCGTCGTCGCGATGGTGCTCGTCATGATCTCCGGGTACAAGAACCCGGAGCCGGCGGGTGCGGCCGTTGCCGCGGCCACGGCGGGTGCGGCATCCGTCGCCCCCGGTGCGGCGCGCGACATCATCCCGGCGGTCGCCGGAGGCGCGGAACTGGCCGGTGTGGCCGGTGAAGGAGCGCAGACGGCCACCGCGGTCGCCGAGCGTACCGCCGCAGTGGGCGCGCTGATCCAGGTCGCGGCACCGTTGGACGGCACGGTGGTGCCGCTCGACACCGTGCCCGACCCCGTGTTCGCGGGCGGAGTGATGGGGCCCGGCGTGGCGATCGAGCCGACCGGAACCACCGTCTACGCACCGGGCGCCGGTGTCGTTGTCGCCGCGCAGCCGACCGGTCACGCCTTCGGCCTGCAGCTGGACAACGGCGCCGAGGTGCTGATCCACGTCGGCATCGACACCGTCAACCTGAAGGGTGAGGGGTTCGATGTGAAGGTGAAGAACGGCGACCGCGTCGAGACCGGCACGCCGCTGGTGACCTTCGACCGTGCCGTGATCGAGAAGGCAGGCTACCCGCTGATCACGCCGGTGATCGTCCTCAACGGAGACACGTTCGACACCGTCGACCCGGTGAAGCTTGGCCCCGTCACCCACGGCGCCCCGCTGCTGGACGTGCAGAAGAAGGCCTGACACGGCGGCGTTTCGACTCGCTGCGCTCTGCGTTTCGACTCGCTGCGCTCGCTCAACGACCGGGGCGGATGACCTCGGTCGTTGAGCGAGGAGCGCAGCGGCGAGTCGAAACGCGGTAGCCCTCGCCGTCAGCGAATCTCGGCTACCGCGTCCCAGATCGCGTCGGCGACCTCGCGCTTGGTGCCCGCGGCATCCGTCACGACCTGGTCGGACGCATCGAGCAGGAGCACCCGGTTGTCGGCCACTTCGAAACCGTGATCCTCGTCGACCCGGTTCGCGGCCAAGAGGTCGACGCCCTTGCGCGCCCGCTTGCGCCGCCCCCAGGCGAGCAGTTCCTCGTCGTCGGCGGCCGTCTCGGCAGCGAAACCGATGATCGTCTGCCCGGGCCGCCGCGCCGCGACGAGCCCCGCGAGCACATCGGGGGTGGTCACCAGCTCCAGCCGCGGCACGCCGTCCTCCTTGCGCAGCTTCTCGCGCGAGATCTCCGCCACGCGGTAGTCGGCGACCGCGGCGACCATCGCGACGACATCGGCGCCGGCCGCGGCATCCGTCATCGCCGCCTCGAGTTCGGCGGCCGTGCCGACGCGCACCATCGTGATGCGCGCGTGACGGGATGCCGCGGCGAGCACCCCTTCGTCGACGTGCGCCGCCACGAGCACGACGTCGGCGCCGCGGTCGGCGGCGGCGAGGGCGAGCTCGGCACCCTGGCGGCCGCTGGAGCGATTGCCGAGGAAGCGCACCGGATCGATGGGCTCACGCGTCCCACCGGTCGACACCGCGACCCGCACGCCCGTGAGGTCGGTCGACGAGGAGGAGGGCGCCGTAGAGGGCGCCGCGACGGCGAGGGCGGACGCGAGGATCTCCTCCGGCTCGACCATGCGCCCCGGCCCGCTGTCGCCGCCGGTCAGCGGACCGTCGGCCGGCCCCACCACGTGCACACCGCGTGCGCGCAGCGTTGCGACGTTGGCCTGTGTCGCGGGGTGCTCCCACATCGCCGTATGCATGGCGGGGGCGACGACGACGGGGGCTCTCGTGGCCAGCAGCGTGACACCGAGCAGGTCGTCCGCGATGCCTGCGGTCATCTTCGCGAGCGTGTTGGCGGTCGCAGGGGCGATGATGATGAGCTCGGCCGACGTGCCGAGGGCGACGTGGCGCACGCGGGCCACGTCATCGTGGACACTGGTCGTGACAGGATTCCTGCTGACGGCCTCCCACGTGGTCGTCCCGACGAAGCGCAGCGAGTCCTCGGTGGGAACAACGTGCACCTCGTGCCCGTTGGTCACGAGGGCGCGCACGAGGTGCACCGTCTTGTACGCGGCGATGCCGCCCGTCACGCCCACGACAACGAACATGGTCCGATCCTGCCACGCCCGACGGCGGGGCCACGAGGAGCGGACGGAGAGGTCTCGAGCAACCGTGTGCACCGTCATCGTCCACGTTCCGCACGACGACGGCGCACCCGTGCGGCTGCTCGCCGTCCGCGACGAGGATCCCGCGCGCTCGTGGGATCCGCTGGGCCCGTGGTGGCCCGAGCTTCCCGCTGTGCGAGGCGTGCGCGACCGTCGTGCCGGTGGTGCGTGGTTGGCCGCGGATGCCGAGCACGGCCGCGTCGCGGTGATCCTCAACCGCGCCGACGTGCTGGCTGCCGACCCCGACGGCGAGCCGCCCGTCTCCCGCGGTCGGATCGTCCTGGACGCCGTCGCGGGTCGTGCCGCGGACGACCCGCCGCACGCGCAGGGATTCAACCTCGTCGAGGCGACGCCGGCCGGTGCCCGCGTCACCATGTGGGACGGCGGCGCGCTGCGGCACGTGGAGCTTGCTCCCGGCATCCACATGGTCGCGCATGACGACGTCGACGACGAGGCGACGGCGCGCATCGCGGCGTGGCGCGAGGCCTTCAGCGCGCCGGCTGCCATCGACGGGCACTGGTGGGAGCCCTGGCTCGACACTCTCGAGCTGACGAGCGGACTGGGACCCACCGACGATCGCGCCATCGTGCGCGACAACCGTCCCTTCGGGTACCCGACCCTGTCGCTGCTGGTCGTCGCCGCCTCGCTCGGACCCGACGGCGTCGACGTGCGCTACGCGGAGTTCGACGAGCCGGGGCAGTGGAACCGACCCCGGCTCGCCTGAGCTCTGCGCAGTCCTCGCCTCAGGCTGCCCGGCGGATCGCCGTCACCAGCGGCCGGGACGCGAGCAATGACAGGCGCACCAGCAGGATCCCGGCGACGAACGTGCCCACGATCACGGCGAGGGAGACGGGCGCGACGAGCACGGTCATGCCGACGACCGGCAGCGCCAGTGCGGCCCCGACGAGCGCGCCCCCCACCGCCGCCCAACGCAGCGGCACCATGACGGTGTGCGCGCGGGCGCGGCGCAGTTCGCGCCCCGGCATCCCCAGACGATCCAGGCCCACGATGAGCTCGCGGTCCTCGAGCGTGGACGCGGCCTGTGTCACCCCCACCGAGCACGCGAGCAGCGCGAAGCCGACGCCGAGCGTCACGAGCACGCCCGTGCGCATGTCGGCGAACAGCACGGCCTGAGACCCCGTCTGCCCGTCGTCGCCGGCGAGGGCCAAGAGGCTCGCTCCCGAGCCGCCCACCACTGCGATGAAGGCGATCATCGCGATTCCCGAGACCCGGCGCCAGGCCGAGGCCGCGTGCGCCGACAGCTCACGCCCGGCGATGAGTCGCGCCGGAGACGACGTGGTGCGTGCGAGGCTGCGTCCGCGAGCGGCGACCAGCGGTGTGCCGACGACGTTCACGATCAGCAGCGCGACCCCGAACAGGCCCATCAGGACGACCAGTCCGACCGCGGCGCCCCAGACCTGTGCGATGGCGCTGATGTTCGACACGGCGGTCACGACGGCGACGATCGCGAGCACGCCGAAGACGAGCGCCGTCGTGCGCCGCCGTGGCGGGTCGGTGCGACGCGCCACGCCGAGCGGCGTGAGCTGTACCCGCCGCAGGCTCAGCGCCGCGCTCGCCGTGGCGACCACGACGACACCCACGACCGCCCCGGCCGCCGTGCCCGCGCCGGTCCAGAGAGCCTCGGCGCCGACGGGGCCGCCGAAGAACGGCAGCAGTCCCACCAGCGGCAGCAGCGCCGCGTACAGTCCGACGCCCAGGATGCCGCCGACCAGCGCGGTCGCGCCTGCTTCGACGACCGTCATCGCGCTGACCTCGCCCGCCCCGGCCCCGAGAAGGCGCAGAGTGGCGAGGCGGTCGTTGCGTCGGCGCGCCGATAGGCGTGCGGCGGCCGCGCCCAGCGTCGCGATCGGCACCGTGAGCAGCACGAGCGCCAGGGCGCTCAGCACCCGATAGACGATTTCCGTCTCTGCGGCCGCGCGAGGATCGGTGAAGAACATGCGCACCCCGCCGACGACGACCAGCAGCAGCGCGGTCGTGACGCCGAACGCGACGATCGGCAGCACCAGTGCCGCGCGACCCTGCCGCGACGGACGTGCGAGCATCACGGTGAGGCGGACGGTCGTGGCCAGGCTCATGCGACACCACCCCTCGCGACCGTCGCGGGCCCCTGGATGCGACCGTCCGTCATGTGCAGCGTCCGCGAGCAGCGCGCAGCGACGCCGGGGTCGTGCGTCACGACGACGAGGCTGCGGTCCTGCCCCGTCGTCGCCTCGAGCAACGCGGTGAGCACCTCTGCCGAGGTGCGTGAGTCGAGGGCGCCGGTGGGCTCGTCGGCGAACACGATCGGAGCCCCCGTCACCTGGGCGCGGGCGATCGCGACCCTCTGCGCCTGCCCGCCCGACAGCTGTCCGATGCGCCGTTGCTCCATGCCGCCCAGTCCCAGAGCCGCGAGCCACCCCGCCGCGTGGGCTTCGGCCTGGGCGCGAGGCGTGCCCAGCAGCAGAAGCGGCAGGGCTGCGTTCTCCACGGCGGTCAGCTCGGGCAGCAGCAGGTGCTCCTGGAAGACGAAGCCGAGCTGGCTGCGGCGGACGGCGGAGCGCTGATTCTCTGTCATGCCCACCAGTTCCACCGCGGCGCCGTTCGGCGACGACAGGACGACCGAGCCGGCGTCCGGGGCGATGATCGCCGCCAGACAGTGCAGCAGCGTCGTCTTGCCGGAGCCGGAGGCTCCCATGACGGCGACGGATTCGCCGGGGTCGATGGAGACATCGACGCCGGCGAGGGCGACGAGGTCTCCGTAACGCTTGACGAGGCCGGATGCGGAGAGGACGGGTGCGTGCATGTCCTCCAGTCTTCGCCGCAGCCGGCGCGGCGTCGTCGGTCCGGGGATGTATCGGCATCCACCTTTCGGGCGATCTGTCTCGGGGGTCGGGACTCGCTGCTAGCGTCGCGGCATGGGAGTCGACGACGGCGAGCCGGTGTTCTTCGCGGATGCCGCGGCCTTTCGCGCGTGGCTCGAACAGAACCACGACACGGCGACGGAGCTCTGGATGGTGCGCCGCCGAAAGGCCCATCCCGAGCCGGGGCTGCTCTGGGAGGACGCCGTCGCCGAAGCGCTGTGCTTCGGCTGGATCGATTCGACGAGTCGACGACTCGACGATGACGCGCGTATCCAGCGCTGGACGCCGCGCAAAGCCCTCTCGACGTGGAGCGCCGTGAACGTCGCGCTGGTCGAGAAGCTCACCGCGCAGGGGCGCATGCACCCGGCCGGCCTCGCAGCGTTCGAGCGGCGCCGGCCGGAACGCACCGCGATCTACTCGTATGAGACCAGCGACGAGCTCGACGCGGACGAGCTGGCCGTGATCGCGGCCGTTCCCGCCGCTCAGTCGTTCTGGGATGCCGCGACCCCGGGCTACCGTCGCATCTGCGCCCACTGGGTGCACGGCGCGCGCCGTGCCGAGACGCGGAGCGCCCGCCTCGCGCAGCTCGTCGAGGAGTGCGCGGCCGGGCGGCTCATCGCGTCGCAGCGCTACGGCACCCCGCCCGCGTGGCTCGCGCGCGCCGCTGCGGCGGCCGCGGCGCACGGAGAGTCGTAACGGCGACGCACGGCCGCATCGTCGACCGTCAGTGCCGGCGCAGCAGCAGCACGCCGTCCTCGAGCGTCCCCGGCTCCCCATCGGGGCCCGTCGCGGCGCGAGTGCGGGTCTCCACGCGCACGGGCTCCCACGCCTCCGGATCGAGGTCGAGCAGTCGCAGCTCCTCCTCCGGGGATAGCAGCCGTGGACGTTGTCCGTCCTCTTCGTGACGGGACCACGGTGGCGCGGAGACGTGCGACACGATCAGCAGATGGCCGCCGACGGCGACGCGCTCGGCCGCGCCGCGCAGCAGGGGGATGCGCGGGAAATCCGGTTCCCACGAGTGCAAGAAGCTCGCGCTGACCAGATCGAACGTCCCGGGCGGCACGGCCTGCGTACCGCTTCCCACGAAGAAGGTGACCCGTTCGGCGAGTCCCCGTTCATGCGCTGCGGTCGCACCGCGGCGGATCGCGGTCTCCGAGACGTCGACCGCCGTGACCTGCCAGCCGTGTTCGGCGAGCCAGACGGCATCCGCTCCCTCGCCGCAGCCGACCTCCAGGGCTCTGCCGACCGGAAGCGCCGCGGCGATCTCGGCGAAGGTCGCATTGACGCGCCCCGACCAGATGCTGTCGCGGGCGGCGTAGCGCTGCTCCCACGCCGAGGCTCGTTCGCGGGCGCGCTGCGCCAGTGCCAGGTCGCCGTCCTCCACGGCCAGCGCCGCATTTGCCCCGGCTCCGGCCATCGATCCCGCTGCCATCGCGACCGGAACATTGCCGTAGGGCGCGACGACATTGCCGGCCGCCCACACGCGCGGATGCGAGGTCGTGCCCAGGAGGTCGACCGCCAGCGGCGCTCCGGGCGCGTCGGTGCGCGCGAGGCGAAGGGCGTCGGCGAACGCCAGGTCGATCGCTGGCGTCGGCGCGACGAACAGGGCATCGATCGCGTGCATCTCGCCGTCGGCATCCCGCGCCGCGTGCAGCGCACCGTTCGCCCCGTCGAGGGCGACGATCGGGGTCGGCACGATGCGGATGCCGCGAGCCCGCCAGCGCACCCGCAGCTCGTCGTCGAGGGGCTCGATCGCGCCCGTGAAGGCGGTGAGCTCCTCGCTCCACTGCCGAACCAGCTCGATCTGGTGCACGCTCTGCGGCGAGGTCGCCAGCACGCCGAGACGGCTGCCCGCCACCTCGAAGCCGTGGCAGTACGGGCAGTGCAGCACATGGCGTCCCCAGTATTCGGCGAGCCCCGCGACGGGCGGCAGCTGGTCGCGCACTCCGCTGGCGATGATGACGGCGCGAGCGGTGTCGACCGTGCCGTCGGTGCGCGTGAGGCGCAACACGGCGCCGTCATCGCGGATGCCGTCGACCTCGCCCTCTTCGACGCACACGCCGTAGCGGCCCAGCTCGTCGCGTCCGCGCGCGAGCAGCGCCTGGGGATCGATGCCGTCGTGCCCCAGGACGCCGTGCATGTGCGCGGCGAAGCGATTGCGCGGGCTGCCCGAGTCGATCACCAGCGTCCGTCGGCACGCTCGACCCAGCATCTGCGCGGCGCTCAGGCCGGCCGCGCCGCCGCCGATGACGACCGCGTCCCACTCTCTGCTCTGCATAGGTCCACTGTGGAAGGTGCAGGTGATGATTGCAAACGTAATTGCACTATTGGCAAACTGAGGAGATGTCCCACGCTCTCGATCAGGTCGGCGCTCGCCTTCGTGCGGCCCGGCAGGCACGCGGCTGGACGCTCGAGGAGCTCGCGACGCCGGCGGGCGTCTCGGTGAGTACGCTGTCGCGTCTGGAGTCGGGCAAGCGACAAGCCTCGCTCGAGCTGTTGCTGCCGTTGACGCGTCGACTCGGCATCCGCATCGACGATCTCCTTCCCGCCGAGACACGTGACCCGCGCGTGCACCGCCCGATCGAGCGTCGCGACGGGATGGTCATCGCGCCGCTGACGCTCGAGGACTCGCCGATGCAAGCGCTGAAGATCGTCTATCCACCGGCGGATGCCGCGCCCGCCGCCCGCATCCACGAGGGATACGAGTGGCTCTACGTGCTGAGCGGACGCGTGCGGTTGGCGCTCGACGGCAGCGAGCACGCGCTCGGCACCGGCGAGGCCGCCGAGTTCGACACCCGCCTGCCGCACTCGATCAGCGCGACCGCCGACGGCCCCGCCGAGGTGCTGAGCATCTTCAGTGCCTCGGGCGAACGCTTCCACACGCGCCTCGCCTGACGGCGAGAAACCACGACCGCCGCGAGAAACCACGCCGGCGCGTGTTTCTCGACGCGGCGATGGTTTCTCGCGGAGGTGGGACGCGTCAGGCGCGGTGTGCGCGGTAGTACGACAGGAGTGCCTGGGTCGAGGCATCCTGCGCGGCCGTCGCCGTCTCGTCGCCCTCGATGGCCGGAGCGATCTGCAGAGCGAGCTGCTTGCCGAGCTCGACACCCCACTGGTCGAACGAGTTGATGCCCCAGACCACACCCTGCGTGAAGGTGATGTGCTCGTACAGAGCGACCAGCTCGCCGAGCACGCGCGGCGTCAGCGCGGGGGCGAAGATCGACGTCGTCGGACGGTTGCCGGGGAACGTGCGCGCCGCCACGAGTGCGCCGGTGGTGCCCTCGGCTTCGACCTCCTCCGCCGTCTTGCCGAAGGCGAGAGCCTTGGTCTGCGCGAGGAAGTTCGCCAGGAACAGGCCGTGCACGTCGCGGCCGCCGTCGTTCAGGTCGTACGCGGGGTTCACGAAGGCGATGAAGTCCGCCGGGATCAGGCGGGTGCCCTGATGGATCAGCTGGTAGAAGGCGTGCTGACCGTTGGTGCCCGGCTCGCCCCAGAAGATCTCGCCCGTGTCGCTCGTGACCGGCGAGCCGTCCCAACGCACGCGCTTGCCGTTGGACTCCATGGTCAGCTGCTGCAGGTACGCGGCGAAGCGGCTGAGCTGCTGGGCGTAGGGGAGCACGGCGTGCGACTGCGCGCCGAGGAAATTCGTGTACCAGACGTTGAGTAGGCCCATGAGGACGGGGACGTTCCGCTCGAACGGGCTCGTCCGCACGTGCTCGTCGATCGCGTGGAAGCCCGCGAGGAGCTCGCGGAACGCCTCCGGTCCGAGCTCGACCATCAGCGACAGGCCGATGGCGGAGTCGACCGAGTAGCGGCCGCCCACCCAGTCCCAGAATCCGAAGGCGTTGGCCGGGTCGATGCCGAAGTCGGCCACCTTGTCGAGGGCCGTCGAGACCGCGACGAAGTGGTGCGCGACGGCATTCTGCTTCTGCGCGTCGGAGCCGTCGATCGCCCCGGCGGCGGCCAGGCCCGTCCACAGCCAGTCGCGCGCGAGACGTGCGTTGGTGAGGGTCTCCAGGGTCGTGAACGTCTTCGAGGCGACGATGAACAGCGTCGTCTCGGGGTCGAGGTCCTTCGTCTTGTGGGCGAGGTCGAACGGGTCGATGTTCGAGACGAAACGCGCGCTGATCCCCGCGGTCGCATACGGCTCCAGCGCGGTCGAGATCATCGCGGGACCGAGGTCGGAGCCGCCGATGCCGATGTTGACGACGTGGGTGACCGTCTTGCCGGTGACACCCTTCCACGCGCCCGAGCGCACGCGATCGGCGAACGCGCTCATCGCGTCCAGCACGGCCTGCACGTCGGCATCCACGTGCTGACCGTCCACGACCAGCTCGGGCGTCGTGCCCGCGGGGCGGCGCAGGGCGGTGTGCAGCACGGCGCGGTCTTCTGTCGTGTTGATGTGCTCGCCGCGGAACATGGCCGCGAGGCGGTCGGCCAGGTGAACGTCGTCGGCCAGAGACAGGAGCGAGGTCAGGATGCCGTCGTCCACGAGGTTCTTGGAGAGGTCGACGTGCAGATCGGCGGCGTCGAAGGTCAGCCGCTCGACCCGCGTCGGGTCGTCGGAGAACCAGGCGCGGAGGTCGGGGGCGAAATCCGCGGCGCGTGCGGACAGATCGGCCCAGGCGGGAGTGCGGGTGGCGTCGATGGGAGTGCTCACGCCTTTACGCTAGCGCCCGCGAGCCGGGTGTGCAGACGTGAGTCCTGTGAGAAAGACATGGCCGGACGAGATCGACGCGCGAGCCCCGGAAACGACGGTGGGCCGGCCGTCCGAGAGGACGACCGGCCCTGCAATCCGTTGCACCACATTCGCAGGGGGAGAGTCCTGCGTCGCCTCCTCCGGCTCATGGAGTCGGTGTCCGGATTCGGCGATGACTCACGTTATAACGGCGAGATCACGGTGGCGGGCTCGTCCGCCGACTGCATATCGTTCGCATACCGTCCTGCCAGGAAACGGTCCCGTCCTCACGATCGCAGCGAAGCGAACCCTGCCGAGACCGTCACGCTGATCCGCCGCGGCGAATCCGGATCCACGCGCAGACGGTTCTCCACGTCTCCGGCGGCGGCGTCGGTGGACACGGCGTAGGTCGCGTCGGGTAGGACGAGAGCGAGCCGGCCCGCGCTGAGGTCCGCCGTCAGAGTCCGGGGCGCGGACCCGGTGAGGCTGCCCTCGACGGACCCGGCGCTCAGCTTGAAGCCCGCGCGATCGAGTCCGGCGAGATCCACGACGAGTCGCCCGGCGGAGACGTCCGCGGTGAGCGCTGCCGCTCGCCCCGACAGCTCCATCGATCCGGCGCTCACGGTGGCGTCCACCGTCCCGTACGTGCCCTGCACGCGCAGCGCGCCCGCGCTGAGCGTGAGATCGCCGTCGAGGGCGACCCGCTCCAGCGAACGGGGGAGGGTCAGCACCGCGGTGTCGCTGCGCCCGAAGGGGCGGATCGCGCTCCACCACGTGCGCTGCGTCGTGACCACGAGCCGATCGCCGTCGCGACGCAGGCGCCAGTCTGCGACGGCACCGTCGACCTCCAGAGACGCGCGGTCACCGCCGTAGACGATGCTCAGATCCGCAGCGGCCACGTCGACGGTGAGGGCGCGTACGTCCGCGGCATCCGCCGTCAGCGTGCCGCTGCCGCGCGCGGCGCCGGCGATCGCGCCGAGCGCCGAGGTGGCGAACGCGCCGAAGATCAGGGCGGCGCCGAGCGCGATCGTCAGGATCGCCACGACGCGGGCCGCCGGGCGTGGGCCGGTCGGACGCGGCGGTCCGTCGGGACGGCCGGCGGATGGCCCGCCCGCGCCGGCGGTCGGCGGAGGCGGTGTGAGGGTGGTGGTCATCGGTTCGTTCCGTTCTCCCAGTGGATGAGGGCGGCCAGCACCCGTCGGTTGCCGTGTTCGTCCTGCTCGAGGTCGAGCTTTTGGAACAGCGAGGTGATGTGCTTCTCGACGCTCGCCTCGGTGACGAACAGCGTCTGTGCGATCGCCTGATTGCTCTTGCCTTCGGCGATCAGCGCCAGCACGCTGCGCTCGCGTTCGGTCAGCCGCTCCATGCGTGCGTCGCGTCCGCGGCGGGTGAGCAGCTGCGCGACCACTTCGGGGTCGAGGACGGTGGCGCCCGCGCCGATGCGTTCGACCGCATCGAGGAAATCGCCGACATCGGCCACGCGATCCTTCAGCAGGTAGCCCAGCGCCGCGGACTGCGTGCTGATCAGCTCGCCCGCGTACCGCTCCTCGACGTATTGGCTGAGCACCAGCACGGCCACCTCCGGATGTGCGGCGCGCAGGTGCACCGCGGCGCGGATGCCTTCATCGGTGAACGTGGGCGGCAGGCGCACGTCGAGGATGCACAGATCCGGGGTGGAGGTGGCCACGGCATCCATCAGCGACCCGGCGTCGGGGAGCGCGGCGACCACCTCGTGACCGGCGTCGTCGAGGAGGCGCACGAGACCCTCGCGCAGCAGGGTGGAATCCTCGCAGATCAGGATGCGCACGGCACACTCACCTCCAGAGCGGTCGGACCGCCGTGGGGGCTGTCGAGGCGGCTCACCCCGCCGGCTGCCGCGATCCGATGCGCGATGCCGTCGAGGCCGCCGCCGGGCAGCACGCGGGCCCCGCCGACGCCGTTGTCCTCGACGCGTGCCCAGAGCACCGGCGCGCCCTGATCGGCGCCATCGCGTCGGCGCACCGTCACGCGCACCTCGCTGCCCCGCGAGTGCTTGGCGGCGTTGGTCAGCGACTCGGCGATGGCGAAGTAGACCGCGGCCTCGGCCGTGCGGCTGCACCGATTCGACGGGTCCGCGGAGGCATCGGGCAGACGCACGTCGAGGGTCACGGGGACGTGCGATCGCGCGGCCAGGGCGCTGAGGGCGGCATCCAGGCCCCGGTCGTCGAGGACGGAGGCGTGGATGCCGCGGGCCAGCTGGCGCAGCTCGGTGATCGCCGCCTTGGTCGAGGTGTGGGCTTCATCGATCAGCGCCTTGGCCGCGGCAGGATCGCTGTCGATCTTCTGCTGGGCCAGCCCCAGCGTCATCCCCACCGAGACGAGTCGCGGCTGGACGCCGTCGTGGAGGTCGCGTTCGATGCGCGTGCGCTCCAGTTCGCCGGAGCGCACCGCGCTCTCGCGCTGCGTGCCGGCGGTGCGGGCCTGCTCCACGAGCACCGCTTCACGGCTCGGCACGAGGACCGCCCGGGTGAGCACCGCATGCAGGAGCGCGGCGCCGATCAACAGCGCGAGGCTGACGATGATGCCCACGATGCCGACCGGGACGGCCGCCTCGATGCCGATCTGCACGTCCGTGGCCGGGATGCGAGCGGCATCCTCGCCGATCAGTGGAGCGAACAGCAGCACCACGCTGGAGGACAGGGCGCCGACGATCGGCAGCACGACGAGCCCGAGGATCGTCGAGATGCCCGCCGAGGCGACGCCGCGCCACATCGGGCCGTCGGTGAACTGCTGCCAGAGGGTGCGCAGCCACCCGGTGAACCCGGGGTGGGCGCTGGGGCGTGCCGCCAGCGCGGGCAGGCCGTACCCGTAGAGGCCGTCGACCCGCGCGTATTCGAGCCATGCGGTGGCCCACGTCGCGTAGACGAACGCCACCAGGAACAGCGCCCCGACCCCGAGAGCGGGCAGAAGGCCGACACCGAGGCTCAGCAGCAGCAGGAGCAGGCTGAAGATCGCGGTGCCCGCCAGCCCCATCGCCGCCAGCTGCGCGATGGCCCCGAGATGGGCGAGAAGTCCGATACGGCGGGCCGGCACCGTTGACGCAGGCGGCGGGGGTGCGGCGTGTGGCACGGATGCCGGGGGCAGGGCGGCGGTCTCTGACATGACTCCACGCTAGGGCGCGCCACGGCGCGGACGCAGGGAGCGGTCCCCCGAATCGGGGTGGGGTTATCCCCCCCGGCCGGCTCCGCGCCGAGGGAGGGCGTGCGGAAGGATGGAGGCATGACCGTCCGCGACATCCGCCTGATCGCCGTCGACATGGACGGCACGCTGCTGCTGCCCGATGGGTCGGTGCCCGACGGGCTGTGGTCGCTGCTGGGGCGGCTGCGCGAGCGGGGCATCGCCTTCGCCCCGGCCAGCGGTCGCCAGCTGGCGACGCTGCAGCAGACGTTCGCCGCCGTCGACGGCGAGCTCGACTACATCGCCGAGAACGGCGCGTACGTGGTCCGCGGCGACGTCGAGGTCAGCTCGGACGCCGTGGATCCGGCGGTCGCGGCATCCGTCGTCGCGCGCCTGCGCGCCGCCGTCGCGGCGGGCAGCCTGCGCGCCGGTCTGGTGGTGTGTGGCAAGCGGTCGGCGTACGTCGAGGACACCGACCCTCGGTTCCTCGCGGAGGTCGAGAAGTACTACGCGCGTCGGCAGATCGTGGAGGATCTGCTCGCTGTGGACGATCAGATCCTCAAACTCGCGATCTACGACCTCGACGGCGGCGAACGGCACTCCGCGCCCGCGTTCGCCGATCTCGCCGAGACCCACCAGGTCGTCGTCTCGGGTCACCACTGGGTCGACATCATGAACGCGACCGTCAACAAGGGCGTCGCGCTGCGCGCCCTGCAGGTGGCGCTCGGTGTGACCGCTGAGCAGACCGCCGCGTTCGGCGACTACCTCAACGACCTCGAGCTGCTCGGGGCCGCGCACTGGTCGTACGCCATGGCCGATGCCCACCCCGACGTCGTGGCCGCCGCACGATTCCGTGCGCCCTCGAATGCGGATGCCGGGGTGCTGAGCGTCATCGAGGAGTTGATCGCACGGTGATCATCCGCCGGGCGTAGCGTGGAGGCATGGTCAAGATCCCCACGGTCACCCTGAACGACGGCACGCCTTTCCCCGAGCTCGGGTTCGGCACCTACAAGCTGCAGGGCGACGACGGCGTCGCGGCGATCGAAGCGGCCATCGATGCGGGTTACCGCCTGCTGGACTCGGCCGTCAACTACGAGAACGAAGCCGAGGTCGCAGAAGCGGTGCGCCGAAGCGGCATCCGCGACGAGCTCATCGTGACGACGAAGGTTCCGGGCCGCGACCACGGCTACGAGGAGACGATCCGCAGCGCGCACGCGTCGCTCGAGCGTCTGGGCCTGCAGCGCATCGACCTCTACCTGATCCACTGGCCGAACCCCAGCGTGGACCGCTACGTCGAGACCTTCCGCGCCATGGTCGATCTGCAGAGCGATGGTGCGGTCGGCTCGGTCGGTGTCTCGAACTTCACGGAGCAGATGCTCACCCGACTGATCGAGGAGACGGGCGTGACCCCGGCCGTCAACCAGGTCGAGATGCATCCGTACTTCCCTCAGGCAGCGCTGCGCGCCTTTCACGCCGCTCACGGCATCCGCACCGAGAGCTGGAGCCCGCTGGCGCGGCGCAGCGAACTGCTCGCCGAGCAGGTGGTCGCCGATGTCGCCGCCGCGCACGGGGTCACGCCCACCCAGGCCGTGCTGCGCTGGCACACCCAGCTCGGCTCGACGCCCATCCCGAAGTCGGCGACGCCGGCGCGTCAGCGTGAGAATGCGGACATCTTCGGCTTCACCCTGACCGATGACGAGGTCGCGGCGCTCAGCGCCCTGGAGCGGGGTCGTCTGTGGGGTGGGGATCCCGAGACGCACGAGGAGATGTGACGGCGCGCGCCAGCAGCCGGTCGAATCCGACGAAGACGTAGCCGACCGCGACCAGCGCCAGCGTCAGGCCGACGATCCAGGCGGCGACCCCGCCGACACCGTGTCTCGCCACGTCCATGAACGGGTACGGCACGGTCGTGCCGCCCGCGAAGCGGCCCCCGAGCGCACTGTAGGTGTACGCGAACACGAGGTAGGCGAAGGGGATGAGCGCCCACAGCAGCGGGTCGTACCGGCCCAGGCGACCCTTGGGGACGAACAGTGCCCAGTCCACGATCACGAGGATCGGCGTGACGATGTGGACGAGGTTGTCGGTGAGCGTGAACGGCTGGTAGGCGCCCGGCTGGGTGAACAGCGCGGGTGCGAGCACGAAGAGGTAGATCAACATCGTGACGGTGATCGCGTGCATCACCGCCGCCGCCCACCGCGGCGACGGCGTGGATGCGCCGATCCACCCGTCACGCTGTGCGTCGCGGAGGGTGGTGATCGCCGACAGCACCATCCACGCCAGGCACAGCACGTTGCTGAGCACCGTGTAGTAGAGGAAGGCCGACCACGTGGGAGTCGCCGTCCACAGCCCCGACACCCGAGCGATGCCGATCACGATGACGAGCGACGCCACCGCGCGGTAGCCGAAAGCGAGGATGCGGGAGCGCGCGATCATTCGCTCATGTTAGGGCTCACGCTCACAGCTGCGCGCCGTCGTCCCATGGATCGTCGAGCTCGGGTGTGCGCCCGCGCCAGGATTCGTACGCGATGAGCCAGCCGATCGAGACGATCACGGCCAACAGCACACCGAGCAGCACGTTCTGCATGATCAGCCCGAACAGCACGCCCGCGCCCAGCAGCACCACGGTGCCGATCGACCAGCCGATCCGGCCGCGTGGCCATCCTCTGTGGGTCATGGCACCAGCGTAGAAGGTCGGCCCGGGATCGCCGCCCGATCACCGCCCGCGGTGGTCCTCCGGTGCGAGGCGGGGACCCCGGCGCGGTTCGATCCGGCCGCTCAGCCCGATCAGTCTGATCACGCGCTGGCGATGACCGCGCCACGGCTCCAGCAGCTCCAGCATCCCGTCGTCGTCGACGCGGCGGCCGGTGAGCGCATAGCCCACCTGATGCGAGAGGTGGTAGTCGCCGACGCTCACGGCGTCGGGGTCTCCGAAGGCGCGAATGCGCGTCTCCGCACTCGTCCATGCCCCGATGCCGCGAAGGCTCGTCACCGCGCGGTCGGCGGATGCCGGATCGCGGGCGGCCCGCTCGATCGATGTGCGCCGGGTCGCCGCCTCCACGATCGTCCGCGACTGCGGCGGCTCGAGTCCGGCGCGGTGCCACGTCCAGCTGGGGATCAGGTGCCAGTCGGCCGGGGGCGCGAACATCGGTCGGGGGGTGGGGCCGGGCGCGCGCTCGCCGCACCAGGTGAGGATCATCCGCCAGGCGCCGAAGGCCTGCAATCCGGTCACCTTCTGCTCGAACACGGCGCTGATCAGCGCGTCGAAGACGAGGTCGGTGCGGCCCAGTCGGAGGTCGCCGTGCCGGTGGTGGGTGTCGGAGATGAGCGGATGCCGGTGGGGTTCGAAGCCGGTCGGATCGTCGTCGGCGCCGCACAGTCGCGGCAGCTGCTGCAGTGCCCAGGCGGCACCGGCACCCCAGGCCGCTGCGCGGACGAGCCCGCGCTCGATGCGCAACGCCAGCGTCGCGACGCCCTCGGGCGTGCGCGTCGCCCGCCAGATCACGCCCTGGTGCTCGAGCTGCGACGGATCGTGGGCGCCGCGCTGCTGCGGGCGCACGGCGCGCCCGACGTCGGTGGACACACGCGGCCGGTACTCGCTCTCGAGGGGTCGCGGTGAGGGCCGTCGCGGGTCGCGCGTCGCCGGCCGCGCAGCGCGCGGCGGCATCCTCTCCCGCGTGGTCATGCCGTCACCCTATGTCAGGGCCTCCGACATCACGACGCGCTGGCGTGGATGCGGATCAGAAGCGGTCCGGCGACGGCGTGCCGTGGCCGTAGCGGATGACGACGTCGGCGTGGCGGTCGAAGCGGTAGCCGATGCCCCGAACGGTGCGGACGATGTCCTCGTAACGGCCGAGCTTGGAGCGCAGGCGGCGCACGTGCACGTCGATCGTGCGCTCGCCGGGTGCCTCGTCGGCGTCGGCGTGGCTCCACAGCGACGAGACGAGTTCGGTGCGTTCGATGGTGCGGCCCTCGCGGAGCACGAGGTACTGCAGCAGTTCGAACTCCTTGAAGGTCAGCTGCGCGGCCTCGCCCTCGATGTGCACGCGTCGGCGGGAGATGTCGATCGTCACCCCTCCGGGCACGTGGTCGTCCTCGGGCTCGTCCTGCTTGGTGCGGGCGACGGCGCTCGGCTCGTGGAGCGCCAGGCGCACGACGTCGACGTCCCGGCCACCGGCGGACGCGGGCGCCAGGGCGACGGTGGCATAGGTCTCGGCGTGCGGGGCGAGTTCGCCGAGCGTGCGACGCAGGGCCTCGACGAGCGTGGAGAGCGAGACGCCGTCCGCGGCTGCCTTCGCCTCGTCGATGCCGACGTAGAGGGCGAATCCGCGCGGCGCGGTGCCGACCGGGACGGTGCCCGCGGCGGGAGGGGTTGCGCTCGCGGTCGGTGCGGCCACGGCGCGACGCGGCGGCACGTCGGGGACGGCGCGCAGATGACGGACGGGAGCGGGCGAGGCAAGAAGAGCGGTGTTCGACACGGGAATGTCCTTCGAGGCGGAACCCGGGGCATACGGCCCGGCAGCGGGTTCAGGGGTGTGTTGCGGGAGGCCCGGTGCGAGATGCGCATCGGATGGGATGCGAGGGCCTGTGCGAGACAGCCGACGTTCGCGTTGTGCGCGGCGCGGTGCTCGGGGGTGGCGGCCGGCTGACGGAGGTGGGTCAGCGTCGGCGGGCGCACCCGGCGGGGTTCACCGTCAGTGGCACATTCGGCAACACATGGCAACGCGCGGCATCATCATGATGCCGGCATGTCCGTTCGCCTCCAGGGCGGACAGAGTGCGTGCGTTGTCAGTCATGGGCCTGATTATGACGAACCGCGTCGCGATGTGTCAAACCGCACGGATGCCGCCGTCACAAGATGACGGAATGTGACAGAGTGCATGGTCGTGAGCACCCCGACACACCCGCCCGCGCGCATCCGCATCGTGGGGACGTCGGGATCGGGAAAGTCGCGGCTGGCCGAGGAGGTCGCGGCGCGCACACGCCGTGCCCGGCTCGAGCTGGACGAGGTCTTCTGGGACGCGGGGTGGACGTATCGCGACCTCGCCGAGGCGCAGGCGCGCGTGCGTGCGTTCCTCGCGGCGCACCCCGAGGGGTGGGTCGCGGACGGCAACTGGAACTCACGGCTGGGCGGTCTCATGGAGCCCGGTACCCCCGGCGGGGCCGACGTCGTGGTGTGGGTCGACCACCCGCGTCGCGTCGTGATGTGGCGGGTGCTCCGGCGAACCCTTCGTCGCGGCATCCTGCGCGAAGAGCTCTGGCACGGCAACCGCGAGCGCGTGCGCTCGTGGCTGAAGTGGAAGCCGGAGGACAACATCCTCCGCTGGGCCTGGACGAGCTATCCGACGATGCAGCGCCGGATGGAGGCGCGCATCGCCGCGGGCGATCCCGTCGTGCGACTGCGTGGGCAGCGCGAGGTCGACGAGTGGGTGCGCTCGCTGTCTTCCGCGTAGCGTCGCCCCACCCTCTGCGTGGCGGCGTAGCGTAGGGATATGACCGGAACCGCCGACGAGCTGTCGTTTCGCAACGAGCCGGAAGCGTCGCGGTATACGCTGCGCCGGGGCGAGCAGATCGTGAGTGCGCTGGACTACCGCGACGACGGCCACACCGTCGCGATGACGCGGGCCTACACCGTGCCCACGTTCCGCGGTCACGGGTACGCGGCCGACATCGTCGCGCGCGCCGTCGAGGAGGTCGCCGGCCGAGGCGACCGCGTCATCAGCCCGGTCTGCTGGTACGTCGCCGACTGGTTCGCGGCCCATCCCGAGCACCGATCGCTGTTGGCGCCTCCGCGAGGGGCGTGACCGATCGTCTCCTAGCTTCCCGCCGCCGGCCCCGTCAAGGGTCTCGCCGGTCGCCGCGCGGCCCCGCACAGTGGGGAAGACCGATGTGAGGAGAAGCCATGAGCACCGATCGAGATGAACTTCCGGACGGCGTGATCAATGCCGAACCGGCCGGAGGCTGGGAGAGCGGGGCCGTCGCCGACGACGAGACGCGCGAGGCCTCGGCGCGGGCCGAAGAGCCCGTGGACGGTGTGCCCGACGGGTTCGTGGAGAGCGCGGAGATCCAGGCCGGACTCGATCCCGACCTGCGCACCGACGAGCAGGTTCGCGACGACGAGGAGACCCAGCGATGAGCGACACGGACGACACGACGCCTGCGGAGACGCAGGACGAGCCCCGGCTCGACCTTCACCAGACATCGGATCAGGAGCGCCTGGACGGGCTGATCGCCCAGCTGCGCGCCGACGTCGCCGGTCAGAACGCGGCCACCGTGGACAAGGCCGTTCGCGGTCGCCTCGCCGAGACGGGGGTTCCCGCCGAGGAGGAGGTCATCCTCGCGCTGATCGCTGAGCTCGCAGCGGACCAGGCGACCGACTGAACGACGTGCCTTCTCAGCGGCAGCGTTGCGCGGCGTAGCCCACCTCGAGTGTCGAGTTGTTCCCCTCGCGCGTCACGGCCGCGGAGACGTTCCCCGCCGGCATGCTCCCGAGGCGCGTCGAGAATGCCGACGATGCCGTCGTTCCCGGCGCCAGGGCGATCCTCCTCGCGCCATACGGCGTCGTCACGGAGACGGTGGCCGGGGCGCCGTCCTCGTTCGCGGCGGTGACGACCAGAACGACGGCGCCTGCGACGCAGCGAGACGTGGTGGAGACAGTGACCTGGACGACGCTGGTCACCGTGACGGTGGCCTCCACCGGCATCCGGGAATCGTCCTGGGCGACGCCGCGCACCGTGAAAGTCCCCGGCTGCGCGTAGGACGCGGGGGCGACGGTGTCCCACGCGACGTCGACCGTGCGCTGCTGACCGCTCACCGTCGTGAGCGTCGCCTGCGGCAGGGTGGGCGCGGTGCCCACCCTGGTCGAGAGGTCCATCGCGGCGACGGAGGCCACCGCGATATCGGGCGCATAGGCGGTCAGCACCCGCTGGTACTCGGCGCGCGTGATGGGCAGCACCGTGCCATGGCGCGGCTTGCCGCCGTCCGCGTTCTGCGGCAGGCCTTGGCGAAGCTTCTCACCGAGCGGCTGCCACGCAGCGCCCTCGAGACCGGTCGTCCCGAAGGGCACGTAGTGATTGGGTCCGCCGTGGTAGTTCGGCTGATCGATGAACAGGAACCAGCGCTGTCCGTTCACATCGCCCTCGTTGGCGGGGAAGATGTTCGGTCCTTCGCCGCTGGAGTAGATCCCGCCGGGCTCGCCGTTGGGCAGGCCGCTGGCCACTCGATCCTGGACCAGCGTCCACTGGTCGGCGGACCCGGTCGTACCCGGCAGCGACCCGCTGACCGTCGACAGGAGGTTCGTGGACTTCTCCTCGCGGATGGTCATGCTCGCTTCGTCCTTCGTGAAGCGGTAGTAGACGTCGCCGACCTTCGCCACGGTCGAATCGATCGCTCCGAGTCCTGCGCCGCGGCGCACGTCGATCCACGGCTTCGCCTCGGAGAACGTGACGAAATCGTCGGTCGTCGCGTACATCATGCGGTTGTAGGTGACGGCGGTGCGGTCGGCCGGGTCGGTCGTGGGGTAGAGGTTGGAAGCCCAGTAGACGACGAATGTGTCGAGCTCGTCGTCCCAGAACGCCTCCGGCGCCCAGGTGTTGCCGGCGTAGTCGCTCGACACCTTCACGTGGCGCTGGTCCGACCAGGTCACGAGGTCCGTGGACTCCCACACCTCGATGTAGCGCGAGCCGGAGATCTGTGCGGTGGTGAAGCCCCCGGCCAGCCCGTCGACCTTGAGGTCGGTGGCGATCATGTAGAACTTGTCACCGTCGGGTGAGCGCAGGATGAACGGATCACGCAGGCCCTGCGTGCCCACCGTCGAGGAGAAGAGCGGCTGTCCGTTGTTGAGAGTGTTCCAGCTGAGCGCGTCATTGCCCTTGGATGCCGCGATGCTGACGCGTTCGGCGCCCTGGCCCTCGCCGGTGAAGAAAGTCCAGAAGTAGGCCTCGGTCATGGCTGAGCCGCCCGGCATCGGCTGCACGCGTGCCGTGAAGGTGCGGGTCGCCGAGGCGTCGCCGCTGCGAGCGACAGCGGTCAGTTCGACGGTGGCGGCTGCGGCGCCGGCCGCCGGACGGGAGACGGCGACGGTGCGCGAATCGGGGCGGACACCGTCGCGCACGGTGGCCATGTTGGTGCCCGCGGTCACCGTCCAGGTGATCGTCGAGCCCTGTGCGCCGGTGGCGGGAACGGAGAAGTTCGTGCGGACGTCGTCGAGATTCGACAGACTCACGGCCGCGATGTCCTGGGACACCCGCTGCTGGTCGGTCAGCTGCTGAGGGACCGTGACCGAGTAGGCCTTTTCCCGGGTGGCCGTGCCGGCGGTGAAGGTCGCGGTCAGGGTGACGTGTGCGTCGCCGCTACCTCCCGCGGGGCGGCTCACGGCGGCGGTACCTCCGGAGACGACGATGGCGGCGGCATCGGATCGCCAGCTCACCGCAACACCCGCGCTCGTCGTCGGCAGGGCGAAGTCGGCGGTCGCGGTGGCGGGAACGGCGACGCCGGCGACAGCGCGGTCGAGGGCCTGCCCGTTGTACAGCGACTGCACGTCGGCGTCGCTCATCGCCTGGCCGTAGACGGCGAAGTCGTCGATGAGCCCGCTCCAGTTGGCGTCGTTGTATGTCGAGCGGCCCAGCGTCGCGGTCAGCGCGTCGCCGAACGAGGCGACCGAGCGGGAGATCGCGTTCTGGGTGATGCGGGTGCCGTTCACATACACTCGCAGCTGCCCGTTCGTGCCGTCGATCACCGTCGTGTACAGGCTGAGGCCGGCCGGGGTGCGCAGACCCGTCGTCGCCGTCGCGGTCGCCCCAGCGCCCACCTCGGTGGTCCAGGGGGCGCCGGCATCGGTGGCGTTCGTGACGACCGACTTGACGT
The DNA here is from genome assembly GCF_003293595.1 of Microbacterium sp. PM5. Classification (NCBI taxonomy): domain Bacteria; kingdom Bacillati; phylum Actinomycetota; class Actinomycetes; order Micrococcales; family Microbacteriaceae; genus Microbacterium; species Microbacterium sp. PM5. The sequence goes on along the minus strand of NZ_CP022162.1, from coordinate 1,508,340 downwards.
AGCCTGCGGGGTTCGTCGGGTTGAGCAGCCAGTAGCCGGAGGAGAACGACGCTCCACCGGTGAGCGGGGTGCCGATGAAGGCGGCCGCCGTATTGGCGGCGCCGGTCTTCGGGGACAGCCACGTCGAGATGGTGAGGTCCTTCTTGCCGACCAATGCCGTCGTCGGAATGTCAAGGTAGGCCCCGGTGTCGCGTGACCCCCCGGGCAGCGAGAGCATTCCGTCGGCGACCTCTCCGCCGCTCTGGCGGAGGGTGGCGTCGTTGCCGTTGCCGCTCACGTCGGAGATGGTCGTGCCGGATGCCGTATCGAACGAGTAGTGGATGACGGGGGAGGGTTGGCCATCGGCGCGCGCGGCGACGGGAACGGCGGTGCTCGCGAGTGTCAGACCGACGGCGACGGCGAGGGCGCCGATGCGTGCCCGTGACAGTGGCTGCAGATGCTGCGGCTGGCGCCAACGGTTTCGGGCTCTCTGAGGCGTGGTCATGCGCGCTCTCCTCGCTCATCTCGGCTGGGCGACATCGCTGCTTGCGCCAGAGACCTCTCCGTCTCGGTGCTGAGCCCTGCGTCATCGCGTGGGGGTTCGAATCGCTGATCGCGTTCAAGGGTGTTACCGGAAACATGCCCTCGCGGCTCACGCTAGGTGGCGCTCCGGCGGCGTGTCAAGTGCGCAGTCGACGGGTACATGCTCGTGTCGGCATCCCCAGACCCCGCGAACGGGGTCGTTACTCTTTCGTTACATCTCGATCGGTTCGTTATCGCTAACATTTCGGAAGTCGTGAGCCCATCGACGGGTCGACAGCATCGGGCCGGCACAGATGCCGGGCTGAGACGGGAGAGACACCATGACGATGAACGTCGCCCTTGCGCGCGTTGCAGCCGGACTCCTCGGGTGCGCGCTCGTCGTCGGCGGAGCGGGAGCCGCTCTCGCCGACGAGAATCGCACGCAGCAGCGAGATGCAGAAAGTCAGGCCGCGCCGGTCGGTGCTCTCACCCTGAGCGTCGCCTCGACGGCGACCACCCTCACCGAGGTCCCCTCCTCTGATGCGAACGTCCGTCAATTCACAGGGTCGCTGCCCGAGGTGACCGTCACCGACGATCGGGCGATCATCCCGTCCGGTGCCGTCTGGTACGTGACGGGTCAAGCCAGTTCCCTGACCTCCGGCAGCCGCAGCATCGATGCGGGTCACCTCGGCTGGGCGCCGAAGGTGATCACGACGAGCGGTCACGGGGAGGTCGCCTCCGGCGACGTCGTCAACACGGTGCTCGATGCCGCCACCGCCGACACTCCGCTCAACGACGGCCTCGCGAGCGCGCACTTGCTGGCGCTGTCGGTCGACTCCCGCGCGTCTGCCGCGGTCGGAAGCTGGACGGCGGGTGCGGACCTGTTCCTCAGGGTGCCCCGAACGGTCGAGCCGGGTGCCTATTCGGGCACGATCACTCTGACGCTGTGGGAAGAGGCTCAGCCGCAGTGATTCCCCTCGTTGCGCGTCGGCGTCCCCGAGCGGCATGGCGACTTCCCGTCGCCGTCGCGGTCGGGGTGCTGCTCGCGGCCGCCCTGTCGATCGCCCCGGCTGTCGGCCCGCTGGCCGCCGCGCGCGAGGCCGCACCCGCATCGGCGGGCGTGCGGTGGTCGGTCGTGCCGTCGGACGGACGAGGTCCCGACGGTCGGTCCGCCGTCGAGGTGGGCGTGCGACCCGGCCAGACGGTCGAGGATCACATCGCCGTGCGCAACGCGAGCGACGCGGCGGTGACGTTCCGGCTGGCGGCAGCCGACGGCTTCACTTCGGCATCGGGCAGATTCGATGTGCGTGCAGAGGGAGAGTCTTCCGTCGATGCGGGCTCGTGGATCTCCCTGCCGGCGCGCGTGACGGTTCCCGCCGGCGCCACCGTGGTCGTCCCCTTCTCGATCGCTGCGCCCTCCGGCGCGGCGCCGGGAGACCATTCGGCGGGCATCACCGCCTCCGTGCTGTCGACCGCTCGCGCCGATGGCGGTGCGAGCGTGGGCGTGGACACGCGCGTCGGCGTGCGCGTGCTCGCCCGTGTCGCGGGGCAGCTCAGCCCTGCCGCCTCGCTGCACGGCGGCGGGGGATCGTACGCGGTCGCCTGGAACCCGCTGCGGCCGGGATCGGCGATCGTCAGCTTCGACGTCGTCAACGATGGCAACACGAGGCTCCTGGCGAGCGGCACGGTCTCCGCTGCCGGCCAGGACACCCCCTTCCCCGCCGCCGGTGAGCCGGTCATCGACCTCTTGCCCGGCGATCGCCGCACCGTGCGCGTCGTCGTCGACGACCTCTGGCCGTCGATCCTCGTTCCCGTGGATGTGACTCTCCGCCCGCGGGGGATCACGATCGATGGGCAGACCCCCATCGCCGCTGCGTCGTCTCTGCAGACGTCGCTGTGGGCGATGCCGATCTCGCAGCTGATCGTGCTGACGGGAGCGGCCCTTCTGATCTTCGCGGCGCTGTGGGGTCGGCAGCGTTCCCACCGCCGCACCGATCGACTCGTCGCAGACGCGCACGAGCACGACCGACCCCCGGCGGCAGCCGCACTCACAGAGGAGAGCACCAGTGCCTGACGATTCCCCCTTCGTTCCCGACGCCATGTCATCGCCCGGTTCGTCCGTGCAGGTCGCGGTCACGATCGCGCCGCTGCCGGGGTCCGCGGACCCTTCCCCGCTGGCCCTGACCGGTGGCACCGTGCCCGTGGGGCTCGCCGTCGTCGCCACCGTCGTCGTCGCGGCCGGATTCGTCCTGGTCCAGCGGGCGCGCCGCCGCGCCGCGCGTCTGCGCCCGTGAGCCTGCCCGGGGCGATCGTGGCGCTCACGGGGCGGACAGCCACCGATCCAGTTCACGGGCAGTCGGCTCTGCCGTGCGAATGAGCGTCTCGTGACGGTGGCCGTCGACGACGAAGGCGCGCGAGTCCGGGATGGCGGCGACGACCTCGTCGAACCACTCACGGGGAACGACGACGTCGTATTCGCCCCGCACCACCAGGGTGGGCGCCGACACTCGCGCGTAGGCGGCCTCGGGGCGGTGGGTGAGCATCGCGCGCATCTTGCGCCGGAGGTTCGGTCCCGCCCGCACATACTCGCGGGCGCCCAGCAGCAGCACCTTCGGGCTCTCGCCCCACAGGTCACGCGCCAAGCGCCACAGCTGACGCAGCGCGCGCCGGTGATGGCGGTCGACCGTGGGGGCGACCAGGACGAGCCGGTCGACGGTGTCGGGGTGTCGCACGGCGGTCTCGGTGACGACCTGCGTCCCCATCGAGTGTCCGAGCAGCACGACCGGGCCACGTCCCAGATGGCGCAGATACGCCGCGACGAGATCGGCCATCCGCTCGATCGTGGGCGTGCGCGTCGGCTCCGGGGCGTCGCCGTAGCCCGGCAGGTCCAGCGCGACGACGAGCGCCTTGCCTTCCAGATGCTGCACCAGGTCTCCGAACACCTTGCGGCCCATGCCGATCCCGTGCGCGAGCACGATGGTGCGTGCGGACGAGACCTGGCCGCGGCGCTCGGCCACGATACTCGCGCCGCCGTGTGCGAACACCTCGATCCGTCCGTCGTCGGTCGGCGCGCCCGTGATCTCGTCGATCGCCCGATCGACGGCATCCGCCATCTGCGAGACCGCCTCCGCGGCGGCATCCGCAGGCGAGTCGGGAGTGCGGTCGGCGGAGTCCATGGATCGAGAGTAATGATGCGCGGCGCGTGCTGCCGGCTCCTCGCGGACGGAGTGTGAAACGATGAGGCATCCGCTCCTGAGCGCATGAGGACTCCGTCGGAACGGTCACGTCGGCGCACCGTCGGCGCGGAGCTTCCCAGGGGAAAGGCGCAGATGGCTGATCAGTCCGGCCGAGGGTGGGCCAAACCCAGCATCTACGACGTCGCCAATCACGCCGGCGTCTCGCACATGACCGTCTCGCGCGTGCTCAACGGTCACCCCAACATCCGCGAGTCCACGCGCGTGCGCGTGCTGCAGGCGATCGACGAGATGCAGTACACGCGCAGTTCCATCGCTCGCGCCCTCGCGACGAGCAAGTCCATGCGCATCGGTGTTCTCGTCGACAGTCCGGTGCAGTGGGGGCCGAACAGCACCCTGCGCGCGATCGAGGAGGCCGCCCGCGCCAGTGCGTACTCGGTGAGTGTGTTCTCGACGTCGGACGAGGATGCCGCGACCATCTCCACCGGCATCACCGACCTCGTGGCTCAGGGCATCGACGCCCTGTGCGTCATCGCTCCGCGGTCATCGGCCCTGGAGCTGTTCCGCGAGCACAGCTCGAACATGCCGACGCTCGTGATCAAGGCCGAGCCCGACCCGCATCTGCACACCGTCGCCGTCGACCAGTACACCGGCGCGCGCATGGCCGTGGCGCACCTCATCGGACTCGGTCATCGCACGATCGCCCACGTCGCCGGACCCCTGGACTGGTACGACGCGCGAGCCCGCTGGCAGGGATGGCGCGATGAGCTGGAGGCGGCAGGCCTGGGGGAGGGGCCGATGGTGCAGGGCGACTGGACCTCCGATCGCGGCTATGAGATCGGGCGGTCCCGGCAGCTCGCCGCCGCGACGGCGGTCTTCGCCGCCAATGATCAGATGGCTCTGGGAACCGTGCACGGCCTCGTGGAACGCGGCCTTCGCGTTCCCGAAGACATCAGTGTCGTCGGATTCGACGACCTGCCCGACGCTCGTCACTTCCTGCCGCCGCTGACGACCGTGCGGCAGGACTTCGCCTCTCTCGGTGCCCTCGCGCTCCGGCTGATCATCGCCGCCATCGACGGCGACGACACCGCGATGCATGCGCTGATCGCTCCGGAGCTGGTGCTGCGCGCGTCGACCGCCGCGGCCGTGCCCCGAGGCTGATGGCCCCCGTCGCGGGCACGGCACTGTTCGCGGTAACAAAAAAGTAACGAAAGCACGGGGATGGCGAATGCCACTTGTGTTCCGGAATTGTTAGCGCGCACAATCGGAGTGCAGCATCCCATGCGCCCCCCGGGGCACCACACACATCCACCGCAATCGTCGCGGCGGACTCTCAAGGAGGAGAAAGAATGGACATCAGCAAGCGCGGATTCCGTGGACTGCTCACGGTCGCAGCGGCCGGCGCCATGGTCGTCGGGCTGAGCGCGTGCTCGGGTGGCGCAGAGCCCGCCGGCAGCGGCAGCGCCGCAGCCGGTGGTGACAAGCCCATCACGGTCGGTTTCGTCGCGGTCGGCCCCGAGGGCGGCTGGCGCAACGCCAACGAGCAGGCCATCAAGGACGCGTTCACCAAGGACGCGGGCTTCGACCTCAAGTACGCTCCGGCGGCCAGCCCCAGCGACCAGAAGTCGCAGCTCGACGCGTTCTCGACCTTCGTCAACGACGAGGTCGACGTCATCCTCCTCACGGCGACCGAGGCATCGGGCTGGGAGGACGAGCTGAAGAAGGCCAAGGAGGCCAACATCCCCGTGATCCTGCTGGACCGCGGTGTCGATGCCTCCTCCGACCTGTACGTCACGCGCATCGCGCCCGACAACAAGCAGGTCGCCAACTCGGTCGGCGAGTGGGCCGCCACCACGTTCCCCAGCGGTGCGAACTACTTCGTGCTCGAGGGCGTTCCCGGCCTGTCGGTCGTCAACGAGCGCAACGAGGGCTTCGACGCCGCGATCGCCGGCAAGTCGGGCTGGAACAAGGTCGGCGCACAGACGGCCAACTGGAAGACCGACGAGGGCAAGTCCGTCATCGAGACGGTCCTCAAGGCCAACAACAACAACATCCAGTTCATCTTCGCCCAGAACGACGAGATGGGCATCGGCGCGGCGCAGGCCGTGAGCGCGGCGGGCCTCAAGCCCGGCACCGACGTCAAGATCGCGACGATCGACGGCACCAAGGGCGCGCTGGAGGCGCTGGCGAAGGGCGACCTGAGCTTCGTCGCCCAGTACAACCCCTTCTTCGGCACCGACGCGGTCGACGCTGTGAAGAAGGCCCTCGCGGGCGAGAAGGTCGACTCGACCATCATCGTCAAGAGCGCCACGTTCGACTCGCCCGAGGCGGCCCAGAAGGCGCTCGACCAGGGTCTCGGCTTCTAAGCACCACGAGCCGCCCCGAGTCCGCTCGGACAGAACGGGGACGGGGATCGCCACCTTCGGCGGTCCCCGTCCCGCCATCCGCCCTGCACGGGCGACCCCACCCGATTCAACGAGGAAGTCTGCAGTGGTCACCGAACCCCTCCCGATCGTCGAAGTCCGCGGCGCGTCGATCACGTTCCCGGGCGTCAAGGCGCTCGACGACGTGAACTTCCGCCTCCTGCCCGGTGAGGTCCACACCCTCATGGGCGAGAACGGCGCCGGAAAGTCGACGCTCATCAAGGCGTTGACCGGTGTCTACCAGATCGACTCCGGATCGATCCTCGTCTTCGGCGAGGAACGGCGTTTCTCCGGCACGGCGTCGGCGCAGGCCGCCGGGATCTCCACGGTGTACCAGGAGGTCAACCTCTGCACCAACCTCACCATCGGTGAGAACGTCATGCTCGGCCACGAGAGCCGTTCCCTCTTCGGCATCGACTGGCGCAAGACCCACGCCCGCGCCCACGAGGTGCTCACCGAGATGGGTCTCGGCGACCTCGACCCGCGCGCCCCCCTGCAGTCCATCTCGATCGCGTTGCAGCAGCTCGTCGCGATCAGCCGGGCCATGGTCACCAAGTCGAAGGTCCTGATCCTCGACGAGCCGACCTCCAGCCTGGATGCCGCCGAGGTCGAGACGCTCTTCGGCGTCATGCGCCAGCTGCGCGATCAGGGCGTCGCCATCCTCTTCGTCTCCCACTTCCTCGACCAGGTCTACGCGATCAGCGACCGCATCACGGTGCTGCGCAACGGGGCGTTCGTCGGCGAGTACCTCAAGAACGACCTCGATCGCACTGAGCTCATCTCCAAGATGATCGGCAAGGACCTCGGCGCCCTGCGGGCCCTCGGATCCAACCGCCAGGTCGACGAGCGAGACCGCAGCCAGACGCCCGTCTACGCCGCGGACGGCATCGCCCGCAAGGGTGCCTTGGCCCCCACGGACATCGAGATCCACAAGGGTGAGGTCGTCGGCTTCGCCGGCCTGCTCGGCTCGGGCCGCACCGAACTGGCGCGCCTCATCGTCGGTGCCGACAAGCCGGATGCCGGCACGGTGCGCCTGAAGGGCAAGAAGGCCAGCATCACCTCGCCCGTCTCGGGCCTGGCGAACCACATCGCCTACTCGACGGAGAACCGTCGCGACGACGGCATCGTCGGCGACCTCAGCATCCGCGAGAACATCATGCTCGCCGTCCAGGCGCAGCGCGGATGGCTGCGACGCGTTCCCGCCAAGGAGGTCGACCGGCTCGTCACCATGTACATGGAGCGCTTCAGCGTGCGCCCCAACGACCCCGATCGGCCCATCCGCCTGCTGTCCGGCGGAAACCAGCAGAAGGTCCTCCTCGGGCGCTGGCTCGCGACCGATCCCGACCTGCTGCTGCTGGATGAGCCCACGCGCGGCATCGACGTCGGCGCGAAGGCCGACATCCAGGAGACGGTCGCCGAGCTCGCCGAGGGCGGCATGAGCGTCGTCTTCATCTCCTCGGAGCTGGAGGAGGTCGTCCGCCTCTCCGAGCGCATCGTCATCATGAAGGACCACCAGAAGGTCGGCGAGGTCGTCAACGGCCCGGACGTCACGGCGGAGCGGATCGTTTCGATCATCGCCGCCGACTCCGAGGCCGCCGCCGAAGCGAACGCGGAAGCGCTCGCCGACGAGGTCGAAGGAGAACAGGCATGACCCGTCTGAGGGCGCTCGTACGCACCCCCTGGTTCTGGGGCATTGTGGGCATCGTCCTGCTGCTGGCGCTGAACACGCTGAAGGACCCCACCTACCTCGCCCTCGGGGTCAACCCGACGACGGGTCAGCTGTCGGGCAACCTTCTGGACATCCTGCGGGTGTCGGCGCCGATCGTGATGATCGCGCTGGGCATGACGTTCGTCATCGCCACCAGCGGCATCGACCTGTCGGTCGGCTCCGTCATGGCCGTCGGCGGCGCGGTCGCGATGGTCACCCTCAGCGGTCTGGGCCAGCCCACCTCGGTCGGTGCGATGTTCACCGCGATCGGGCTCGCCGTGCTGCTGGGTATCGTGCTCGGCGCGATCAACGGCCTGCTCGTCGCCGTCATCGGATTGCAGCCGTTCATCAGCACGCTCGTGATGATGCTCGCCGGGCGCGGTATCGCGCGCGTCATCACCGGCGGCCAGAACACGAACGCGGAGAACGCGCCCTTCCGGGCTCTCGCGAACGGTCAGTTCCTCGGCCTTCCGCTGAGCTTCGTGCTCGCGATCGCGATCGTCATCGTCGTCGCGCTCGTGATGCGCCGCACCGCCCTCGGCCTCATGATCGAGTCGATCGGCATCAACCCGCAGGCCAGCCGGCTCGCCGGCATCCGCCCCCGCCCCATCCTCATCGCGGTGTACGTGCTGTCGGCGGCGCTCGCCGCTGTCGGCGGACTGTTCACCGTGTCGGAGGTCATGACCGTCGACGTCTCGGGCACCGGGTACCAGATGGAGCTCGACGCGATCCTCGCCGTCGTCATCGGGGGCACCTCGCTCGCCGGCGGGAAGTTCTCGATCGTGGGCTCGACGATCGGCGCCCTGCTGATCGCGACCCTCAACAAGACGGTCCTCTTCCTCGGAGTCTCGGCCGCCGCGACGCCGGCCTTCAAGGCGATCGTCATCGTCGCGCTGGTGCTGCTGCAGTCCGAGCGCATCCGTTCCCTGGTGCTCCGCCGCGGCAACCGCACCCGCACACCCGCGGCCCCCCTCTCCGAGTCCACGCAGCCGAAGGAGGTCGTCGCATGAGCGACGCATCCACCACTCGCGAACGCTCCACGCCCCCGTCGGCCGGGCAGGCCGCGGCGATCGCCACCCCCCGCGCAACCGCGTGGTCGCGTGTCTGGGGCCGCAGCCAGTCGCTGATTCCCACGCTCGCGGCGGTCGTGCTGTTCATCAGCATGCTCGTGTACGCGGAGATCGCCTACGGCCGGGTCTTCCACCTCGGCACGATGTCGAGTCTGCTCGTGAGCTTCGCCCCGACGATCATCCTGGCCGTGGCCATGACGATCGTGATCCTCTCCGGCGGCATCGACCTGTCCGTCGGCGCCGTCGTGGCGTTCACCTCGGTCGCCGGCGTGATGCTCATGGGCGCGGGGGTGAACGCGTGGCTCGCGATCGTCATCATGATCGTGCTCGGCGCGCTGTTCGGTCTGGTCTCGGGCGTGCTGATCCAGTTCTTCAACGTGCAGCCCTTCATCGCGACGCTCGCGATGATGTTCCTCGCGCGCGGCCTCGCCTCGATCCTGTCGACGGTGCCCGTGCACGCGCCGGAGGGCTCTCCGATCCTGCTGCTGGCCACGGACTTCAAGCTCATCGACGGCCCCAAGACCAACGATCTCGTCCTCACGCCCGGCTTCTTCATCGCCGTCGTCGTCGTGATCGCCGCGGTCTTCTTCCTGCACCGCACCCGCACGGGACGCACGATCTACGCGATCGGCGGTGCCGAGTCGTCGGCCCAGCTGATGGGCCTGCCCGTGGCCCGCACGCGGGTTTGGATCTACATCCTCAGCGGCGCTCTCGCCGGCCTTGCCGGAGTGGTCTACACCGCAGAGGTGGGCGGCAAAGCGCAGAACGTCACCGGCATCGGCTGGGAGCTCGACGCGATCGCTGCGGTCGTCATCGGCGGCACGCTGCTCACCGGCGGCGTCGGCTACGTGCTGGGTTCCGTGGTGGGCACACTCGTGCTCGCCGCCCTGTGGATGATCATCACGAAGGACGGCTCGATCAAGCCCGAGTACCTCACGATCATCACTGGCGGCATCCTCCTCGCCTTCGTGCTGCTGCAGCGGGTGCTCACGAAGCGGAGGAGCGAGTGAGCGCGCCGGCAGGGGGCCGTGTGATCGACCAGCACCTGCAGGAGCGCATCGACGCCGTCCGCGCCGATGTGGCCGCGCTGCACGCGGAGCTCGTGCGGTACGGCCTGGTGGTCTGGACGGGCGGCAACGTCTCTGGGCGCGTGCCGGACAGCGACCTCTTCGTGATCAAGCCCTCGGGCGTCTCCTACGACGACCTCGCCCCCGAGAACATGATCCTCTGCGACCTCGACGGCGCCGTCATCGCGGGAACGCCGGGCAGCGACCGCAGCCCGTCCAGCGACACCGCGGCCCACGCGTACGTGTACCGGCACATGCCCGAGGTCGGCGGTGTCGTGCACACCCACTCCGACTATGCGGTGGCGTGGGCGGCGCGCGGCGAGGAGATTCCCTGCGTCATCACGGCCATGGCCGATGAGTTCGGTGGGCCGATCCCGGTCGGGCCGTTCGCCATCATCGGCGACGACTCCATCGGCCGCGGCATCGTGGACACGCTGCGCGGGCACCGCAGTCGCGCAGTGCTCATGCAGAACCACGGCCCCTTCACGATCGGCGTCAACGCCAAGGATGCCGTGAAGGCCGCCGTCATGTGCGAGGACGTCGCCCGGACGGTGCACATCGCGCGCCAGGCCGGCGAGCTGATCCCGATCCCGCAGGACAAGATCGACGCGCTCTACAACCGCTACCAGAACGTCTACGGGCAGGGAACGGACGAGCGTCGATGAGCGGGGAGGCGGCGGACGCGATCCGCACGGGTCGCACGAGTCTCGGCATCGAGTTCGGCTCGACGCGCATCAAAGCCTGTCTCGTGGATGCCGAAGCGCCCGCGAGCGTGCTCGGCGTCGGCTCGCACGCGTGGGAGAACAGACTCGAAGACGGCCTGTGGACCTACCCGCTGGAAGCGATCTGGGAGGGGCTGCAGGCCGCGTACGCCGACCTCGTCGCCGATCTCGAGCGCACCCACGGCGTGACCCCGGAGACCGTTGGATCGATCGGTGTGTCGGCGATGATGCACGGCTACCTCGCCTTCGACGAGGCGAGGGAGCTGCTCGTTCCCTTCCGGACCTGGCGCAACACGAACACCGCCGCAGCGGCGGCGGAGTTGTCCGAGCTGTTCGGGGTCAACATCCCGCTGCGCTGGTCGATCGCGCACCTGCGCCAGGCGGTCATCGACCGAGAGTCACACGTGTCGCGAGTGGCCGCCGTCAACACGCTCGCCGGATACGTCCACGAACGCTTGACCGGTCGTCGCGTGCTCGGCGTCGGTGACGCATCGGGCATGTTCCCGATCACCGCCGGCACCGCCGACTACGACGAGCGGCTCATCGCCCGCTTCGACGCGCTCGCACCGGGAGAGATCCCCCCGCTTCGTGCGCTGCTGCCGCAGGCGCTGCCCGCCGGTGCGGACGCCGGCACCCTCACGGCGGACGGTGCGGCGCTGCTCGATCCGAGCGGTCGGCTGCGACCCGGCATTCCGCTGTGTCCGCCGGAGGGCGATGCGGGCACGGGGATGGTCGCGACCGGGGCCGTCGCGCCGCGCACCGGCAATGTCAGCGCCGGCACCTCCATCTTCGCGATGGTCGTGCTGGAGGGCCCGCTCGCCGCCCAGCACCACGAGCTCGATCTCGTGACGACACCCGCCGGCGACCCCGTCGCGATGGTCCACTGCAACAACGGCGCCAGCGAGCTGGCGGCCTGGGCGGGGCTGTTTCGTCGGTTCGCGGCGGCATCCGGCACACCGATGGACGACGACGAGGTCTTCGGCGTGCTGCTGCGCGAAGCTCTGGACGGCGACGCGGACGCGGGAGGCCTGCTGGCGTACAACCACCTGGCCGGTGAGCCGATCGCCGGCCTCACGGCGGGGCGCCCGCTCTTCGTGCGCACCCCGGAATCGACACTCAGTCTCGCGAACGTCATGCGCGCACAGGTCTATGGCGTGTTCGGCACGCTCGCCCTCGGCATGCAGGTGCTCGCCGCAGAGGGCGTGGCGCTGGATCGCATGTACGCGCACGGTGGGGTCTTCCGCACGGCCGGGGTCGCGCAGCGCTTCCTCGCCGCGGCGCTGGATGCGCCGGTCGCCGTGGGAGAGACCGCCTCGGAGGGCGGGGCGTGGGGCATCGCCGTCCTGGCGGCGTTCCGCCGCGCCGTGGCCCAGGGGTGCGACCTCACGCTGGGCACCTACCTCGACGAGACCGTGTTCGCGGATGCCGCGGCATCCGTCGTCGAGCCCGTTCCCGCGGATGTCGCGGGATTCGCCACCTACCTCGACCGCTACCGAGCCGGCCTCGCCGTCGAGGCGGCGGCCGTCCACTCACTCTGAGGACGCCTCGATCTTCGAGGCTTCTCACACTCACCGACCGGAAAGACATCATGACCCTCTCCACTTCTCTCGAGAACTACACCGTTTGGTTCGTCACCGGCAGCCAGGGGCTGTACGGAGAGGAGACCCTGCGCCAGGTCGCCGCGCAGTCCCAGCAGGTGGCGGCGGGCCTGAGCGCCCTGCCGGTGCGCGTCGAGTGGAAGCCCGTGCTCACCGATTCGGACTCCATTCGGCGCCTGGCGCTCGACGCCAACAGCGACGACTCGGTGATCGGCGTCGTCGCCTGGATGCACACGTTCAGCCCGGCGAAGATGTGGATCGCAGGTCTCGACGCCCTGCAGAAGCCCCTGCTGCACCTGCACACGCAGGCGAACGTCGAGCTGCCCTGGGAGGACATCGACTTCGACTTCATGAACCTGAACCAGGCCGCCCACGGCGACCGGGAGTTCGGCTACATCCAGACGCGCCTGGGCGTGGCGCGCAAGACGGTCGTCGGGCACGTCTCCAACCCCGCCGTTCTCGGTCAGATCGAGCAGTGGCAGCGCGCCGCCGCCGGGTGGCAGGCCGCGCGCACGCTGAAGCTCGCCCGCTTCGGTGACAACATGCGCTACGTCGCCGTCACCGAGGGCGACAAGACCGAGGCCGAGCTCCGTTTCGGCGTGCAGGTGAACACGTGGGGCGTGAACGAGCTCGCGGACGCCGTCGCGGCGGCATCCGAGGCCGACATCGACGCGCTCGTGCAGGTGTACCTCGACGAGTACGACGTCGCCGAGGAGCTGCTGCCCGGTGCCGAGCGCCACCAGTCGCTGCGCGACGGCGCCGCGATCGAGGTCGGTCTGCGGACGTTCCTGGAAGCCGGTGGCTTCGGTGCATTCACGACCTCGTTCGAGGACCTCGGCGCTCTGACGCAGCTGCCCGGGCTGGCCGTGCAGCGCCTGATGGCCGAGGGATACGGCTTCGGCGCGGAGGGCGACTGGAAGACCGCGATCCTCGTCCGCGTGGCCAACGTCATGGGCGCGGGGCTGCCCGGCGGAGCGAGCCTCATGGAGGACTACACCTACGACCTGGTCGCGGGGGATGAGAAGATCCTCGGCGCGCACATGCTCGAGGTCTCGCCCTCGCTGACGACGCAGAAGCCGCGGCTGGAGATCCACCCGCTCGGCATCGGCGGCAAGGACGACCCCGTCCGCCTCGTCTTCACGGCCGACCCGGGCCCGGCCGTCGTGGTCGCGATGAGTGACATGCGCGATCGGTTCCGTCTCGTGGCCAACGTCGTCGAGAACGTCGAGGCCCCCGACCTGCCGAAGCTTCCCGTCGGGCGGGCGATCTGGAAGCCGGCCCCCGATTTCGCCACCAGTGCCGCCTGCTGGCTCACCGCCGGCGCCGCCCACCACACCGTGATGACCACCGCCGTCGGCATCGAGGTGTTCCGCGACTTCGCGGACATCGCCGGCACCGAGCTTCTCGTCATCGACGAGGACACGACCGTCCACGGATTCCAGAAGGAGTTGCGCTGGAACCAGGCGTACTACCGCCTGGCCCAGGGCCTCTGACCCCGACCTCACCACCCCCACCCGAAACAAGAGGAACTCTCTCGATGATGAGATCAACACGGATCCCGCGCGCCTCCGCGCCCGGGCGCACACCGCGTCGAGCACTCGCCGCGACCGTTGCCGGCGTTCTCGCGCTCACCGGCGTCGGCCTGGCCGCGCCGAACGCGGCATCCGCCGCCGACGTGCCGGCCCCGAGCGCCCACTACGACATGTCGCACAGCGGATCGACGCTGCTCGACGTGTCGGGCAACGGTCGCAATGCCACGCTCACCGGACTGACCGACGCCTCCTTCGCGGATGCCGCGGGCGACGCCGTGCTGCGCTTCCGCGCCGACGGCTACGCGTCGTTGCCGTCCGGCCTGATCACCGGATCGGACAACAACTTCACCGTCGAGTACACGGTGTCCACCCAGACCTCCGCCAACCACTTCGGATGGGTCATCGGCGACGGCGTCGGCCCGTGGAACACCACGCAGCTCGGCAACCACATCTTCCTCAGCCCGCGCTCGGCGCAGGGCGGCTACACCGACCAGGTGCTGGCGGCGATCCGCGTCAAGAACGGCAACAGCAACGGCGAGACGCGCATGCCGGCCGGCGGCGGCCTGAACCCGGGCTTCACGACCCTCACGATGGTCGGTTCCGGCAACACGCTGACGCTGTACCGCGACGGGCAGCAGATCTCGACCCTCACCCACTCGCTCTCGCTGAGCTCGATCATCCCGACGGATGCGGTGATGGGTTACCTGGGCCGCTCGCTGTACCAGGGCGACCCGCTGCTGCGCGCGGACGTGTCGGACGTCAAGTTCTGGGACGTCGCGCTGACGTCCGGCGAGGTGTCGGCGAGCATGCCGACCGCCGAGCAGAAGAAGGCGACCACCGCGGCCCTGCTGCGCGGAGACGTGTTGGCACAGATGCTCGGCGCGAACTCCGCGCTGACGAACGTCACGTCGAATCTGACCCTGCCGGCGACGGTCAACGGCGTCGGCCTGACGTGGTCGTCGTCTGCGCCCTCGGTCGTCTCGACCTCGGGCGTGGTCTCGCGGGCGATCTCGTCCGACACGCCCGTGACGCTGACCGCGGTCAGCACGCTCGGCTCGACCATCACGTTCGACGTGACCGTCATCGCACCGACCGTCTCGGCCGACCTCGACGCGATCGTCCTCGCGAACCGCACCACCGAGAACCTGCCGCTGGCGACCACGGGTTCCGTCAACGGCGCGGCCATCACCTGGACCTCCTCCGACCCGTCTCTGGTGACGGCGACCGACGCGGGGTACACTGCGCCCGCCGTCGGGCTCGCCGACCCGTACCGCGGTGGTGGCATCGTCACCCGACCGGCGTACGGCGCCGGTGACCGTGAGGTGACCCTCACGGCGCACGCCGTCCTCAACGGCATGCACGATGAGCGCACCTTCACCGTCACGGTGGCCGAGCACGGTCGCACCGCGCCCGACGCGGGCTACGCCGCGGCCTACTTCAAGTCCGACAGCGACGAGAAGATCTACCAGGCGGCGACCAGCGGCAACGATTTCTTCACGTTCTCGCCGGTCAACGGCGGCAACCCGGTCATCACCTCGACGACCGACACGAAGGGCCTGCGCGACCCGTACATCCTGCGCTCGAAGGACGGCGACAAGTACTACATGGTCGCGACCGATCTGTGCATCGGGTGCGGCACCGGCTGGGGCCCCGCCCAATCCGCCGGCAGCCTCAAGATCGAGGTGTGGGAGTCGACGGACCTCGTGAACTGGAAGCGCACCAACGGCGAGGACAGCGGCATCACGGTCAACCAGCCCGCGGCGGGAATGACCTGGGCGCCGGAGGCGTACTGGGACGACGCGCTCCAGTCGTACGTCGTGTTCTTCGCGTCGCGGCTGTACTCCGACGCGAGCCACACGAACAACGACAAGCTGTATGCGCGGATGTTCGCTGTGCTCACGCGTGACTTCCGCACCTTCACGGCACCGCCGGCGAGCTGGCAGGACACGGGATACGCCCGTATCGACTCGACCGTCACCAAGATCGGGGACTACTACTACCGCTTCACGAAGAACGAGGAGGGAGGCGCCGCCGGCCCGCTCGAAGCAGGGAAGGACATCTTCCTCGAGCGCTCGAAGGTGCTGACGGCTCCGACCACGGTATCCAGCTGGACGGCCGACCCGTCGACCACCTGGCAGCTGCTGGACACGCACATGACCTCGCTCGAGACGGGTCAGGCCGGTGAAGGCCCTGAGATCGTCAAGCTCAACGCGGGCGACCCGAACAACGCCGGCGACGGCTACGTCTTCCTCGTGGACAACTACGGCGCCGGCGGCTACCGCGCGTTCGTGACCACCGGAGACGCGATCGCCTCCAGCACGCAGAGCGACCGCCTGTCGCAGCGTTCCGACTGGAACGTCCGCGCTCCGGGAGGTCTGCCGGAAAGCCCTCGTCACGGCGCCTTCGTGAGCGTTCCGCAGACGGTGCTGACCGCCATGCACGACTGGACCGGCGTGAGCGCGGTCGCATCGACCACGTCGCTGAGCGCGCAGGAGCGCACGGTCACCGCGCGCGTCGTCGCCGCCGATGGCGGAGACGTCGCCGGAACGGTCACGTTCACCGGCGAGACCGGCACCTCCTCGCTGGCGCGCGCCAGCGCGTGGTCGGCGCAGGTGCCCGTGTCGGGTGGTGTGGCGAGCGTGGTCGTCCCGGCCGGAATCCGCACCGTCACGGCACAGTACGACGGTTACCGCGATCAGCTCGTGCAGGTGTCGAGCTCTGACGCGGTGACGCTGGCCGACGTCGTCGTGACGCCGGACCCGGAGCCGTCGCCGGTTCCCACCGATGGGACGGGTCAGAGCGGCACGGGTCAGAGCGGTGCGGGTCAGAGCGACCCGGGCGCGGCTTCGCTGGCCACGACCGGACAGAGCCCGGCACTGGTCACGGCAGCAGGCATGCTCGCAGCGCTGCTGCTGGCGGCCGGAGCGGTTCTGCTGATCGCGCGCCGTCGTCGCACCCGCAACGGCTGAGTCCGCACTCCCCCCCAGAACGGGCGGCTCGGAGATCGTCTCCGAGCCGCCCGTCCTCTGCGTCAGCTGTCGAGGACGGCCACGCGCCGGGGAGCGATAGCGTGGACGGATGACCAGTCCGGGTACCGCGAGCATCTCCCTCAACGGCGGGCAGCGCTGGCGCGCGTTCTGGGTCTGCGTGTCCGTCGCGGCGCTGACGATCCTCGATCTGAGCAAGGTGAACGTCGCGCTGCCCTCGATCGAGAAGGCGCTGGGTGCCGGGTCGACACAGCTGCAGATCGTCGTCTCCGGCTACGTGCTGATGTTCGGCCTCGCCCTCGTGCCCTTCGGGCGCCTCGGCGACCAGCGATCGCGCAAGGCCCTCTTCCTCGTCGGTCTGAGCCTGTTCCTCATCACCAGCGTCGTGTGCGCCCTCGCACCCACGATCGAGGTGCTGATCGCCGCCCGGCTCGTGCAGGGCCTCGCCGCCGGAATCCAGATGCCACAGGTGCTGGGGACCATTCAGCAGATCTTCGTCGGCAAGGAGCGCGGACGCGCGTTCGGACTGTTCGGAGCCACGATCGGCGTCGCCACCGCCATCGGCCCGACATTCGGGGGCCTCATGATCGCCGTCGGCGGGGTGCAGGACGGCTGGCGATGGATCTTCTGGATCAACGTGCCGCTGTGTGCGCTCGTGATCGCCGGAGTGCTCGGCCTGCTGCCGCGAACGCGCCGCGCGACCCCCGGGCGTCTGCAGCTGGACCCGGTGGGTCTCGTGCTGCTCGCGTTCACGATCGTGACCCTCATGTGGCCCTTCCTCTTCACGACGGGCGCGCCCACCGACGATCCCCGCCGGTGGTGGAGCCTCGTGCTCTTCGTCGTCTTCGTGACCGCGTTCACGTGGTGGGAGCGGCGGTACGCGGCATCCGGTCGTTCACCTCTCGTGCCGTTCTCCCTCTTCTCGATCTCGTCGTTCCGCAACGGCACCCTCGTCGTCACCACCTACTTCACCGCGATCCCGGCGATGTTCCTGCTGACCACGCTTTTCCTGCAGATCGGCATCGGCACCGAACCCGTCTTCGCCGGGATGGTCTCCATCGGCTTCGCCGTGGCCAGCGCCATCACCGCGTGGTTCGGCGGCTCGCTCGTCGGCAAACTCGGCCGCCCGCTCGTGGTGGGCGGACTGATCGTGGTGCTCGTCAGCGTCGTCGCGCTCGCCGTCGTCGCGTACACGGTGCCGGCCGGTGTCGTGGAGTACGCGATGGCGGGGGTCATGGTCCTCGCCGGCGCCGGCGCCGGCCTCGTGGTCGCACCGAACCAGACGCTCACGCTCGCCGAGATCCCCACGCGCGAGGGAGGGCTCGCCGGCTCGGTCGGCCAGCTGGGCCAGCGCGTCGGGACGGCGGTGGGCACCGCGATCGGGCTTTCGCTCTTCTACTCGACGGTCTACCGCGAGAAGGACGGCGCGACAGACTCCCTCGCGGTCTTCCACGACGCATACGCGTACGGAATGGTGGCCGTCGGCGTCTTCCTGGGCATCGCACTGCTGATTGGAGTCATCGACCTCGGCGCACGGCGCAGAGCCGCCCAGGACTGAGCCGGCCCGCGGGCCTTCCCCGCGATGTCGGCGGCTGCGCTTAGCGTGGTGCCATGCGCATCCTGCATACCTCCGACTGGCACATCGGGCGGACCTTCCACGGTCATTCGACGCTCGAGGCGCTCAGTGGCGTGCTCGAGACGCTCACCGATCAGGTCCGCGCCCACGCGGTCGACGTGGTCGTCGTGGCGGGCGACGTCTTCGATTCCGCGACGCCCGCGGCCGCCTGCTACACGCTGCTGTCCGAGACGCTGCGGGCCCTCGCCGATACCGGTGCGCAGGTGATCGTGACCAGCGGCAATCACGACTCCGCGGCGCGGCTCGGCTTCCAGGCGGCTCTGCTGCGCGACGGCATCCACGTGCGCACCGACCCGACGGCGATCGGCGAGCCGATCACCGTGTCGGACGAGCACGGGCCGGTGCACTTCTACGGCATCCCCTTCCTCGAACCCGCCCTCGTGCGTGCAGTGTGGCCCGGGGTGCGTACGCAGGCCGATGCGGTCGGCCGCGCGATGGACCTCGTCCGCGCTGATCATGCCTCCCGTGGGGGACGGACGGTGGCGATCGCGCACTGCTTCGCCGCCGGCGTGGAGCCGACTCCCCACCTCGAGCGCGACATCCAGCAGGGCGGACTCGACGTCGTCCCGCTGTCGGCCTTCGACGGTGTCGACTACGTCGCCCTCGGGCACATCCACGGCCGTCAGAAGCTCGCGGCGCATGTGCGCTACGCCGGTGCGCCGCTGCACTACAGCTTCGGTGAAGGGCACAAGCCCCGCGGGTCGTGGCTCCTCGATCTGGATGCCGAGGGAGCCGCCGCGGCGGTCTGGCTCGAGCTGCCGGTGCCTCGACGCCTCGTCACCCTGCGCGGACCCTTCGAGGAGATCTTGGCCGACCCCGGCTCCGACGACGCCCGCGACGCATGGGTCAGCGTCGAGTACACCGATGATCTTCCGGTGCGCGATCCGCTGCGTCGGCTGCAGCAGCGCTTTCCGCACTGCGCAAAGGTCGTGCACGTGCCGGACGTCGCACGCCACAGCGATGGGCGGGGCTACACCGATCGTGTCCGGGCCGCACGCAGCGACCTCGAGCTGTTCGATGCGTTCCTGTCACATGTGCGTGACGGCGAGGGGCTGACGGAGCGAGAGCGCGAGGTGCTGCGTGACGTCCTCGAGGAGCGCGTCGTCGTCGAGGCGTTGGCATGAAGCTCCACCGTTTGGAGCTCACCGGCTTCGGGCCCTTCCGTGACACGCAGGTCGTCGACTTCGACGCGTTCGATGCCGACGGACTCTTCCTGATCTCCGGGCGCACCGGCACCGGCAAATCGAGCATTCTCGACGGGGTCAGCTTCGCCCTGTATGGCAGCGTGCCTCGCTATGACGGCGGGGAGAAGCGTCTGCGCAGCGACCACGCGGATCTCTCCGACCCGACCGAGGTGCGATTGGAGTTCACCGTCGGCGCGCGACGCTGGCGCGTGACGCGGGCGCCGGAATACGACCGCCCCGCCAAGCGCGGGGGCGGATTGACGACGGAGCCGCCGCGGGCGGAGCTGGAGGAGCTGGTCGAGGGAAGATGGGTCGGGCGCGCGGCGAAACCGCGCACGGTCGGCGAGGCTCTCGGCGAGATCCTCGGTCTGAACGCGCAGCAGTTCCAGCAGGTGATCCTTCTGGCGCAGAACAAGTTCTCGCGGTTTCTGCTCGCCTCCGGTGAGGAGCGCCAGGGCCTGCTGCGCACGCTCTTCGGTACGCGTCGATTCGAGCAGTACCGTGATGAGCTCGATAGCCGGCGCCGAGAGGCGGAGACGGCTCTGGCCGCGGTCGACTCGCGTGTGCGCACGCTCGTCGAGGAGGGCGAGAGGCTGGCCCGAGCTCACGATCTCGACACCCGCGAGGCGCAGGACGGCGCCGACGACCTCGCCGACGAGCACGCGGGCGGATCAGAGCTTGCAGCGCACCCCGACCCGCGGCGCGCGGATCCCGCGCCGGCGCCCGTGGCGACCCGTCGCGAGGATCTCGCGCGGGCGCACCGCCGCGCGCGGTACCGCGTCGAACAGGCGGAGTTCGCGCGCACGGCGACCGAAGAGCGTTTCGCCGCCGCGGCCGCCGCGCACGCCGCGGTCGTGGCCGCCGCGGCGCGCGCGCAGGAGCGACAGACGCTGCGCCACCGCCTCGGTGAACTCGAGGCCCGCGCCGACGAGATCGCACGTGCGCGCCGCCGGCTGGATGGCGGGCGTGCCGCCGCGGTGCTGCGCGCCCCTCTCGACTCTCTCGAGCGTGCCGAGCGCGCTGCGGCGGCGGCGGCGCACGACGCCGACACGGCTCGGGATCGGTGGCGTGCGGGCCGCACGGACGCTTCAGCCGACGCCGCTCGCGCGGTCGAGCAGCTCACCGGTGATCTCGCCCGGTGGGAGATCGCAGCCGCTCAGGAGCGGGACCTCGTCGCGCGTCGGGTCGAGCACGAGGCTGCGATCGCCGCGATCGCGGCGCGCGAGCACGACCTCGCGGACATCGATGACCGCCGCGCCGCCCGTCCCGCCGAGCGTGCCCAGATCGACGCCGAGATCGCCGCCGTGTCGGTCGCCGCGGCGCGTCTCGACGATCTGCGTGCCGAGCACCTGCGTCTGCGCGAGGTCGTCGCTGCGGCCCATCGTGCCGACGACCTCGCGGCCGCGCTCGCCGCGGCCGAGGCTGCGTACGCGACCGCGCTGACGGACTCCGAGGCCGCCTCGGCTGCGCTCGGTGCGCTGCTGCGTCGACGTGTCGCCGGCGTCGCTGCGGAGCTTGCGGCCGCGCTCGTTCCCGGGGAGCCGTGCCCGGTCTGTGGCTCCACCGAGCATCCCCACCCCTCGCCGCCCGCCGACGAGCCCGTCACCGATGACCTGCTGGTGGCGGCCGAGCGCGCGCGAGACGAGGCGTCCGTCGCCGAGGCCGACGCGCGCGAGCGTGCCGGCCTCGCACGGGAAGCTATCGCTGCGGCCCGTATCGCCGCCGGCGGCCTCGACGGAGCCGAGGCCGAGGAGAGGCTCGCCGCCACGTCCGCGGCGCAGGCCGAGGCCGAGCGTGCGGCCGCGGAACTCGCCGGCCTCTCACAGCGCCGCGCGCGTGCCGAGCAGGCCGCCGCGGCCGACGACGAGCGGCGCGCGGCGTGCGTCGAACACCTCGCGACGGCGCGCGAGCGTGCCCGCGCGGCCGAGTCCGACATCTCCCGCCTCGACGCGGTCGTCACCGCGGCGCGCGGGTCGTTCGCGACGGTGGCGGCGAGAATCGACGCCGTCGCCGAGGAGCGCGATCGGGCGCGCGCGGTCGTCGTGGCTGATGCCGCACGTGATGAGCGTGCTCGTGCGCACCTCGACGCCCGACAGGAACTCGACGCGCTGCTCGCGGCCTCCGGTTTCGACGATCTCGACGCGGCCCGGGCGGCGCTCATCTCCGACGAGGAGATCGAGGGGATCGACATCGCGATCGCCGACCACGCGGCGCAGCTGTCGGCGACGCGCTCTCGACTTCTCGAACTCGAACTCGACGCCGGCGGCGATGACCCCTCGGCCCACGACGTCGACGTTTCTCGCGATGCCGTCGAGCTCGCCGATGCCGCGCGCACCGATGCGATCTCCGCCCACGCCGGCGCCGTCCGCACGGCCGAGGCGCTCCAGGATCTGCTGCAGCAGGTCGACCGTGCCCTGGCGGAGGTGCAGGAGAGCGCCGACGAGGCCGCCGCCGTGATCCGTCTGGCCGACAGTGTGGCCGGGCGGGCGCCGAACACGATGCGGATGGACCTCGAGACCTTCGTGCTGGCCGCCGAACTGGAGGAGATCGTCGCGGCTGCCAACGTGCGTCTGGCGGAGATGTCGTCGGGACGCTACACCCTGCACCACTCCGACGCCCGTGCCGCGCGCGGGCGCGCGTCGGGCCTGGGCCTCGACGTGCTCGACGCGCACACCGGCCGGCGGCGTCCGCCGCAGTCGCTGTCCGGCGGCGAGACCTTTCTCGCCTCGCTCGCCCTCGCGCTCGGTCTTGGAGAGGTCGTCACGGCCCGGGCCGGCGGCATCCGTCTGGACACGCTCTTCGTCGACGAAGGCTTCGGATCGCTCGACCCCGAGACACTCGAACTCGCGCTGCGGACTCTCGACGACCTGCGCGCGGGCGGGCGTACCGTCGGTGTCATCAGCCACGTCGAGGCGATGAAGGAGCAGCTGCCGGCCCAGCTGCTGGTCGCATCGACGCCGGAGGGCCCGAGCGTCATCCATCAGGATGCCGCTCGGGCCCTCGGCGTCGAACGCGCGCGGTGACCTACTGCAGGTAGGTGCGGGCAGAGGTCAGGATCTCACCGTAGAGGGTTCGCAGCATGTCGGCGGAGCTCTCGTCGGCTCCGACGCTGGTGATCGTCTGCTGCACGAGCTCGTCGATTCCCGCCTCACCGGTCGTGAGCAGCGTCTCGCCGATGAGGATCAGCGATTCGTCGGGGAGGACCTGCTCGATGATCTCCGGCGTCGCCGTCGGATCGACCTCTCCGAGGATCTGGTTGACCTTCGGGCGGACATCGGCGATGAACTCCTGCTGCGCGGCCGACTCCGTGGCCGGCGCGGAACCGTCGCCCTCTCCGGGCAGGATGCCGCCGGAGTCGACCTCGACGGAAGGCACGGGCGAGGGGGTGCTCATCATCTCGCTGATCGACGAGCCCGCCGACGAGACACCGACGAGGATGATCGACCAGATGAGCGCGAACGAGCCGATCGTCGCGCCCACCAGCGACAGCACGAGAGCCGTGATGCTGAGGGGCTTTCCGCCGTAGCGCTTTCCGGCGAGCCCGACGATGGAGAAGACGAAGCCCGCCAGCAGCAGCAGGCCGCCGATCAGGACGGCCACCAGGCCCACCCAGGGCACCGGCACGATGCCGATGATGCTGAGCAGCGTGCCTCCGGCGGCGAGCCCGAGTGCCGTCCACGCGATGGCCTTCGACCGCGTGTCGGGCGTCGGCGGTCCCGAGGGGGCGACAGACGAAGGCGTGGGTGCGCCGTAGGCGACCGTGGGTGCGCCATAGGGGACGGTGGGTGCACCGTTGGGCGCGGTGGGCTGCCCGGGCTCCGGCGGCAGCGGAGGCGCCGTCGGCGCGACGTACGCGTCTCCGTATCCGCCGGTGGGCGCGGGCGGGACAGGCGGGGCCGTGGGAAGCGAGACCTCGGTCGCAGCGGAGTCGACGGCGTCGGGGGTGACCGCGTCCGGCCCGTCGGCGGCCGAGCCGTCCGGATCCTGAGGATTCGTGGGCGGGGGTGTCGACATCTGCTCTTCCTTCGTCGTCTCGGGACGTCGCGCGGCCCCGTCCGAGGGACGGCGGGCGCGGCGGCGGTAAGTCGACCCTATCGACTCACTGTGACTTTGTTCACGGTCAGCTGTCCGCGGCCTTTCTCACGTCGCATTCGGCGACCGCGACGTGTCATCCTGGGCCAGGATGGGAGCACGCGGCATCCCGCCGGTGCATCCACGCGGCGGGACGCGCGATGAAAGGGACGCCATGACACTCACTTCGGTTCTGCTCGACACTCCGCCCTCGGTTGCCGCGCGACTCGGCTGGGACCCGGCCACGACCGTCCACGATCGTCGCCGTCTTCTCGCCAAGGAGCTCATCGCCGCACGCCTCGGCTGCGACATGAACGACATCCGTATCGAGCGTGAGGCGCCGCGCGGCTTCGGCTACCACACGCGGTTGATCGCCTCGCGGGACGGCGAGGACCTGCCGATCGCTATCGTCACGGCGAGCTTCCGCGCCGCCACGGTCGTCGCCATCTGCGACCCGGGTCTGCCGCTGGGCATCGACATCCGCGACATGACCCCGGAGCCGGCCGACATCCGTCTCATGCAGAAGCACTCGCACCTGTTCGATCCGAACAACATCCCCGACCTGCTCCAGCACTGGGTCCGGGTTCAGGCGGTGCTCGAAGCTGACGGTCGCGGGGTGCGCGTCGCACCCGAGAACGTGCGGTTGGACATGGGCCGGCTCAAGGGCTGGATCCCGGACCGCAACATGAAGTACACGCTCGTCGACGCCTCACGCGACAGCTGGGTGATCACGATCGCGATCGGGACGCTCCCCGCGGCGTGAGTTCCCGCGGGCACTCAGGCGGCAGGGAAGGCGCGGTCGAGCTCGGCCAGCCACACCGCGGCGTTCCCGTCGCTGGGAGCACGCCAGTCGCCGCGCGGTGAGAGCGAACCCGACGCCAGCACCTTCGGGCCGTTGGGAATCGCGGTGCGCTTGAACTGCGCGAAGCCGAAGTAGCGCGTCAGGAACACCCGCAGCCAGCGCACGATCGTCTCGCGGTCGTAACCGTAGCGGTCGGATGCCGGGAAGCCCGGCGGCCATGCACCGGCATCCGCATCGCGCCAGGCGTGCTCTGCGAGGAAGACGATCTTCGACGGGCGCAAGCCGTAACGCAGCACGTGGAACAGCGCGAAATCGTGCAGCGCATAGGGGCCGATGGTGTCCTCGGTCGATTGGACCTTGCCGTCCTGGCCCGCGGGCACCAGCTCGGGGCTGATCTCGGTGTCCAGCACCGCCTGCAGCACGTCCTTCGCCGCCGGCGACAGGCTCATGCCGTCGTCGCCGGCGTGGGCGATGACCCATCGGATGAGGTGCTGGATGAGCGTCTTGGGCACCCCGGCGTTCACCGCGTAGTGGCTCATCTGGTCGCCCACGCCGTAGGTCGCCCACCCCAGGGCGAGCTCCGACAGGTCGGAGGTGCCCACGACGAGGCCGCCGTTCTGATTCGCGAGGCGGAACAGGAAGTCGGTGCGCGCCCCGGCCTGCACGTTCTCGAACGTCACGTCGTACACGGGCTCGCCGTTCGCGAAGGGGTGTCCGATGCCCGTCAGCAGCTCGGTGGCCATCGGCCGGATGTCGATCGTCTCGATGGAGGCGCCGATGGCCTCGGCGAGGGCGATGGCGTTCGACTTCGTGTGATCGCTCGTGGCGAAGCCGGGCATCGTGTAGGCGAGGATGTCGCTGCGCGCTCGCCCCATCCGGTCCATCGCCCGCGCGACGACGAGGAGGGCGTGCGTCGAATCGAGGCCGCCGGAGACGCCGATCACGGGCTTCGGCGACCCGATCGCGCGCATCCGCTGCTCGAGCGCGGACACCTGGATGTTGAACGCCTCGTAGCAGTCCTGGTCGAGTCGTGCCGGGTCGTCGGGCACGAAGGGGAAGCGGTCGAGCGGGCGACGCAGGCCGATGTCGGATGCCGGCGGATCGACCGTGAACGCCACCGTGCGCATCGGACTCGTCGCCGGTGCGACCGCGCGGCGGTTGTCGTCGAACGTGCCCTGGCGAAGGCGGTCCTGGCGGATGCGGTCGAGGTCGATGTCGGCGATGGCGCTGCGCGGGCCGTCCGGGAAGCGCTCGGTCTCGGCCAGGAGGGCGCCCGACTCGTAGATCATCGTCTGTCCGTCCCACGACACGTCGTTGGTCGACTCGCCCAGGCCCGCGGCCGCGTACACGTAGGCGGCGATGCAGCGGAACGACTGAGACTTCGCGAGAAGGTGACGATCATCGGCCCGCGCGACGGTGATCGGGCTGCCGGAGAGGTTCAGGAGCACGGTCGCACCGGCGAGAGCGGCGGTGGACGACGGCGGCACGGGCACCCACATGTCCTCGCACACCTCCGCGTGGACCACCAGGCCCGGCACGTCGTCCGCGGCGAACAGCAGGTCGGTGCCGACGGGCACCTCCTGGCCGACCAGCACGGTGGATGCCGGGGCATCCGTTCCGGCCGCGTACCAGCGGGCCTCGTAGAACTCGCGATAGGTCGGCAGATAGCTCTTCGGTGCGACGCCGAGCACGCGGCCGCCGTGGATGATCACCGCGCAGTTGTAGAGGCGTGGCCCCAGCCGCAGCGGTGCGCCGACGACCAGCAGCGGACGCAGCTGCTGCGAGGCCGAGACGAGGCTTGCGATGGCGGCGTGGACGGCGTCGAGCACGGCATCCTGCATCACGAGGTCGTCGATGGCGTACCCGGTCAGGCAGAGCTCCGGGAAGACGGCGACGGCGACGGCATCGTCGCTGAGCGCGCGGGCCGCGTCGATGACCGCCTCGGCGTTTCGCGCCGGGTCGGCGATCGCGACGGGGATCGTACAGGCGGCGACCCGGGCGAACCCGTGCCGATAGACGCTCTCGAACGGCAGGTTCTCGCTCACCCCTCCAGTCTGGCAGGTGCGCCGGCGCTGGGCGATGTCGGCGGCGCCGACTAGCGTCGAAGGCGGAAGGGTGACATGCGATACATCGAGGACACCGGCGACGGTGCGCGCATCGTCTGGAGCGCGAGCGATCTGAAAGCAGCCGCCGAGTGCGAGTTCGCGTGGCTGCGTGCGATCGACGCCAAGCTCGGACGGGTGCCGGCGGTCGTCGAACCCGAAGACCTCACCCTCGAGCGCGCCGGTCGGCTCGGCACCCAGCACGAGCTGCGCCAGCTGGAGGCTTACCGCGCGCAGTATCCCGGACGTGTCGTGGAACTGCCCGAGACGCGATCGTCGGATGCCGCGGCCGTCGCGGCTGCGGTGGCCGCGACGACGGCGGCGCTGGCCGACCCCGCCGTCGCGGTCATCTATCAGGCGGTGTTCGCCACCGAGGAGTTCGTCGGATTCGCCGACTTCCTCGTGCGCGACGACCCCGCTCGCCCCGCGGATGCCGCCGCCAACCCGTGGGTCGTGCAGGACACCAAACTCGCGCGTCACGCACGCGTGACGGCGTTGATGCAGCTTGCGGCATATGCCGACCAGCTCGACCGGCTGGGAGTGCCGCGCAGCGGCCGTGTGGAGTTGCTGCTCGGCGACGGCACGACCTCGACGCACGCCGTCAGCGACCTCCTGCCCGTCTTCCGGTTGCGCAGGCAGCGACTGCGGGCGCTCGTCGCCGACCGCGACATCGCGGCGGGCGCTACGGGCGCTCCGATCGCGTGGGGAGACGACCGGGGTGAGCTCAGGATCGTGGCGTGCGGCCGATGCGCGACCTGCGATGCGGAGGTCGTCGCCCATCGCGACCTGCTGCTCGTCGCGGGGATGCGACCCGTGCAGCGTGACCGGCTGCGCGCCGCCGGCATCCATACCATCGACGACCTGGCCGCCGCGAGCGCGCCTCCCGAGCGGATGTCGGGTGACACGTTCGCCGGCCTGCGTACGCAGGCGCGCTTGCAGCTGGACAGCCCGGCGGGCGGCGTGGGGGAGACGGCAACCGCGGCCGCGCCGCCGGTGCCGACCTTCGAGGTGGTCTTTCCGAAGGCGATCGGAGCGCTGCCCCGGCCCGACCGCGGCGACCTCTTCTTCGACTTCGAGGGAGACCCGCTCTACACCGAAGCCGCCGACGGGGTGGGAGCGATGTGGGGCATCGACTACCTGTTCGGCTGGGTCGACGACGACGAGCAATACGCGGCGCTGTGGGCGCATTCCTTTGCCGATGAGAAGCGGGCGCTCGAGGATTTCCTGGATGTGGTGGCGCTGCGCCGGCGCGCCCACCCCGGAATGCACATCTACCACTACGCGCCGTACGAACCGACGCATCTGCTGGCGATGGCCGCCCGCTACGGTGTGCGCGAGGCCGAGGTCGACACGCTGTTGCGTGAGGGCGTCTTCGTCGACCTCTACCCGATCGTCCGGCGCGCCCTTCGCGTGGGATCGCGCTCGTACTCGATCAAGAAGCTCGAACCGCTCTACATGGGCGCCGAGGTGCGCACCAGCGACGTGCAGCGCGGCGACGACTCGATCGTCAAGTATGTCGAGGCGCGCGAGCTGATCGACGCGGGGGCGGATGCCGCGGGAGCGGCGATTCTCGACGATCTCGCCGACTACAACCGCTACGACTGCGTCTCGACCCGGCGCTTGCGCAACTGGCTGGTCGAGCGGGCCCGGGAGTCCAAGCTCCTGCCCTCGGCAGACGTCGACGCCGCAGAGCGTCCGTACGAACCGTCCCCGCGTGCCGATGCGCTCACGCGCATGGCGGGCGCTGCCGAGAGGGACGATGCCCCCGATGTGGCCGCGGTCACCGCGCTCAAGCTCGCCGCCGCGGCGATCGACTACTACCCCCGCGAGGCGAAGACCTTCTGGGCGACGCACTTCCTGCGGCTGCGTGAGCCCGTCTCGATCTGGGAGGACACCCGCGACGTCGTCGTCTTCGATCACGATCGGTGCCGAGTCCTGAGCGACTGGCACGTACCGGAGGGCGGACGCGTCCAGCGTCGCGTGATCGAGCTGCGCGGCGATCTCGCGCCGGGCACGAAGCTGTCCGCGGGGGGTGCGGTCTTCCTGCTGTACGAGCTGCCGACACCGTTCCCGGTCGACACCAGCCCGCGATGGATCCACGCTGCACGTTCGGTCCGCGTCGTCGACGTCCTCGATGACGGCATGGTCGTGGAGGAGAACTCCGTTCAGGGGTTCACCTGGCAGGAGCTGCCGATCGCCTCCACACCGCCCGCGCCGCCGCAGGCCGGGTCGCAACAGGCGGCCATCGACCAGTGGGCCGACGCGATCATCCAGGCTGCGCCCCTGCACTCCGCAGCGTTCCCGTCCGACGCCGCGACCGATCTGCTGCTGCGCAGGGTTCCGCGCACGCGCTCGGGCGCGCTCGCCCGCAGTGAGGGCCTCGGCGATGCGGTCGACGAGATCGCCCGTGCCGTCGACGACCTCGACCGCAGCTATCTGGCAGTGCAGGGTCCGCCGGGCACCGGCAAGACCTATGTCGGCTCGCACGTGGTTGCACGGCTCGTCCGCGAGAAGGGATACCGCGTCGGTGTCGTGGCGCAGTCGCACGCGGTCGTGGAGAACATGCTCGCGCGCATCGTCGATGCGGGCGTGCCGGGTGAGCGCGTCGCGAAGGCGACGAAGGGCACGGCATCCGGCGCCGAGAGCTTCACCGTCATCGCGAAGGACGGCTACGCGGCGTTCGCCGCAGCCCACCCGGAGGGTTTCGTCATCGGGGGCACGGCGTGGGACCTGAGTCACGCCGGGCGCGTGCCCCGCGCGAGCCTGGACCTGCTCGTCATCGACGAAGCAGGACAGTTCTCGCTCGCCTCCACCATTGCGGTGTCGGTCGCGGCACCGCGTCTGCTGCTGCTCGGCGATCCGCAGCAGTTGCCGCAGGTGAGCCAGGGAACCCACCCCGAGCCGGTCGACACCTCCGCGCTCGGATGGGTGATGGACGGCGCCGCCGTCGTCCCCGACGACCGGGGTTTCTTCCTCGCGCAGACCCGGCGCATGCGCCCCGAGGTCGCCGGTCCCGTCTCCCAGCTCTCCTACGAGGGGCGACTCGCTGCCCACCCCTCCACCTCGGCTCGTCGCCTCGAGGGGGTCGCGGCCGGCGTCGTTCCGGTGGCGCTGACGCATGCGGGCAACGCCACGCAGTCGCCGGAGGAGGCCGACGCCGTCCTCGCCCTCGCCCGCGATCTGCTCGGTCGGGCGTGGACACCGTCCGCGCATGTGCCGCCGCGACCGCTCACGGCAGCGGATCTGATCGTCGTCACGCCGTACAACGCGCAGCAGGTGCTCGTCGAGTCCGTTCTGGCGGACGCCGGGCTCGGAGAGATCCCGGTCGGAACCGTCGACAAGTTCCAGGGCCAGGAGGCGGCCGTCGCGATCGTGTCGCTCGCGGCATCCAGCGGTCGTGATGCACCCCGAGGACTCGAGTTCCCGCTGCTGCAGAACCGTCTGAACGTGGCCGTCTCGCGAGCCGAGCACACCGCGTTCGTGGTGTACGGCACGGGCTTGCTCGACGATCTGCCCCGCACCCCCGACGGTGTCGCCCGGCTCAGCGCCTTCGCCCGTCTCGTCGGCGCGGACGCGCCGTAGACTCGGCTTACCGCTCGAGGCTCACCGGTCGTGTCCCGCCGGACGATGCCTCCGCGACGCGGCGAACAGGAGCGCGACATGAGCGATGAGATGCCCCGGCAGTTCGAGATCGATCTGCCGCCGGAGGCGATCGCCGGCAGCTTCGCCGACTTCGCCAACGTCTGGCACACGCCCGACGTCTTCGTGATGGATTTCGTCTCCCTCGTGCGGCCCCCGCAAGCCGGGGTGGATGCCGACGGCGCTCCCGTCACCGTCGTTCCCGGGCGGGTGGTGCAGCGGGTGCGCATCCCGCCGCAGCAGGTGTTCGAACTCGCGAAGGCGCTCACCCAGCAGCTGGAGTTCTGGGAACAGGAGACCGGACGACGCGCCGAAGGGTGACGCAGCCCGTCTCCGCGGCCGCGCACGGTCGTGCCCGGTGCGCGTAATCTTGGGGGGATATACTCCCGGAGGCTCGTCCCCGTGCATCCGATCACGACGAGCCGTGATCAGAGGCGGTGAGACACCATGGCAGACGATAGTAGGCGCGCCGCGGTGCTCGCCGCCGGCATCCTCTCGCTCTGAGGCCGGCGCACCCGCGGCGCTCTCGTGCGTGCCGCCCCCGCACGCACGGACGTGCGCGTGATCCTTCGCGCGTGCCCGTTCGCGGCGCCCGGCGACCGCGTGTCCTCGAGGAGAGACCCATGACCCTGATCGACAACGCCGTCTACAAGGACGGCGTGCGCGTCGCCACCCCCGCCTCGCTCGACGAGGCCTATGCCCTCCAGGAGGCGCACGCGGGTTTCGCGTGGATCGGCCTGTACCGTCCGTCGGACGAAGAGTTGGCATCGGTCGCGACGGAGTTCGAACTGCATCCCCTCGCCATCGAGGACGCGGCTCTGGGTCACCAGCGTTCGAAGGTCGAGCGCTACGGCGACACGCTGTTCGTCGTGCTGCGTCCCGCGCGCTACGACGACGAGCGCGAAGAGCTCGACATCGGCGAGCTGCATCTGTTCGTCGGCCCCGACTTCGTCATCACCATCCGTCACGCCGAATCGCCCGATCTCGGGGCCGTGCGGCGGCGCCTCGAACAGCAGCCGGAACTGCTGGCGCTGGGATCGGAAGCGGTGCTGTACGCCGTGCTCGACCGTGTCGTCGACGAGTACGAGCCTCTGGTGGCCGGCATCGAGAACGACATCGACGAGATCGAGGACGACCTGTTCGGCGACGCGGACGACGATGCGCTGTCCCGCCGCATCTACGAGCTGTCGGGCGAGCTGAACCGCTTCGCGCGGGCCACGCACCCGCTCGTCCCGATCATCGAGTGGCTGCAACGCGGCCACGACGCCTACCACGTCGACATCGAGTTGCAGCGGCGGCTGCGCGATGTCCGCGACCATGCCCTCCGCGTCACCGAGCGCATCGACGGCTTCCGTGCCGTGCTCGACAAGGCGCTCATCGTGCATTCCGCGCTCGTCTCGCGGCGCCAGACCGAGGTGAATCTGGCCCAGAACGAACAGGTGAAGAAGATCTCCTCGTGGGCGGCGATCATCTTCGCCCCGACGCTGATCGGCACGGTCTACGGCATGAACTTCGACGTCATGCCCGAACTGCACTGGGAGTACGGCTATCCCGTCGCCCTCGGTGTGATGGTGGCTTTCCCCACCGTGCTCTACCTGATCTTCAAGCGGCGTCGGTGGTTGTGACCCTCGAGGGGGCTCAGACGGTGCCGTAGAGGCGGTCGCCGGCGTCCCCGAGGCCGGGAACGATGTAGCCCTTCTCGTTCAGGCGCTCGTCGAGCGCACCGAGCACGAGGGTCACGTCGCGCTCGCCCACGAGCTCCTCGATCTTCGCGACGCCCTCGGGTGCGCCGAGGATGCAGATCGCGGTCACGTCCTGCGCGCCGCGGGCGAAGAGGAAGTCGATCGCCGCGCCGAGCGATCCACCGGTCGCGAGCATCGGGTCGAGAACGAAGCACTGGCGGTCGCTGAGGTCGTCGGGAAGGCGCTCGGCGTACGTGTAGGGCTCCAGGGTCTGCTCGTTGCGCGCCATGCCGAGGAAGCCGATCTCGGCGGTGGGCAGCAGCTTCACCATTCCGTCGAGCATGCCGAGGCCGGCGCGCAGGATCGGCACCACGAGGGGTCGCGGCTCGGAGATGCGCACCCCGGTCGTCGTCGTGACGGGCGTCTGGATCTCGACCTCTTCGACGCGCACGCTGCGGGTCGCCTCGTAGGCGAGAAGCGTCAGCAGCTCCTCGGTGAGCTGACGGAACACCGGCGACGGTGTGCGCTCGTCGCGCAGCACGGTCAGCTTGTGGGTGATGAGGGGGTGATCGGCAACGTGCACGCGCATGATCTCAGCCTACGCTGAAGGCATGAGCCTGCCCGTGCGTGCCGACGACGAGAGCGCGCTGCGTCGCGCGCTCGCGCTCGCCGCCGAGGCCGGTGCCGCGGGCGAGATCCCGGTGGGTGCCGTCGTGCGGGATGCCGCGGGCACCGTGATCGGCGTCGGACGCAATCGGCGCGAGGCCACGGCCGATCCCACCGCCCACGCGGAGATCGTGGCGCTGCGCGAGGCCGCGGCATCCCTCGGCACCTGGAATCTGGAGGGGTGCACGCTCACGGTCACCCTCGAGCCCTGCCTGATGTGCGCGGGCGCCATTCTGCAGGCGCACATCACACGCGTCGTGTTCGGCGCGTGGGACGAGAAGGCGGGAGCTGCCGGATCGGTGTACGACGTGCTGCGCGACCGGCGGCTTCCGGTGCGGGCCGAGGTGGTCGGCGGCATCCTCGAGGACGACGCGCGCGCTCTGCTGCGCACCTTCTTCGACGCCCGTCGCTGACGAGGTGCCCCGGCTCAGTCGGAGGAGCTGAGGATGATCGCCTCGGTGGGCGGGGCGGGATCGGCCGGCCGGCCGATGTAGCCGATGTTCTCCAGCAGGGCGCGGCGGAACTGTGCGGGCCGCTCCAGGTGCGGCGCGTGGCCGACGCCCTCGAAGACCACTTCGGTGACGGTGCCTCCCGCCGCGCGGTAGGCGTCGAGCACGTCGCGGGTCTGCGACACCATCTCCTGCGCGGGGGCGAGCTCAGCGCCCGGCCACCCCGGGATCACGCCGAGCGCGCCGAGGTGGTTGATGTCGAAGAACGAGGCGTCCGAGACGATCGCGTCGGCGGAGCCGCGCACCCAGAGGACGGGCGGCTTGGGACTGATCTCCACGATCGCCGACGTGTCGAAGTACTGCGGCGCCATGGTGTTCAGCACGCCCAGCCGTCCGGCGGCGAATCCCGGCCAGTTCTCGCTGGCGACGCTGTCGCCGGGGTAGTTGCCCGTCGCGGTGGAGGTGGTGTTCATCGACTCGACCCAGATGTCCTCGTGCGCGCTCGCGTAGCCGGGCGCGACGTAACCCGAGCGGAAGACGCTGCGCGGCGACGTGGGGGCCTCGTCGGTCGTGTCGCGGTCGGTGAGGCGCTGGACGAAGTCGGGGTTGGCGCCGCCCGCACCGCAACCCGCATCGTCGGCGGTCACGCGCGATCCGTCGCGGCGGGTGCCGCCGAAGCCGTAGGGCGAGACCGGAGCCTGCAGCGTGAGGGAGCGTGCGGGGTGGTCGATCGCGTACTGCATGACCACGCCGCCGCCCATCGACCAGCCGACGAGGTGGGCCGTCTCGATGCCCAGCGCCTGCAGCGTGGCGAACACGTCGTCGCTGAAGTCACGGACGCCGCGCGTCGCGTCGACGGGTGCGCTCTCGGTCTCGCCGAAGCCGCGGAGGTCGATGGCGACGACCCGCAGATCGCTGGGCAGATCCTGCATGAGCTCCTGCCAGAACAGGCTGGACGACACGTTGCCGTGCACCAGGATCACCGTCTGATCCGCGGTCGCGGCCGGGTTGTCGCCGCGGCGTTCGAGGATGCCGACGCGCAGGCGATCGGTGTCGATGATCCGGGAGGTGATGCCGTCGAGGAGCGTCATGACCGCATCCTACTCCGACGACCTGACGTCATGAATGAACTTTCAGGTCAACAGACGGAGAGCTCCCAGGGGTGGTCCTGACCACACCTTCTCGCGGTCGCGCGGCGCGTACGGACCGGCCGTACTGGTGCGCTTGCCGAGGGCGACCAGGCTCTCGGCCCAGCGCACGGCGGCGGCGACGCCGTCGACCACGGGCACCCCCAGCCGGCGTTCCAGCTCGGCATCCAGTCCGGCGAAACCGGCGCAGCCGAGCACGAGCACGTCGGCGCCGTCGGCGAGCACGGCGCGTCCCGTGCCCTCGAGCGCGTCGGCGGTGCGGGCGACATCATCGCCGATGCTCGAGACGTGCACGTCGGCCGCGCGCACGGAGCAGCAGCGACCGGCCATGCCCATCGTCGTGATGCTGTCGTGGATGCCGGCGAGCGCTGAGGCCACCGTCGTGACGACGCCGACGCGATGACCCAGCAGGCATGCGGTGAACACGGCCGCCTCGGTGATGTCGACGACGGGCTGGGTGATGAGCTGGCGCATCCCCTCCCGACCGTGCTCGCCGAAGCCCGCCATCACGACGGCGTCGAAGGCGTCGGTGCGGCGGGCGACGGCATCCATCACCGCCGTCGCGGTCACCAGGCTCTCGACATACCCTTCGGCCGACGCGGGACCCCACGCCGGGGTCACGCCGACGACCGTCGTTCCCGGTGAGGCCGCCGCCTGGCCGATCGCCGCGATCGCCGCGGTCATGGCCGTATCGGTGTTGCAGTTGACCGCGAGGATCTTCGTGGTCATGTCAGCTCGTCGTCCTGGGCGACCACGCGACCGCGGTGGATGACGATGCGCCGCGGGTCACGGTCCATCACGGCGGCGGTGGGCGTGTCGCCGCGGACGACGACGAGCTCCGCCGGGTCGCCGACGGCCACGCCGGGGCGGACGCCGGGAGCGAGCCGGGGCAGCGCGGCGTCGATGACCGAAGCGCCGCCCCAGGTGCCGATCGCCAGGCAGTCCTCGATGAGATCGTCGCGGGAGAAGCCCTGCGTGAACGCGAGCATCCAGGTGCGCTCCAGCATGTCGCCGTCACCCCACGGCGACCAGTAGTCGCGCTGTCCGTCCATCCCGAGCCCCACACGGATGCCCATCTGGAGCAGGCGCTCGACGGGGAGGTCGAGGGGGACCGACAGCGAGCCCTTGGGGGCGATCGTCGTGAGGGCGACGTCGAGTTCCGCGATCTGCTCCAGGGCGCGATCGACGCCGGGGGAGCGATCGGCCAGCGAGAACGCGTGCGAGACGCTCACGCGCCCCGTCATGCCGAGTGCACGGGTGCGCTCGAGGACCAGGTCGAGGGAGAACAGCCCGAGCGATCCGCCCTCGTGCAGGTGGATGTCCACGCCGACGCCGTGGCGGTCGGCCAGGTCGAAGACCGTGTCGAGGTGGCGCACCGGATCGCGATCGATCTCGCACGGGTCGATGCCGCCGATGAGGTCGGCTCCCGAACGCAGGGCCGCATCCAACAGATCGGGAACACCGTCTTCGAGATGGATGCCGACCTGCGGGAACGCGACGATCTCGACCGCCGCACGCTGCCGATGCGCCTCGCGCGCGGCGAGCACGCCCTCGAACTTCTCCAATCCCGAATCGGCATCCACCTGCGCGTGACTGCGCACGCGAGTGGCGCCCTGGGCGATCATGCGGCCGAGCGTGTACGTCGCCCGTTCGGCGACCGGGCGCTCGGCGAAGCGCCAGTTCTCCCGGTCGTTCATGATGTGCGACCAACGCGTCTCTCCGGCGGTGTTCGGTCGGAACGGCAGACCCATGCGCGTCGAGTCGAGGTGCACGTGCACGTCGCTGAACGAGGGGATCAGGATGCCGCCGTCGCCGTCGATCGTCACGGCATCCGCGGTGGTGATCGCGGGGTCGATCGTGCCGGGGGCGGCGATCTCGCGGATGCCGTCGGCGTCCACCAGCACGTCGGCGGGCGCACCTCCCCAGGGGCGGACGTCGTGCAGCAGAGTGAGGGTCACGGGAATGGGCCTTTCGAGAGAGGTCGGAACGGGGAGGAGCGCGCGGGTGCGTCGCTCCTCCCCGTCGGGCGGGATCAGCCGGCGAAGCTCACATCGGCGAGGTCGTACTCGCCGTCGACGCGCGGCGTCCAGGTGACCTTCGGCGATACCGCGTAGTCGGCCTCGGGCGTGAACAGCGGCACGATGTAGGCGGCCTGGAAGTTGGCCTCGGCCAGGTCGCGGAAGACGCCGATCCGGTCATCGCCGGCGACGGTGCGTTGCTTCGCGACGAGAGCCGCCGTCTGCGGGCTCTTCGCGTAGTCGTTCTGTCCTCCGGCGAACAGGTTCGTCGCGGGCATGTCGCCGTCCATCGTCGAGGGCGCCCACGTGTTGAGGTAGAGCCCCTTCATGTCGACGGTGCTGTAGATGCGGTTGGAGAGCGTGGCCTGGTCCATTCCGGAGAGGGTCACCGTGAAGCCGGCCGCCTCCAGGTAGCCCGCGATCGCCTGCGCGATCTCGGCGCTCATCGGGATGCGGCCGCTGGTCGCGTACTCCAGGGGGATCGCCTCGCCGTTGTAGCCGGCCGCGGCGAGCAGCGCCTTCGCGGCGGCGGGGTCGTAGGCCGGACCCTTCGCATCGGCCGCGTAGCCGGTGACGTTGGCGGCCACGATCTGATCGTTGGCCACCGCGCGACCGCTCAGCACGGTCTTCACCAGGGCGTCGCGGTCGATCGCGTGCCAGACGGCCTGGCGCACGCGCTCATCGGCCAACGGGCCGGACGTCGAGTTGATGCCGAGGAAGGTGGTGCCGTTGGCGGCGCGGGAGCGCACGTCCACGCCGCTGCCCTCGGCCGAGGAGACCTGGTTCGGCGAGATCAGGGCGACATCGAGGCTGCCGGAGATGACGCCGTTGAGGCGTGCCTCCTCGTCGGAGACGGTCTGGAAGGTGAGCGTGTCGATCTTCGGCGCCCCGCCCCAGTAGGCGTCGTTGCGCTTGAGCACGTAGTCGACGCCGCGCTTCCAGCTGACGAAGGAGAAGGGGCCGCTGCCGACGGGCGCGGCGGCGAAGCCCTCCGAGCCGAGCGCGGTGTAGACCTTCTCGGGAACGATCGACTGCGCCGTCGTGATCGACGGCCAGGGCGAGAACGACGAGTTGAGGTCGAAGACGACCGTGTGATCATCGGGCGCCGACACCGACTGCAGCATGCCCATGTAGCCGAGGTTGTCCGAGTCGGGCGTGTGCAGCACGGTCTCGTACGTGAAGACCACGTCCGACGCCTTCAACGGCTCGCCGTCCTGGAACTTCACGTCGTCGCGGAGCGTGAACGTCCACTGGGTGAAGTCCGCGTTCGGCGTCCACGACGTGGCCAGCGACGGCTGGATCTTGCCGTCGGCATCGAGCACCGTCAGCTGGTCGAACAGGTTGTAGTAGATGTTGTAGCCCGCCAGCGACCCGTCGATGATCGGGTCGGGCGACTTCTCCGGCTCCGCGACGACGCCGATCGTCAGGTTGTGGGTCTCGGCGGTCGACGCCGAGCCGCCGGCGCAGGCAGACAGGACGAGCGCGGCGCCGGTGAGCGCGGCCGCGGCGGCGAGCGCGCGACGGACGCGGGATGTGCGGTGGGTCATGGCGTTCCTCTGTTCGTTCGGGTGAGGGCAGGTGCTGGTGCGGGTGGTGCATCCGCCCGCAGGTGCGGGTCGGGGATCGGGATCGCGGCCAGGAGCGTCCGCGTGTACGCGTGCTGGGGCCGTTCGAAGATCTCGTCGCGGGCGCCGATCTCGACGATGCGACCGGCGCGCATGACGGCGACGCGGTCGGAGAGATGGCGGACGACGGACAGGTCGTGTGCGATGAAGAGGTAGGAGAGCTGACGTTCGCGCTGCAGGTCCTGCAGGAGGTTGATCACCTGCGCCTGGACCGACACGTCCAGTGCCGAGACGGGCTCGTCGAGGACGAGCACCTCCGGCTCGAGAGCGAGCGCGCGGGCAATGCCGATGCGCTGCCGCTGGCCCCCCGAGAACTGTGCGGGGGTGCGGCGCAGGCTCTCCGACCCGATGCCGACGCTCTCCAGCAACTCGACGACACGGTCTTTGGAGTAGCGCCCGACGATCGTGAGCGGCTCGGCGACGATGTCGTGGACGCTGAGGCGCGGATCCAGCGACGAGTAGGGGTCTTGGAACACCAGCTGCACGCGGTTGCGCAGGCGTCGCCGCTGCAGCGGCGGCAAGTCGTCGATGCGCTGGCCGAGGATGCGGATCTCGCCGGATGCCGGGGTGTTCAGCCCGAACACCGTGCGCACGAGCGTCGACTTGCCGCATCCGGACTCGCCGACCAGGCCCAGCGTCTCGCCGCGATGCAGGGTGAGGGAGACGCCGTCCACGGCATCGACGACGTGGCGGCGGCGCCACCCGGTGCGTCGGGTGAATCGCACGTGCAGGTCGTCGATCTGCAGGACGGGTTCTGCGGCGCTCATCCGGCGACCTCCTGGGCGAAGCGGGAGACGGATTCGGCGTGATGGCACGCGCTGTCGTGCGCCGGCGACACGACGCGCAGCGGCGGCAGGTCGGTCCGGCATCGCGCCGACTTCGCGGGCAGCTCGCATCGCGGGGCGAACGGGCACCCCGCCGGTCGGGCGGCCGGCTGCGGAGGCGAACCCGGAATCGCGTAGGCGCGCCCCGAGGAGCTCTCGGCGGTCAGCAGGCTCGCCAACAGGCCGGCCGTGTAGGGATGGCGAGGCGCGTCGAAGAGGTCCCAGACCGTGCCCGATTCGACGACGCGGCCCGAGTACATGATGACGATGCGATCGGCGGTCTGCGCCACGAGTCCGAGATCGTGCGTGATCAGCGCCATCGCCGCGCCGGTGCGACGACGCGCCTGCGCCAGCAGATCCATGATCTGTGCCTGGATCGTCACATCGAGCGCGGTGGTCGGCTCATCCGCCACGAGCAGGTCCGGGTCGTGCGCGATGGCCGCGGCGATCACGGCGCGCTGGCGCATACCCCCCGACCACTGGTGGGGATACGCGCGGGCGCGCGCCGCGGCATCCGGCACCCCGACCGCGGCGAGGAGCTCGGCCGCGCGCCGATCGGCCTGGGCGCGGGTGACGCCGTCGCCGTGGAGTCGCACGGCGCGCGCGATCTGAGCGCCGACGCGAGCGACGGGGTTGAGCGCGGTCATCGGATCCTGGAAGACCATCGCCAGGCGACGGCCGCGCAGTTCGCGCAGCCTCTTCTCGCTGGCGGCCAGGAGGTCCTCGCCGCGGTACTCGACCCGGCCGGACAGCACGTCGACGCCGGGAGGCAGCAGGCCCAGCACGGCCGCCATGGTGATGCTCTTGCCCGAGCCCGACTCGCCCACGATGCACAGCACCTCGCCCTCGGCGATCTCGAAAGACACGCCGTCGACCAGGCGGATCTCGCGGCCCTGATCGTCGCGGGTTCCGACGACGAGATCCTCGACCTTCAGCAGGATGGCGGGTGTCGGGGGGTGCGTGTCCGGGGTCATGCGCGGGCCTTCTTCCGACGACGGAGCGCGGACAGCTCGCGCTCGGCGGTGAATCGCTGGCTGAGGAGGTTGGTTCCGATCACGACGAGGAAGATCGCGATACCGGGGATGAGGGCGAGGTACGGCGCTTCGCGCACGTACTTCTGCCCCTCGCTGATGAGCAGCCCCCACGACGGCGTGGGCGCCTGGACGCCCAGTCCGAGGTAGTCGAACGAGGATGTCAGCAGCAGGACGCCGCCGATGTCGGCCGAGGCGAGGATGAGCACCTGCACGCCGACGTGCGGGGCGATGTGCGTGGACACGATCCACTGCGGGCTCGCTCCCTGGATGCGCGGGGCGATGACGAAGTCCCGTCCCTTCAGCGACATCGCCGTGCTGCGGGCGACGCGTGCATAACCCACCCAATAGGTGGCCGCAAGCGTGAGGATCATGAGCCACACGTTGGGTCCGAGTGCCGCGGACAGAGCGATCAGCACGAGGATGATCGGCATCGCCAACTGCACGTCGGCCCACCCCATGAGGAGGTTGTCCAGGCGTCCGCCCGCATACCCGGCGATCATGCCGGTCACCATCCCGATGAAGGCGTTGATCGCGACCACGAACAGGACGATGCCCAGGGACACCTGACCGCCGACGGCGAGCCTGCTCGCCAGGTCGCGGCCCAGCATGTCGGTGCCGAGCAGGTGGGCCGGGTCGGTGAACGGGCGGATGAACGACGCGGACAGGTCTTGGCCGTACGGATCGCTGCCGGGCAGCAGCGGGACGATCAGGATGAACGCCGCGACGACGACGAGGATGCCGACGCCGACCCACTCCGTGGCGCGCAGCCGCGGCCACGCGATGCGTGCGGCGGTGTCGGCTGCGGGAGCCGGCGGCAGCGTGTCCGTCGTCGTGATCGTGGGGGAGGGCGTGCTCATGCGAGGTGCCTCACTCTCGGGTCGACGAGTGCGCTCATCACATCGACGAGCGCATTGGAGAGGATGAAGAGGGCCGCGACGACGATGAGGCCCGACTGGACGACCGGGAAGTCGCGGGCGTAGACGGCGCTGAGCATGAGCTGTCCGAGACCCGGCCAGGCGAAGACGTTCTCGACGATCACCAGGCCGCCGAGGAACGAGCCGAGACTGATGCCGGCGATGGTCATCACGGGCAGGACGGCGTTGGGAAGCAGCTCGGCGACGACGACCCGGAATCGGCTCTCGCCGCGGGCGTACGCGGTGCGCGCGTAGTCCAGGCGGGACTGCTCCGCCAGCGCGTTGTCGAGCAGTCTCAGGTAGACGACGAACTGCGCCGTCGCGATGGTGGCCGCCGGCATGATGATCGCGAGGGGATCGCGATTGCCCAGCGACGGCAGCAGCCCCAGCGCCACGGAGAACACCAGGACGAGGAGCAACCCGAAGAAGAAGTCGGGGACGGCCTGTCGGGCCGAGCCGACCGTGAGCAACACCGTCCGCAGGCCGGTACTGCGCGTGAGGTGCACAGCTACGGCGGCGACGACGGCGACCAGCACACCGGCGACGAGACCGACGGCGCCCAGTTGCAGCGAGGCGGGCACCCTTTCGAGCACCAGCTCCATCGACGACACGCCGCGCTGACGGTAGGAGTCGCCGAAGTCCCCGCGGGTCACGATTCCCACGAGGTAGTCGAGGTACTGCTTCCACAGCGGCTGATCGAAACCCAGGCTCGCGTTGAGTGCATCGATCTGTGCGCGGGATGCGTTGTCGCCGAGCAGGAGGGCGGCGGGACTGCCACTCAGACGCCCCAGCGCGAAGGCGATGGTGACGACGGCGAAGATCGTCGCCAGCGCCTGGAGCAGTCGTCGTGCGACCAGTCGCGCCATGCTCGTCTCCTTCCGGTTTGCGAATCTGGGATACAGAATCGGGCATCTCTGTTACGACGATGTGTCGCGCGATTTCCGCGCAGTGAACTTTCTGAGCGCGATCGGCCGATGCATGGGCGCGTTTTGTCGCGGAATTATGCGGGACTCGTTGGTGTCATGCAGAACGGGCCTCGCGGCACCCGCATGCGGCGATGTTGCGGCCGCGACGTGGAGATCTAGATTTGGGATACCAAAAGGAGATCCGATGACCACACTCACCCTGACCTCCGCTGACGTCGAAGTTCTCGCGGATGCCGACGAGATGCGGCGTGCGATGGCGGCCGCTCACAGAGCGCTGCACGCTCATCGCGCCGTGCAGCCCCGCCCTCACCCGCTGCCGTTCGTCGGGGCGGCCGGTCCCGACGCTCCGACCGTCGTGCCCATGAGCGCCCTGTCGGAGGAGCTCGGCCTGTACGCGGTCAAGGTGCTCGCCGATGCCCCGCGCAACCGCGCGGTCGGGCTGCCCGCCCAGCGATCGACCGTGGCGGTGTTCGACGCGGCCACGGCGGAGTGCGTCGCCATGATCGACGGGCGTGCGCTGACGCGCCTGCGCACGGCGGCCGTGACGGCGCTGGCCACCGACGTCCTCGCCCGCGCGGACGCGCAGGTGGCCACGCTCATCGGCGCCGGACCGCTCGCCGCCGAACACGCCCGGGCGCTCGTGCGGGTGCGGGATCTCGCGCAGATCCGGGTCTGGTCGCGCAGCGCGGCGCGCGCGGAGGCATGCGTTCAGCAGCTGCGCGCCGAGGGGATCCCGGCTCTGGTCGCCGTGACGACGGAGTCGGCTCTCGAGGGAGCCGACGTCGTCTGCACCCTGACGCCGGCGCAGGAGCCGTTCCTCTCGCGGGCGCTTCTCGGATCGGATGTCCACGTGAACGCCGTCGGCTCCCCGCCGCGGCCCATGTTCAGCGAAGTGCACGCCGACGTCTTCGCCGCCGCCCGCGTCGTCGTCGTCGACGATTCGGCTGTCGCGCTCGCCGAGTCGGGCAACGTCCGCGACGCGTGCGCGGCGGGAGCCCTCGTCCCGGAGCAGCTCATCCCCCTCGGCGACGTGGTCGCCGCGGAGCCCGGCGCCGCCCCGGGTGGGCTCACGATCTTCAACTCGGTGGGTATCGGCATCCAAGACCTCTACGCGGCGCACGTCCTCTGCGCGCGC
This sequence comes from Microbacterium sp. PM5, assembly GCF_003293595.1. Classification (NCBI taxonomy): domain Bacteria; kingdom Bacillati; phylum Actinomycetota; class Actinomycetes; order Micrococcales; family Microbacteriaceae; genus Microbacterium; species Microbacterium sp. PM5. Next base: position 1,465,683 of record NZ_CP022162.1, on the reverse strand, counting down.
GCGAGCGCGGTGGGCGCTGGCACAATGGTCGCCATCCGAGCATGAAGGGGACCGTATGACCGACGTGGAGGAGTCGGCCGACGATTCCCTGGCCGCAACCGCCTACCGGCGCATCCGGACGGCGATCATCCTCGGTCGCTACGCCGACGGCGCGGCGATCACCGAGGGACGCCTGGCCGACGAGCTGGAGATGTCGCGCATCCCCATCCGCGCCGCCATCCTGCAGCTGGGCGTCGACGGCTTCCTCGCGACGTCCCCGCGGCGCAGCGCCCGGGTCGTGGGGTGGGATCGCCGCGCGATCGACGAGCTGTTCGACGTGCGGCTGAGTCTCGAGTCGTTGGCCGCCCGCCTCGCCGCCCAGAACGCAGGTCGGGGCGCGTCCGTCGCGGCGCTCGAGCGCGCACTCGACGCGGCGCACGATGCCGTCACCAGCGGAGACCGCCTGACGATCGCCGAGGCCCACGCCGCCTTCCATGCGGGCATCGTGGAGATGGCCGACAGCACCCTTCTCACCTCGCTCACGCGCGTGGTGAGCGGACGTCTCGTGTGGCTGTTCTACCTCACGGGCGTGGACCGCGACGCGCGTGAGCAGTCCCACGAGCACGACGAGCTGCTGGCCGCCATCGCTGACGGCAACGCCCGTCTCGCCGAGAGTCTGGCCTTCAGCCACATCGAGAAGGGTCGCGCTCCCTCGATGGAGATCATTCTGCCGACGACCGACCTGACCGCGTTCTGACCGCGGCGGAGTTCTTCCGGCCTCGTCGGGCAGTGCTTTCTCTGCAGGCTGCTGTTTCCTCTGCGAGGATGTCAGCATGGCTTCCCCCCTCCCTTCGATCGCGATCCTCGGTGCCGGCTCGATGGGAGGCGCGATCCTGCAGGGCCTCGTCCGCTCGGGTGAGGCCCCCGCGATCACGGTGACCAACCGCACGGCTGCGCGCGCGGATGCGCTGGCGGGACTCGACGGCGTCACGAGCCTCTCGCTCGAGACCGATGGCGACGCGAACACGAGTGCCGCGGCATCCGCCGACGTCGTGCTCATCGGCGTGAAGCCCGTCATGGTCCCCGACCTGCTGCGCGAGATCGCGCCCGTGCTGCGACCGGGGGCGATCGTCGTGAGCCTCGCCGCCGGTGTCACGATCGCGACGTTCGCGTCCATCGTCGGTGAGGAGGTGTCGGTGATCCGGTCGATGCCGAACACCCCGGCGGTGGTCGGCAAAGCCGTGACCGGCCTGTCGGCGGGCCCCACGGCATCCGCGGACGAGCTCGCCCTCGTGCGTCGCCTCTTCGAGACGTGCGGCGCGGTCATCGAGGTTCCGGAATCGCAGATCGATGCCCTGTCGACGATCTCGGGATCGGGTCCGGCCTACTTCTTCCTGCTGGTCGAGGAGCTCACCGAAGCCGCGCGCGGCAAGGGCTTCTCCGACGCCGACGCGCGCCTGATGGCCGAGCAGACGTTCATCGGCGCGGCGGCGCTGCTCGACGCCTCGGGCGAAGACCCCGCCGAGCTGCGCCGACGCGTCACCAGCCCGAAGGGCACCACCGAGCGTGCGATCGCGGTGCTGCAGGGCGCGCGTCTGGACGGTGTGTTCGCCGAGGCCACCGACGCCGCGCTCGCGCGCGCCAAGGAGATGGCCGCCGGCGCCTGACCCCGCCCCCGCCCCACGCGCCGCGTCACGCCCGCGAGAAACCACCTTCGGCACGAGAAACCACCACCGCAGGTGTGTGTCGTCTCCCTTGTGGTTTCTCACCGCGCTCGGTGGGGGAGCGCGCGGGGCGTGTGGCGCAGGGTCGCCAGTCCAGCGCGGTCGCGCGGGCGGACGAGCCGCACGTACGCGCGCTGCAGGGCGGTGGCCAACGGTTCGACCCGCACCGCATCCGCCATTTCCCAGCGCGCGACCGGATGCCCCGCGCGGCGCAGACGGTCTTCGCGGCGCTTCTCGTCACGAAAGCGCAGCGCGGCTCCCTCGAGCGCGTCGTTGTCGCCGATCCCGTACTTGCCCCAGCCGTCGCTCTCGCCGACCGTGCGGCTGGTCGGGAACAGGAAATCCGTGCGGTCCGTCACCCCCTCGTAGCGGAACTCGGCCTGCAGCACCGGGTCTTCGAAGCCGCACCAGCGGATGACGGCGCGGCTGACGCTTTCGCCGGGCGATTCGGCGCGCGTATCCGCGTGTGCCCAGACCCACGCGAGTCGAGCGACGCCCCGACGGGAGACCTGCGACGCGGCCCGCTCCCGGAGATCGTCGACGACGAGCATGCCGCTCTGTCGGGGCGAGATCGCGGCATCCACGACGGCGAGCGCCTGCGCGGGCGGAAGCACGCGGGCAAGATCGACGACGGCATCCGCCGGCGAGGTGCACAGGATGCCGTCGACGCGCACGATCTCCCGCGCGTCCGTGCTGGTGTGCACACACACGTCGCCGAACCGTCGGGACGCCGTGCGGTCGGGATCGAACACGTGGATATCGCGCGTCTCGCCGAACAGCGGCAGGCCGAGCAGCACCGCGGCAGACTCCAGGCACAGCACGGCGTCCGGGTGGGCGAGCGCGAACGCGTGCACCCGCAGCGCGTACCGCTGCCACGGCGCCAGCCGCGCCGCCGCGGCGGCATCCACGTACACGCCGCGGCGCACCCGCGCGAAGCCGGGTCCGCTCACCCCCAGCCGCAGCACGCGGGCCTCGGCGGCGGTGACGAGCGGAAGCGGTGACCGGGTGGTGGCACGGTGCGTCGGCAGGTGCGGCATCCGCAGATCATGCCCCGGCGCCCGCGCCCGCGCGCCCGCATCCCCACCCTCCCTGCGGCGGCCACGCCGCGAACCGCCTGGGGAGGAGCCCCCGTGCGGCGGCGAGAAACCACCGGCGCGTCGAGAAACCACGCGCGGCAGGGTTTCTCGCACCGCAGATGGTTTCTCGCGGGCGCGGCGGGCCGGCCGGCGGGCGGCGGGCGCGGCGGGCGGGCGCGGATGCCGAGGTCAGCGGTCGAGCGAGGCGAAACGCTCGATGTCGCTGTTGGTGCCCGACACGATGATGAGGTCATGGTTGGTGACGACGGTGTCGGCCTCCGCGTAGCGGAACGGCTTGCCCGGGCTCTTCACACCGACCACGGTGACGCTGTATTTGGTGCGAACGCCCGATTCGTTCAGACCGATGCCGCGGATGAACTTCGGCGGATACATCTTGGCGAGCACGAAGTCGTCGTCGAAGCGGATGAAGTCGAGCATCCGGCCGCTGACCAGGTGCGCGACGCGCTCGCCCGCCTCGCGCTCGGGGTAGATGACGTGATTCGCGCCGACGCGGGCGAGGATCTTGCCGTGGCTCTGCGAGACGGCCTTGGCCCAGATCTGCGGCACCTTCAGATCGACGAGGTTCGCCGTGATGAGCACCGAAGCCTCGATCGACGAGCCGACGGCGACGACGGCCACCTGGAAGTCCTGGGCGCCGATCTGCTTGAGTGCTTCGATGTTGCGCGCGTCGGCCTGCACCGTGTGGGTGACGCGCTCGGACCACTTCTGCACGAGCTCGAGGTTGTCGTCGATCGCGAGCACTTCACGGTCGAGGCGGTCGAGTTCGCCGGCGCACGCGGCTCCGAAACGGCCGAGGCCGATCACAAGGACGGGAGCATCGCTCCGGATCTGCTCAACCAACGATCGGCCTTTCGACGGGCAGCGAGTAGTGCTGCGATCGGCTCGTCGCGGCGACGGCCGCGGCGAGAGTGACGGTACCCACACGGCCCATGAACATCGTCGCCGCCATGACGTAGACGGCGAGATCGGGCAGGTCCTGCGTGATCCCGGTGGACAGTCCGACGGTCGCGAAGCCCGAGACGACGTCGAAGAGCACATACTCCACGGGGTATCTGGTGATCTGCGCGATCGTGATGGTCGACACCGCGACGATGGTCGAGCCCCAGGCCACGACCGAGAGGGCGACGCGCTGCACGTCGCTGGGGATGCGGCGGCCGAACGCCTGCACGCTGGGCCGGCCCTTGGCCTCGGACCAGACGGCGAGGGCGAGGACGGCGAGGGTGGTCACCTTGATGCCGCCGGCGGTGGATGCCGAGCCGCCGCCGATGAACATGAGCATCGAGCCCACGACGAGAGACGATCCGTGCAGCTGCCCGATGTCGACGATGGAGAAGCCCCCCGAGCGCGTCATCGCGGACAGGAAGAACGCCTGGAAGGTCGTGTCCCAGGCATCCATCCCGCCGAACGTCTTCGGGTTGTCGTACTCGAGCAGCAGGAAGACCGCGGCGCCGGCGAAGAAGAGGATGACCGTGGTGATGAGGGTGAGCTTGGCGTGCAGCGACCAGCGACGGACATGGAAATGGTGGCGCCACAGCGCGAAGATCACGGGGAAGCCGATGGAGCCCAGGAACACTCCCGCCATCAGGAGTGTGAGGAACAGGTAGTTGTGCGCGAACGGGGCGATGCCCTCGGCATTCGGGGCGAACCCGGTGTTGGTGAACGACATCGCCGCGTAATACGGCGCCTCCCACAGTGCGCTCCACGGATCGACACCGCTCGCGAGCAGCGACGGGTACAGCAGCACGGCGAGCCCGGCCTCGATCACGAGCGTCGACAGCGCCACGGTGGCCAGAAGCTGGCCGACCTCGCCCAGTCGCACCGCCTGACCTTCGTTCACCGGTCCGCCGTGGGCGCGCAGCGGATTCGTGTCGCCCGCGGCGATCAGCTTCGCGCGCAGCCCCAGGCGCTTGGAGATGACCAGGCCGAGAATGGATGCCAGGGTCAGCACGCCCATCGCGCCCACGTTCACGCCGATGTAGACGATCAGGTGACCGAACGCACTCCAGTGCGTCCCCATGTTCACGGTCGACAGCCCCGTCACACAGATCGTCGACACCGCGGTGAAGAGGGCGTCGGCGAACGGCGTGACCCGGCCGTCGGCGGATGCCGCGGGCAGCGAGAACAGTGCGGTGAACAGCAGGATCAGCGCGAGGAAGATGCCCACCGCGAACCGCGACGGCGAGGCCGTGGTCGCGTCGCGCAGGCGATCGCGGGTCACGTCTAGTGAGCTGCGCAGAGAGCGCCATGCACGGGCACCCGCGGTGTCGCCCGTCATGGTCCGCCCCTCTCTGACGAAGAACCGTTGACATGGTACTCCGGGCCGCGACGCGGGCTAACCTATCGTCATGGCGGACATCTTCGACGTGATCGCCGACGGTACCCGTCGGGACATTCTGCAGCTTCTGCGCGAGCGCGCGTCGGCGGGCGAGCACGGCACGAGCGTGTCCCACATCGTCACCGAGCTAGGCGTCAGCCAGCCCACGGTCTCCAAGCACCTCAAGGTGCTTCGCGAGGCAGAGCTGGTGACGGTGCGCGAAGAGGGTCAGCACCGCTACTACAGCCTGTCGCCGGCGCCGCTGGACGCGGTCGATGACTGGCTCGTCCCCTTCCTGGACGAAGATCTCGTTCCCGCTCCGGCAGGAGCGTCGACGCTTCCCGAGCCCGCGGTGGCGGCCGCCGATCTGGTCGGGCGCGCGGCGGCATCCGCGAAGCACGCGTGGGACACCGCGTTCAAGCGCTTCCCCGGTCGCTGAGCACACGAGTCACACCGATCACACGGGTTTACACGCGGCGCACAGAGACCCTAATGTTGGTTCACAGCAATGCGGAGGCACCGCATCGGGTATCGGTGGGGGAATGGGATGCCGGACCTTTCTGACGTGCGTTTTCTGACGGTCGCGGAAGTGGCCGAGATCATGCGCGTGTCGAAGATGACCGTGTACCGTCTGGTGCACGCCGGCGAGCTCCCCGCCGTACGGTTCGGTCGCAGCTACCGCGTGCCCGAGACGGCCGTCACCGAGGCCGTGCAACGTCCTATCGCCGACGTCGGCTAGACTGATCCGAGGGCATTTTTCGAGATGCCCGTTCCCGGACGCGGCCACCCGCGTCCAGACCCCTGACATAGTGAGGTTTTCCGTGGGTTCTGTCATCAAGAAGCGCCGCAAGCGCATGGCGAAGAAGAAGCACCGCAAGCTGCTTCGCAAGACTCGCCACCAGCGCCGCAACAAGAAGTAATTCGTCGCGGCACGCTGCAAACGACACCGAGCGCCTGTCCCCGAGATCACCGATCCGGGACGGGCGCTTCGTGTTCTCCGGCAGAATGGACTGCGTGACCACCCTCACGATCATCTCCAAACCGGATTGCCACCTGTGCGACGTCGCACGGGAGATCGTCGAGACCGTGGTCGCCGACCTGCCGGAGGATGCCGTCGACGTCCGGGAGTTGTCGATCCTGGACGATCCCGCCCTCTACGCGCAGTGGTGGGAGAAGATCCCCGTCGTGCTCATCGACGATCGCCTGCACGCCCATTGGCGTCTGTCGCCGGAGCGCCTTCGGGCTGCGCTGTCGACCCCTGACCGAGAGGACACCCTCCGATGACCCTTCGCCACGTGGTCGCCTTCCGCATGGCCGCCGCCGATCCCGCCGACCGCGCCGCGCACGCCGCGGAAGCTGCTCGGCGGCTCAACGCCCTCGTCGGCGTCGTTCCGACGCTACGCGCGATGAGCGCCGGGGCGAACGTCCTCTTCCCCGATCAGAACTGGGACCTCGTGCTCGTCGCCGACTTCGAGGACGTCGCGGGCCTGGACGCCTACCAGGTGCACCCCGCCCACGAGGAGGTCGCGGCTTACATCGGCACGATCCGTGCCGATCGGGTCGCGGTCGACATCGAGATCTGAGCGGTCGAGATCTGAGCCGTCGCCTCAGCGGAAGTCGCGGTCGCTGAACTCGCCCGCAGGCCGTTCGCGCGTTGCGGCTTCCGCCGCACGCAGCTCGACGCGGCGGATCTTTCCCGAGATCGTCTTCGGAAGCTCCTCCACGAACTCGAGACGGCGCACGCGCTGGTAGGCGGAGAGGCGGGCGCGGGCGTGCGCGAAGATCTCGCGCGCCGCCGCGCGCGGGTCCGCGGCGGCCGCCGCACTCAGTCGCACGAAGGCCTTCGGCACCGCGAGGCGGAGCGGGTCGGGACTCGGGACCACGGCGGCCTCTGCCACCGCCGGGTGCTCGAGCAGCACCGACTCGAGCTCGAACGGCGAGATCTTGTAGTCGGAGGCCTTGAACACGTCGTCGCTGCGCCCGACGTACGAGAGATAGCCGTCCTGGTCGCGGGACGCGATGTCGCCCGTGTGGTAGAGCCCGTCGTGCAGGGCCCGGGCGGTGCGCTCCGGTGCGTCGTGGTAGCCGTCCATCAGGCCCAGGATCGGCGTGGACACGTCGAGGCAGATCTCCCCCTCCTCCACGCCGCGCTCGCCCGTCTCCGGGTCGACGAGCACGACGGGGTAGCCGGGCAGAGGGCGCCCCATCGAACCGTCCTTCACCACCTGGCCCGGAGAGTTCCCGATCGCGCAGGTCATCTCGGTCTGGCCGTATCCGTCGCGGATCGTCGGGCCCCAGGCCGCGCGCACGCGCGAGATCACCTCGGGGTTCAGTGGCTCTCCCGCCCCCAGCAGCTCGCGCGGCGGCTTCGTGAGCAGGCTGAGGTCGGCCTGGATCAGCATGCGCCAGACCGTCGGCGGGGCGCAGAACGTGGTGACGTCGTGGGTGTCCATCACGTGCATGAGGGTCGCGGCGTCGAAGCGGTCGTACGTGTAGACGAACACCGTCGCCTGGGCGAGGAAGGGGGCGAAGAAATTGCTCCATGCGTGCTTGCCCCAGCCCGGCGAGGAGATGTTCATGTGGACGTCTCCGGGGCGCAGCCCCAGCCACCAGAGGGTCGACAGGTGGCCCACCGGGTAGGAGACGTGGGTGTGGCGCACGAGCTTCGGCGTCGCCGAGGTGGTGCCCGAGGTGAAGTACAGCAGATTGAGGTCGTCGGCCGGTGTGGGTCCCGACGGGACGAACGTCGCCGTGACCTCGTGCGACTCGTCGAACGAGAGCCAGCCCTCCGGCGCGTCGGCGCCGACGGCGATGCGCAGGATGCCGGTGGTCGCGGCATCCACCGCGCTCGCCGTCTCGGCCGGGGCGATGACCGCGCGGGCGCCGCTGTGCGCGATGCGGTAGGCGAGATCGTCGGGCGAGAGGAGGGTCGTGGTGGGGATGGCGACGGCGCCGAGCTTGGTGAGGCCGAGCATGACCTCCCAGAGCTCGATCGTGTTGCCGAGCATCACGATGACGCGGTCGCCGCGCTGCAGTCCCTGCTGGCTCAGCCAGACGGCGACGGCATCGGAGCGGCGCGAGAGCTCGCCGTAGCTCCACGACCGCGCCGCGAGGTCGGCGTCGACGATCGTGACGGCGGCGCGGTCGGGGTGCTCGCCGGCGACCACGTCGAACCACTCCAGCGCGAAGTTGAACGCGGACAGCTCCGGCCAGGCGAACCCCGATACAGCGCCGTCGTAGTCGTCGCGATGCGCGAACAGGTGATCGCGTGCGGCGCGCACCTTCTCGGTGGCGTCGGTGGCGGGTCGGATGGGGGAAGTCGTCATGTCATCCGCGTGAGGCACTCCGTCAGGCTACGCCCTGCCGCATCCGTCGCGCGGCATGCGACACCCGCGGCGCGCTGTCGACGATCGTCACCCAGGGTGCTCGGAATCGTCGCCGGTGCCGGAGACGATGGGGATCGCCTGCGTGAACGCCCGGGCGCGCTCCTCCGCCTCGGGGGAGCCGGTGAACAGTCCGGTCGATCCCGTGTCGACGGCGGCGTCGTCGTGTACCGATGCGGCAGGCGGCGTCTCGGCATCCTCGATCAGCACGCGCTGCACGGGGAGAGCCCCTGGCGTCTCACGGTGCACCCAGTCGACGAGGTGCTCGCGCACGTAGCAGCGAAGGTCGAACAGCGTCGGCGCGTCAACCGCCGTGACGAGAACGCGCACGCGAATGAATCCGTTCGTGGCGTCGGTGACCTGCAGAACAGACGCGCGCCGGTCCCACAGCGGGGTCTGCTCGAGAACCCGCGCGAGTTCCTCGCGCATGCGCCCCGGCGATACGCGCCAGTCGAGGTCGAGCTCGACCGAGCCGAGCAGTTCGCTGCCGGTGCGCGTCCAGTTCTGGAATGGCTTGGTGGTGAAGTACGTGCAGGGCAGGACGAGGCGGCGGTCGTCCCAGATGTCGACGACGACGTAGCTGAGCGTGATCTCCCCGATCCGACCCCACTCGCCCTCCACCACGACGACGTCGTCCACGCGCAGGGCGTCGCTGAAGACGAGCTGCACGCCGGCGAAGATGTTGGCCAGCACCGACTGCGCGGCCAGGCCCGCGACGACGGACGCGATGCCGGCCGAGGCGAGCAGGCTCGCCCCGACGGTGCGGACGGCGGGGAAGGTGAGGAGCATCGCACCGATCGCGATGATGACGATCAACGCGATCGCCAGCCGGCGAAGGATGAGCACCTGGGTTCTGATCCGGCGGGCGACCCGGTTGTTCGGGACGTCGATGCGGTAGCGGCCCAGCGCCAGGTCGCCGGCGAAGGCGACCAGTCCGGCGAGCAGCCAGGCGCTGGCGAGGATTGCGGCGATCGTGAACAGCTGGCTGAGCAGCGGCATCCACGGGGCGTCTCCCGGAACGACCACTGCGACCGCGATCCACAGTGCGAACACCAGGATGAGCACACGGAACGGTCGCCGCCCGTGACGGATGAGGCGCGTCGGCCAGTCGGCGCGCCGCGCCATGAGGCGAACGATCAGCGTGGTCGCGACGGTGAACAGCAACGCCGCGACCACCGCGATGGCCACCGCGATGGCGAGTTCGAGCCAGTTGTCCCACATGGAGGTCTCCTTCGGCGGGGGAGCATCCAGGCTAGGCGCGGCCCCCGGGTACGAAGCAACTCCGGCTCGAACTCCCGGTCAGGGAGCCAGGCGCGTCGGCCCGCGGAAGAGGAAGGTGACCTCGCGGATGGAGTCCTGGCCGAGCATGAGCATCAGCACGCGCGCGAGACCCATGCCGAAGCCGCCGTGGGGCGGGATGCCGTAGCGGAAGAAGTCGAGGTAGTGCTCGAGTCCTTCCAGCGACAGGCCCTTCTCGAGCGCCTGCGCCTCCAGCACGTCGATGCGGTGCTCGCGCTGCGCGCCGGTCGTGATCTCGGTGCCCTGGAACAGCAGGTCGTAGCTGTTGGTCAGTCCGGTCTCGGGGTTGCGCATGTGGTAGAACGGGCGGATCTCGGGGTGGTAGTCGGTGATGAACACGAACTGGTGCCCGAAGGTCTCCCGCACATGCGCCGAGATCTGGCGCTCGCCCTCGGGGTCGAGGTCGCCGTCGGTGCGGGGGATGTCGTAGCCGCGGGCCTTCACGATCTCGCGGGCTTCGGCCAGCGGGATGCGCGGGAAGGGGAGCGTCGGCACGACGACGTCGATGCCGAACAGCTCGGCGATCTCGTCGCCGTGCTTGTCCTTGACGGCCTGGAAAGCAGCGGCAAGGAGCTCCTCCTGCATCGCCGCGACGTCCTCGTACGAGTCGATCCAGCTGATCTCGGCGTCGATCGAGGTGAACTCGGTCGCGTGGCGGCTGGTGAAGCTGGGGTCGGCGCGGAAGACGTCGCCGATCTCGAACACCTTGCCGAAGCCGGCCGCCTGTGCCATCTGCTTGAAGTGCTGCGGGCTCTGCGCGAGGTAGGCCGTCTGGTCGCCGAAGTACTCGAGCGCGAACAGCTCGGCGTTGCCCTCGGCCGGGGTGGACATGAGCTTGGGGGAGTGGATCTCGACGTAGTCGCGCTCGATCCAGTACGAGCGCATCGCGTGCTCGAGCGTCGTCTGGATGCGGAAGACCAGGTTGTTGCGACGTTGGCGCAGGTCGATGAAGCGCCAGTCCATGCGCTTGTCGAGGCCGCTGTCGGCGGCGATCGGCGTCTCGGGCAGGGCCGCGGCGGCGATGACGAGGGTGGCGATCTTGATCTCGACGCCGCCGAGTTTGACGCGCTCGTCGTGCTTGAGCTCACCCGTGACGGTGAGGAAGGTGCCGGTCGACAACTCGGAGATGAGGGCCGTGAGCGCGAGGGCCGCGGCATCCTGTTCGGCGCCATCGGGGTCGGGGCGCGTCGCCGGGTTGACGAGCTGGACCGCGCCGGTCTCGTCGCGCAGGATGACGAACTGCACCTTCTTCTGATCGCGGACGGTCTCCACCCATCCGGACACCGTGACGGTGCCGTCTTCGCGGGACTGCAGCTGGCTGACGAGGGTGCGTTCACTCACGAGGCACCAGTCTACGCGGAGCCCCGCACCCGGCATCCGTCCAGGCAACGGTCACCACTGCTCGCTACCGTCGAGCTATGGCGATGGCATCCGACGGCTCCTGGCTCACCGCGCTCGTCGATGCCGTCGTCGGCCTCATGAACCTCATCGGCGCCCCGGGCGCAGGGCTGGCGATCGCGCTCGAGAACCTGTTCCCGCCGCTGCCCAGCGAGGTCATCCTGCCGATGGCGGGCTTGGCCGCCGCCCGCGGCTCGTTCTCGCTGTTCGAGGCGCTGGCGTGGACCACCGCCGGCTCGGTCGCGGGCGCCTTCGCGCTCTACGCTCTGGGCGCGTGGCTCGGCATCGATCGCCTCCGCGCGCTTGTGCGACGGATGCCGCTGCTCAAGGTCGAGGACGTCGACCGCACCGTCGCCTGGTTCCAGCGGCACGGGGGCAAGGCCGTCTTCTTCGGGCGCATGCTGCCGATCTTCCGGAGCCTCATCTCGATCCCTGCGGGCGTCACGCGCATGCCGCTGTGGCGCTTCGGCCTGCTGACCTTGGCGGGATCGTTCATCTGGAACGCCGTCTTCGTCCTGTCCGGCTACCTGCTGGGCGATCAGTGGCACATCGTCGAGGAGTACGCGGGCGTGCTGCAGTACGCGGTGATCGCGGTCGCGGCGACGGCCCTCGTCTGGTTCACCGTGAACCGCGTGCGCCAGCTGCGCGGCGCGTCGGCCGACAGCGACCCGGCCTGACACGGAGCCCCCGGGGCGGTTCCGCTCTCAGCCCGGCCACAGATGTGCCCCGCGTAGACTGGCGGGGTGCCCGCTGACCGCCTCCACCTCGTGCGCCACGGCGAGGTCCACAATCCCGGGCGGGTGCTGTATGGGCGACTTCCGAACTTCCGGTTGAGTGCCGCCGGGCGTGAGATGGCTCGCAGCGCCGCCGCCTATGTGCAGGGATCGGGCCGGCCGGTGAGCGCCCTCTACGCCTCGCCGCTGCAGCGCACCCAGGAGTCGGCCGAGCCTTTCGCCGAGGCCTTCGCGCTCGACCCGATCATCGACGAGCGCGTCATCGAGCCGACCAACGTCTTCGAGGGCAAGCGCATGACGCGCGCGGTGCTCAACCCCCTCAACTGGCGGTATCTCGCGCGTCCCGAGATCCCCAGCTGGGGTGAGCCGTATGCGCAGGTCGTCGCCCGCATGGATGCCGCGATGAGCGAAGCCTGGAACGACGCCGACGGTGGCGACGTCGTCATCGTCTCCCATCAGCTGCCGATCTGGGTCACGCATCTCTCGGTGGCCGCTCAGCCGCTGCGTCACGATCCGCGCAAGCGCCGCTGCGCCCTGTCGAGCATCACGAGTTTCGAACGCGCCGGCGGCCGCTGGCGCGAAGTCGACTACGTCGAGCCGGCCACGACGGCTCACGCGGTGGATGTGGGAGCGGTATGAAGCATCGGACGACCGCGCGGCTGGCGGCATCCCTTCTCGCCCTGGCGCTCGGCGCGGGCTTGGCGGGATGCAGCAGCGCGAATGACGACCTCGCGAACCAGTACAAGCAGGGCGACGGCAAGGGCTACATCTCCGGCGACGGCAGTGTGCAGGAGATCGCCCCCGGCGACCGCGGCGGTGCGGTCTCGTTCAGCGGCACCGCGGTCGACGGGGCCACGGTGACGAACGCCGACTACGCCGACAAGGTGCTGGTCCTCAACTTCTGGTACGCCAACTGCGGCCCCTGCCGCGCGGAGGCGCCGACGCTCGAGAGCGCCTACCAGGCGGTACAGCCGGCCGGTGCCGAGTTCCTCGGCGTGAACATCTACGACGGGCCCGAGGGCGCGAAGGCGTTCGACGAGAAGTACAACATCACCTACCCGTCGCTGCTCGCCAAGGACGACGCCGACCTCAAGCTCGCGTTCGCGTCGTGGACGCCGCTGCAGTCCGTGCCGATCACCCTCGTGCTCGATCGGCAGGGCCGCGTCGCGGCGCGATTCATCGGCCGCGTCGAGAGCGAGTCGATCCTCAAGACGATCATCAACGACGTCGTCGCGGAGACCACGTGAGCGACGTCGTCTTCAGCGGCGCGCTCTGGCTCGCGATCCCCATCGCGATGCTCGCGGGTCTCGTGTCGTTCCTGTCGCCGTGCGTGCTGCCGCTCGTGCCCGGCTACCTCGGGTTCCTCGGCGGCGCCTCCGGGGGAGCCGGCAGCCGCAGCGGTCGTCCGACGCGCACCGGCCGCGGCCGGTTGCTGCTGGGGGTGGTGCTGTTCATCGCCGGGTTCACGGTCGTCTTCGTCGCGATGGGGGTGCTCGCCGGAACCCTCGGCCGCTTCTTCCTCCAGTACGGCGAGGTGCTCACGCGCGTGCTGGGCGTCGTCGTGATCATCATGGGCCTCGTCTTCCTCGGGCTGTTCGGCTTCGCGCAGCGCACGATGAAGCCGCAGGTGCGCAGCGGTCTGGGACTGGTCGGCGCGCCGCTGCTGGGCGTGGCGATGGGCATCGGCTGGGCGCCGTGCATCGGCCCGACCTACGCGGCGATCCTCTCGATCTCCCTCACCCAGGCCGACCCGACCCGCGCGGTGCTGCTCGCCGTCGCGTATTCGCTGGGACTCGGCATCCCGTTCCTGCTGCTCGCGGTGGGCTTCGGCTGGGCGACCCGCTCGGTGGCGTTCCTGCGTCGCCACATCCGCGCCGTCAACATCATCGGCGGCGTGCTTCTGATCGTGCTCGGGCTGCTCATGGTCACCGGGCTCTGGACCGCGGCGATGTCGCAGCTCACGGGGGTGATCGGCGGTGTCGAACTCCCGCTCTGACGGCACGGGCACCAGCGATCCGCTGCGTCCGGCCGACCACGCGGATGCCGCGACGCCCGCCGCCATCGCCCAGCCGCAGCTGGGCGTGATCGGCTGGCTGCGGTGGGGCTGGCGGCAGCTGACGAGCATGCGCACGGCGCTCGTGCTGCTGCTGCTGCTCGCGATCGCGGCGATTCCGGGTTCGATCGTGCCCCAGCGCACCGCCGACCCCAACGGCGTGCTGCAGTACAAGACCGACAACCCGGGCCTGTTCCCGATCCTCGACGGTCTGCAGCTGTTCGACGTGTACTCGTCGGTGTGGTTCTCGGCGATCTACATCCTGCTGTTCATCTCGCTGATCGGCTGCGTGATCCCGCGCACCAAGCACCACTTCAACGCGCTGCGTGCCCGCCCGCCGCGCACGCCTGCGCGCCTGTCGCGACTCGACGATCACGCCGAGGCGGAGCGCATCGTCGCCCCGGGGCAGGATGCCGAGGCGGCCGCCGTCGCCGCGGTCGAGCTCGCCCAGGCCCAGCTGCGCAAAGCCGGCTACCGCGTCGAGCGCTACGACACCGCCGCGACGGCGAAGCGGCCCGCGACGGCATCCGTGTCGGCCGAACGCGGCTACGCCCGTGAGACCGGCAACCTCGTCTTCCATGCCGCGCTCGTCGGCGTGCTCATCTCGGTCGGTGTCGGCGGGGGGCTCACCTATACGGGCCAGACCGTCATCGTCGAAGGCGACAGCTTCGTCAACTCCCTCGGCCTCGGCTACACCTCGTTCAACCCCGGTCGCTTCGTCGACACGAACGCGCTGCCGCCGTATTCGCTCACCCTCGACAGCTTCGACGTGAATTACGTGCCCATCGGGCAGGCCGGTCAGGGGCAGGCCGGGGACTTCGCCGCGAACCTCACCACCCGCGAGCCGGGACACGACCCGCAGCAGCAGACCGTGCGGGTCAACCATCCCATCGACATGGCCGGCGACCGCGTCTACCTCATGGGCAACGGCTACGCGCCGACCATCACGGTGCGAAACCCCGCGGGCGACGTCGTGCTGCACGAAGACGTCGAGTTCCTGCCGCAGGGCGCGACGATGACCTCGCTCGGGGTCGTCAAGGTCCCCGACGGGCTGTCGCAGCAGGTCGGGCTCGTCGGCTTCTTCTATCCGACGGCGGTCAAGATGGACACCGGTGCGCTGACGTCGTACTACCCGTCGCTGGCGAACCCCGTGCTCACCCTCGACGTGTACACGGGCGACCTCGGCATCGACGACGGCACGCCCCGCAACGTCTACGCGCTGGATGTCAGCGGCATGACGCAGCTGACGGGCCGCAAGATCGACGTCCCCTCGCTCGAGCTGGCGCCGGGGCAGACCGTCGATCTGCCGAACGGTCTCGGCACGATCACGTTCGACGACGCGACCGCCAGCGGAGCACGCGAACAGGTCAAGCGCTACGTGTCCCTGTCGATCCACCGCGACGTCGGCGCGCCGTGGGTGCTCGGCTTCGCGATCGTCGCCCTGACGGGACTGCTCGCGGCGCTGTTCATCCCGCGCCGGCGCATGTGGGTGAAGGCCACGCCGGGTGACGGTGTGGTGCACCTCGAGTACGCAGGTCTCGCCCGCGGCGAGGACCCCGCGATCGCGGTCGCCGTCGCCGACCTCGTCCGCGACCACGGCACCGCCATGGATGCCGCGGGCACGGCCGGGTCGGCGGGCGAAGCGGTCGCGGCATCCGAGGGTCGGGCCGGCGGCCCCGGCCGGTCGTGACCGGTCCGGGCCACAGCACGCCGACGTAGACTGATCGTCATGCCCGACGGCCTCCCTCTCGACGAAATCTCCCGGCTCCTCGTCTGGACCGCGGTCGCGATCTACGCGCTCGCGTTCATCGCCTACGCGATCGACCTCGGACGCCGCTCCGACATCGCCATTCAGCAGAAGGATGCCGCGAAGCAGCGCGAGCTGGTCGGCGCGGTCGCGGGCATCTCGGCATCCGGGTCGACCGCGCTCGGCGGGTCTCTCGATGAGATGCGGGCCGAGCAGCAGGCGGCCAAGGCGGAGCTGGAGGCGCCGCTGGCTCGTCGCACGCGATACCTGTGGGCGCGCATCGGCACGTCGCTGACGGTGCTCGGCTTCCTCTTCCACGTCGCCGGCGACGTGCTGCGCGGCGTCGCCTCGGGCCGCGTGCCGTGGTCGAACATGTACGAGTTCGCCCTCACCGGCACGATGCTGATCGTCGCCGTCTACCTGGTCGTGCTGTTCAAGTACGACCTGCGCTTCCTCGGCACCTTCATCACCGGGCTCGTCGTCGTGCTGCTCGGCGGCACCGTGATCTGGTTCTACACCGCCGTCGTTCCCCTCTCGGATCCGCTGAAGAGCGTGTGGCTCGTGATCCACGTGTTCGTGGCGTCACTCGCGACGGCGCTGTTCGCGCTCGCTTTCGCGCTGTCGGTGCTGCAGCTGATGCAGACCCGCCGGGAGCGGCTGGCGATCGCGGCGTTGTCCGCATCGGACGAGGCCGCCGCCGCCGCGCCGCGCCGCCGCGGCCTGCGCTTCCTGCGGACGCTGCCGGCCGGCGACGTCCTGGAGGCGCTGGCCTACCGCTTCACGATCATCGGCTTCATCTTCTGGACCTTCACCCTCATCGCCGGATCGATCTGGGCCAACGACGCGTGGGGACGCTACTGGGGCTTCGACACGAAGGAAGTGTGGACCTTCGTCATCTGGGTGCTCTACGCCGGTTACATCCACGCGCGGGCGACCCGCGGCTGGCGAGGCACCCGTTCGGCGTGGCTGTCCATCGTCGGCTTCGCCGCGGTGATGTTCAACTTCACGATCGTGAACCTGTTCTTCAAGGGCCTGCACGTCTACAGCGGCCTGAACTGAGCCCGCGCCGCGGGCGCCCGGACGGAGACGTCCGCACGGTCGCCGGGCCGGTGTGAGCTGCAGAAAACGGCTCGCGCTGCGGATGTTGTCGCAGCGCGAGCCGTTTTGTGGCGCGGGGGCGGGGTCAGGCCAGGGCGGGGGATGCCGCGAGCAGCGCCCGGGTGTTCGCCGTCCGGCGGCGGGTCACCGCGATCGTCGTGGCGACGAACGCCAGTGCCGCCCACGCGATCATGCCGGCGAGTCCCGCACCGAGGCCGCCGGCGGGAGTGATCGCCGCCAGCAGTGCGGTGTAGGCGGGGGCGGTGGGCATGACTCCCGCGATGGAGGCGAGCACGCCGGGGATCGTTGAGACGATCCCGGTCGCCACCGCGAGCACCCCGACGAGCGTCGAGATCCAGCGGCCGGCGCCCCCGAAGACCGCGACCAGCGCCTGGTTGACCGCCGCGAACGAGACACCGGCGACGACGGCGAGGCCGGCGAACGCGAACCAGGTGCCGGCGTCGTAGTTCGCCGCGATCTGGGCGACTCCCGCGACGAGCAGACCCTGGGCTGCTCCGATGCCGGCGGCCGGGGCGAGACTGCGCAGCGCCAGGAGCACCGACGGCCGCCGCGAGCTCAGCGCGTGCCGCGGCACGGCCTGAAGCGCGATGAACGACCCGAGGCCTCCGAACCACAGCGCGAGCATCGCCAGGAGCGGGATCGCGGATGCACCGAAGAGGTTGGTGCCGATGCCGTCCGCGCTCACCGGGTTCGCCACGACCTTGGCGGTCGCATCGGCCTGCTGCTGCGAGTACGTCGGGATCTGCGACACCGCCGAGTCCAGACCCTGCGCCAGCGAGCTGGACCCGGTGGCGAGCTGGTTCACGCCGGTGCTGAGCTGGCTCGCACCGTCGGCGACCTGCGTGGCGCCGTCGGCGAGCTGCGAGGCGCCCGTGGACAGTCCGGTGGCGCCGGTGGCCGCCTGGCCGATGCCGCCCGCGAGCTGGCCGAGGCCGGACTGCAAGGACTGCGCACCGCCGGCGAGCTGGTTCACTCCCTTGACCGTCTCGGGGACGGCTTCGTTCTTCAGGCCGTTCGCGTACCCCGCCGCGTAGCCCGCGTTGGTTGCCGATTGCGTGACACCGTCGGCCAATGAGCTCAGCGCGACGCAGACGGCACCCTGTTCCGGCGTCGTCGGCGTCTGCGGTGGGATGCAGTGGTTCGCGACGAGCAGCTCCTGGTACGTGCCCGCGAGCTTCTGGGTCGCGGACGCTGCCGCCGACGCGTACTGCGCCGTGGTCGACACCGTGCCGCCGAAAGTTTTCGGATCCGTGGAGGTGAACTGCGCGGACAGCTGTGTCAGCCCATCGGCGAGCTGGCCGGCTCCCGCCGCGGAATCGTTGGCGCCGGTCGTCAGCTTGTCGAGCCCCGACGACAGCTCGCTCGCCCCGGTGCCGAGCTGCCCCGCGCCCGAGGCGAGCGCGGTGGCACCGCCGGGCAGCTGTGCGGCGCCGGTGGCCGCCTGCTGCGCGCCGCTCGCGAGCTGGTCGGCGCCGCTGGCGGCCTGGCCGAGCTGGTCGTGCAGGTTCGTGAACCCCATGAGCACATTCGTCAGGTACTGCTCGGAGACGGCGCTGCCGAACACGGATGCCGCCGTCTGCGTGATCGTCGCGGTGATCGCTGCGTCGACGACGCGGCCGTCCGGCGCGGTCTGCACCTGGATGGTGGCCTTCTCGGGCGTCTTGCCCGGTGCGGTCGAGGTCGCCGCGGCGGAGAAGTTCTCCGGAATCGTGATCACGGCGTCATAGCTGCCGTCGGCGAGGCCCGTGGCCGCATCGTCGGTGTTGGAGATCACCCAGTCGAGGTTGCTGGGCACATCGGGGGAGCCCTCCACCAGGCCGGCGGTGAGCTGGCGCCCCAACGGCGCGGTCTGCCCGTTGATCGTGACCGGCTTGTCGTTGTTGACGATCGCGGCACGGACGTTGTCGAGACGCTCGGTGGGGTTGTAGAGCGCCGCGAGCAGGATGCCGCCGATCAGCACGGGCAGCAGGAGTACCCCGAGCAGGGTGAGCCAGGTGACGGGGCGACGGGAGCGGGCGCGTTCGAGGGAGAGAGTCATGCGGAGATCACCTGCGTGGGAGAGTCGGCGGTGCCGGTGGTGAGCGCCAGTGCGGTCACGCTCTGGCGATGGGCGTCGGCGAGCACGTCGAGGGCGGGGCCCTCGCGACGGGCGGAGGCGACGATGGTGAGCGGATGGGTCGGAGCGCCGCCGCGGGCGGTGCGGGCTGCGGCGCGCTCCTGCGCATCGCGCAGCAGCGCGGCGGCCTGATCGCGATCGGCTCCGTTCAGGGTGTCGAGACCGTCGATGGCGACCGTGGTGGTTCCGCCGGCGAGCGCTCGCCGCAGCTCCGTGAGGGGCGCGGCGGCACCGTCGAGCAGCGCGACGCCGACGTGCGCGCGCACCCAGGCGCCGCGTCCGGGCAGCAGGTGGCCCGCGACACGCAGGCGCCCCTCGCTGGGATCGACCCGACCGGCGACGGTGAGGACGAAGGCGCGACCGGCGCGCGGGTCGGCCGCGGTCGCCAGGAGCGTGCCGCCCTGCTCGAGCCGGATGGACTCGGCATGGAAGAGCGTGATGTCACCGACGCCCGAGCCGCCCTCGACGCGCACGGACAGCTCGTCCGCTGCCAGCGCGCCGGTGTAGCCGGGCTCCGGCCACGCGGTCAGGGCGAGCTCGCGCTCGACGGCTTCGCCCTCGATGTCGAAGTGCGGCAGTGCGCGGTCGAGCCACCTCGGCATCCACCAGGCCTTCTCGCCCAGCAGCGCCATGATGGCCGGCCCGAGCGTCATGCGCACCAGGAAGGCGTCGACGGCGATGCCGACGGCGAGCCCGAGCGCGATCGGTTTGATCGACGTATCGCCTTCGGGAATGAAGGCCGCGAAGACCGCGAACATGATGACCGCGGCGGCCGTCACCACGCGCGCCGACGCCGTGAACCCGCTGCGCACGGCGCCGACGGCCGTCTGCCGATCGGCTCGTCCGCCGCGAGCGCGGCGGGTGTGCACGTAGTCCTCACGCATGCGCGAGACGAGGAACACTTCGTAGTCCATGGCGAGCCCGAACAGCACGCCCATGAGGATGATCGGCATGAAGCTGATCACCGGCCCGGTCCGCGTGACGTGCAGCGCGTCGGCCAGCCAGCCCCACTCGAACACCGCCGCGACCGCGCCGAAGGCGGCGAGGATCGACAGCAGGTAGCCGAGGGTCGCCTTCAGCGGCACCCAGATCGAGCGGAACACGATCATCAGCAGGATGAACGACAGGCCGACCACGAACAGGCCGAACGGCACCAGGGCGGCGCCCAGACGGTCGGAGATGTCGATCGCGATCGCCGTGAAGCCGGTGACCTTGAGGTCGATGCCGTACTTCTGCAGCCATTCGTCGTGGTGGGCACGCAGCTCCCGCACGAGGTCGGCCGTCTGCGGGGCATCCGGTGCCGTGGTCGGCACGATCTGGACGAGTCCGGTGTCGGCGGTCTGGTTCGGGGTCGCGAGGGCGACCGTCTTCACGCCCGGGATCTTCTCGACGTCGGCTTTCAAGTCGGCCATGAGCGTCAGCGGGTCGGTCGAGGTGACGATCGTGCCGGTGAGGATGAGCGGCCCGTTGGCGCCCGGACCGAAGTGCTCGGCGGTCAGGTCGTAGGCCTGTCGCGCCTCGCTCGACGCCGGCTGCATGCCGGCGTTCGGCAGCGCGAGCTGCAGACTCGATGCGGGAATCGCCGCGACGCCGAGCACCACGATCACCGACAGGGCGCTGACCACCGGATGCCGGGTGACGAGCGCCACCCACGGGTTCGTCTTCTTCGGCGCTGCCGACGCCACCGGTGCGGCGCTGTTCTCGGCATCCTCGCGCGTACGCGCCGCGCGGCGACGCCGCCCGAGCGGGATGCCGCGCCCGAGACCCCGCGGCCACCCGGCGACACGGCCCTTCGCGAAGCCGAGGAGGGCCGGAGTGAGGGTGACCGCGACCGCGACGGCGACGGCGACGGCGCCCGCGGCGGCCAGGCCCATCGTGGTGAGGAAGGGGATGCCGGCGAAGCCCAGGCCGACGAGCGCGATCAGCACCGTGACGCCGGCGAACATGACGGCGGAGCCGGCGGTGCCGGTCGCGCGTGCGGCCGACTCTTCAGGGTCGATGCCGGCGCGCACCTGATCCTGATGTCGCGCGACGATGAACAGGGCGTAGTCGATGCCGACGGCCAATCCGAGCATGATCGCGAGCATCGGAGTGGTGGAGGAGACCGTCGCAAAGGCCGTCGAGGCGAAGATCAGTACGACGGAGAGGATCACGCCGATGATCGCGCTGACGAGGGGGAACCAGGCGACGGCGAGGGATCGGAACGTGACGATGAGGACGAACAGCGCCACGAGCACGCCGATGATCTCCGTCACCGACAGGCTGGGCAGCGAGGTCGAGAACAGGTCGCCGCCGACCACGACCGTCGACCCCGCGGGGAGGGCTGCGCCGAGACTGGTGGCCATGTCCTGCAAGGCGGTCTTCGTGGCGGCGGGGACGTTGGTGACGGTGCCCTCGAACTGCAGGCGGATGAGCGCGGCCTGGCCGTCGTCGCTGACCATGCCGGTCACGTTCTTGTTGAACGGATCCGTGACCGCCAGCACCCCGTCGAGCTTTCCGAGATCCGTGACGGCGGTCGCGATCTGGCCGCTGTAGGGCTCGTCGTCGACGTGTTGACCGGGCGCCGCCACGATCACGTACTGCGCGCTGGTGCCGGCTGCCTGGGGGAAGGTGCGGTTGAGGAGCTCCAGGCCTTCCTGGCCCTCCGTCCCCGGAATGGAGAAGGAGTTGTCGAACCCCTTCACGGCGCCCGTGGCGACACCCACCCCGACGGCACCGCCGATCACGCCGAGCAGCAGCAGCCACGACACGAGGACGCGCCAGGAGTGGCGGTACGACCAGCGGCCGAGCGAAAACAGAAGTGTGGACACGGGGTGCTCCGGTTCAGACGTTCGGGACAGTGACGGACAGGGAATGTTCGATACACCGCTGTATCCGATACACAGATGTATCCTAAGAGCAGGGATTCGCGCAATCCTGAGCACTCGATGTGAACTGAGACGCGACAACGGCGGCGGCGCCGTTGTCGAGGGAGGGAGGGACCGTGACCGACATCGCCGACCACACGGATGCCGCCCGCCCGCCCAGCCAGCGCCGGGAGCAGACCCGCGCTCGACTGCTGGATGCCGCTCACGAGGTCTTCTCGGAGGTGGGCATGGATGCCGCTTCGGTGGAGGCGATCTGCGAGCGGGCCGGCTTCACGCGCGGCGCGTTCTACTCCAACTTCGAGACGAAGGACGAGCTGTTCCTGGCGCTCGTCACGCGACTGTCGGACGCCAAGCTGGACGCGGTGGAGAGTCGCGTGCAGCGCCTCTCCGCCGATGGCCAGATCGACATCTCCGATCTCGTCGGCCATCTCGGAGCCCCGTTCGGCGAGGAAATGGATCCGCACCTGCTGACCGAGATCCGCGCGCAGGCTCTGCGTGACCAGCGTCTGGCCGAGGCCTTCCTCACCCTGCAGCGCCGCGTGCTCGAACGCATCGAGGGCTTTCTGCAGCACATCGTCGCGACCTACGGTCTCACCCTGCGGATGCCGGTGCGCGACGCGGCGCGCGTGCTCCTCGATGTCTCGAACGAGACCTGCACGACGGCGACGCTGGAGGGCAAGTCCTCCGACAGCATCACGGACGACCTGCGTCGCCGGATCGAAGCCCTAGTGCCGGCGCTCGTCTCCGACGGCGGCGCGGCCGCGTTCCGCTCCTAGCGGCTCCTCGACCTCCTAGAGCTGTGCGGCGCAGCGCTCGAGCCGCTCGAGCCACCAGGCGCGACGGTCGGCGGATGCCGCGTGGCGGGCCAGGAGCGCGGCATCCGGTGTCACCCGGCCGACCGGCAGGCTGCCGTCGACGGGCCGGAGAGGTGCGCGCGTGACGTCGGCGGCGAGCAGCGACGCGGTGCCGAGGCCGCAGTCGTAGGGGAGATCCGGCAGGGCGGCGGCGAGGGCTGCCCCCATCGCGAGTCCGACGCTCGTATCGAGGGCGCTGGAGACCACGGCGGCAAGCCCCGCCTCGTCGACGATCGACAGGGCGCGGGCGACGCCGCCGAGCGGCTGCGCCTTGACGACGAGGAGGTCGGCTGCCCCGGCGCGCGCGACGGCCAGCGGATCGACGGCCTTGCGTACGGATTCGTCGGCGGCGATGGGCAGGTCCCAGTCGGCGAGGCGTTCGCGCAGCTCGGAGAGCTCGTCGATCGACGCGCAGGGCTGCTCGAGGTACTCCAGATCGAACGCGGCCAGGGCATGGGCCGCGTGTTCGGCTTCATCGACGTTCCAGCCCCCGTTGGCGTCGACCCTCACCCGGCCCTCGGGCCCCATGGTCGCGCGCACCGCGCGGACTCGCGCGACGTCGTCTGCGAGCGTCTGCCCGGTCTCTGCGACCTTGACCTTCGCCGTGCGGCACCCGTCGAAGCGGGCGAGAACACTCGGCACGTCATCGGCGGCCACGGCAGGCACGGTCGCGTTCACCGGCACGCGATCGCGCACCGGCGCGGGCTGACGATGCCAGCCGTAGTCGATCGCGGCCGCCAGCCAGACGGCGGCCTCCGCGTCGTCGTACTCGAGGAACGGTGAGAACTCCGTCCAGCCTTCGGGACCTTCGAACAGCACCGCCTCGCGGTGCTCGACGCCGCGGAAGCGCGTGACGAGGGGCAGCGAGACGACGTGCGCCGTGGCGAGGAGATCGGCGACGCGGGGCAGACTCATGCCCCTATCCTGCCGCGCCGCGCCGGTGCCGGACAGCCGTGGGACAATCGGGCGGTGACCGCTTCCCTCGCGCCCACCGGCCGCTTCGCGCTCGACATCGACGGAGTGCCCCGCACCGCTCGCGCGCAGGCGCTGCTGGGCGCCCTGTCGGAGCGGGTGGTCATCGCCGACGGTGCGATGGGAACCATGCTGCAGCGCCACGAGTTGCAGGTCGACACCGACTTCCAGGGACTCGAGGGCTGCAACGAGATCCTCAACCTCACGCGGCCCGACGTGGTCGGCGAGATCCACGACGCCTACTTCGCCGTCGGCGTGGACGCCGTGGAGACGAACACGTTCGGTGCGAACTGGTCGAACCTGTCCGACTATGGCATCGACGACCGCATCGCGGAGCTCGCTGGCGCCGGCGCGCGGATCGCGCGGGAACGCGCCGAGGCTGCCGAGAGCGCCGACGGTCGCATGCGCTGGGTGCTCGGGTCGATGGGCCCGGGCACGAAGCTGCCGAGCCTCGGTCACACGACCTACGCGCACCTCAAGGAGACCTTTGCGCTGCAGGCGGAGGGCCTCATCGACGGGGGAGCCGATGCCTTCCTCGTCGAGACCAGCCAGGACCTCCTGCAGACGAAGGCGGCGATCAACGGCTGCAAGCAGGCGATCGTGGCCCGCGGCATCCGTCTGCCGATCTTCGTCGAGGTGACGGTCGAGACCACCGGCACCATGCTCATGGGTTCGGAGATCGGTGCGGCGCTCACCGCACTGGAGCCGCTCGGCGTCGATGCGATCGGCCTGAACTGTGCGACGGGCCCCGCCGAGATGAGCGAGCACCTGCGCCACCTGTCGAAGCACTCGTCGGTGACGATCGCGTGCATGCCCAACGCGGGGCTCCCGGTGCTCACCGCCGACGGCGCCCACTATCCCCTGACGCCCGCGGAACTCGCGAGCGCGCACGAGCAGTTCGTCCGCGAGTTCGGCATCGGCCTCATCGGTGGATGCTGCGGCACGACGCCGGAGCACCTGGCCGCCGTCGTGGAGCGGGTCGGCCATCTCGCCGTCGCGTCCCCTCCCCCTGACCGCGAGACACCGCCCGGGCACCGAGACACCGCCCGGGCACCGGTGTCTCGGCGCGAGAACGGTGTCTCGCTGACACCGGCGATCGAGACGGAGCCCGGCGTCGCGTCGCTGTATCAGCACGTGCCGTTCCGGCAGGATGCCAGCTACCTCGCGATCGGGGAGCGGACCAACGCGAACGGGTCGAAGGCTTTCCGCGAAGCGATGCTCGAGGCTCGGTGGGACGACTGCGTCGAGATCGCACGCGGGCAGATCCGCGTCGGTGCGCACCTGCTCGACGTGTGCGTCGACTACGTCGGCCGCGACGGCGTTGCGGACATCCGCGAGGTCGTGTCGCGGTTCGCCTCGGCATCCACTCTTCCTCTCGTGATCGACTCGACCGAGCCGGCCGTCATCCAGGCGGGCCTCGAGCTGATCGGCGGCCGGCCCGTCGTCAATTCCGTGAACTACGAGGACGGCGACGGCCCGGCATCCCGCTTCGGGCGCATCATGCCGCTCGTCAAGGAGCACGGCACCGCCGTGATCGCGCTGACCATCGACGAGCAGGGTCAGGCGCGCACGGCCGAAGACAAGCTGCGCATCGCGTCGCGCCTCGTCGACGAGCTCGTCGGCGTGTGGGGCATGCGGGTCGAGGACATCATCGTCGACTGCCTCACGTTCCCGATCGCGACGGGCCAGGAGGAGACCCGCCGCGATGCCATCGAGACGATCGAGGCGATCCGGGCCCTCGTCGCGAAATACCCGGGCATCAACACGACGCTCGGCGTCTCGAACGTCTCGTTCGGTCTCAACCCCGCCGCCCGCTCTGTGCTGAACTCGGTGTTCCTGCACGAAGCGACGCAGGCGGGGCTGACCAGCGGCATCATCGACGCTGCGAAGATCGTGCCGCTGGCCTCGCTCCCCGACGAGCAGCGCACGGTCGCGCTGGACCTCGTCTGGGATCGGCGCGAATGGGATGCCGACGGCACCCTCACCTACGATCCGCTCGCGACGATGCTCGACCTGTTCGCCGGGGTCGACACCGCGGCCCTGCGCGACCAGCGCGCCGCCGAGCTGGCCGCGCTTCCTGTCGGCGAGCGGCTGGAGCGTCGGATCATCGACGGCGAGTTGAAAGGGCTCGAGGCCGACCTCGATCTGGCGCGCGCGGGCGGTCCGGAGGCGCCCGCCCTCACGCCGCTGCAGATCATCAACGACCACCTGCTGGAGGGCATGAAGGTCGTCGGCGAACGGTTCGGGTCGGGGCAGATGCAGCTGCCGTTCGTGCTGCAGTCCGCCGAGGTCATGAAGACCGCGGTCGCCCTGCTCGAGCCGCACATGGAGAAGACCGACGAGGCCGGCAAGGGCACGATCGTGCTGGCGACCGTGCGCGGCGACGTGCACGACATCGGCAAGAACCTCGTCGACATCATCCTCACCAACAACGGCTACACCGTCATCAACCTCGGCATCAAGCAGCCGATCGCCGACATCATCGCCGCCGCCGAGGAGCACGATGCCGACGTCATCGGCATGAGCGGCCTGCTCGTGAAGTCCACCGTCGTGATGAAGGAGAACCTCGAGGAGCTCATGGCCCGAGGCCTCGGCACGAGGTGGCCGGTGATCCTCGGCGGCGCGGCTCTCACCCGCGCATACGTCGAGCAGGACCTCGCCGAACTGTTCGAGGGTGAAGTGCGCTACGCGAAGGATGCGTTCGAGGGGCTCGCCCTCATGAAGCCGCTCGTGCGCGTCGCGCGCGGCGAGGCTCCGGATGCCGTCGGCCTGCCGCCGCTGAAGAAGCGCATCCACGCTGCGGGGTCACGCTTGACCCTCACCGAGCCCGAGGCGATGCCGGCGCGGTCGGACGTGGCATCTGACAACCCGGTGCCCGCACCGCCCTTCTGGGGCACGCGCATCGTCCGCGGTATCGCGCTCGCCGACTACGCCGCGTTCCTCGACGAGCGGGCGACCTTCATGGGGCAGTGGGGGCTCAGGCCCGGACGCGGCGAGGGCGCACTGTCGTACGAGCAGCTCGTCGAGACCGAGGGGCGCCCGCGGCTGCGGTACTGGCTCGACCGGATCCTCGCCGAGCGCATGCTCGACGCCTCGGTCGCCTACGGGTATTTCCCCGTCGTGTCGGAGGGTGATGACATCGTGGTGCTCCACCACGGCGACGACCCGTCGGGTGTGCTGGGGAGAGCGGGGCTGCTCGCACCCGATGGCGGCTCGGGCGGCCCGCTCGGAGCCGACCGCCTGCGCTTCCACTTCCCGCGGCAGCGGCGCGACCGCCACCTGAACCTCGCCGACTTCGTGCGCGCGCGCGAGTCGGGCCAGGTCGACGTCCTGCCCGTGCAGCTCGTGACCGCCGGCGGGGCGATCGACGCCGTGACCGCGAAGCTGTTCGCCGAAGACCGCTATCGCGACTACTACGAGCTCAACGGCTTGGTCATGCAGCTGACCGAGGCGCTCGCCGAGATCTGGCACGCGCGCATCCGCGCCGAGCTCGGCTTCGCCGCGGAGGACCCTACCGACACCGCCGGCCTCTTCGCGCTCGACTACCGCGGCGCGCGGTTCTCGCTCGGCTACCCGGCGTGCCCCGACATGGAGGATCGCCGCAAGGTCGTGGAACTGCTGCGTCCGGAGCGCATGGGCGTCGAACTCAGCGACGAGCTGCAGCTGCACCCCGAGCAGTCCACCGACGCGTTCGTCTTCCACCACCCCGAAGCGAAGTACTTCTCGGTCTGAGGCGGCCGCGGCATCCGTCGGTGCTCAGATCGGCGGTAGGGCGGCGACGTGGGCCGAAACGCGGCCGAAAACCGCCTGATGAGCGGCGTACGAGGCACGCCAATCGCCCGCGATCAGCAGGCCGTGGTCGGCGTCGGCGACCTCGGTGACGGCAGCTCGTGTGCCGGCGATGAGGTCTCGGCGCCACGCGGTATCCGCGGTTCCCGCCACGACGAGATGATCCTCGGATGCCGCACCCAGCGCATCCGCGACGACGTCGTGACGCACCAGCGGTGTCAGCCAGATGCCCGGGATGCCGGCGGCGATCGCCAGGGGCGCGGCGAAAGTGCCGAGCGACTTGGCGACGACGAGATCGGGGACGCCGTCGAGCATTGCCGTCACCTCTGCCCAGGCTCTGTGGAGGAACACCGCCGGATCTTCGGCCGCGGCATCCGTCCACTCGACGGCGTAGACGTCCCACCCCTCCTCGGCGAGCAGCAATCCGCTCCATGAGAGCAGGGGCGCCTGCGCCGTGTATCCGCGCCCGGGCAGCAGGACCGCTCTCCGCGCCCCATCCATGGCCGGGGTGAGGCGGTGCAGGACGACCATGCCGCGATGCTAGCGGCTGGCGCCGGCGACGCGTTGCCGGCGCCGACGGCGAAGCAGGTCCGACGCGCCGACGGCGATCAGTGCGACGAGCGTCGCGAAGCTCAGGGCGTACAGTGGTGCGGCCCACGGCGAGTAGTCGCCGCCGTTGATCTGGAATGTGTCGGCCATCCCCATGCCGATATCGAACGATGCCCAGAAATAGCCAGGGGCGCCGAGCACGATGAGCGCGAGGTAGACGCTCACGATCGAGGCGACGGAGAGATCGCTGCGGCGGACGGTGATGATGAGCGCGGCGATCGCGAGGACGGGGCCGATAGCGAGGGTGATGTAGACGCGGAGCGGCCCCGACCACTGCTTGGCCGCCGTCATCGTGTCGTGTATCTCACCGACCGTATGCCCGGGCATCGCGGCGAGCGGGTTCACGATCAGGATGTGGATCGCCGCCCAGGCCGCGTAGACCGCCACGACCGCCGTTCCAGCGGTGGCGAGAGCCAGTTTGTTCCGTCGATTCGCATCCATGGCGTCATCCTGCCGGAGATCACGTATCGATGGCGACGCGTTGCCGGCGCCGAAGCCGGGGATGGTGGCCAGGCGTCAGCCGACGCGAGCGCCGCACATGCCACAAACTCCCGTGGCGGGAACCTGTACGAAGCAGTCGGGGCAGAGGACGGCCTCGCGCTCGGGGATGATCGGGGCGGGTGCCTTGCGCGGCGCAGCAGAACCGGCGGCAGCCCGCGTGCGGCGAGCGCGTTCGGGCGCCGCCGCGGCGGCCGGAGCCATTTTCGCGGCCGGCTTGTGATCGGCGCAGTAGAAGCGCACGAAACCGGCGGGGTTGGTCGGATGCCGGTGCTTCACCACCCACAGCGCCTCGCGCGGCCACGGCTCGCTCGTGGGACCGCAGCCGGAGCATCGCGTGGCATCGCCAGGCACGGCCTCCGCTGCGGAAACCGGCAGCTCGAAGGGGAGGGCATCGCGCCAGTCCGAGGAGTTCCTGATCTGCACGATTCGTCCTTCCGGCGGCATCCTCGGGTGGATCACGCCGTGCCCCATTCTCCCACGCCGCGTGGATGCCCGTCCCCGCCTAACCGGCCGCGACGACGCAGAAGCGGTTGCCTTCGGGGTCCTCCATGATGACGTAGTCAGCATCCGGCGGTTGCTTGTCCCAGTGCACCCGACGGGCCCCGAGCGCTTCGAGTCGGCGCACCTCGGCATCCTGATCATCCGCGTAGAGATCGAGATGAATGCGCGGCGGCAGCACGCGCGGAGCCGCGACGGCGTCGAGCGACACGTTGACGCCGGCGCCGTCGCGCGGATGCAGCAGTGCGAAGTCGTCGCCGACGGGCTCGCGCGCCGCGTAGTCGAGTGCCGCCGTCCAGAAGGCGATCTCTCGCGCCAGATCATCGACGCGGATCACCACCGACCCGACGGTGAGCATCAGTCGCGGCCTCCGTTGCGCGCCGTGGTCGTCAAAGCCTCGGCCGGGTCGCCCAGGGGTTCCAGGAGGCAGTCGTAGCGCTGCCGCGTCGGCCAGCGCGGGTCGCCGGGCGCGTCGGAGACGACGAAGCCGAGGCGACGGTAGAAGTCGACGGCGTCGTCATCGGTGCTCGCATAGAGGGGTCGCGTCGGGTCGGCGCGGCGCGCGGCATCCACGAGACGAGAGCCGAGCCCCGTTCCGCGTGCCTCGTGTGCGACGGCGATGTAGTGCAGCTCCGCGCGATCTGCGCCGTGCGCGTCGGCGCCGAACGCGGCGAAGCCGAGCACCCGGCCGTCCTCGACCGTCCCGACCACGGTCATCGTGGGTAGTTCGACGTCGCGAATGCGGATGAGGGCGTCGGTGTCGACTCCTGCGGCCTCCCAGAGCAGGGCGAGGAATGCGTCGGCGGCGATCTCGTCGGCCGTCAAAGGGCGCACCGTTGCGGTCATGATTCGACTCTAGCGAGCGCACTCCGAGGGCTCGCCCCCGTGCGGGGCGGCGATGGTGCGGCGGCCACCGGCTTGGCTCGGCGCAGCGATCGCAGCACGGCGCGACCGACGAGACAGATGCCGATGATGGTGGTGAGCGCGCGCACCGTGTCCCAACTGAGAGTCGAGGTCACGAGCGAGTAGACGAGGAAGGCGCCCATGTTCTGCGGCAGCGGCGCCCCGGGAACATACGAGATCGATGTTCCACCACCGACGGCGAACGGCCAGAACCACATGTTCATGATGAGTCCGAACGCGTACGCGGCGGCGACGCCGTATCCCACGAGCATCGCGATCTCCGCCCCGCCGCGCACCCGTCGCGGCAGGAGGCCCGCGCCGGCCGCAACCCACGCGCACGCGAACATCTGGAACGGCAGCCATGGTCCGACGCCTCCCCACAGCAACGCCGACAGCCCCACGGATGCCGCACCCAGCAGCAGCCCGAAACGGGCGCCGTACGCGCGTCCGGCGAGGATGAGAAGCACGAACAGCGCCTCCACGCCGCCGACACCGGTGCTCGCGATGCGCACGGCTGCCCCGATGGCGGCGAGCACTGCCAGCAGTGCCAGCGTCTGGGCGGAGCGGACCGTCGTGTCGAGCGCCGCGAGGGTGGCGAGCGCGGCCAGGGGCGCGAGAGCCAGCGCGATCGGCCCGACGGCAGCCTGCGCCTGTGCGGGGAGGGCGGTCGCGGCGAGCGGCCACAGGAACGCGGCGGCGGCGAGAACGTTCGCCGCGACCAGCGCGACGGTCAGCGCGGGGCGTGGCCGCCGTCCCCGGGCGGTGGTCTGCGCTCGTGTGTTCCGAACTCCTCCGATCTCGTCCGGTTCGGCGGCTGTCGCCGCCTCCGTGGGCTGCGTGCGCGCGGAGCGGAGGAGTTCGGCGCGCGGCTGATGCGTCGCGCCGCGGTCTTCACCCGGCGCGGTGGCGGGGGCCGCGGCGGCGGTGGTGGGGGCCGCGGCGGTGGTGGTGGTGCCCGCGGCGGATAGGCGACCGGCGTCCATGCCGAGCGCCACGTCGGCGCGGGAGATCACCGCGGCGTCATGGGTCGCGACGAGCACGGCGGTCCCGGCCGCCGCGATGCGCGTGACGGCAGCATCGACCATCCGCCGGGCGTCGGGGTCGAGTCCGCGCGTCGGTTCGTCGACCAGCAGCACCCGGGGGCGCGTCGCCGTCTGGATCGCGAGCGCCAGGCACCGCCGCTGACCCGCGGACAGGTCACGCGGATGCCGAGGCCCCAGCAGTCGGGCCTGCTCGTCGCGTCCGAGCAGCGCGGCGACGCGGGCAACGGTGGTCCCGACCGGCAGGTGCGCCCGCCGGTCGGCGCGGCGACATTCCGCGGCGACCGTGTCGCGCACGAAGAGCGCGTCGGCGTCGTCGGGCACCAGCCGCACGTCACGGGCGTGCTCGCCGGTCGCGAGGGCGAGCAGAAGGCTCGACTTGCCGGCTCCGTTGGGCCCGACCAACGCCATCACCTCGCCCGGGTGCAGCGTCACGGCGACATCGTCGACGGCCAGGCGCTGCCCGTAGCGGACGGTCACCCGCGTCGAGAGCGCCGGTTCGCAACTCCGGAGATCCGCTGCGGTCGCTGCCCGCGACGGCCCTTCGGTGGGGAGGGGAGGCGGAAACTCCGGAGTTGTGAACGGCGAGGGCCGGGTGGTGACGGTCGCGGGCGTCGCTGCGGATGCCGCGGTGAGATGCAGCCACACGTCCGCGACGCCGGTGAGCTCGGCGCCGCGGTGCTCGGCGACGATGACGCACATGCCGGCCTCGTGCGCCAGCGCGCCCAACAGCGTCACGATCCGGGCACGCGCGGAGCGGTCCAGGTCGGCGAGCGGCTCGTCCACGAGCAGCAGCACCGGCTGCTCGACGATGGCGGCGGCGATGGCGACGAGGGTCGCCTGGCCGGCGGAGAGCTCCCGCAGCCGCCGATCGAGCAGCGCCGCGATGCCGAGGCGGTCGGCGACGTCGCGAACACGCTCGTCGACGAGCACGCGGGCGAGCCCGCGCAGCTCCAGCGCCAGCCCGATCTCATCGCGCACGTTCGTCGTCACGAACCCGGCGCGGGGGTTCTGCAGCACCACGCCGACGAGCCGCGACAGGTCGCGCGGCGGCGTCTCGGCGCGATCGTGCCCCGCGATCGACAGGCCGCCGTCGAGCCACCCGCCGTCGAGATGGGTGTGCAGCCCGCTCAGGGCGCGCAGCAGGGTGGTCTTGCCCGAGCCGGTGGCGCCGGTGAGCACCGTCAGCGAGCCGGTGCGGATGCCGTCGCGCACCGCATCCGCCCCGACACTCGACCCGTCGATCGTGACGACGGTGTCGTCACCGAACCCGAGCGCGAGAGGTCCGTGCGCGATCGGAGAGCGGCAGTCGCCCTCGATCCCGCGACCGGCGTAGCCGCGGAGCTCCAGAGACGCGCCGACGGCGGTGGCACGCTCGATGGTCGCCTCCAGCACCGGCGCGAGGATGCGCACCCCCGAGCCGAGCCCGCGCTCTCCGCGCAGACGCTGCGCCCGGCGGGCGGCCCGCACGGCGTCGGCGAGCGACGGGAGCGCGGCCCACCCGATCGACAGCGCCCGGGCGAGCCCCTGGAACGGACCGCGTCGCGCCGCGCGCGCGAGCAGCCGAGGCAGGTCCAGCAGTGCGCTGAGCAGGCCGAACGCGACGATCGTGAGCGCGATCGGGAGTGCGCCGACGACGGCCGCCGTCAGCCCGTCGGCCGTCACCGGGCCGAACATCCGAACGTGGGCGAGCGGCGGTGCCAGGGGCCACACCGGCAGCGGCAGCAGCACCGCGCCGGTGCCGTCCACGCCGTGGAAGAGCACCCGGTACACGACCCGGACCACCACGAAGCCGACCGCCAGGGCGATGGCGGCTCGCAGGGGTCCGGGGCGGAAGCTCACGCGCCGAGAGTACGCGCGTCGGCAGCGATCAGCGGCGGTGGTGCTCACGCCGCCGGTGCAGCGGGGGCGCCGTCGAGGGTGAACAGCAACTCGACGCTCTCACCCGGCTGTGCCGTCAGCGTCGACAGGCCCTCCTGCGCATAGTCCCAGGCTCCGTCGGACGGCTTGATCCACAGCGCCCAATACGCGAACGCCGCGGGCATGGCGTCGCACTTCTCGATGTACGCGGGGTCCTGCGCCGAGCCGACCGGAGCGGATGCCGAGGGCAGCCCGTTGACGCGGCAGACGACCTGATCGCCGTACTGCTTCGTTCCGTCGATGGTCAGCCCCGCAGCGGCTGCGATGTCGGCGACGGCGACCTTCTTGGTGGTGACGTAGCACCAGGCCTGCGAGGACCCGCCCTTCAGCGCGGAGGAGTCGACGGCGAGCGTGACGCCCGCTCCCGCCGCGCAGTCGCCCGCCATGATCAGCGACGCGACGGTGTCGTCGGTCGGCGTCGGCGATGCGCTCGCATCGCCGGTCGACGCACAGGCGGACAGGCCGAGCGCGAGGGTGCCGGCGGCGAGCAGGGTCAGGATGCGGTGGGGCGACGTCACCGCTCCAGCGTAGGGGGAGCGGCAGGTACGGCCGGGCCGGATCGCGGCGCCCGCGCGTAGGCTGGGCGGGTGACCGAGTCCTTCGTCTCCGAGCTGTTCGATCCCGCGGAATGGCTGCCCGCCCCGGGTGCGGATGCCTACACCGATGTCACCGCGCACGTCTCGCGCGACGGTCGCATCGCGCGCATCGCGTTCGACCGGCCCGAGGTGCGAAACGCTTTCCGTCCGCACACGGTCGACGAGCTCTACCGCGCTCTCGACATCGCCCGTCAGGACCCGCGCATCGGCGTCGTGCTGCTCACGGGCAACGGGCCGAGCCCGAAGGACGGCGGCTGGGCGTTCTGCTCGGGCGGTGACCAGCGCATTCGCGGACGCGACGGCTACACCTACGCCGCCGATGACGCGACGGCGCCCGATCCTGCCCGTGCGGGTCGTCTGCACATCCTCGAGGTGCAGCGCCTCATCCGCTTCATGCCGAAGGTCGTCATCGCGGTGATCCCCGGGTGGGCGGCAGGCGGAGGGCACTCGCTGCACATCGTGTGCGACCTGTCGATCGCGAGCGCCGATCACGGCCGTTTCAAGCAGACGGATGCCGATGTGGGATCCTTCGACGCGGGCTACGGCTCGGCGTACATGGCTCGCCAGGTCGGCCAGAAGATCGCCCGCGAGGTCTTCTTCCTCGCCGAGGAGTACTCGGCCGCCCGTGCCTATGAGATGGGCGCGGTCAATCGCGTCGTGGCGCACGCCGAGCTCGAGCGCGAAGCGATCGCGATGGCGCGGACGATCCTCGGCAAGTCGCCGACGGCGATCCGCATGCTGAAGTTCGCGTTCAACGCGATCGATGACGGAATGGTCGGTCAGCAGGTGTTCGCGGGCGAGGCGACCCGTCTCGCGTACGGCACCGACGAAGCCGTCGAAGGCCGCGACGCGTTCTTGCAGAAGCGCGACCCGGACTGGTCTCCGTACCCGTACCACTACTGACCTTCCCGGAGACGAACGTGCGACTGGAGAGGGTCGACGCATCGGACGCCCGCGCGGTGCTGCGGGGTCTGCGTTCGGCGGTGCTCGGGGCGGGGCCGGCGATCGCGCTCGGCGGGGGAGACGAGCTGCCCCGGGACGTGCCGGCCGGAACAGCGGTGGTCGTCACGACATCCGGCTCCAGCGGCTACCCGAAGGCCGTCGCACTCAGTCGGGCAGCCCTGACGTCATCGGCCATGGCGACGGCCGCTCGTCTCGGCAGCGGCTCATGGCTGCTCGCTCTGGCTCCGGGCTACATCGCGGGTGTGCAGGTGCTGGTGCGCGCGCTGGTCGCCGGCAACGAGCCCGCCGTCCTGGCGGGTCCGTTCCGCGCCGCCTCGTTCGTCGCCGCGGCATCGTCGATGGCGTCCAGTCGCGGGGGCGAGCGGGTGCCGACCTACACGTCCCTCGTTCCTGCTCAGTTGCAGACGCTTCTCGACGACCCTGCCGGATGCCGCGCCCTCGCCGGCTTCGCCGCGGTCCTCGTGGGCGGCCAGGCGCTGCCGCCGGCGCTCGCCGCGCGCGCGGACGAGGCCGGCATCCGTGTCGTGCGCACGTACGGATCGAGTGAGACGGCCGGCGGCTGCGTGTACGACGGCATCCCGCTCGACGGCGTGGGCGTGCGCATCGTCGACGGGGAGGTGCACGTGTCGGGACCGACACTCGCGGACGGCTACCTCGGCGAGCCGGAGCGCACCGCCGCCGCGTTCGTGCGCGACGACGCGGGTGTGCGCTGGTACCGCACCGGCGACGCCGGGCGGTTCGACGGTGGGTTGACCGTCACGGGTCGCCGTGACAACGTCATCGTCTCGGGCGGGATCAATATCTCGCTCGATCGCGTCGAGCGCATCGTCCGCACCGTCCCCGGATTCGTCGATGCGGTCGTCGTGCCGGTCGCCGACGAGCGCTGGGGTGAGGCGTCGATCGTCGTGGCTGCGGGGATGACGTCGGATGCCGCGGATGCAGAGGCCGATCCCGACCTCCCGACCCTCCGCGGGCTCGTCGGTGATGAGCTCGGTGCGCCGGCTCGGCCCCGTGCCGTCCTGCGGGTGCCGCGACTGCCGATGCTCGCCAGTGGCAAGCCCGACCGGCCGGCCCTGGCGGCGCTCGCGCGCGCGTGGGCCGAGCGGATCGCTCCCGAGCGCTGAGGTCCGCGACGCCGTCACAGCGGATCCATGCCCATCCGGGCATAGGATTCTGGCGTGGCAGGCAGCACCCGGAAGAAGAAGTCGCGCGCGGCGCATCACGCGAAGCAGAAGCCGCGCGGCAATCCGCAGCGCGCGCGTGTGTCGGGCGATCCCGCGTACGTGACACGGGCCACCGCGCGCGACTGGATCGGCGCCGCGCGCCTGCGGACTCTCCCGCTCGCCGTCGCGCCCGTGGTCATCGGCACGGGGGCGGCTCGTCTCGACGGGACGTCGCTGCGCTGGGTGCTGGCCCTGTGCTGCCTGGTCGTGGCGGTGGCGATTCAGATCGGCGTCAACTACGCGAACGACTACAGCGACGGCATCCGCGGCACGGACGACCATCGGGTCGGTCCCGCCCGCCTCACCGCCTCGCGCCGGGCGAAGCCGCGCACCGTGCTCACGGTCGCCCTCGTCTTCTTCGCGATCGCCGCGGCAGCGGGCTTGGCCATCATCGTCCGCACCGGCTACTGGTGGATGGCGCTCATCGGCGCCGCCTGCCTCGTCGCGGCGTGGTTCTACACCGGCGGCAAGCGTCCCTACGGCTACGCGGGACTGGGCGAGCTGTTCGTCTTCGTGTTCTTCGGTCTCGTCGCCACGGTGGGCACCACGTTCGTGCAGATCGGCACGGTGCCGCAGGAGAGCTGGTTCGGCGGCGTCATCGCCGGCCTGCTGGCCTGCGCCGTGCTGTTGGCGAACAACCTCCGCGACATCGATCAGGACCGCCTCGCCGGCAAGCGCACCCTCACCGTGCGCATCGGTCGGCGCGCCACGCAGGTGCTGTTCACCGCGCTCGTCGTCATCGCCTTCGCCCTCGTCGCCTTCCTCGCGGTGTTCTACCCGCTGGCATGGCTGGCGATGCTCGCGCTCATCCCCGCGGCGTGCGCCGTGCTGGTCGTCTGGACGTACCGCGCACCGCGCGAGCTGGTCGTCGCGCTGGGGCTGACCTCGCTGACCTCGCTGGCCCTGTCGCTGCTGCTCTACTGGGCTTTCACCGGCTGAGCGCGCCCGCTCGAGGAGCCGCCGACGGGCTCACTCCGACGGCGTCGAGGCGACCTGGTCGGCCGCGGCATCCTCGGCGTCTTCGTCGGTGTCGCGACGGGCACGCCGGCGCGCGGCGAGACCGGCGGTCAGATCGTCGAGCGGGCGGCGCAGGAAGAGCACCGAGAGGCTGAGCCCGATGAGCGCGGCGAAGATCGCCGACAGCCAGTAGTACTCGCGCATGATCTGGAAGAGCATCATGATCGCGAACGGCACCACGAACACCAGCAGACGAAGGACGGTGTAGACGAGGGCCGAACGGACATGCATGTGTCCAGCCTACGCGCGTGGCGTCGGTGCGCCGTCCTCGGATCTCGCACGGCGCGCGCCGCCTAGGATGGAGGGGTGGTGCGCATCCTGCTGCCTCTGGCGCTGTTGCTGATCGCCTTCTGGGTGTACAGCATCGTCGACTGCGCCCTGCAGCCGCCCACTCGTCACCGCGGTGTCAGCAAGCCGCTGTGGATCGTCATCGTCGTGCTGCTTCCGGTCATCGGCGGTGTGATGTGGTTCGTGGTCGGTCGCGGCCGAACGCGGCCTCAGAACGCTTTCCGCGCACCCGACGACAACCCCGACTTCCTCGGGGGCCTGCGCAGCGTCTCGATCGCCGATCAGGACGAGCGCATCCGTCGCCTCGAAGAGGAGCTCGCCGCCCTCGATGCCGAGGGGCCCGATCCCGACCGCGGCCCGCAGTCGCATCCGCCGGTGAGCGGCGACGACGATCCGGACGAGCACCGTCGCGGCAGCGTCGCCTGACATGGATGACAGCGCTCTCGCCGGTCGTGCACCGGCGACGGATGCCGCGGCCGCCCTGCTCGGACGCCTGGCGGAACTCGGGGTCGCCCACATCGTCGTCAGCCCCGGCTCGCGCTCTCAGGCGCTTGCCCTGGTCGCCGCCGAGCTGGAGAGTCGCGGCGACGTACGCGTGCACGTGCGCATCGACGAACGCGTCGCCGGTTTCACCGCGCTCGGCATCGGCCGCGAGTCCGGCATGCCCGCCGCCGTCGTGTGCACCTCCGGCACCGCGGTCGCGAATCTGCTGCCCGCGGCTCTCGAAGCGCATCACGCCGGCGTGCCCCTGCTGCTGCTCACGGCCGACCGTCCTCCCGAGCTGCGCGGCGTCGGCGCCAACCAGACGACGCGCCAGCCCGGAATGTTCGCGCCGAACATGCGTCTGGAAGAAGACCTGCCCGTGCCCGACGCGCTCGATGCGGACGGCACCGGCGAGCAGTCGATGATGCTCCGCCGGGTCGCGGAGGACGCGGTCGCGGCCGCCCTCGGCACGGGCACGAGGCAGGCCGGACCGGTGCACCTCAACCTGCCGCTGCGTGAGCCCCTGGCTGGTGTGCTGCCGTCGTGGCTGGGCACGACCGAGCTCGACCTTCCCGCGCCCGCGCTCGGCCCCGACGTCGCCGGCGACGAGCTGAGCGCGACCGAGCCGTCGGGAGCGCTCTACCAGGGCGGCGGCGGCATCGGCGAGGCGAACCATCCCGCCGACCCGGAGGTCGATCCGCACGTGCTGGTGCGTGGCCCCCGCACCGTGGTGATCGCCGGGGCCGATGCCGGCCCCGCTGCCGAGGCGCTCGCGCACGCGGGCGGCTGGCCGCTGATCGCCGAGATCGTCAGCGGCGCCCGCTTCGGCCGCAACCTCGTCCACGGCTACCGCGGACTGCTGCGCGATGCGGAGCTGGGCGGCCGCATCGAGCGCGCCGTCGTCTTCGGTCATCCGACGCTCACCCGCGAGGTCACCGCGCTGCTGTCGCGTGACGACGTCGAGGTGCTCGCCGTGCGCGGGCCGGGAGAGCCGCTCAACCTCAACGGCACCTCGGTGTCCGTCGACGCCGTCGTGGCCGCCGTGGGCGAGATGGACCGTGAGTGGTTCGGCGCCTGGATGCGGGCGTCCCGCGCGGCATCCGTCGATCTCGCGCCGCCGGCGCCGGATGCCGCCGCGCTGTCGTCTGCGGTACCCGCCGAACGCCTCGGCGCCATCGCGTCAGAGCTCGCCGTCGCGCGCGCCCCGATCGACCGGGTGGGACTCGTCGATGCCGTGTGGCGGGCGACCTGGCCCCACGACCGGCTGTTCTTCGCCTCGTCGCGCCTCGTGCGTGTCGCGGACGGCGTGCTCGGCGGCAAGAAGGTGCCGGTCCACGCCAACCGCGGACTCGCCGGCATCGACGGCACCATCGCGACGGGCATGGGCATCGCGATCGCGAGCCAGACCGGCGCCGACGTCGGCGTGACCCGTGTGCTGACCGGCGATCTCGCCTTCCTCTACGACGTGGGGGCGCTTCTGCTGCCGGTCGGTGAGACGGCGCCGCGGCTGCAGGTCGTCGTCGGCAACGACGGCGGGGGAACGATCTTCGACGGGCTCGAGGTCGCCGAGATCGCCGGCCCCCACGCCATGCAGCGGGTGCTCTACACGCCGCAGGACGTGGATCTGGCCCCGCTGGCCGCCGCGTACGGCTGGGAGTACGTCCGCGTCGCCACGCGCGCCGAGCTCGACCAGGCGCTCACCGCCCGCGTCCTCGGGCGGCAGATCATCGAGGTCGCCCTCGCGCGCTGAACGTCCTGGCCGTATCCGGCTGCCCGCGCCATGATGTGGAGATGACCGCGAGAAGCCAGAAGAACTGGAACGCCGATCCCGCCGACCTCCTGCGCGTCGGCCCGGGGTTCCGACTCGCCGATCTCGATCCGGCATCCACTCCGGGCTACGACGGCGACAAAGACCAGGGGCAGAGCGACCTCGAGGCGGGTGCGGACGAGCTCGATGAGCTGCAGGAGCGCCTCTACGCGCAGAGCCGTGTCGAAGAGGGCGCTCCGGCGGTGCTGCTGGTGCTGCAGGCGATGGACTCCGCGGGCAAGGGCGGCATCGTCCGCCACGTGGTCGGATCGGTCGATCCGCAGGGCGTCGCGCTCGCCGCGTTCAAGAAGCCGACGCCCGAGGAGCTCGCGCACGACTTCCTGTGGCGCATCGAGAAGCGTGTGCCCGCACCCGGCTTCATCGGGGTGTTCGACCGGTCGCACTACGAGGACGTCCTCATCGGCCGGGTGCGGGCGCTCGCGCCTGCCGACGAGATCGAGCGCCGCTACGACGCCATCGTCGCCTTCGAGAAGGGGCTCGTCGATCGCGGCATCCGCATCGTCAAAGTGATGCTGCACATCTCCGCCGACGAGCAGAAGAGCCGGCTGGGGGAGCGGCTGGACCGACCCGACAAGCACTGGAAGTACAACCCCGGCGACATCGATGAGCGCCGCCTGTGGGACGACTACATGACGGCCTACCAGACGGTGTTCGCGCGCACCTCGACTCCCGAGGCGCCGTGGTTCGTCGTGCCCGCCAACCGCAAGTGGTACGCACGTCTGGCCGTCCAGGCGCTCCTGCTGGATGCGCTCGAAGACATCGATCCGCACTGGCCCGCCGCCGACTTCGACGTCGCGGCCGAGAAGAAGCGCCTCGCCGACAGCTGACCCCGGGCGCGCCCTACGCCAGGGCGTCGACGATCGGGCGGAACTTCACGCGGGTCTCGAGCATCTCGGCCTCGGGGTCGCTGCCGGCGACGATCCCGGCGCCGGCGTGCGCGCGGAACGGGATGCCGTCGGCATCCGCCGCCGCGAGATCGAACTGAGCCCCGCGCAGCGCGATCGCCCACTCGCCATCGCCGTTCGCGTCGACCCACCCGACGGGTCCGGCGTAGCGGCCGCGGTCGAACGGTTCGATGCGACGGATCGCGGCCAGAGCGGCCGCCGTCGGCGTTCCCGCGACGGCCGCCGTCGGGTGCAGCACCCCCAGCAGGTCGAGGGCGGAGGTCTCGGGGGCGGTCGTGGCCTCCACATCGGTCGCGAGGTGCCACACGTTCGGCAGCGCGAGAGTGAACGGCTGCTCCGCGGCCGCCAGCGCGCTCGCGTGCGGCGAGAGGGCGTCGACGAGACTGCGCACGGCGTACTGGTGCTCGGCGAGGTCCTTGGCGCTCGTCGCCAGGCGCAGCGCCGCCTCGCGATCGGCGTCCGGGCCGGCGCCCCGAGCGACCGTGCCGGCGAGCACCCGCGCGGTCACCTGGCCCCCCGAGACGGTGACGAGCGTCTCGGGGCTCGCGCCGATGAGCCCGTGCACGGCGTAGACCCACGTGTCGGGGTACGACGAGGCGAGCGAGCGCGCGAGTCGCCGGAGGTCGGCGCCGGCCGGAACCGTGCCGGCCAGCTCCCGAGCGAGCACGACTTTGCTGACCTCTCCGGCGGCGATCGCGGCAAGTCCCGCACGGACCGCATCCTGATAGCCCTCCGGAGTCAGCGCGCCAGGTCCCACCGCGGCCGACCAGTGCGGGCCGTAGCCGATCGCGCGGGGCTCGTCGGGCTCGGGGGCGCCGTCGTCGGGCAGCACCCAGCTCACCCAGGTGCGGCCCTCGCGCGTGCCGATCGTCATCCGCGGCACCGTCAGCACTGCGGTCGCGGCCGACTGCACGTCGAACGGCAACGCGCCGAAGGCGATCAGGCCGCTGCCGGAAACGCCGACGTGGTCGTCCACCGTCGCCGCCGCCGCAACCGCGCGCCAGCGGTCGGCGAGGGTCGCGGCATCCGCCGCCGGCACCTCCATGCGCAGCGCCGAGCCGACGCCCACGAGCCACGATCCCCGTCGCGCCCACACCAGGGGGTCGGCCGGATCGGCGTATTCGAGCAGGTCGTCGATCGCGGCGATCTCCCGGCTCACGATGCGCAGGCGGGGTGGCAGGAGCGGCGCGGAACTCACCCGATCAGCCTAATCCGCCGGGCGCACGCCGCAGCCGGGCGCCGGAGGTCAGGGCGGGTTAGGCTCCCGCCATGACCGATCGACCCGCGCCCGGCACCCCGCTCGTCTTCCGCTGGCGCAAGTGGGACGGCGGACCGCACTGGGAGCACGAGTGCGTGTATCTCGGCAGCGACGTCCACGGCGACTGGGTCGGTCAGCGCGACGGCTGGCGCAGTGCCCGACCGGGCGTCGACACGGTCAGCGACGGCGACAACGTCACCCTGATCCCGCCGAGCGGCGAATACGCCGCCACCCTCAACGCGACCCACCCGCGCATCGCGATCTACATCGATGTGGCGTGGGATCTGCGATGGGATGCCGCGGCGGACCCCGCCGGCATC
Organism: Microbacterium sp. PM5; assembly: GCF_003293595.1. NCBI lineage: Bacteria > Bacillati > Actinomycetota > Actinomycetes > Micrococcales > Microbacteriaceae > Microbacterium > Microbacterium sp. PM5. The sequence goes on along the minus strand of NZ_CP022162.1, from coordinate 1,423,886 downwards.
CCGAGCCCCACGGGCATCGACATGGACCTCGACGTCGTGCGTGCCCGCGACGGCCGTGGCATCTGGATCGACGACCGCGACGAGTGGGACGAGCATCGCGTGCGGTACGGCTACCCGAGGGAGATCGTCGAGCGCCTCGAGACCGTGGCGGTCGAGCTCGAAGCCGAGGTCCGTGCCGAGCGGGCGCCCTACGACCAGGCGACGGCGGCGCACTGGCTCGCCGTGCTCGCGGCGCTGCCTCATCGCTGAGCGCTGCCGCGCCGCCGCGCTGCCGCGCCGCCGCGCTGCCGCGCTGCCGCGCCGCCGCGAGCGCGCCTAGGATCGAAGGGTGAGTGAACACCGCGCCGACCTGGGCAAGGATCCGTCCCGCGTGAGCGGCATGTTCGACGAGGTCGCCGCCGGTTACGACCGCACGAACACCGTGTTGAGCCTCGGCAACGATCGGCTGTGGCGCATCGCCACGACGCGTGCCATCGCTCCGCGGCCCGGTCAGCGCATCCTCGACCTCGCCGCCGGAACAGGCGCGAGCTCGGTCGCCCTGGCGCGCAGTGGCGCAGAGGTGGTGGCCGGCGACTTCTCGCCGGGCATGATCGCCGAGGGCCGCCGTCGTCACGGACATGTGCCCAACGTCACCTTCGTCGAGGCCGATGCGATGGCGCTGCCGTTCGCCGACGGCGAGTTCGACGTGGTCACCATCTCGTTCGGCCTGCGCAACGTCAACGATCCGAAGAAGGCGCTCACCGAGATGCTGCGGGTCACCGCGCCCGGCGGCATGCTGCTGGTGTGCGAGTTCTCGCACCCGCAGAACCCCGCGTTCGCGAGCCTCTACCGGTTCTACAACGACCGGATCCTGCCGACGGTGGCGCGCAGCGTGAGCTCGAACGCCGACGCGTACGACTACCTCAACGAGTCGATCAAGGACTGGCCCGACCAGGTGACGCTCTCGTCGTGGATCCGCGACGCCGGCTGGACCCGCGTCGCCCACCGCGACCTCACCTTCGGCATCGTCGCGCTGCACCGCGCGGTCAAGCCGCTCGTCTGAGCCCCGTTTCGACTCGCTGCCCTCGCTCACCGAGCGGGCGAGACAGCGACTCCCGGTCGTTGAGCGAGGGCGCGCAGCGCCCGAGTCGAAACGGCCTCCGCGACCGCGGGTGCGACGGCCGCGGGTAGGCTGGGAGGGTGACTGCGAGCTCCTCCGCTGCCGGTGCGCGATTGACGGCCAACCTCGGCCTGACCGAGCGTGTGCTCGCTGGTCCCCGGATGCGCAAGCTGCTCGCCGTCGTCGAGGACGGCCTCGACCGCGTCGAGGACACCCTCGCCCGCGAGCTGCGGGTCAGTGACGCGCTTGCCGACGCCACGACGCGCTATCTCTACGAGGCCGGCGGCAAGCGGGTGCGTCCCATGCTCACGCTCCTGACCGCGCAGCTGGGCGAAGGCACCACCGAGCACGTCATCACCGGTGCCACGGCCCTGGAGATGACGCACCTGGGTTCGCTCTATCACGACGACGTCATGGACGGCGCGGACGTGCGTCGCGGGGTCCCCAGCGCCCACGCCGTGTGGGGCAACAACGTCGCCATCCTCACCGGCGACCTCATGTTCTCGCGCGCCAGCCAGCTGATGGCCCAGATCGGCGAACGCGCGATCCGTCTGCAGGCCGACACGTTCGAGCGTCTCGTCCTCGGGCAGATGCACGAGACGGTGGGCGCTCAGGCCGGCGAGGACCCCGTCGACTTCTACCTGCAGGTGCTGGCCGACAAGACCGGATCGCTGATCGCGGCATCCGCTCAGGCCGGCATCCTCTTCTCGGACGCGCCCTCCGAGTACCGTCAGCCCGCGCTGGAGTACGGCGAGAAGGTCGGCGTGGCCTTCCAGCTGCTCGATGACGTCATCGACCTCTCCGACGACCCCACCGAGACCGGCAAGGTCCCCGGCACCGACCTGCGCGCCGGCGTGCCGACCATGCCCTATCTGCTTCTCGCCCGGGCCGCCGACCCGGCCTCGCGCGCGCTGAAGGCCACGATCGACGACGGCGTGGCGCGCATCGCCGACGGAGCCGATCCTGCGATCCTCGACGAGGCGATGCAGCAGCTGCGTGCACACGCCGTGACCGCCGAGACCCGCGCCAAGGCGTACGAGTGGGCGGATGCCGCGATCGCGGCGATCGATCCGCTTCCGGCCGGTCCCGTGCGCGATGCGCTGGTCAAACTCGCCCACGTCATCGTCGACCGCTCGAGCTGATCGCGTCTCGACCCGGGCCTGCCGGCCCTCGCCCCACGACCGGATGAACACGAAGGACACACCCATGACCAAGCTGAGGCTGGCCATCGTCGGCGCGGGCCCCGCCGGCATCTACGCGGCGGACATCCTGTTGAAGGCCGAGCGCAAGTTCGACGTCTCGATCGATCTGTTCGATCACCTTCCCGCCCCCTACGGACTCGTGCGCTACGGCGTCGCCCCCGACCACCCCCGCATCAAGGGGATCATCACCGCCCTTCGCGACGTGCTCGATCGCGGTGACATCCGCATCTTCGGCAACGTCCGCTTCGGTCAGGACCTCACCCTCGACGACCTGAAGCAGCACTACAACGCCGTCATCTTCGCCACCGGTGCGATCAAGGATGCCGACCTCGACATCCCCGGCATCGATGCGGCCGGCTCGTTCGGCGCGGCCGACTTCGTCAGCTGGTACGACGGCCACCCGGACTTCCCGCGCGAGTGGCCGCTGGATGCGGCATCCGTCGCCGTGATCGGAAACGGCAACGTCGCGCTCGACGTCGCGCGTGTGCTCGCCAAGCACGCCGAAGACCTCCTCGTCACCGAGATCCCCGCGAATGTGCAGGCCGGGCTGGAGGCTTCGCAGGTGACCGACGTGCACGTGTTCGGTCGCCGCGGTCCCGCCCAGGTCAAGTTCACGCCGCTGGAGCTGCGAGAGCTCGGCGAGCTGCGCGACGTCGACATGGTCGTCTACGACGAGGACTTCGACTACGACGAGGCGTCGCGCGCCGCGGTCGCCAGCAACAAGCAGGTGATGGTCATCGATCGGGTGCTGCAGTCGTGGCGTCAGCGGCCGGGCGTCAACAACGCCGGAGGCGAGGCGTCGCGCCGGCTGCACCTGCACTTCTGGGCCAAGCCCGTCGAGGTGAAGACCGACGACAGCGGCCGCGTCGCCGCTCTCGTGTACGAGCGCACCCGTCCGGACGGTCAGGGCGGCGTCATCGGCACCGGCGAGCTGCGCGAGGTGCCGATCCAGCAGCTGTACCGCGCCGTCGGCTATTTCGGATCGCCGCTGCCGGGCGTGCCGTTCGACAAGAAGCACGGCGTGATCCCCAATCACGAGGGTCAGGTGCTGCACAAGGACTCCAACGAGCGCGTGCCCGGCGTCTACGCGACCGGCTGGATCAAGCGCGGCCCGGTCGGACTCATCGGGCACACGAAGTCGGACGCGATGGAGACGATCAGCCACCTCATCAACGACCAGGCGTCGTGGTGGCAGCCCGCCGACCCGTCGCCGGAGGCGATCCCCGCCCTGCTGGCCGAGCGCGGCGTCGCCTGGACGGACCTCGACGGGTGGCATCGTCTCGACGAGCACGAGGTCGCTCTCGGCGCCCCGCACGAGCGTGCGCGCATCAAGGTCGTCGACCGCGACGAGATGGTCCGGGTCTCGCGCGGCGAGTAAGCCGTCGGTTCGGGAGGAGATGTCGCGTCGGGAGGTCGCTGTCGCGGCATCCGTCCTCCCGAACGGAAATCTCCTCTGCTGGCGCGCACGGGTGGGCCTGCTTCGACTCCTCCCCAGCGGGGAGAGGCGACAGGTTGTGCACGGATGCCGCGGCGCGCGGGGTCGCCGGCTGTGGCTCGGGTCACGATGTCGCATATGGATGCCGCGACGTGGGCCCGTGCATGCGGAGGCGTGGTCCGCAGCGATCGGATCGATCGAGCCGGATACGGCCGCGGTGCGCTCGACCGCGCGGTGGCGCGGCGGGAGCTGGTGCGCGTGGCTCGCGGCTGGCTGGCCGTACCGGATGCCGACCCGCACCTGATCGCGGCGGCACGGTCGGGCGTGGTGATCTCGTGCGTGACGCAGGCGCGCCGGCGCGGCTGGTGGGTGCACGACGACGACGCGCGCGTTCACGTCGCCGCTCACGCTCACGCCGGGAGGGCGCCGACGGCCACCGCGGTCGTGCACTGGGCGCGGCCGGTGGTGCCGCGGCATCCGGATGCACTGGTCGATGCTCCCGAGAACGTGCTCGCTGCGGTCGCCGCGTGCCAACCGTTCGAGGTCGCGTTGGCGGTGTGGGAGTCGGCTCTGCGGAAGGAAGAGGTCAGCGCCCCGGCGCTGGCACGGCTTCGCCTTCCGGCCTGTGCGCGCCGTGTGCTCGCGGCGGCGGAGGTCTGGTCCGACTCGGGATTGGAGACGATCGTCGTGCCCCGGTTGCGGTGGATGCGTCTGCCGCTGCGGCGCCAGATCTGGATCGCCGGCCACCGCGTCGACCTGCTCATCGGCGAGCGGCTCGTCCTGCAGATCGACGGCGGCCACCATGTCGGAGCGCAGCGCGATGCCGACAACGCGCACGATGCCGCCCTTATGCTGCTCGGGTATCACGTGATCCGCGTCGGCTATCGACAGGTGATCCATCAGTGGGAGCACGTGCAGGACGTGCTCATGCGTGCGGTCGCCCAGGGACTCCACCTCGCGCGCTGAACCGCCCGGGAGGAGATGTCGCGTCGGGAGGTCGCTGCCGCGGCATCCGTCCTCCCGAACGGAAATCTCCTCCGCTATCCCCGTCGCCCCGCACAGAGGGGCCGCGGATAGGCTGGCGAGATGGTGGGCGAGTGGGTCGCAGACATCCTCGGGCCGGGCTTCGAACAGCTCACGCTCGAGCTCGGCGCGGACGCCGATCCCGCCACCCTCGTGCGCTCCCTCCCGCGGATGCCGTGGCTGCGACCGTTGAACGGTGTGGACGTGCTGTACGTGCACGGGTGGTCGGACTACTTCTTCCAGACGGAGCTGGCGCGCTTCTGGACGGGCCTCGGTGCCCGGTTCTACGCCCTGGACCTGCACGGATACGGCCGGAGCCTGCGCCCGGGGCAGATCCCGGGATACGTCACGACGCTCGACGACTACGATCCCGACATCGCCGCCGCCCTCGCCGCGATGGGCACGCACGATCGCGGCCGGCGGCTCGTGCTGCTGGGGCACTCGACGGGAGGACTCACCCTGAGCCTCTGGGCGGCACGGCATCGCGGCGCGGCCTCCGCCGTCGTGCTCAACAGTCCGTGGCTGGAGCTGCAGACGGGTGCGATCGGGCGTCAGGCCATCGCCCCGATCATCGCGATGCGGGCACGCTTCGACCCTCTCGGCGCGCACCCGGTCGTCGATCTCGGCTTCTACACGCGCGCGCAGCGCGAACTGGGGACCCTGCCCGACAGTCCCGAAGGCTGGCGTCCCGAGCGGGGCTTTCCCACCCATCCGGGCTGGCTCGCCGCCGTGATGCGGGGTCACGCCACGGTCGCCGGCGGCCTGACGATCGACGCCCCGGTGCTCACCCTGCTCTCCGCCGCATCGACGACGCCGCTGCAGTGGGCGCCGGAGATGACCTCCACCGACAGCGTGCTGGTGGTCGCCGACATCGCCCGTGCGGCGACGCGGATCGGCTCTCTCGTGACGGTCGCGCACATCGACGGCGCGATCCACGACGTGTTCCTGTCGGCGCCGGAGCCGAGGGATGCCGCGTACGGCGTACTGCGCCGCTGGCTCGTCTCGGGCGCGCTGGGCTGATCCGCGCCGCTCAGCCGCCGGCGGTGGGAGTCGGAGACGGGCTCACGCTCAGGCTCGGCGACGGCGACGGCGACGGCGCCGGGCCGCCGAGCAGCGAGGGATGGGTCAGCTTCCACCAGTCGTCGGGAGGGGCGATCGTTCCGCGCACGGCCACCGCGACGCTGGCACTGCGGCCGCCGGAGGTCCACGTCGCGATGCCGATCTGCTGGCCGTCCTGGCCGGTCGGCGCAATCGTCAGCGTGATCGATGCGGTGATCGGCGTATCGGACCACGTGAGCAGGCTCTCGTCGCGCGACAGCACCAACTGCGCCTCCCCGCCCCAGGGGCTCGTCACCGTGCCGACCGGTGTTCCCGCTTTCGCGACCGGCACCAGGTGCACGCCGGCGGCGACGCTGCGCAGCGCGGTGGTGACATCGGCATCCACCTGCTCCCGCGACTGCCCATCGAGCGAGACGCCGACGATCTTCAGCGGTTCGCCCAGTCCGGGGTTGCTCGTCGCGGTGTAGAGCAGTGCGAACGTCCCGGCGCCGAGGTTGCCCGTCTTCAGGCCGGTCACACCGTCGCTGCCGAGCAGATCGTTGGTGTTGTCCACCTCTCCGACCGTCGGGACGGTGGCCGACGACATCGACGTGATCCGGGCGAGAGCGGGGTTGGCCGCGGCGAGCTGTCCGATGGCGAGCAGATCACTCGGTGTGCTCGTGTTGCGCTCATCGATGCCGGTGGGCTCGACGATCGTCGTTCCGTTCAGCTGGTGAGCCTGGAGCCACGTGCGCGTCGCGGAGACGTAGCCCGAACGGGAGCCGAAGGCCCACATCGCCACCGCGTCGGCATAGTTGCTCGCCGACGGCAACAGCATGGTGGTCAGGGCGTCGCGCAGCGACATGGAGCTGCCGGTCGGCATGGCGGCCACGGTCGCGCCGAGCACGTAGTACTGGTCGTACAGGTCGTGGTCGGCCTTGTCGAACGTGATCGTCGGACCGGGGTCGTCGGCGCTCTGCAGCGGATGAGCGTCGAGCACGACGAGCGCGGTGATCAGCTTGCTGATGCTCGCGATCGGTCGGGGCTGGTCGTCACCGCTCACCGCGTGCAGTCCCGCCGCCCCCAGATCGCCCGCGGCGCCGACCACCGAGATCGCGGCGGCCCGTCCGGAGGGCATCGCCAGCGCTGCTGGGGCGCCCGGCGTCACGGTCGGAACGCGTGTCGTCGTCTCGAGCGCCGGCAACGGCGCCGACAGAGCCCACGCCGTGTAGCCGCCGGCGCCGGCGACGATCGCGAGCACGACACCTGCGGCGATCAGCCAGCCGCGGCGGCGGCGGCGCCGACGTCGGCGCAGGCGCTCGGCATCCTCGGCGGACAACGACACGTGCGACGCACCGCTGGGGGCCGAGCCCATCAGGTCGGCGAAGTCGTCGAGCCCGTCGTCGTGCGGCATGGTCATCGGCCTCCCCGTGCGGTGACGGCGCACGCCGGGAGCCGCGGCATGACAGCGGAGGAGCTCACTCTGCGAGCGTATCCGGTCGCGCACGCGGCGAGAGCCTCCATACCGTGTCGGCGGGCGCTTCGGCAACCCATCCGGGCGTCGGGCGCGAGCATGGCAGGATTTCGGAGCGGACACCCGATCCGATCGGGCCACGGCTCCGAACAAGAGGCAGCTACGCCCATCCCGAAGGAGAGCTCCGTCCGTGAGAGAAGTCTCGACTGCGCCGCTTGCCGACCTGTCGGCGTACCGCAATGTCACCGACCTGCTGAGGCGTCGGGTCGACGAGGCTCCCGACCATGTCGCCTTCGACGTGCGCGAAGGAGAACGGTGGCGGCCGGTGACCACAGCGGCCTTTGCCGCCGAGGTGCGCGCGGTCGCCAAGGGGCTGCTGGCCGACGGCCTGCAACCCGGCGACGCCGTGGCGATCATGGCCCCGACGCGCTACGAGTGGGCCGTCGCCGACCTGGCCGTCTGGTTCGCGGGAGGCGTCGTCGTGCCCGTGTACGACTCCTCCGCGCCGAGCCAGGTCGCGGCGATCGTCGCCGACGCCGGAGTGCGCGTCGCTTTCTTCGGTGACGAGCGCTCCCGGTCCGCGTTGGCGGCGGCCGGGGTACCGACCGTCCTGTCCCTGACGCGTGGCCTGGCCGACCTCGCCGCTCGCGGCGGCCTCGTCGACGACGCCGCGCTCGAGCGTGCCCGCACGGATGCCGGCCCCACCTCGCCCGCGACGATCGTCTACACCTCGGGCACGAGCGGCACGCCCAAGGGCGTCGTCCTCAGCCACGAGAACTTCCTCGGGCAGGTGCTCAACATCGCCGCCGCGTACTCCGACATCGTGCGGGCGGACGGCAGCACGGTGATCTTCCTTCCCCTGGCGCACGTGCTGGCCCGGGGGCTGCAGCTGATCTGTCTCGCCAGCGGCATGCGCATCGCTCACCTCTCAGAACCGTCGGAAGTCGTCGCCTCGCTCGCGGAGCTGCGCCCGACCTTCCTCGTGGTCGTGCCCCGCATCCTCGAGAAGATCGCCGCGGCGGCCGGGGCGAAGGCCGCCGACAAGCACCTCGGGCGGGTCTGGGATGCCGCGGTTCGCACCGCCACGGAGCTCGCGCGGCGTGAGGAGCAGATCGACGACGGCGAGCGGCCCGCGTCGTCGTGGAGTCTGGGGGTGCGTCGCCGCGTGTTCGACGCCCTCTTCTACCGTCGCATCCGCGGCCTCATGGGCGGGCGCATCGGCTACGTGCTCTCGGGCGGCGCGACGCTGCCGTCGCGGCTGTCGTTGCTGTTCCGCGGCATGGGTGTTCCGGTGATCGAGGGGTACGGGCTGACCGAGACGACCGCGCCGCTGACCGGCAACCTTCCCGGTCGCATCCGCTCGGGCACCGTCGGGGTGCCGCTTCCCGGCTCGACCGTGCGCATCGCCGACGACGGCGAGGTGCTCGCGAAGGGCGTCGGTGTGTTCGCCGGCTATCGCAACGCGGACGACGACCGTGACGCCTTCGTCGACGGCTTCTTCCGCACGGGCGACCTCGGCCGGCTCGACGAGCGCGGCCGTCTCGTGCTGGAGGGGCGCGTCAAGGACGTCGTCACGACGTCGGGTGGCAAGACCGTCGCCCCCGCGCGGTGGGAAGCGGCGATCGAAGAGCACCCCGTCATCTCCTCGGCGGTGACCGTGGGGGAGGGGCGGCCGTATCTGACCGCACTCATCGTGCTCGACCAGGATGCGGTCACCGCCGCACGCGGCAGCGCCGTGGCGCTGGATGACCCCGACCTCCGCGCAGAGGTGCAGCGGGCCGTCGACGAAGCCAACGCGCTGGTCTCGCGCAGCGAGCAGGTGCGACGGTTCGCGCTCGTCTTCGCGGATGCCGAGGATCGCGAGGTCGTGACGCCGACGCTGAAGATCCGGCGTCGTCAGCTGCTCGATCGCGAGTCGGGCACCATCGACGCCCTCTACCTCTGACCCGCCCTACTACGCCCCTCAACCGGAGAACTCCCATGTCACAGCGCCCGGGCGCCATCCTCGTCACCATCCTCGTCGCGCTCGGCATCGGCGCAGCACTCGCGGTCGCCGGCGGAAGCGCCGGCGCATCGTGGGGCAGCATCCCGCTGTTCGCGCTCGCGGTCGTCGTGGCATTCGCGATCCAGGTCGTCGCCTACATTCCGGCGGCGCTGCTGCGTACCGAGAAGTTCTTCGATCTCACGGGAGGCCTGACGTTCGCACTGGTCGCGATCGTCTTGCTCGCGGCCGTCGCGCCGGCCTCGGTGCGGGCGTGGGTGCTGGCCGTCATGATCGTCGTGTGGGGAGTGCGGCTGTCCGTGTTCCTGTACGTGCGGGTGCACGCGCAGGGCGCGGACGGCCGCTTCGATGACATCAAGATCAACCCATTGGCGTTCCTGCGGGTCTGGATCATCCAGGGTCTGTGGGTCGCCGTCACGTCGTCGGCCGCGTGGGTCGGCATCACCGCTACCACCGCGGGTGGGCTCGACGTATGGATCGTCATCGGTGCCGTGGTGTGGCTCGTGGGCCTGGTCATCGAGGTCGTCGCCGACGGGCAGAAGGCGGCGTTCCGCAAGGATGCCGCCAACAAAGGGCGCTTCATCGATTCGGGCGTCTGGGCGTGGTCGCGGCATCCGAACTACTTCGGCGAGATCCTCGTCTGGGTCGGCGTCGCGATCGTCGCGCTGCCGGCGGCCGTGGGCTGGCAGTGGGTCACCGTGATCTCGCCGCTGTTCGTGATCCTTCTGCTGACGCGGGTGAGCGGCATCCCGATGCTGGAGAAGCGCGCCGACGCGCGCTGGGGTGACGAGCCGGCGTACCAGGAGTACAAGAAGCGCACCCCGGTGCTGGTGCCCGGTCTCGGTCGCGGCTGAGCGGCTGGCGCCGCGGGTCAGCGCACCGTGACGCGCGTGCCGACCTCGACATCCTTGTAGAGGTGCGCGATCGCGTCGGTGGGCATGTGGACGCAGCCGTGCGAGCCGTTCTGCAGGTAGCCGTCGGTGCCGAAGGGGAAGGTCTGCCACGAGGCGTCGTGGAAGCCGACGTCGCCGTCGTCGAAGGGCATCCAGTACGCGACGTGGTCGTCCCACGAGCCGTGGCGGTCGTGGCCGACCAGCTCGGTGTCGCGGGTCATGCGACTGATCGCGAACGTTCCGGTCGGCGTCGCGTAGTCCGGGTCGAAACCGGAGGCGCCGGTGGTCACCGCCGAGTCCATCAGCAGATTCTCGCCCGAGCACTCCCAGAGGTGCTGCGCCGCGATGCTGACGTACACGTGCAGCACGCCGTCACGCGCTGCCTCGCGGCCGGGCCCCGTGCAGTTCGCATCCGGTGAGGGCGTCGTATGGAACGTCCACACGGCTGGCGTGGGCGTCGGCGCCGGAGTGGGTGTCGGTGTCGGTGTCGACGAGGGCGTCGCGGTCGGGGTGGCTGCCGCGGTCGGGGTGGATGCCGCGGGCGCCGCGGATGCTGCGGGTGTGCTGCAGCCCGCAAGGCACAACAAGGCGGCTGCGGCGGCGGCCGTCGCAGCGGCGACGAGGGGCGGCCGACGATGGGGCGCGATCATCCCCGGAATCTATGCGAAGCGGTGATGAATCCGGTGAGTGCCGCCCGCTCGCGTGCCTTACCGGTAGTTGACGAACTGGAGGTCGACGTCGAGGTCGGCGGCCTTGAGCATGCGCTGAACCTCCTGCAGGTCGTCGCGCGACTTCGACTGCACGCGCAGCTCGTCCCCCTGGATCTGCGCCTTGACCGACTTGGGGCCTTCGTCGCGGATGAGCTTGGTGATCTTCTTCGCGTTCTCGGAGGAGATCCCCTCTTTGAGCGTCGACGTGATGCGGTACTCCTTGCCCGAGGGCTGCGGCTCACCCGACTCGAGCGACTTCAGCGAGATGCCGCGCTTGATCAGCTTCGACTGGAACACGTCGAGCACCGCCTTCGCCCGCTCTTCGCTGTTGGCCTTGATGAGGATCGCCTCGCCGCTCCAGTCGATCGACGCGTCCGTCCCCTTGAAGTCGTAGCGCTGCTCGACCTCCTTGCGGGCCTGGTTGAGCGCGTTGTCCGCTTCCTGGCGGTCGATCTTGGAGACGATGTCGAAAGAGCTATCCATACTTCAGTGGTAGCACACCGCACGGCCAGACCTGGAGGAGAGAGATGAATATCAAGAGAGTCGCCGCCGTTGCGGGCTCGGTCGTCGTTGTCGCTGCGATCGTCGGCGGCGTGTACGCGGCCACCAGCGCCGTGCAGCGCCCCGCGGAGGAGGCGCCCACGATCGCCCCGATCATGCAGACCAGCACACCGTCGCCCACGCTCACCCCTTCGGCGACGCCGACACCCCCGCCGGTGGAGCAGGCGGTCGCGCCCGTGCCGGAACCGCCGGCCGAGGAGGC